>NZ_LARW01000001.1 GCF_000971055.1 Sphingomonas sp. SRS2
CGATCCATCCGGGCGCATCTGCGATGTCATTTTCCCAATCGCCGGCAAGGACAAACTGGCGGCGATCATCAAGGAAAGCCAGGCAAAGGGCGCCTTGGATCGGCGGATCTACAAGGTGATGCGGAGGGCATGGGCCAATCATTATCGCCGTATGCTGCCAAGCCTGCTTTCGGCACTGGAGTTCCGGTCGAACAACGCCGTGTGGCGTCCGGTGCTGGCGGCCCTGGACTGGATCAGAAGCAAA
>NZ_LARW01000010.1 GCF_000971055.1 Sphingomonas sp. SRS2
GGCATTGTCAAGTTGCCACAGCCGGCCGCGCCTCGATAAAATGATGAGATGACAGGTTCTCAACTTTACCGCGGTTTCCGCTACCCTCGGGAGATCATCAGCCATGTGGTGTGGCTCTACTTCCGGTTCTCGCTGAGCTTTCGCGACATCGAGGAATTGATGGCAAGCCGGGGTATCGTCGTGACTTACGAGACGATTCGCCAATGGACTCTGCGGTTCGGCCAGCAATACGCTGCTGAGCTGCGCCGACGTCAGCCACGACGGGGCGACAAATGGCACCTCGACGAGGTCGTGCTGACGATCAAGGGAAAGCATCATTACCTCTGGCGTGCAGTTGACCAGGACGGCCATGTCCTGGATGTCCTCGTGCAGAGCAGGCGTGACCGGCAGGCGGCCAAGCGGTTCTTTCGCAAGCTTCTCAAGGGCTTGCGCTACGTGCCGCGGGTTCTGATTACTGACAAGCTCAAGAGTTATGCGGCCGCTAAGGCTCAGATCATGCCGGGCGTAGAGCATCGCCAGCACAAGGGTTTGAACAACCGGGCCGAGCTATCGCACCAACCGACGCGCCAGCGAGAACGGCAGATGCGCCGCTACAAGTCACCGAGGCACGCGCAGCGTTTTCTATCCGCGCATGGGCCGATCAACAACGTCTTCCGATGCCAGCGCAACCGCCTGTCGGCGCAGCAGTACCGGCACGTGCGTACTCAAGCGTTTTCTCTCTGGAATGAGGTCACCGATGTAGCGAAGAATGCATAACCTGGGACATTTGTTATCCGAGCCGCGGCCATTTCGCTCCGGATTCCGAAACTCGTCTCGTCGGCTCAGCAACTTGACAATGCC
>NZ_LARW01000100.1 GCF_000971055.1 Sphingomonas sp. SRS2
TAGAGTCGAACACGATCGTGTTGAATCGGCGGATTCCCTTTGAGGCTGATTTGTGATTCAGAGTGCTGGCTGGGATGGAGGTCGGCATGGATGGGCAAACCTTATTCGGATGATTTGCGGGAGCGCGTGGTAGCGTCGATGGTCGGGGGCCGGAGCTGCCGCGAAGCGGGCGCGATTTTTGGCGTAGCGCCGAGTACGGCGGGCAACTGGTATCGGCGCTATCAGCGGACGACCAGCTACGCGGCCTTGCCGATGGGCGGCGACCATCGTTCGAAATTGACCGCCGAGGTGAACTGGATCGCAGAGCGCCTGGCGGCGGTGCCGGAGCTGACGTTGACGGATGTGCGTGAGGGTCTTGCCGGCCGTGGCACCGAGGTGAGCTATACGAGCGTATGGCGGACGGTGAAGAAGCTGGGGCTGCGCTTAAAAAAAGAACCATCTACGCCAGCGAGCAAGACCGGCCCGACGTCGCGATAGCACGTGCGATCTGGCAGGCGGCGCAGGCCGGGTTCGACTTCCAGTCGCTGGTGTTCATCGATGAGACCGGCACGACCACGAGCATTGTCGACGCCGTG
>NZ_LARW01000101.1 GCF_000971055.1 Sphingomonas sp. SRS2
GGGCGGTTTCAAGTCTGAAGTGCAACACTGGGTTGCAAGTTCATGATTTCGCGACCGAAGACCTCGGCAGGCGTTTCAAAGCCGAGACATTTGCGAGGGCGGTCGTTTAATTGTCGTGCAATTGCATTGAGGTAACCTTGCGAGATCGGCGCCAAATCCAGACCTTTGGGCAGGTACTCACGGATCAGACCGTTGGTATTCTCATTGGTCGGCCGTTGCCAGGGGCTGTGCGGATCGGCGAAATAGACGTCGATCTTCAGTTGCTTGGCCAGCATCTCGTGGCGCGCCATCTCTTTGCCCTGGTCGTAGGTCAGCGTCTTTCTCACGCACGGCGGGACATGACGGAACTTGCGCGTGAAGGCTTCCAAGGTGGCTTCAGCGGTGCAGTCGCGCAGTTTGGTCATCATCAGATAACGGCTCTTGCGCTCAACCAAGGTGCCGACCGCGCTGCGATTTCCGGCACCCTTAATCAGATCGCCCTCCCAATGGCCCGGGATCAGGCGAGCCGCCACTTCAATGGGACGCAGGTGGATCGAGGTCATGTTCTGCAGCTGGCCGCGGCGGTCCTGTCCCCGCGTGCGCGGCATCCTGGCCTTGTGGGCAAAGCGCAGCTGAGCAATCAGCTCGCTGCGCAACTCACCTCGCGGCAAGGCGTAGATGGCGCAATAGATCGTCTCGTGCGAAACGTGGCTGGCAAGATCATCCGGGTTCATCCGTCGCAGTCTGCCCGCAACTTGTTCCGGCGACCACCCCATCGCCATCAAGCCACGCACCCGACTCAGCAGCAACGAGCCGGCCTTGAGCTTGACCGTCCCACGCCGCCGGCGTGCCAGCGTCGCACGCGCTGCGCGCACCGCGTCATAGCTCTTGCCAACCGTGTTTCGCTCAACCTCACGCGTTACCGCCGACGGCGGCCGATTGAGTTGTCGGGCAATTGCCCGACAACTCAATCCCATATTCCGGCTCCGTTGAATCTCGTTGCGTTCGTCCATACTCAACTGGCTGTAGTGATTTCCCATCGGTACACCCTATCAAATTCGGGTGTTGCACTTCAGGTTAGAGCGCGCC
>NZ_LARW01000102.1 GCF_000971055.1 Sphingomonas sp. SRS2
ATGGCCGAAGCCGCTCGAACTGCTGTTCACTCAACCAAAACTCGCTCAAATCCACGCTCCTGCTGTCGCAGAGCCTGAATCACATCCGAGCCGCCGTGGGAATCCCATTTATGGGTCCGGACCCTAGTCAGATGTCTGATCGACAAGGATTTGATCATCCGGTGTGACGTTATGCCCGCCTACGTCATGATCAGCTGTTGCCATTCACGCGCCGCAGAAACGCGATGATGTTGCCATTCACCTCATCGGCCTGTTCGATATTCGAGAGATGCCCGGCGTTGGGGACGGTATAGGCCTCTCCCCTTGGAAACCGCCGGGCCAAGTGGGGCGCGTATCCAGGCTCTTTCAGCACATCGAATTCGCCTCCTATGACGAGGACGGGGATATCGATATTTTCATACCGCGTCGTATCGACCTGGCCGAACTCTGATCGAACGCTGACCAGGGGATTTTTAAAGCGGGCCGCTGCCGAGCACTCCCATGCCCCAGGCTCGATACTGCTTCGGAAACGCCGCTCGACATATGCGTCATTCCGCGACCAGGAGGGGTCGTGGATCAGAGCTTCGACGATTTTCCGCATGCCTGATATGGTGCAATCATAGTCGAGCAGCGCACGGCGAAATATGTTGTCGGGAGCGTTTCCTCCCGAGCCGATCAACACCAATGATCGTGCCGGGAGACTGCGCGAATCTGCCGAGAGCGCGCGGACAGCAAGTGCTCCGCCCATGGAACAGCCGATGAGATCCGCCTTGTCGATCTCCTTGTAGGCCAGGAAGCGCTGCATGTGGGCAAGGCGCCGTTGCGCTCCCAGCTCGAAATCATGCACCTTGGCGGTCGTACCGAAACCGAGCCAATCAGGCGCGATGACGTGGAACCCCCCGGCAAGCGCATGGAAGTTGAATTCCCAAGTCAGTTCGGCGCTCGAGCCATGTTCGCCACCATGTAGCAACACCACCGTAGGCCCCGAACCCGCTTCATAATAGCCCGTATCCAGGCCATCGATCACGGCAGTCCGAAAATGATCTTTCATGGTTCGGCAAATTTATCCATCTGATCCGGGCGGTGTTCGAACCGGATAATGTGCAGTTGTAAGTCGTTATAAGCCTGATCTTACATGGTCCAATAATAACGGATAATAACGGTATAGGAATTATGCATGGAGTAATTGTTCTTTTTCGAGATTGCGTGATAACGCTACGCATCGTAATCACGCTATAGGCAGAGGAGGCCAATTTAATGCCCGATGAATCACCCGACGATCAGTATAAGCTGCTCGTATTGAGTAATCCGGTCACCGGTCGCGAGGAAGAGTTCAACGCCTGGTATTCAGATCAACATCTTGGGGATGTTTTGTCTGTCGATGGGTTCGTCGCCGCGCAACGCTTTACGATGGTCGATAACGCCAAGGATGCTGCTGCTGATTTAAAGGCGCCAAACTGGCGCTATGCCGCCATCTACGAGATCGAGAATTCCGATCCCTGGGCGACCTTTGCCGCGCTCGAAAAGAAAATGGCCACCGGCGAAATTCTGATTTCGGGTTCGTTGAATTTGGCCGAGACCAGGTTGATCGTACTCAAGCCGATTACCGGGGTGGTCCAAAAATAGCGGGCTCGTCTGGGTGCCTGCTCGGGTCATTCGGCAGCGTAGCAAAAGGCGCAGAATTTGTTGCCATCCGGGTCGCGGATATAGGCTCCATAGGCGTTGGGGACGAAATCACGCAGACCCGGAGGGCCTTCGCAAATGCCGCCATTGGCCAGCGCGTGGGCGTGAAAGCTGTCGACAGCCTTCCGACTGGGCGCGGCAAAGCCGATCGTGCCGCCATTGGCACTGGTCGCTGGTTGACCGTTAATTGGATAGGTGACGAGCAAGGCTGGTTGATCGGCGCCCCACGCAGAACGGGTGTCGCCATCGAACAAGCGCTTCAGGCCGAGCGCCCCAAGCACCTTGTCATAGAAGCTGCGTGACTTCTCGAGATCGTTGGTTCCAACGACGGTGTGGGTGAACACGCTCATAATTTTCTCCTTAAATCTGTTTCGCACGGTCAGTGGCCGTGCTGGAATCCGCAGCGGAAAATGTCATCCAACGACGACATGCGGCGACGACCAGGGAGCCAGATGGTCCGACGTCGTTTCTTGAAAATGAGCGGGAAGATCTTCCAGCATGTCGAACACCGCTGCCATCCTGCCAAATCCGCCCATCGCCAGCCAGAAGTTCAACTCGACAAGTTGGCCCTCCGTAAAATGTTCGCGCAAATTGTTCATGTGAGAGTCGTTGATGCTCAGATGGTCGGTCAGAAACCGATCGGTATAGGCCAGTGCCGCGCGCTCGGCCGCCGAAAGATCGGGAGCTTCCGTGGGCTTTTCGAGCGAGCAGACGAGATCCTCTGTTACCCCGTCGTCGATACCGTCCTGATATCGAATAGCCATGCAGGTACGGCATTGATTGTGAAATGCCATGCGCAGCCTGACCAGTTCGACCAGACGATCAGGAAGAGTCTGGTCAGCCTTGAATGCGCTGAACAGGGCGGCAAATGCTTTTGCAATATTGGGTCGATGCGCAAGGATGTTGAAAACCGACCTCGCAATGGGCGGCAATGCGTCTGCTCCTATCGTCGCGCGCAGGTCCGCATCCCAGTTGGAAAGGTCTATCTTGGCTATCCGACTCATCGTGCCGTCCTGTCCTGAAGGGGATATTTCGCCAGCAGTGCAGCTGACCAAAACGGCCCATGATGCGTCTCAGGAAGCCCGTGCCGCCCTATCCGGCCCGTGCCGATCACTGCTGCCCAGCCGCGCAATTTCTGGAGAGCTCTGCCCGATCTATTGAGTGGGCAGGATAAATGGGGCGCCGGCCAAGCGTCTAATTACTTATCATCATTGCGCAATAGCATGTCCGAATGAGAGGTCGGCATTTCCTTCGTGAATTGGCCTCTCAAGGAAAAGTATTTTTAATATTGCGCTCCAATATTTACGTGAGATAGATGTTTGACTTCGGAGGGGGCGCCCGTGATCCAGCAACTTGTGAAAGAATGGGCTTGTCATGTGTCCTGATCAGTGTCGGACTGCTGCGCGATCCGCCCGGTGGCTTCGAAGCATATGAATAACGTGGATAGGCTCCAGCGCCTCGAAGCGGTTGAAGATATCAAACATCTGAAGGCGCGCTACTTCCGATGGGTGGATACGCAGCAGTGGCAGGAGTTACGGACGCTGTTCGTCGACGACGCCATATTGCTGTTTCCGGAAACCGATCCGGAACCGATGCCCATCGGCCAATTCATGCGAGCGGTCGAGGCGGCGTTTACGGGCGGCGTTTCGATACATCACGGGCATATGGCCGAGATCGAGATACTCTCTCTGAATACCGCCCAAGCCATCTGGGCCATGGAAGACCGCATATACTTCCCCCCTGGAGTGCCGGGAATCCGCGGCGCCAGTGAGATCCACGGCGCCGGCCATTATCACGAGACCTATATTCGCAGGGACGGCATATGGCTGTTTAAATCCATGAAGCTCACCCGGCTACGGCTGGAGGTAAAGCTGGCACCCGTTACCGTGATTTAAGAACGGCCTGTGTCCTCGCGGATGCTTGTCGCGAAAGATCATATGTCGTCATATCCTGTGCCATTGATGCTGCCGGGGCCCGCAACACCGTGCACCGATGAATTTACGACCGGACCAGCCTGGACGCCATATGACTATCACCCTTTCGCTCATGGCAGCGTGGTATTTTCTTGTGAGGCATCATGACCCCGTCGCTGAAAATTGATTTTATTTCGGACGTCTCCTGTCCGTGGTGCCTCATCGGCGCGATCGGGCTCGAGCGCGCCTTGGCTCGTTCCAAAGACGTCGTCACGGCGGACATTCGCTTCCAGCCCTTTGAGCTGAACCCGACGATGCCGGCGGGCGGAGAGAATGTCATCGAACATCTTGCGCGAAAACATGGCGCCACCGCGCAGCAATCGGCGCCGATGCGCGCTATGGTTCAATCGCGCGCCGCGGAGCTCGGATTCACGATTGCCACATCGGAAGACAGCCGCATCTACAATACGTTCGATGCGCACCGCTTGCTCTACTGGGCGGCCCTGATTGGCTGCGATCAACAGAGAGCGTTGAAACATGCCCTGTTCGAGGCATATTTCACGCGTGCGCTAGACCCTTCGAACCACGATATATTGATGGATGCCGCGGAAGCATCGGGCCTCGACCGCCACGAGGCTGGTGCGCTGCTGGCGTCGGAGCGCTATGCCGACGACGTTCGGGCGCTGGAGCGCCAGTGGCGGCAACGCGGCATCACAACCATACCCGCCGTTATCGTCAATGACCGCTTTCTCATCTCGGGCGGACAATTGCCGGAAGCATATGAGGCAGCGCTCCGTAACATCGCGGCCGACCTTTGAGGCCACAGCCGCAATATCGTCAGAACAGGGTTTCCAAGACCTTGCTTGAATAAGGAATAAGCTCGTCACACCGATCTGTTCGGACCTTATTCAACCACTCCGGGTCAGCCAGCAGCACACGGCCCATTGCAACCAGATCGAAGTCGCCTCTTTCATAGCGTCGCGACAACTCCCTGAGCGAGGCAAGGTGCGGGTGTGACTCGCCGCCCTGTTCGACATCGGCGAACAGATCGCGGTCCAGGCCCACCGAACCCACGGTAATCGTCGGCTGGCCGGTCAATTTCTTCACCCACCCGGCAAAATTGAGATCGGAGCCTTCAAATTCGGGCTCCCAGAAGCGCCGCTGCGAGCAATCGAAGATATCCACGCCGGCGTCTACGAGCGGCTCCAGCCACCCTTCCAATTCTGAAGGCGTCGATGCCATGCGGACGTTGTAAAAACCTGTTTTCCATTGAGAAATACGCATCATCAGAACGAAGTCATCGCCCACGGCGCTTCTCATCGCCCGATATATATCGGCGCCAAATCGCGCGCGTTCGCGTAGCGTCGCTCCCCCATAGCGGCCATTGCGCCTATTGGTTTCGCTCCAGAAGAACTGATCGACCAGATAGCCATGAGCGGCGTGAATCTCGGCAGCGTTGAAGCCCAGGCGCCGGGCGTCGGCGGCGGCACGGCAGTAGGAAGATATGACATCTGCGACATCTTCCTCGGTCATGAGTCGCCCGCCCGCGACGTTCGGGCCAATGAGCCCCGAGGGGCTTTCCAATGCCGCCGGCGGTTCGTCGGGGAAATTGAAGTCGGGTACCCCACCGACATGCCAGAATTGGGGCGCCATAGTGGCCCCTGCCAACTGCACACCATCGAGAATGCGCTTCCACGCGCCAAGCGGCTCCTCCCCATAGAAGTTGGGGACGGTGGATATCGCGCGCGAGGCGGTGCGATCGATGCCGAGCCCCTCGGTGATGATCAACCCGACACCGCCTTCAGCCCGACGGCGATAATAAGCCGCCACGTCATCTGTCGGGATGCCCATTGGGGCGGAATATCGGGTCATCGGTGACATGACGAACCGGTTTTTCAAGTGCAGCGACTTATATCGGAAAGGCTGTTCCAGCGCGTGCAGCAGATTCATCTTAACTCCCCGAATTCATATTGTGCGCGTGGTCACGGCTATGCCGGGATGGCGAGCAATATGCCTTGCCATCCCGGCATATCTGCGAACCGCCCGGGCGCGGGTTAGAACTTGAAGCCCAGTCGTACCCCCCATTCGCGCGGTCGTCCGACCGTGAGATAGCCACCTGTCGAACTTTGCGCCTGATCGGTGGTGTAATGCTCACCCGTAAGGTTGGTACCGAAGAGAGTGACGAAGATGCGCTCCTGCGACGATGTCCAGGTAGCGTTCGCGCTGACGAGCCAGGTGGGATGCAGCGACAGCAGATTGTCGGCGGTCTGCATGACCCTGCTCGCATAGGCCGCGTTGGCGCCGAATTTCAGATTGCCTGCGTCTCCCAGCGGCACCTCATAGGCTATGCGCGCATTCCCGGTGAACCGGGGGGTATTGGGAATACGCTTACCCTTGAAATTGCCGCTGACGGCCGAATAGCCGAGGCAGGCCGCGGGAGACGGCGCACTGGCACCGAGCCCGCCCGCCGCCGCGCATGCCGGCAGAGACGCCGACAACACATAGGATGTGCCGATATATTGATCGAATGTCCCATGCACCCAACCGGCGCTGCCGCCCAGCGTGAGGCGCCGCGACAATGCCCAGTCGCCGTCACCCTCTAGGCCATAGATCGTCGCCTTGCCGGCATTCTCGACGGTCGTCGCGCCGGTCGCGGCGTTGATCGTCGAAACCTGCAGATCGCTCTGTTTGTAGTGGAATGCCGCGGCGTTGAATCGGACCTTCGAAGACGAATATTTGAAACCGGCTTCAAAGGACCGCAAATCCTCGGGCTTCACGCGGCTGACAGGCGCGGCGATCGCCGGGATGTTGAAGCCGCCACTCTTGAAGCCCTTGGTGAAGGTGGCATAGCTCAGGAAGCTTTCAGACGCCTTGTAGCTCAGCGTCACCTTCGGCGTGAAACGCTTGAACGATAATGTGTCGCTGGGCTCGATCGTCGTGGAGGCCGAGCGCGGGTCAGGATTGACATCTTCGGTGGTTCGGGACGGCCCGGTGTAAATCACGTTATAATCGAGAAACTTCTTCTCGATCGTGTAGCGCGCGCCGAGCGTGAGCTTTATCGCATCGCTGACGGCATAGCTGGCCTCGCCATAGGGTGCGATCGAGCGCGTCCGAGTACCCTGCTCCCCGCATAGCGACGTGCCGACGCCCAGCACGCCCGGGCCCATGATACAGAAGCCGTAGGCGCCGCGCTCATGGAAGTAGAAAAGACCGGCGGTGTACGAAAATGGTCCGTCGATGCTCGATACCGCTTGAACTTCCTGGGTGAAGGCTTTCGAGAAATCGACGGTCGCGGAGCCATCGAGTACCAGAAAACTTGTAGCATCGAGATCGGCTTTAGCTTCATTATCGCTATGCCGATATGTCGTGATCGACGAAAGCACTACGGGACCAAAATCATAATCGGCGCGGAGTTCGGTGCCTCGGGACACGCTCTTTCCCTGATAGCTTTTGTCTCGCGACAGGCCGCTTGCATAAGTATAGAAGCCTGTCTGCACTTGGCCGCCCAACGCAACACCGACATTGCCCGGCGCCGTTTGATCCAGTGCCAAGAAGGTATTGTCGGCGAAATCCCGCTTCCAGGAATAATCGCCGCGCAGCAAGACGGTGATCCTGTCGTCGGGCTTCCACAGCAGCTTGCCCAGGGCGACCTTCATGTTGCGGTTCTGTCCCGCGGGAAAGGCCGGATTGATGTTCTTGACGTAGCCATCATGCGTATCGAGATTTCCGGTAACACGCATGGCGAGTGTCGACGTCAGGGGAATATTGACCGTTCCTTCCGCCATCTTTCGGTCGAACCGGCCATAAGCAACCGCGCCTTTTGCTGAAAAATCGGGCTTGGGATCGTTGGTGATGATGCGGATCGCGCCACCAACCGCGTTCCGCCCATATAGGGTGCCCTGAGGACCTTTCAAAACTTCGATCCGCTCGACGTCGCTAAAGGCAAACAGCCCGCTCGACGCGCGCGCCATATATTGATCGTCCAGATAGACCGAGCTCGAAGAATCGAGGCCGATATTGACGATCTTTGAGCCGATGCCGCGGATGAATGGCGAAACATAGGTCGCGAAAGCGTTGATGGAGATATTCGGCGCAATCTGTGGCAAGGCCTGCTGCATATTGATATTGGCCCGCGCCAGGATATCGCCGCCGATGGCATTCACTGTGATCGGCACATTCTGAAGTCGCTCACTTCGTTTTTGCGCCGTAACAATGATGTCTTCAAGTCCGGAGGAGTCATCGGCCGTGATCGGGCTCGGTATCGTCGGCGCACTCTGCGCATACGCGGGAGCCGCAAGCAGAACGGCCATCCACGAGCAGCTACAAACCCAACCAGCTTTGCCCTTATACATGCCTTCACCCTCCACATTATATTTAAAAACAGTGTTTTATTATATGATTATTCGTTATTACATGTACCGGCCGGCCATGTCGTCGGCTCGGCCGATGATGTTTGAATCAGGCTGCGCCGTGATGTGAGCGAGACCACAGCGGCCACGTTACGCAGGCCGCCAGCGAGCACTGCCGCGTGGCTCTATCGCATTGGCGCTGTGATATTCTTGTTAGCGCGACGTCAGTTGCCGCTTCGCCTTCCATTGGCGAGCGACGTGTCGCCATCGATTGAAGCAGGTGCCCTCACACGGCAATCTCACGCTAAGCCAGTCGCTCGATAATCTCCGTAGTATGTGCAATCCTGTCTCCCCAATGGGTTTTTCGGTCCAAGGAAGGGACGTCATCCTGGCGCGTTCCTCAAGCAGACCTTTCCCTATTTTATAATTATACATGTCCGATATTCAGAACCGGCAGCATTATTGTTCTTGAGAGTGCAATAGCGGACACGACGCCGTCAAATATCATTTCCTAATCAGGCCATACAGTCCTGGCATGGATAGAATTCTCTATTTCATTTAGATGGCATGGGGACATAGGGTAAAGGAACGGGTCCAGAAATTAGAGCCAGAGCCGCGTCCCGCTCTGACGGAGCCCATCAGCGCGGACGAAGTTGATCTGCAGGCGTTTTACGCTCGTCGACAATGTACATCGCGATGCTGCCTCGACGAACAAATTTATCTTCATCTTCAGCAATTTGGTTTCCGATTACGGGATCGCTTATCGAGGTCAGCATTTTTTCATAGTCTTCGCGATGAGAAAAGGCGATCTCGGTGATAACGTCAAAGCCCGGCTCCATAGCCGTGCCGTCGAGATGCGCCGGTGCGCCCTTTTCATCTTCTCCGATATAGTTTCTCGTATAATCGCAGAAGTAAGGCAGCAGCCGCGTAATCAACGGCGCATGATGATTTTCATAATATTCCTTGAATGCGGCGTAGGATAACCCCTCTTTCCGCTGGACCGTGAAAATCACCTTCATGCCGCTCTCCTTTAAAGACATGTCGACGATGTCATGTGCTTGGGGCGGTTTTGCCCGTGAAATCAAACACTACCTTCTCCGTTGACAGAAATCCCGTAATCCGCGTCGACTCAATGAAGTGGACTTCATCCTCTGCAAGCAGCTTGCTCGCGGCCTGCCCCTCCAGCGATCCGAGCGCAATATTCATCTGATCCACGCTTTCCCACCATATTTCGGTAAGGCCATCCGGAGGTTCGCCCCAGCCACGGCCTTCTGCGAGCGCATCGATCGCGGGTGACGCAACCTTGTGACTTTGAATATAGCGCACGAATCCCATCGCCGGCCCATATTCCCGGACCAAAGCGCCATGATCTACGAACCAGCGGCTTTCAAAGTCTTCCTGGCTCATGCCCGGTTTGCGCCATACGGCAACGACCATCTTGATCAAATGCGATGCTCCTTTGTCGACGACGCGCCCTTTTTTCGGTGGGTCCATCAGATGGCCAAAGACCGGCGAGATCGGCAATTTATGCGAGCTGCGGAATGGAGGCTCGGTCGGTCAAACTGCACGTTGCCTCGCGTGGCACTATGTCGAGTACGAACGTCATCTTGGTGGCTCCGACAAGGATAGCTGTCACCATGGCCATCTCGACAATCTGTTCATTTGAAAAATACCGACGCAATCGCTCGTACAACGCAGCATCCAGCCGCCCGTCCGCGTTGCTGAATAGCATCTGGTCGGCCCAGTCGATGACCGCCCGTTCCAGCTCCGTAAATTCAGTAGGATCGGGTTCGAGGTCGAACAAGGCACCGATCTGCTTCTCGGTAAAGCCCAGAAGCCGGACTTCTTCTTCATTCGCACGGTTGCAAAGAGCGCAGCCGTGGCGCTTTGAAAGGCGCAGTCGAATGAGCTGCTTTATCCCAACATCGACCTTGAGATCGGGGCGCTTGTTATAGAACATCTGCTCATAGAAATCGGTGAAATAGAAATCTACCGAAGCAGGACTGTGCGCCAGGACTTGGATAGTCGTGGAATCACCCACCAGTCGATTCATCATATCGGCGGATTCCCGATAGGTGAGGGGAAGATCATCCAGCGCAATAGGCTGTATCACACCACGGGACATTGAGAGTTCCCTTATCTTCAAGAATTAAGAAGGTAACGAGTCATTCGGCCTAGGTCAACAAGCCACGCTGGTCGCTACCTTACGGCCAGAATTGCCAATATGGTCAAAGATTCTTTGAAGTGTCGGTATTAACATAGATATATTGCGCTGAATATCGGAAGATATGTTCATTCTTAATGGGCTCATGTGGTTATGTTATTTGACTCATATGCGGGAGGGCTTAGCTGTAGCAACGATTTCGAGGCCGGTCGCGCTATTCGGCGCATATGGTCGATAATCTGCGATCATGGTCGGCAGAGCTGCGCGCCGGCTGGTGACGGCCGAACCACCGATCGTGACCCGATAGGGATAGTCGCAGAGGGCGACGAATGGGACCGGCGGCCGTGTGTCAACTCCGTCGGCCTCGGCGCCGCATGTTATGGATGGTTGATTATGAGCTCAGACCCCATCACCGGTTCGACCGCTTTCATTTGCAGATTTGCCCTCGATCCCGCCCGGCACGATGAATTTATTGCGAACGCCAGAGCATTGTGGAGCATATTTTTGCCTGCGATAAAAAATGAAATGAACTTTCTTTATTGCGGCTACGGACGGGCGCCGAACGAACTCTACATACTCGAATCTTGGAAAAGCGAGGAAGCGACTGACCGGGTGCGCGCGGACCCAAGGTTCGAGAAAGGGTTTTCGGCATTGGTGGATTGCTGCGTGGAGCCCATGACGCTCCGGCTGCTGAGCGGTTTGGATCGGGATCGCGCGATATTCGACGCGTTTCCGGTTGGTCCATCGGAGCATCATCCCGGCCGAGACTTCCCTACGACCCTGTTTCTGTAATGGCATCACGGTATCGGGCTCGCAAGCGAAGCAGAAGAGGAGACTTTGCCGATTTGCGGCGGGCCACAACGAGCTTTGTGCAGCTCGCAATCATATTGCCGGAGCGCGACGTGCTGCTGGTGCAAAGTTCCCTGCCGCAGAGCATTTGCAACGCGATCGATAGCCTATGTTACCTGCAAAATGAGGTGATTAGCCCAGTTGGAAGACAGCTTCTCCGTCTCCGATCACTAATATTACTATCCGCAAAGAGTGCAGCATAGATCACTATTCTAAACATGGAGCAGGCAGATGACCGTCACCATAGATCCGGTGATCGACGCTGCGGTCTATCGGCGAGTGCTAGGCCATTATCCGACGGGTGTTTGCGTCGTGACGGCCGCGCTGCCCGATGGCCGCCGCGCCGCTATGGTGGTGGGATCGTTCACATCGGTATCGCTGTCCCCTCCGCTTGTCGGCTTTTTTCCGGACGTCTCATCGACCAGTTGGCTGGACATCGAACGTGCGGCAAAATTCTGCGTCAACGTCCTGGCGAGCGACCAAGTGGATCTTTGCCGGCGCTTTTCCGCCAAAGGAGAGGACAAGTTCGCCGGTCTATCTCATAGGGTGTCAGCGAACGGTTCGCCTGTGCTCGATGATGTGTTGGCATGGATCGATTGCAGCCTGGAAAAGGTCTACGAGGCGGGCGACCATTATGTCGTGCTTGGCCGGGTCCAAGAGCTCGACATCGTGCGCCCGGGTCAGCCCTTGTTATTTTTTCGTGGAGGCTATGGCAGTTTCGCCCCTTCAAGAATTTAGCGCGTCGCCAGAACTACGACAGGCCAGTGCCGATAACGGTTACCTGTACGCTTGGAAATTTTGGGAGATTCTGTCGCTATTAGCCCACGATCTTATCAGCTTCAAATACGCCGGAGGTAGTGCGCAGGAGCGCGCGCTGCGCGCATCGCTCGTCGCCGAAGGAAAAGGCCTCGCCGCCACTCTCGACGATGCCGGGATCGAGCGCTTCATCCAGCATTATCAGCGGATCACCCAACATATCCTGGCCGAGATGCCGGGGCGGGCCGACCTTTGCATCGCACTCGATGCCGAACGACGCCCGATGCTACGAGAGAAAGAGAAGGTTTAACCCTATGATGATCGGAGATGCCTTTCCGCTGGCCGGCCTTCGAGTGCTCGAGATAGGGCATTTCGTGGCGGCGCCGTTCGCGACGCGCCTCCTCGCCGATCTCGGCGCCGATGTGATCAAGATCGAGCCGCGCAGTGGCGATCCGGCGCGCCATTGGGGCGAGCAGGTCGATGGCAATGTGCTGTGGTGGTCGGTGCACGCTCGCAACAAGCGCTGCATGACGCTCGATCTCAAGCATCCGCGCGCGACCGAGATCGTCAAGAAGCTGGTGCGCGGCTGCGATGCGGTCGTCGAGAATTTCCGCCCAGGGCAACTCGACAAGCTGGGCATCGGCCCCGATATCCTGCGGGCCGAGCGGCCCGATCTCGTGATTGCGCATATCTCGGGCTATGGGCAGACCGGGCCTTATCGCGACCGCGCTGCCTTCGGCGTGATCGGCGAGGCGATCGGCGGCTTGCGCTATCTGACCGATCAGCCGCCCGGCGTGAGCGATCTGCCGCCGGTGCGCGTCGGCGTGAGTATCGGGGACTCGCTTGCCGGCATGTATGCGGTGATCGGCCTGCTCGCGGCGATATGGCAGCGCGACAGCGCCAAGGGCGACGGCAAGCCGCGCAGCATCGACGTCGCTCTGACTGAAAGCGTGCTGAGCCTGATGGAGGGCATGCTTCCCGAATATGGCCGGCTCGGCAAGATTCGCCAGCCGGCGGGCGGCGGCATCGCGACTGCCGCACCGACCAATGCCTATCCCGGCTCGGACGGTGGGTTCGTACTGATCGCCGCCAATTCGGAGCCGTTGTTCGCCAAGCTGATGACGTTGATCGGCCGGCCCGATCTGATCGGCGTGCCGCGCTTTGCGGGCAATCAGCAGCGTGTCCAGAACACGCTCGAACTCGACGAACTCATTCGCGGCTGGTCGCGCCAACATGACAGCGAGGCCCTGATCCGGATGCTGGCCGAGGCGGATATTCCGAGTTCGAAGGTCTACAACGCCGCCGATATCGCCGCCGATCCCCAGTATCGCGAGCGCGGCATGGTCCGCGAGGTCGCGGATCCGCTCTTTGGAGGCACGGTGCTGCAACCCGGGGTCGTTCCGCATTTTTGCGGCGAACCCGCGGCGATCCGCTGGGCCGGGCCGGCGCTCGGCGCGCATAATGACGAAATCCTGCAGGGGCTGCTCGGCCTTGGCGCCGACGAGGTGGCCGACCTGCGTGCAGAAGGAGTGATCTGATGGTCTCGAACGATGCCGTAACGCTCGTCGAAGTCGGCCCGCGCGATGGATTTCAACCGATCGGACCGCTGATCCCTACGGCGACCAAGATCGATTATGTCACGCGGCTCTATGATGCGGGCGTGCGCCGGATGGAGGCTACGGCGTTCGTCAGTGATCGGGCGGTGCCGCAGCTTGCCGATGCGGCAGAGGTGCTGACGGCGTCGCAGGCGCTGCCCGGGTTGGCAGTGCAGGTGCTGGTGCCCAACCAGCGCTATTGCGACAAGGCGATCGAGGCCGGCGCGACCTTCATTTCCTTCGTGCTGTCGGTCAGCGAAAAGCACAATATGAACAATGTCCGCCGCACCACGCAGGACTCGGTGGAGGAATATGCCCGGCTGGTGGCGGGGCTGCCCGCCGGCACGAGACTGCGGCTCAACCTGGCCACTTCGTTCGATTGCCCATTTGACGGCGCGGTCGATCCCCAAGCGGTGATCGCGCTGCTCGATCAGCTCGTGCCGATCCGCTCCGATGCCGAGATCGCGCTGTGCGACACCACCGGCCGCACCACGCCTTCCCACGTCCGTGCCCTGTTCGCCGACGCGATCGCGCGGCACGCCGGGCCGAGCTGGGCGTTCCATGGCCATGACACCTATGGGCTGGGCGTCGCTAACGTCCTGGCGGCGCATGACGCGGGCGCGCGGGTATTCGACTCCTCCTTTGCGGGCCTCGGCGGCTGCCCCTTCGCGCCGGGCGCGACCGGCAATGTCGCCACCGAAGATGTCGTCTGGACGTTCGGCAAGATGGGCATTTCGAGCGGGATCGACCTCGATCGCCTGCTCGATGTCGCCGAGGATGGCGTGACCATAGCCGGCGCTCTGTCCGGTGGCCGCGTGCGCAACGCATTGCACAGCCAGCGTTGTGCGACGGGGATTGCCTAGGGCGCGATAAGGTGCGCGATCAGCAGCTGGGTCGCAGCGGACAGCTTGTCCGCGCCGTGGGAACAGTCCGTAACTCAACCTTGCCAATGTTGGGGTCGAGGGTTCGAATCCCTTCGCCCGCTCCAGCGCGATATAGTACGCTGATCTACGACGATGCACCTCGCGAACTTTTCTGAAACGGAAGCCCATCAGCCTGATTGCCCCTCATAATGTCGCCTAAGTCTGGAGGTGGGCAGAAATCACGGAGCCTCCCCATTTGGGTCCGCCAATTGCTCGTCTATGGCGGCGACTTATTAACCAGCCGCCGTTCACTCGCTTGAAATCGAAATGATTATAACCCGCTGTGAAGACTGCGTAACGCCCGTCGTCCTCGCGGATCACGATCATCGAATAGGCTTCGGCCCAAGCGCTATCGCCGTCCACCCGGATGAAAATGTTCGTTGGGATATGCATGCTACGATTTTCGACGACCTGTTTATGGAGGCCCTGCGGATCACTCACAAGATGGTGGAGCTGCTCGCGACCGCGAAGCTGCAGATCGTCAAGGTCATATTCTCCATCTTGCGTCCACAGCTCGGAAAACTCCTGCTCGTGGCCAAGATCAGCTGTGAAGCCGTAACGCGATAACAGCTCGCGGAGTTCAAGCTGATCGCGGAGCTCGCGTATCTCTTTTTCCATCCGTTCCAGCCGATCCTCGTCCATGAGGCGTCCTTTCCACTAGACAGTACCGTTCGCGTAAGCTTGCGATGAAGGGCGTATACCCTGCGGCATCTACCGCATCGCCATACCACCATTAACGTCCAAACAGGCGCCATTGACATATTCTGCTGCCGGGCTGGCGAGATAGGCGATCGCTGCGCCGATATCTGCTGCCTCGCCGATGCGCGTCGCAACCGAGCGGGCGAGATATGGCGCATCTTGTTCGGGGGACATCAGGCGACGCAACATCGGTGTCGCGATCGCCCCGGGAGCAACCGCATTGACCGTGATGCGTAGGGCCGCCGCCTCTCCAGCGGCGGCGCGCGTGAAGGCTAGCACCGCGCCCTTCGACGCCACATAGGAGGGCGGGCCATTTACCGACAGCACCTGTGCTGCCATCGACGCCACCAGCACGATGCGGCCGTGCTCGACGGGCTGCAACGCCCGTCGCCGCAACATCTCTCGGGTGCACAGGAACGTTCCGCGGGCGTTGAGTGCCATGACCTGGTCCCAGTCCGCCTCAGTCGTATCCCGAAGCGTCGGCCGCTTGCCATCCACGAGCCCCGGCGTTCCGGCTGCGACAACGAGCACCGCCACCGGGCCCAGGTCGCGCTCTACCGCCTCGAACGCGGCTTCGATCGAACTCGCGTTCATCACATCACAGACATAGCCTCTGTGTCCGCCGCCCGTGAGCCTGGCTGCCACGACCCGCGCCTTGTCGAGCGCGAGATCTGCAATGGCGATTGTCGCACCGCCGTCGGCCAGCGCAGCAGCTGCAGCAGCTCCAATTCCGCTTGCTCCGCCAAT
This sequence comes from Sphingomonas sp. SRS2, assembly GCF_000971055.1. Lineage (GTDB taxonomy): Bacteria > Pseudomonadota > Alphaproteobacteria > Sphingomonadales > Sphingomonadaceae > Rhizorhabdus. The sequence goes on from NZ_LARW01000102.1 coordinate 15,658, forward strand.
GATCAGCGCGGTACGCCCCATGATCTACTCCTGATCTTGCATCTAACGTTTTTCCGCGCAGCACGCCCGGACTTCTGACATCCCGATAGCGGATGCCTTGTGTGATCCCCCTAGCGGCATTGCTCCGTCAAGGTGACGTCGGATATGAAAGGCAAGCCGTCTACGAGTAAGCGAATTGAGGATCGCGAAGGCGAGGAAGCCGGCCCGGTGAAGGTAATCGATGCGACAACGTCTGGATATCGCGCCGGACATACCCAGAATCGAAAAGGTGTGGCCGGCGAAGCGATAGTTACCGGAGAAGCGCAGCCATGTCAGGCGGCCCCGCCGTCAACAATGAAGTCGGTTCCAGTCATGTAGCTCGACGCCGTCGAGCACAGGAATCGAATCCCAGCGGCGAGTTCCTCCGGTTCGCAATTGCGTTTGAGTGATGTGACAGCGATCGCAGCAGCCTCCTGCTGCGCCTGCGAAGGGGCCAGTCCAAGTTCTATGTAACGCGCATGTACTGTCGATGCCATGCCGAGCCGATTGCTGCCTCCAGGATAGAAGGCATTGGCTCGGATCGGATAGCCAAGGCGTCCATACTCCTTGGATGCGCTGCGGGTAAGGCTCGTCACCGCAGCCTTGCTGGCCGAATATGCCGAAGAAAAGCCGCGCGGTCGCATGCCCGCCGGGGACGATACATTCACTACCGAAGCACCGCCCCGTCGCCCCTCGCCAGCGATGCGCAGTAACGGGAGCAGTGCCTGCAACGAAAGAAGCACGCTTTCCACATTGGTATGGAATACTCGTCGCCAGTCGGCAAGCGAGGTTTCCTCGATTGAGCCGATGACGATCGTGCCAGCATTATTGACCAGGCAATCGAGCCGTCCATAATCTTGCTCGATAGCACTCCGCACCGCCCCCCAATCCTCGGGCGAGGAAACATTATGTCGCATCCACTTCGCGACTTGGAGGTTCGGCGGGCATTCGCCTAGATCGCTGCCTATTACAATCGCGCCCGCCCGCGTCAGCGCTGCGCAAGTTGCCGTGCCAATCCCACCTGCAGCACCGGTAACCAGTGCAATCGCGTCCGCGAGTCCATCGTTGCCGTTCTGCATCTTCTCTTCCTATGGCCTGCGCGATGGTCGTTGCCCTGGACCCGCTGCGTGGTGGTGCGCGCGCTTCGGGACCCTCGCCCTGGTGACGCGTCCGTCCGGCCGGCAATATCGGCGGGTCTAAATACCGTCCAATAACTTTTCATGGTCGCACGATGGCCTTTTGCTATCGGCGATCCTTGTAGGAACCTCCAACGAGCACAAACGGAGGCTCCCCGACAGCCCGCACATCAATAACGCAGCGGAGAGTTTTCCTATCTTGCTTGAGAGGGCGCGTGCTTCCGTCGGCTCTGGCCATGCGACCTCCTTAAAGCGCCATCAGCAGAGATCAATTCAAGAAACACATTAGATGATAAGAATATATTATTAGACTTAATCGGCTACGGCTTTCAAATGTCCGGCATCATCTTTTATTTTGTGACACCATGCTGCTCCGGGATTTAGCGTCTGGGGATTGACGACGCGCTTACCTACGGACTGTCGTTATTGATTGAGGTGCATATGCCGGTTCCAGGAGGCCATGTTCAGACGCCTAAACAGACTTGCAACGCGGCGTATTTCACGCCCGACACTAAGGCGACGGTGGACTTCTACACGAACATCCTGGGGCTGGAGTTTTGGAGTGCGGTCATTGACAGCCGCCTCCCATCCACAGAAGAGGTACCGCCCTATTTCCATATCTTCTTCCGCCGGCCTGACGGTTCACAGATCGCGTTTTTCGAATGTTCGGGAGTTCCCGACCGGGGGCTGGTGCCGCCCGCGGGCTACCATGATTCAATCATCTCGCACTCGACGTCTATGGTCGCGAAGCCGTCGATGCCTGGGCGGAATGGCTTGCGTCGCAAGGGGTGGAGGTCGTCGGCCCCGTCGATCGCAAGATCATCTACAGCGTCTATTTTTCCGACAATAACGGCCTTCGCAGCGAGATAACGGCCACGCTCGATCCCAGCTGGAACCACCAGCCGGAGCAGGCGTCCAACGACCTAGCACTGTGGGAGCGGGTCAAAGCAGAGGCCCTCCATACTGGCAGGGACGTCAGCACCGCGTTGTTCGAGACCATCGAGCGTGAGCGAGAACTCGGCACGATCACGGTCCATTACTAGCGCCTAGAGCAAGGCGGAAACGAAAGAGCCGGGGTACATCGGCGACGACCAGACGGACGGATTATCGGGAAAACCCGGCGCGGCCGCAGCACAACCAACGCTCAACCCATTGAATATACAGGGAGGGGAATAAGATGAAAAACAGGTTTTTGAATGGGGTCGGCCTTTGTGCCGCACTGGCGCTTCCCGCCGTCGCGCATGGCCAGGCTGCGGAGCCCGCCGCCAGCGCGGATGCGTCCACGCTGGCGCAAGGCGGCGACGCGAAGATCGACGACATCATCGTCACCGCCCGCCGCAAGAGCGAGCGATTACAGAATGTGCCTGTCGCTATCACCGCCATCACGGCAGCGGATATCCAGCGCCGGAACATCGTCTCGGTTCAGGACATCCAGCGGCAAGTGCCGTCACTGCAGAGCCGGCAAGTTGCCAGCAGTCGAGACCAAATAAGCTTCCGGCTGCGCGGCCAAGGCCAATCAATCGCCGGAAGTCTGCCAGCGGTGGTCGCATATTTTGAAGATGTTCCGACGAACGCAGCCGGCCCGGGCCTGCTCTATGATCTGGAGAGTATCCAGATCCTCAAAGGCCCTCAAGGGACGCTCTTCGGGCGAAATACGACCGGCGGCGCCATTCTGTTGAATCCCCGCCGTCCCGATGGCGAACTTGGCGGTTCCATCGATCTGACGGCAGGGAATTACGGGCTTCGACGGGCGCAGGGCGCGCTCAACGTACCGATCAGCGATTCCCTGAAGATTCGCTTTGCGTTCGATTCGAACCAGCGGAACGGCTTTACCAAGGATCTCGGCACGGGCGCCGATCTGGATGATCGTAATTATTTCGGATGGCGCGTCGGCATATTGCTGACGCCTGTCGAGGGCCTGGAGAATTACTTTGTCTACGACAGGTATAGAAGCCGTTCCAATGGTGGATCGGTCGTTCTTCTCGACATCCGGCCCGGCTCGCTTGCGACGACGCTTTTCCCCGGGATAACCGGCGACCTCGTCGAGCAGCGGCGGCGGGGCAAGCGTATCGTCGAGTTCTCGACCCTGACCGCGTTCGATGATGTCGACACGGAATCGATAACGAACGTGCTGACCTATAAGGTCTCTGATCAGCTATCGCTGAAAAATATCCTGGGATACCGGATGTCGCGTCAGCGCTTCACCGGTGACTCGGATGCAACCCGATTCCCCATAATCGAAGAGCGGCAATCGCCCGAATATCACTCGGGATCCTACTCCAACCCCCAGTCGCAGAAGGCCGTCACCGCCGAATTGCAGGCGCAGGCGAGCCTGCTGGACAAGCAGCTCAGTCTTATCCTCGGCATCTACTACGAAAACATCAAACCTGAATCGAGTTCGAACATCGACGAGACGATCCAGTTCGGCAATCGCGTCTCGCTTGCGACGTTACGTTACGATCGAAGCAAGGCGGTGTTCGGACAGGCCACTGCCGACCTGAGCCGGCTGATCACCGGGCTCAGATTTACCGGAGGTGTCCGATACACCGTCGATAACCGGCGGATTCGGGCGAAGAATGTTTCGAACGGCGTCTGCACGACGGTGCTCGCCGACGCGAATTGCTTCCGCGAAATCGCCGCCAAGTTCAGCGAGATCACCTACAACATCAGCGCGGAATACCAGCCGACCGACAGCACGCTCATCTACCTCGCGCATCGAAAGGGTTATAAGAGCGGCGGCTTCAACCCCGGCGTCGCACTGGGGCTGCTCTCAGTCTTCGGCCCCGAACGGGTGCGTGATGCCGAGCTGGGGATCAAGACCGACTTCCGTCTCGCCTCGATGCCTGTTCGCCTGAACCTGGCTGGTTACGTGAGCAAGCTGACCGATATTCAGCGTACGCGGCAGGTGCTTGCTAACGGTCAGAGCTTCACCGCCACCGGGAATGAGGGGTCCGCCAACATCAACGGTATCGAAGTCGAATTTTCGGCGGTGCCCGTCGATGGCGTCCGGCTATCCAGCTTTTACTCCTACACGGACGCGGGCTATAATCTTCCGGCGTTGAAAAATACGCCTTTCACCATAACGCCCAAGCACAAATTCGGTGTGTCGGGTAGCTACAAGATGGACCTGGGCGAGGGAGTTGGTACCATTACTCCCTTCGCGAGCTATTCCTATCAGTCCTTGACGCATACATCGAACACGCCGGATTTCCGGGACGTTCAGAAGGGCTATGGCATTCTCGATGCAAGAATAGATTGGGATAAATTCCTCGATACGCCCGTGAGTGTTTATGTTTTCGCGAATAACATCACGAAGCGTTCCTATCTGACGACCTTCCTGCAATTCTATAACGGGATAGGTTTTTCCGCCGGGGCGTTCGGCGAGCCGCGGATGTTCGGCGCCGGGGTCAAGTACGGCTTCTGAGGTACGAGGGGGGCGGGTCGATCGCGCCTCCCTCTTTGCCTGCGTCGAGCCTGAGCATTACCGCATCTACCGACATCCGGCGACCTGGTGGAAGCCGGACCCACAGGAGGCGATCCTTGTCTGTTCTCGAAGAGCTCTCTGCCGAAGACCAAAGGGCGGTTGAGGCGATCGATGGCGCCGATGTCAACGTACTGCGTCTGGCGTTGCTCCAGATCACGGGCGACGCCGCGCTGGCGGGGATGAAAGTCGTCAAGACGCCCGCCCGGGGCGGGGTTCTGGAGGCTGACACGCTGGCCGTGGAGCATCATGCCGAGGTCAGGCGCGCGGCCCTGGACTATATCCGGAAGAGCAGGATCTCATCTGCGGAGACTCCACCGCCGCCGTCGCGGGAGAAGGCCTATGAGCTGATGAAGACATTCTCGGCGGGCGACATATCTCCCGAGGAATTGCGGTTTGGCTATGAGGAGCTCGCGTTTGAGGATTTCCCTAGGCAAGTGAACTGGCAAGGCAAGCCCCCGGCGGATGTCATCGCCGACTTCGAGGTTCTCATAATCGGGGCCGGGATCAGCGGGGTGGCGCTTGGCGTCACCCTCAACCAGCTTGGCATCCCTTATACCATCTTGGAACGTCATGAGGGACTCGGCGGCACATGGTGGATAAATGACTATCCCGATTGCCGGGTGGATATCACCAGCTATTCATATCAGTTCAAGTTCGAGAAGAAATATCCTTGGTCCGAATATTATTCGTCGCGGGACGAGACCCTTAAGTACGTCCAGCATGTCGCCGATAAGCACGATATAGCGTCGCATGTGAACTTCGGCTCCGAGGTGGTATCGGCAACCTGGGTCGAGGCGGAAGCCAAATGGCATGTCGCCACCAAGGATGCTCACGGTGTCGAGCGCATCTGGGTAGCCAATGTCCTGATCAGCGCAGCGGGTTTATTCGCCACCCCCAAGCTGCCCGAGATAGCCGGGATAGAGACGTTCGAAGGTGCGATATTCCACACGACGCAGTGGGACCATGATTTCGATTATCGCGGCAAAAAGGTAGGCTTGATCGGCAATGGTTCCACCGGTAGCCAGCTCATGCCGGGGATCGCGCAGGCCGCCAGCGAGCTCACGATCTTCCAGCGGACGGCCCAATGGGTCATGCCGGCGGAGAATTACCGCGACGCGCTTCCCGCGGATGTGTCGTGGCTGATCGAGAACATCCCGTTTTACTGGAACTGGTTATGTTACTCGACCTTCTCGACGACCTGCCGATTGCAGGAGCTGCAGGAATATGACCGCGCGTGGCAGGCCAATGGCGGCACGATCAGCCAGCGCAATGACAAGCTGCGAGCGAACCTTCTGAAATATATCGAGTCCAAAGTTGGCGACGCCCCCGAACTGCACAACAAGCTCCTCCCCCGTTTCGCCCCGCTGGGCCGACGGTCGGTGGTCGACAACGGGTGGTATGAGGCGCTCCGCCGAGAGAATGTAACTTTGTCGACCGAGAATATTACGCGGATCACCCCCAAGGGCATCGAAACCAGCGACGGCAAGCACCACGATCTCGACATGCTGATACTGGCCGCCGGTTTCCATGCTTCCAGATATCTTTGGCCGATCAAATATGTTGGCCGCGATGGCGTCACGTTGGAAGAGGTGTGGGCGAAGGACGGGCCGCGATCCTATCTGGGCATGACCCTGCCCGGATTTCCGAACTTTTTCATCATGTACGGCCCCAACGGCCAGCCACGGGCAGGCGGTTTTTTCTCCTGGGCCGAAATATGGACACGCTACATCCTGGCGCTGATCACCAAGATGATTGAGAGCCGCAGCTCGTCGGTTGAAGTGCGCCGCGAGGTATTTGACGATTATAATCGCGAGATGGACGAGGAGATGAAAAACCTCATTTGGGAAAATGAGGCCAAGGGAAGCTACTTCCTCAACGAATTCGGAAGGATGGCCATAAACCTTCCCTGGAGAGCGGAAAAATATCACGCGATGGTGGAAAGCCCCGATCTTGCGGACTTCGAGCTTCGATAGGGTCAACGTCCAATCGCGTAGTTGAGGAAAAGAGGACCGCGGTGAACGATCTCAGTGCGATGCATCTGGTAGACGAAGAGCTCAGGCAGGCGCTGGGATCGCTTTTCCCGCCGCTCGACTTCGGCTCACAGGACTTGGCCGGCATGAGGAAGGGGTTGGCCACAGCCGTCCAGCCGTCCAACTTCGATCATCTCGATATCAGCGTCGAAATTATCGAGATAGCGGGCGGCGATGGTCAGCCGCTCACCATCATCCTTTATCGCCCACGCCGCGCTATCGGCCCTTGCGGAGCCTTGCTGCACATCCATGGGGGAGGGTTCGTAACCGGTTCGCCGCTGCAATCGCAGGAGAACCAAGCGAAAACATGTGCGGAACTCGCATGTGTCATCGTCGCGCTCGGCTATCGCTTGGCACCCGAGACGCGGTTTCCGGGCGCGCTGGAAGATTGTTACGCAGCGTTGCAATGGCTTGCCAACGAGGCGCCTTCGCTGGGAGTGGATCCCGCTCGCATCGCCATAGGCGGCGAGAGCGCCGGGGGCGGCTTAGCGGCTGGCCTCGCACTTCTCGCGCGTGATCGCGGCGAGATAAAGATCGTCTTCCAGAGCCTGATCTATCCCATGCTGGACGACCGGACCTGCATCGCGAGCGATCCGCATCCCCATACAGGACATTTCGTATGGACCAATGAGCAGAATCGCTTCGGCTGGTCGGCAATACTCGGCGTCGAGCCCGGCACTGCCAGTATTTCCTCCTATGCTGCGCCGGCGCGTGCGAAAACGCTTGGGGGCCTTCCCCCCACCTTCATTGCGGTGGGCGCGCTCGACCTCTTCCTGGAAGAGGATCTCGATTATGCGCGTCGCCTAACGCGCGCGGGCGTGGCCGTCGAACTCCACATATATCCGGGCGCCTATCACGGCTTCGTGCGCGTGCCCGATGCGAAGGTCGCCATAGCCGCGCGTCAACAAAGCCAGGAGGCGTTACGTCGTGCGCTTGTCGCACCGGCGGACCGGTCGGCTGACGGCGACGCAGCGGCCGCCCTGGTATCGAGATCGGATACCACGAGATGATCCAGGAGTTGCGGCGCTATTCGATAATGCCGGGACGAATGCCGGATATGCATCTGCGCATGCGCGACACATTGCTGCCGATGTTCGAACAACTCAATGTGCCACGTCCTCAGATCATCTGGTCGAGCTGCGATGACGTCTTTTCGTGGATATTGGCATGGGAAAGCTATGAGCAGCGCCAGGCTGGATGGAGCCGCGTCTATCCAGCCTGGCACAAGATAAAGATGAGCCTCGGCGACCAGGAGTTCGTGACCCAGACCGAGCTCACGCTCATCCAGCCTTGGTTGCAGATGCCATCCTTCCAGCGCGTCAAACAGGGAAGCTGTGAAACGGCCTGGCATGTCAGACCGCATATCAGCCACGTCGGCCGATTTCGGGAAGCCTGTCTCGAAACGGTATTCGCGGGCTTCCAAAAGGCCGGCGCGACCTCGGTGGCGGGTTTCGACATGCTGTTCGGGCCGCTCCCTCAGATGCTGATTTTGGTCAGCTGGCCTGACCCGCAGCTACGACAAGCGGCATCGGCTCTTTCGGCACCACATATCGAACGATGTCGTGGAGCATCGGGAGACTTGACGGCGCCGGCTCTCGTTTCCGAACGCTCCGAATTTCTGGACCGGGCCGGTTATCTGTGAGCGACGCATGAAATCACAGAGCAGGGCTTGATATGCTGATGAGAGGTCGAGATTTTCTTCCACGCATCGTTCCAGCCCGAATTTCAGGAGGATATGCCTCTGCCGCGAACACCAGTGCCGACAAGCCGTACCGCGTGATTAGGGGCGTCGATCATTATTATCGCAACGCGCCCGATCTGCTTTGGCAAGCCACGGTGATGTCGGGTGCGTGGCTTTCCGAGCGGCGCGCGCGGGGTCGAGTGAGTTTCTGTCGGCCGGCGGCTGCAGAGTTCGAAGTCGTGCCGAACTCTCATCGGCGGGCATTCGGGCGAAGGTGAAGCAATGAGGTATTCGAAATGACGCAAGCACAATCGCCAGCGGGCGCCCTGTTATCGGATGCCATGGAACATGGCGCGGGTCATCAGGGCTGGTCGCCGAGCCGGCGGCGCGTTGCGCTCGGCGCCCTAATGGTCGCGTACGGCCTCAACATCGCCGATCGACAGCTGATCTCGATCCTGGCTGGCCCTATCAAGGCTGATCTGAGGTTGAGCGATACCGAGATCGGCCTGATGGGCGGTGTGGCTTTCGCGATCTTCTATGCCGCCTGCGCGCTTCCGCTATCCTTCCTCGCCGATCGGTGGAGCCGGGCCAACGTCATCGCAATCGGCCTGGGGCTCTGGAGCTTCTTCACCCTGCTGTGCGGCGCTGCTCAAAGCGGGTTGCACCTGTTTCTTGCGCGGCTGGGAGTCGGGTTCGGCGAAGCCGGAGGCGCCGCGCCGTCCTTCTCGCTGGTCGCGTCTTATTATCCGCCAGAGGGCCGCGCACGCGCGGTCGCGCTGTTAAATTTCGCGTCGCCTATCGGCGCCGGGCTTGGGCCGCTGCTCGGTGCGGTGATCGCCAGCCTGCTGCATTGGCGCTGGGCGTTCATAATCGCGGGGGCGGTCGGCCTGATTTTCGTGCCCTTCTTTCGATGGGCCGTGCGCGACCCTTCGCCGGCGATCCGGCCCAAAGGAGTCGAAGCCATTGCCGCGATGTCCGCCGATGAACGCAAAGCCAGCATCGGTCGCCTGCTGCGCTCGCACTGTTTCTGGTTCCTGGCCATCGGGTCGGCGATCAGCTCAATGGTGCTCAATGGCATGGTTTTCTGGCTGCCGTCCTTCCTCCAGCGTAGCTTCGGACTCGACATCATCAGCAGCGCCGTGCTGTTCGCCATGCTAACCACTCTAGGCGGGATTGTGGGTGTCTGGGTCAGCGGCTGGACGATGGACAGATTCGGTACGAACAAAAGGCTTTATGTCCTCTATCCGGCCATCGCCGGCCTGGCATCGCTGCCATTCTACTCGATCGGCCTCAATGCGGCCTCGATATGGATCGCTACCCCCCTTCTTTTCGTCGGCGTCGTTCTCAGCTTCTCATTCCCCACGCCGATCTACGTCGCCGTGCAGCATCTGGTACCTGCCGGACTGCGTTCGACGAGCACCGCTACCTTCCTGTTCATAAATAACAGCATTGGCATAGGGCTGGGCATCGTCCTTCTTGGATTCATCTCCGACCGGCTGGCATCGACCTTTGGCACTGACTCGCTCAAATATTCGCTGCTGGCGACGCTGATCTTATATCCGATAGCGGCAATACCCTTCTGGATATCTGCGAGGTCGATCAAACGCGGCTGGATCGCATAGCAGCAATTACGATTTTCATAGAAGGTGGTGGAGCAGAAAAAGCTCACGGAAGCTACTGCAAAGCCGCGCCTGGCTCAGCCGACGCTGGCCCCCCAGCTTGCAAGCCTAGAGTTTCAGCTCGACTGCAATACCCACGGGCGCGAGCGGTAGGCATTCAATCTAACGCCTGCCGGGGAGCTGTTGCTGATGCGTGGCCGAATGCTACTGGCCAAGCGCCGCTCGATATTGAAGGACTTGAAGGCTCTCAACTAGCGGCATCCCGCACATGTAGCGATCAATGGCTCGTTGATCTCGTCGCTGCATCTGTTGCCACAAGCAATGATACGTTTGGCCGTCGCGCAGCCCAGCCTTCGCGTTTCGCTCATCGGCGCGAACAGCGCTGATTATGCGTGGAAAAATCCTGACGTCAGGAAATGCCGTGCGCGATAGCCAAAGGCCATCGCGCTACCATGAAAAGTTATTGGACGCTGTTTCTGGTGGCCGATATTGTCGATGAACCGGATCAACAGGTCCGGGGGAGAAACAAAAAAATGCCCCGTTTTGTCGACCTTTCGATACCAGTTCGCGCGAAGCTTGAGGATGGCATGGGAACACGATCGCGCCAGGCGAGCGATATGGGCGAACTGCGATGAGCGCGGCTTCGCTTGCCGGCCGCATCGCCCTGGTGACCGGCGCAGCCGGCGGTATTGGCGCAGCAACCGCGGACGCGCTTGTAGCTCGTGGCGCTACGGTCGTGCTGTCGGATATCAATATAGATGCGCTGGAAACCACCATGGCGCGCTTCAGGGGCGGCCCTCATCGCGCGCTCAAGCTCGATGTTACCGCAGAGGCCGACTGGGAAACCGCGACGGAGGAGGTGCGCGCCACCTTCGGCAAGCTCGATATATTGGTCAACAATGCAGGCTGGGGCGATCGGCGACTGATTTTCGAGACGTCATTCGACCAGTGGAAAAAGCTCCTCGCGATCAATCTGGACAGCGTGTTCCTGGGCACGAGGCACATGATGCCATTGCTCGAGGCATCGGGGGATGCGGCGATCGTCAACGTATCGTCTATACGAGGGCTCGTTGTCGGCGTGGGCTTCGGACCCTATAGTGCGGCCAAGGCCGGGGTTCACATATTCTCGAAGGCTACGGCGGTCGAGTGCGCCGCCACCGGCCGCAAGGTCAGGGTCAATTCGGTCCATCCTGGCTTCGTGGCGACGCCTATCATGCTCGATATGGTCGGTGAAGCCGGGATTGCCGAACGGTGCCGTGATGTCCCTCAGGGCCGGTTTGCTTTACCGGAAGAGATCGCTACCGCGATCTGCTTTCTTGCTTCGAGCGACGCGAGCTTCGTCAACGGTACTGAGCTCATCGTTGACGGCGGATTTACGGCAATCTAGCGATGTCGGACCATTTGCACGCGCATATGTTCCGTGATGAAGAGCTTGCTACTGTTGCCCGGCGACCGGATCGAGGGTGAAGCATATGCTTGATGAGGATTGGGTGCGCCATGGTACGGTGAAGGGGTTGCTCTGATGAGCCCCCAGCGTTCATCCCAGCGTCTGTCACTCACGAGGCCGCCGAGCTTTGGGCTACGGTGCCAGTCAGCGAGGATGAGCGGATCCACTTCTTTATCTGCCCCGAATGGCCAGGCCGACCTACTCCACCATGACGACTCGGGGCATTCGCGGCTCCCGAGGCATTAGGGAGAGTTGATCAGGCCGCGTCGGGCATCCGGGATGACGATCCGCTCAAGACCATAAAGGCGCCATCGAAGTCGCAGATTGCGACTATTTGCTCCCAGTTGCCGACAATGACATCTCCTCTCGCCCGTAACGATGGAACAGTCCCTCAGCTTTTCAGGGTCGGTTGACGTGAACGCTCGTTAGTCCTGTGGTATCGTCAAGGTGGGCCGGGTTTATTGGCAAGGGGAAGAGCGCCTGGTCCAAATAAGTGAGCATAGTATCAGCGTTCGGGCTGAAGAGGTCGAGGCAGGAATGGATGAAGTTCCCACCGTCCTGCGAGGCTGAGCCGAGCAGCCGTGCGCAAGATGAATGCAGCTCTTGGGAAGGTCAACCCAAGCTTCTGGACGGCGACTTTTAGGGCGCACAGCGGAATGGCAGCTGGTGCTAAGAAGTCTAGCGGCTCGTGGGCCGGGAGCGGACCGTCAGCTTTCGGATACCATCATGCTCGAAGCAGACGATACCATTGCCGAAGATTTGCATCGTCACGATGCAGCGTGCGAGACCAACCTTTCGGCGTTAGCGTCCAAGCGGCGGTCGTACGCAATCGCCGCCGCTGCAATCAATCGTGCAGTCCGAGCCCCGGCTGACGAACTGTCGGTTCCGCCACGAAGGCCTCAGCATCAACACCGGCGTCCTGCAGGAAAGGCGCTTGCGACAGCTGCGCGTAGAGGTTGAGCATTCGGGTTTCGGCGCGACGAATGAAGGTTTCATAGGCCATTGGGAGAAGAGGCACCGCACCAGTTCGCCACGCTCTTGATTGTCCATTGCCACCGCGGTTGCGCACCACGGACGAAAACCTACGCGAAATCCATATGGAGCTTCTCCGCATCGGTGTGCTTGGGTCATTTTTAGGTGCATAGCTTTCGCCTCACCGCCGTGCGTCTCTCAATCCGGCGACCGCCTAAACATGCTTTGATAGCACCACGGGCTATCAGCTGAACCGAACGACAATCGTCACGCGGTGACGGTGTTGCCGTTAGCCAATAAGCATTCTTCTCGCTGAAGCATCGGGGCACTAGATTTTCGAGAAGGTCGGATTCAACAAGGTCATGGTCGCAGCTGCGCGCAAATCGCTGGCATCCTCTCGAGATGGGAGCGTATGTCACGCATCTTTAAGGCTCTCTACTCAGCTCGGGCGCATCTGTGAAGCCGAGCCAGTAAAGCAGCGGGAGCAGATCGCCCCTTCCGCCACCGCGGGATGCCCAGCAGGAGGAGCGCCCACATAGCTGCTGGGTGCCAAAAGATCGCACATTGCCAAGGATTGAGGTGGAAGCACAAAAAATCGATATTTTCTGGAGATTTCTCTACGATCTCATCGGCCTGAACTTACTCCACTGGTGGCCGCCACTGCTTTTGCCGGATCACGATGGCCGCGATTAGCATTGCGGATGTTGTGGACGCTAGCGTCGAACGACGCTGAGTTGCGGAGCGAGATTTTGTGCAAGAAGAACCCCCTCTCGGCGGTCTAACCGTTCACGCCTGCGAACTGGGAAAAGAATATCGGATAGACCGCTCCACGCTCAACCACAGCCATAACAATGGCCTTATAATCAGGGGCATAAATAATTACTATAGCGATTGACAACACCGTATCTAAATTCCACCTTCCCAGCAGGAGGGAGTGCCAATGGAATTTGCCTGGCCACCGGAGGCCCTGCGCTTCGCGAGCGAAGTGTCTGACTTTCTGGATCAAGAGCTTCCAGATTGGTGGAGCATAACCTCTAATACGCTGACGGCTGGCCAGCGGCATTTCGAGTTTTGTCGGGGCTTTGCGGAGAAGCTCGCCAACCGTGGGTACCTGATGCCAAATTGGCCACGGGAGTATGGGGGGCGCGAGGTGAGTTCGTGGGAACTCTACAAGTTGAGCGAGGTGTTTCACACCCGGGGCGAACCGCGTGGCCAGCATTATATGAGTGCGAACTGGGTCGGGCCGGCCATCATGCGCTATGGCACCGCAGAGCAGAAAAGCTTTTTCCTGCCGCAGATGGCCTCCGGCCTGATCCAGTTCTGCCAGGGTTTCTCCGAGCCGGGCGCCGGATCGGATTTGGCGGCCATCCGTACGCGCGCCACGCGAGACGGCGACCAATATGCCATCAATGGGCAGAAGATATGGACCAGCTACGCAGCCACCGCAGACTATTGCGTGCTGCTTGCGCGAACCGACCCGGCATCCCAACGGCGCGACGGCATCTCGATGCTGCTCGTGCCGACCAATCTTCCCGGTATCACGATCCGTCCGATCCCCAATCTGCTGGGCATCGAGGGGGGCGAGCACGGCTTTTGCGAGATTTTCTTCGACGATGTCCGCATCGACATATCGGCGCGGCTGGGTGCGGAGAATGGCGGCTGGGCTGCCGCGATGGATGCACTGGCATTCGAACGCGTCGGTCAGCCCCGCTTCGCGCGCGCTTTGAGGCTGCTCGACCTGACGGCGGAGCAGTGCGCGCAGCGTGGAGAACTGGAAGATCCGATCGTAGCGGAGAAACTGGGCCTTGCGATAGCGGCCTGCCAGGCGGCGCGCGTGCTCAATTACCGCGTCGTCGATTCCCGTGCGCGGGCCGAGCCGCCGGGGCCCGAGGGCAATGTCGCGCGCATGGCGTCGGTTCAAGCCGACCAGCTTGCCGCCGACATGGTCTTCGCCCTTTCGCCCGACGCTCTTGACGACGACTCCATGGCGGACGAAGCCATGCGTTCGGCGATGCCGGCGGGGCATGCCGCCGGCTCGATCGAAGTCAATCTCAACATCATCGCCGAGCGCCTGCTCGGCCTGCCGCGGGCCAGCTGATGGATCTTTCGTTGAATACCGATCAGCAGGCCATGCTCGATGCCGTCGGCATCCTGATACAGCGGGCGCGGGCGCGGGCGCGAGATGCAGGCGGTGCGGTGATCGAGGATGAACTGCAGGCAGCCGGGTTCCTGGATATCGTGGATGCGACCGGCAGCTATTTGGATGCCGCGTTGATTGTTGAAGCGGTGGCGCGTGAGCCTGTGGCATTGCCGATCGCATGGAGAGCCATGCTCGCGCCCTTCCTTGGCCTGGGTTCGATGCGAGTGGCGCCGTGGAGGGCTGGTCATGAGGAGCCGACGCGCTTCGGCGAAGATGTCGAGGCGCTATTGGTGATCGACGAGCCGAACGACCGTCTTGCGCTGGTCCAGCGCGCCGATTGCGGCGTGCGGCACGCGGGATCGGGGTGGGGTTACCCTATGGCGTGGCTCGTGCCGCGCGGCGCCGGGCGGGCAATCGCTCGTTCCGCCGGGGGTGCCCTCGCTCTGTGGCGACTTGGGCTGGCGCTGGAGCTCGTCGGATGTGCGGGCGGAGCCTTTGCCCAGACGGTCACCTATGTGCGAGAACGCGAGCAGTTCGGGAAACCGATAGGCAGTCATCAGGCTATCAAGCATCGCCTCGCCCAGCTGGCGGTCGATCTCGAGGGCGCTCGCTATCTGGCTTTTCAGGCAGCGTATCACGCACCCGACGCCGAGCTGGCGGCCAGCGCGGCCACCCGCGCGACGCTCGTCGGCGCGATGGTTTTTCGCGAGGCGCATCAGATGCATGGGGCGATCGGCTACACGCGCGAATTCGCGCTTTCGGGCTGGACCACGCGCCTGCGCGCGCTGGGCAAGGAACTGGGCGGAACGAGCGCGCACGCCATCGCGGTAACAAGGGCGCGCTTTTCAGGGGCTGCCGAACGGGGTGTGATACAGTGAGGCTCCATAGCCAGATCGAAATCCGTGCCGATGGCGCGGTGGGGGAAATCCTATTCGCCCGGCCCGACCGGCGAAATGCATTGTCGATCGCCATGCAGGCCGAGATCATTGCCTGTCTGGCGGACTGGGCCGAAGATGATTCGATCCGATGCGTGAGCATGCGCGGGCAGGGAGTCTTTTCAAGCGGCCTTGACCGGAACGAAATATTGGCAGCCGAGACACGCGAGGCCGCGGTCGCGAGCTCCAAGGCGCTGCACCGCGCCGTCGCCCATTTCCGCAAGCCCCTCATCGCGGGCATCGCGGGCTACGCCCTCGCCACGGCCTTCGATATTGCCGTCCTGTGCGATCTGCGGGTGATGGCGAGCGACGCCGTGCTGGGCAAACCGGAGCTCAGCCTGGGAGGCGCGCCGCTGGTTATGCCGCTTCGATGGATCGTAGGCGACGGGCACGCCCGCGACCTGGCGTTAACCGGCCGCCGCGTCGGCGCGGATGAGGCTCTGCGGATCGGGCTGGTCAATCATGTGGTGGAACCGGATCAGCTGGCGGTCGCGACGCGCGCGCTGGCTGACGATATTGCCGCGGCGCCGCTCGATGCATTGTGCATGACCAAGCAGTTCTTCATCGACCAGCCCGCGCCGGAATCCTGGCTTCCGATGGAGCATGATGCCGTGTTCGACCGCAACCTGGGCGTAAGGCCGCAATATTCCGCCGGCAAGAAAGTGCGGACATGATGCCGCTTTCCCGGTGCAGCGCGGCACCCGCGGTGATTGCCGGTCCGGAGATGCTGAGCGGAACCCCCGATATCACCGACATCGACGTCGGGACGATCCCCCGCGTCGCCTTGCGCGCCCGCACGCGCTTCGGAGCCGAGTTCGCGCTGGTAGAAGGAACGCGGTCGTGGACGTTCGCGGAATATGTCGATGCCGCGCTGGCCGTGGCGGCGGGACTGATCTGCGCAGGCGTGCAACGAGGCGACCGGGTCGCGACCTGGGCACCCAACACGGCGGAACATGCCATTGTCACGCTGGGCATTCACTGCGCAGGCGCCGTTCTCGTACCGCTCAATACGCGCTTCAAGGGCCGTGAGGCCGCCGATCTGCTGCGGCGAAGTGGTGCGCAGATCCTGTTTACGGTCGAGACGTTTCTCGGAATCCGCTTTGGCGATATGCTGCAGGCCGCTCGGGCCGAGGATGCCGCGTGCCTGCCGCTGCCGCCGCGCATGGTGCCGATCGAACCCGACAGCGATGGCTGGCACGCGTTCCTGGCCGCAGGGGCTGCTGACCGGATCAAAGCCGAGCGACGCGCCGAGGATGTGGCGCCCGACGATATCGCGACGATCATCTTCACGTCGGGTACGACGGGCCGCCCGAAAGGCGTCATGCTGAGCCATGTCGCGCTCGTAACCGGATATTGGCAATGGAGCAGCCGCACGGGCATGCAACATGGCGACAAATGCCTCGCCTCCAACCCCTTTTGCCATGTCATGGGATTGAAGGCGGGCCTGCTGAGCGCGCTTGAGCACGGCGCAACGATATACCCCATGGCACTGTTCGATCCCGGCCATGTTCTGGACCTGATCGAGGCCGAAGGGATCACCTATCTCACCGGGCCGCCCGCGATCTTCCAGATGCTGCTCGGTACGCGCGACCTTGAACAGCGCAAACTGGACTCGCTGCGAGGTGCGGTTGTTGGCGGCAGCAACATATCAAGGCAGCTCATCACAGATATGTTCGGACGACTGGGGCTTGCACAGGTTGCGACCTGCTATGGGCTGACCGAAAGTTGCGCGCTGGTGACGGCGACCAGGGCCGAGGATTCCGTTGAGATCATCGCGGGCACGTCAGGCTCGCCGCTCCCTCATGTGAAGCTGGAAATCCGCGACAGCGAAGGTGTCGCGATGAGCTCGGGCGAAACCGGTGAGATCATGGTTCGCAGCCCCTATCACATGAAGGGCTATCTCGATGACGCCGCGGCGACGGGCGAAGCGATCGATGCGGCTGGCTGGCTGGCCACCGGCGATCTCGGCGCGATCGATCCGGCCGGTAATCTGGTGGTGCGTGGCCGCAAGAAGGAGATGTTGATCGTCGGCGGCTTCAATGTGTACGCAGCGGAGGTGGAGGCGGCACTGCTCGAACATCCCGACATCCGGCTCGCAGCCGTGATCGGCGTGCCCGATGCTCGTCTCGGCGAAGTGCCCAAGGCTTTTGTCGTGCCGGTCGATGCCGTGGTGCTGGACCCCGCCGCCGTCCTGCAATGGATAGGATCGCGGATTGCCAACTATAAGGCGCCGCGCTTCATCGAGATACGCGCCAGCCTGCCGCTTAACAGCACCGGCAAGGTGATGAAGATGGAGCTCGAGCGCCAAGACCGCGCCCTATGATCATATTGATGTGATAGCGGAGCGCGGCAGTCTATCGCCGCGCTTCCGCCTGCAGAAGCGCGTGATAGCGATCAAGATGATAGTCGCTGGACCCGAAGCTGCGTTCGATCACCAGCGCGCGCCGGAAATAAAGGCTGATCGGCGCCTCGTCGGTGACGCCCATCGCCCCGTGCAGCTGGACAGCATTTTCGCCGACGAAGCGGCAGGCTTCACCCACCTGTATCTTCGCTGCGGAAACAGCCTTCGAGCGCGCTGCGGGATCGTCGAGCAAGGTGGCCGCCTGCCGACTGGCCGCGCAGGCCAGCTCAACCTGAACCGCCATATCGACGATGCGGTGCCGCAGCACCTGGAAGGCCGACAAGGGTTTGCCGAATTGAACCCGGTTACGCAGATGATCGATCGTCAGCTCGAGCATCTGGCGCAATATGCCACAGGCCTCACCACAGACCGCCGCGGTCGCCTCATCGAGCGCGGGCATGAGGATATCATAGCCGCTGCCATCGCTGATCCTGTTGTCGGCCGAGACGAGCACATCCTCCAGCAGCAGTTCCGATGCGCAGCCGCCATCGATCAGCCGATAGTCGCGGCGTGAAAGCCCCTGCGCATCGCGCGGTACCAGGAACAGCGAGATTCCATCTTTGTCCAGCGGGCCACCCGCGGTGCGGGCAGAGACAATGAACCAGTCGGCCCAGGGCGCGTCGGCGACGACGGCCTTGTGGCCATCCAGACGATAGCTATCGCCCTCGCCGCGCGCCCGGGCTTCCACGTTCCACGGGATATAGCGCGATTGCGGCTCCGCGTGCGCGATCGTCAGAATGGCATGGCCGGCCACGATCGCCGAGATCAGTTCGGCCGCCAGCGGTGAATCCCATCGCTTGAGAATGCCACCCGCTGCCACCACGGTATGGAGAAACGGCTGCAGGGCGAGGCCCCGGCCGAATTCCTCCATCAGGATGAGCATTTCCATCCCGCCGCCGCCCAGGCCACCGATATCTTCATCGAAGCTGGCGCCGAGTATGCCGAGTTCATCGGCCATGCCTTGCCAGGCGGCCCGGTCGAACGCTCCCTCCGGATTTTGCGCCTTGCGCCGATGGGCGATCGGAAAGCGGTCCGCGACATAACGTCCGACGACGTCACGCAGCATCTGCTGCTCCTCGGTAAGGATAAAGCCCATGGCTATTCGATCGGATCCATCAGGTTGAGGCAAAGGGTAGCAAGGTGCGGATGATCGATACCATGGCGTCCGCCTGGCCGGCATCCGCCTCTAATAGGGCCGATTGAAAATCGGTGAGCGCGGAGCGATGCGTGGTTTCGACGACACCGATATTGTCGCGGCTGGACGGGAGGTCGGCCATCGCGCCCGGCCCCAGCGCTTCCAGTTTCAATGCCGCCAGTTCGCTTGCGAGGCGCGCGCCGGTCATCGCCGCGGCTGCCTGCCCGAGTACGCTGTCGTGCCAGAATTCGGGACGAAGCGTCTCAATGGTTGCAGCG
This sequence comes from Sphingomonas sp. SRS2, assembly GCF_000971055.1. Taxonomy (GTDB): domain Bacteria; phylum Pseudomonadota; class Alphaproteobacteria; order Sphingomonadales; family Sphingomonadaceae; genus Rhizorhabdus. The sequence continues at coordinate 34,934 of NZ_LARW01000102.1, forward strand.
ATCCGCGACAATCTTATCCCGAAAGATGAGCTGTCATTAAGATTGCTGCCTTGGCCGTCAGATGTCTTGCGCGCAAGCTCACGCACAGTTCCGATCGACTCAACGATGTCTTGCCAAATAAATGTCATGACCGCGCCTTGCTTAAGTGCGCTCTTCAAACTGTGCGATACTTTCGTGCAGCTCCGTCATTAGAAAGGATTCGCTCTCGGTCGCAAGCGCAAATGGCATCACCTGCCGGATAGCCTGTATGAGGTGCAGATTAAGAGCGCGCTTCGTATCCTGGATCGCCTGACGCGGTTGCTTGGCGAGGCGGCGCGCGAAGTTCATCGCTTCTTCCATCAACTGCTCGGGCGGAACCACACGATTGGCGAGGCCGAGCGCCAGAGCGTCTGCCGCGGGGATTCGCTCGCCTGTAAGGAGATATTCCTTCGCGCGCAGCAGGCTCATCATCAACGGCCAGGACGCCACCGGCCCGTCGCCCGCCACCAGGCCGAGCGAGACGTGCGGATCAACCAGAAATGCCTTTTCCGACATGATGACGATATCGCACAGCGATACGACCGAGCAGCCGAGCCCGGCCGCCGCGCCGTTGACCGCCGCGATGACGGGCAGATGCGAACTTGCCATCGCTTCGGCAAGCCGCTGCGCCTCGCGCATGTTGAAGCGCCGCACCTCACGATCGTCTATCCCTGTCCGAAAGGTCGGAATGTCGCCGCCCGCGCTGAATGCGCGGCCGGCACCTGTGATAATCACCACCGCGGCGTCCCGATCGCGGCCCAGCTCGCGCCATATGTCCGCGAGCGCGTCGGAGATTTTCGGGTTCACAGCGTTGCGGACCTCGGGCCGATTGAGCGTCACGATGCGGATCGGGCCATCCGACTCGACCAAAACCTCTGGTGCGAACTGTTGATAGTCTGGCTTTCGCCCCAGAATCGTGTCCATTGTCCCTCCGGCGATGCGCTGCCGCAGAAACCCTCTGCGCAGTCTTGTTACCATGGAGACCTTTACTAAGGTATAAATATCTTTGCAAGGCGGGAGGCGTCCATTATGCCTTGCCCATGGGATTGGCGGTAAGATGAAAGGTGGGCACGTGGATCTGACCCGGGACGAGCTCGAAGATTTTCGGCAGGATGTGCGGGCCTTTATCGCGGGCGCGTTCGACGAGGTGATGCGACAGGAGGCCGCTCGCCAGTCCGGCCTGTTCGCCGAGGAGCCTCTTGCCCGCCGCTGGCAGCATGCCCTCCATTCGCGCGGCTGGGTGGCGCCGCATTGGCCCGCGGAATATGGCGGACCTGGCTGGTCCGCGGAACAATGCCGTATATTCGCCGCCGAGTGCGCGCGGGCCGGGACGCCGGCGATCCCGGAGATGGGGCTTTCGCTCTGCGGACCGCTGATCATGCAATATGGAACGGCGGCGCAGAAGCAGTATTTCCTGCCGCGCATCCTGTCTGGCGAGCATTGGTGGTGCCAGGGTTTCTCCGAGCCGGGTGCCGGTTCCGATCTGGCGGCGCTGAAGACGCGCGCGCGCCGCGACGGGGATGATTATATCGTCGACGGCAGCAAGATCTGGACGACCTATGCGCAGGACGCCAACTGGATCTTCACGTTGGTCCGCACCGCGGATATGGCCGACCGTCGGCAGGGGATATCCTTCCTGCTGATACCCATGGACTCGCCCGGAATCTCGATCGGCCCGATCCTGTCGATGTCGGGCGACCACGAGCTTAACCAGGTCTTTTTCGACGGCGTCTCGGTGCCTGCCGCAAATCTGGTTGCTGAAGAGAATGCGGGCTGGGAGGCCGCAAAATATCTGCTCAAATTTGAACGCAGCATCGCGTCGCTCGGCGTGCTGCCATTGCTGTTCGCAATGGAGGATGCAACGCGGGCGGCAGCCGTGGCTCCGTCCGGACATGGCGGCGCGCTGCTCGACGAGCCGACCTTCGGGCGAAAGCTCGCGACGCGTGAGGTCGCGCTCGTCGCGGCGGATGCGGCCTATCGGCATCTGGATCTCGCGCCGAACTCGAGCGACACCGAATGGTCGAAAAGCGCGTCCATCCGGAAATTGCTGTCCAGCCATCGCGCGCAAGACATGACCGAGCTGTCCATCGATCTGGCCGGGCCCTATGCGATAGTGGATCAACGCGATGCGCTGGGCATCGCTGCGACACGGCAGGCGATCGGCCCCGAACAGGCACGCACCGCGATGGCGCGCTATCTCAACCTGCGGGCCGCGACGATCTTTGGCGGATCAGCCGAAATCCAGCATGAGATCATTGCGCGGGCTCTGGAGCTTTGAACTTGCCAGCTCATATTTTCGGGTCGTCGATCATCTCACGGCCGAAAATGCTGCGCGCGATGATCATGCGCTGAATCTCGTTCGTACCTTCGTAAATTTCGGAAATCTTGGCGTCGCGATATATCTGCTCGACCTTATAGGTGGAGCTGTCATGTGACAGTTCACGCATGAAGCCATATCCGCCGAAGACCTGAATTCCGTCGCGCGCAATATCCACTGCAAGTTCGGTGCAGTAGCTCTTGGCCATCGCCGCCTCGGGTTCGGGAAAGGCAATGCCGGAATCGAGGCGGATGGCGGCTTTGGTGTATAGCGTGCGTGCGACCTCGATCCGCGTCGCATAATCCGCCATCTTGAATTGCCAGTGCTGGAACTGAGCAAGCGAACGGCCAAAGGCCTTCCGCCGTTTCAGATGCGTGACGGCTTCATCAAACACGGCCTGCGCCATGCCAACGCCGGACGCGGCAATGCCAATCCGCCCGAAGGTGAGCGTGCTCAGCGCGACGTGGAGGCCGCGTCCGGGTTCATCGATCCGGTTGCAATCGGGCACCTCAACGCCATCAAGATAGACATCGGCGGTGAGCTGCCCCTGATTGCCGAGCTTCAGGTCCGGTTTACCGACCCTGACGCCCTTCTGATTCAGTTCGATCACCAGCGTCACCATGCCTTCGTCGCTATTGCACAGGACGACGGCGAAATCGGCGACCGGCGCGTTGCTGATCCAGCGCTTGTGGCCCGTGACACGATAACCGTCGGCGGTGCGCTCGGCACGGGTCTGCAGAGCGCGCTGCGACAGGTCGGTGCTGGCGTCGGGTTCGGTGGTGGCGAAGCTTCCGATTGCGGTACCCGCGATCAGCGGGGCCAGATATTTTCCGTGAATGAAGGCCGAGCCGCGGCGCAATGCATGACCAGCGAGAATGCAGTGCACGTCGTAGACCGCCGCGATGCTGCTGCTGTGATAGGCCAGCTCCTCTATCGTGACCGCCGTTGCGCAACTGGGAAAGGCGAGGCCGCGTCCGCCCAGACTCGTATCGAACGGAATTCTGAACAGGCCTTGCGCGCCCATGTGCGAAAAGACGTCACGCGGGAAGGACTCCACCGATTCAGGTTCATGCGCGATCGCATGCGCGCGCGGCGCGACGCGGGCGTCGGCAAATGCGCGCACTTCGGCCCGCACCGCCTGTGCTTCCGGCGGCAGCAGCAGCTCGTGATAGAGCTGGTCCTGATAGCGGGGCGTGCTTGCGACGGCGCCGTTGCTCATGCAATCGCGCCCTCCTGCTCAGGCGCGCTTGAAGGCCGAGGATATATCGCGTCGTTGAACGGCGTCACTTTGGTGGGCGAACGGGCAAATGCCTCGTCAGGCACGAAGAAATCGCCAACCAGCGTGATCGAGGGGTCGTGCGCATAATCGCTGAAATCGGTTATGCCTTCAGCCCGCAGCACTTCCTCGTCGATCAGAAACTGGCCCGTGAAGTGCCGCGCAGTCTTGTTGAGAACGATATAGGCTGCGTCGGCGACGATTTCAGGCTTTCGGCTTGCCGCGACCATCTCGGGCCCGCCAAGCACATTTTGTACCGCCGCGGTGTCGATCGCGGTCAGCGGCCAAAGCGAGTTGACGGCAATACCGGCTTCGGCGAACTCGGTGGCCATGCCGAGCGTGCACATCGACATGCCGAATTTCGCCATCGTGTAGGCGACATTCGGCGCAAACCATTTGGCGCTCATGTCGAGCGGCGGAGACAGGTTTAGAATGTGCGGATTGGCGGCCTTGCGCAAATGGGGAATCGCGGCCTGCGAGCAGAGAAACGTCCCGCGCGAATTGATCGCGTGCATCAGGTCGTACCGCTTCATGTCGGTCGCGAGCGTGCTGGTGAGCGATATCGCACTCGCATTGTTCACGCAGACGTCGATGCCGCCAAACTCCTGAGCGGCACGATCGAATGCGGCATGCACCTGTTCCTCGTATCGAATATCGCAGACCAGCGGCAGGGCGTTGCCGCCGGCCGCGCGGATGGCGTCGGCAGCCGTATAGATCGTTCCCGACAGCTTCGGATTGGGTTCGGCCGTTTTGGCCAGGATCACGATGTTGGCGCCATCCGCGGCTGCCCGCAGCGCGATGGACAGGCCGATGCCGCGGCTGGCACCGGTTATTAACACGGTCTTTCCTTTGAGGCTCATCAATATTCTCCCAGTTTGGCAAAAGGCAGACAGAAGCTGTGGACGCGGTCAGGCTGCGTCCAAAGGCTCGGAAAATTGCTGCCGCAAGAGCGGTTTGTTGATCTTGCCGCTCGGCAGGATCGGCATCTGATCGACGAAGATATATTTACGCGGCCGCTTGTAGCCGGCGATCAGCGACACGCAGTGCGCGTCGAGTTCTTCGGTGCTGGCGCGCTGGCCGGCGCGCAACTGGACCACCGCGCAGACCGTTTCGACCCAATGGGCATGCGGAACGCCGATCACAGCCACCGTTTGCACGGCGGCATGCGCGCTCAACGCCTCCTCCACCTCGCGTGAATAGATATTCTCGCCGCCGGAGACGATCATGTCCTTCTTGCGATCGACCAGATAGACATAGTCGTCGGTGTCCATCCGGCCAATGTCACCGGTATGCAGCCAGCCGCCGGCAAAGGCCGAGAGCGTTGCGGGCTCGTTGTTCCAGTAGCCGCGCATGACGCACGGTCCCCGCAGGCAGATCTCGCCCACCCCGCCAGGAGGCAGCGCGCGGTTTTCATCATCGCGGATCGAGATTTCGCTGCCGATATATGCATGGCCCACCGATGCGAGCCGCTGTTGACGCTCGGGGCTGTCCGACAGGATGTGATCGAGCTTGGGCAGGATCGTGCCGATGCCCTCGGTCTGGCCGTACATCTGCGCGAAAATCGGCCCGAATTTCTCGATCGAGCGTCGTAGCAACGGCACGGGCATCGGTGCCGCCGTGTACAGGACCGTGTGCAGGCTGCTGACATCATGAGCCCCGCAGGCGGGGCTGTCGAGCAGCGCCTGTATCATCGTGGGCGCGACATGGGTCGCCGTCACGCGCTCTGCTTCGATCGTGGCCAGGATATGCTCGGGTTCGAATTTGCGATGGACGGTCACCGTTCCGCCAACCCACTGCTGCCCCAGCCCGATCGTCTTCGCACCGATATGAAAGAGCGGCATGAGCAGCAGCGTGCGATCGCTCGAGGTCAACCCCATGATCGACGAAAAATTCTCCGCGGTCGCGACCTCGGCCGCGTGATCGAGCATGCACCCCTTGGGCCGACCGGTGGTGCCGCTGGTGTAGATCAGATAGGCCAGGTCGTCCGGACGGGGCGGATCAAGCGGCGGCGGCATGTCGCCGGCTTCGCCGATCCAGCGATCCCAGGACATCGCCCATTCGGGCGCATGGCCTATCGCCACCAGGGTCATATTCCCCAGCTCGCCACGGATCGCATCGACCTGAGGGGTGAATTCATCCTCGAAGATCAATATTGCTGCGCCGCAATCCTGCAGCACGAACAGCATTTCGCGCGGGGCAAGGCGGAAATTCACGGTGGCGGCAATGAAGGCATAAGCCTCGCACGCACCATAGCTCAGGCTGAATTCGAGCGAGTTCATGGACAGAATAGCCACCCGGTCCTGTGGCCGAACGCCGGAACGATAAAGCGCCGCGCCGATGCGGTGCGAACTGCTCAGGAACGCGCCATGCGTGACGCTCCGCTCCCCGAAGACAAAAGCGGGATGATCGGGATGCCATCGCGCGTTGCGTTCCGCCATGGCGCGCAACGTGCGCGGCTGGGTAGAGCCTAACACGGCCATCAGATCAGTTTTCCGCGGATATATTTGGGCCTGACCGCGACGTCGCGATCGCAGACGACATCATGTTCGGGGATGAGCCAGCTTTCCGGATCGGGGGTAGCCAGAAAAAATCCCTTGGCCATGATGATGGCGTCGAGCGGCGCCGCCGCTATCTCCCTGGCGGTGGCGAGCGCTGCATCCGCCAGTTCGTGCGGCGGCACGACGCGGGTCACGAAGCCGATCGAAAAAGCCTCCTCCGTGCTGAGCAATCGTCCGGTCAGCGACAGGTCTCGCGCCCAGCCGTCGCCGACGATCCATCGCAGCGGTGTAACGACCGGGGCTGCACCGAGCCGAATTTCGGGTTTTCCCATTTGCGCTCCCGTGGCGGCGATGCGGATGTCGCACATGGCGGCGATATCGAACGCAGTCGCCAAGGCATAGCCCTCGATCGCCGCCACGATCGGCTTGGGGAAGGTGGCGATGCACCGATGAAGATCCTTGGAGCTGGCGATGGCCAGCGGCCGTTTTTCCGGGTCGAAAAGCTCCTTGCGGTCGAGCCCGCTGGAGAAGACGGCCTCGCCGCGCAGCACGACCGCGCGGACATCGTCATCCTGCGCCCATCGGGCCAGCCATTCCATCAATGTCGCCTGCATGCCGATCGACAAAGCGTTGCGCTGCTTTGGGCGATTAAGGATCAGCTCCCCCACGCCGTCCTCGCAGCGGGCGACGATATCGGTCGAACTCATTCTGTGGATTCCTTCGTTCTGGTCCGCGCGACGGCCCGCGCATGTCCGTTTACACCCCCCAATTCCGCGGCCAGCAGGCGCAAGCGCATCGTCCAGCGGTGAAGCGGATATTCCTTCGTGTAGCCGATGGCCCCGTGCATCTGATGCGCCTCGCGAAATATGGCGAGCGCCGCTTTCGCGGCCATTGTGACGGCCGCGGCGGCAAGTTGCCGGTCGGCCGTATGCCACGCAGCTTCATAGGTCAGGTAGCGGGCGCTCTCGATCTGCACGGCGAGCCGCGCGGCGCGATGCTGCACGGCCTGATGCGCGCCAATCGGGCTGTGGAACTGCTTGCGATCCTTGATGTAGGCCAGCGTCTGGTCAAATGCCGCCGATGCCGTGCCGACAATCTCCGCGGCCAGCGCCAGCCGCCAGCGACTGAGGCAGTCTTCCGCCGTAGCGGACAGGGGGCGGCCCCCGGTCCCGATGGCGACATAGGCGCCGGGATACCCCCAGCCGGCGCCGGCATCGCGAATGTCGCAGAGCCGGCGATCGACGATCGAAACGCTATTGCGCCGGGCATCGATGACGAGGAAGCAGCTAGCCTCATTTCCGAATCTGACAAAGCCCGGGAAATCGACGCTCACCGGCGCTATCGGCCACTCCGTGATGCCGAGCATCGGCCATAGGATCGTGCGCCACGCGATTGGCGCAACATCGAGTTCGCGGGCAGCCAGTTCGGTGAGCAACGCGGCGTCGAGAAAGGAGCCGCCCTCGGTTGCTACGTCGAGAAAGCCACCCTCCAGCAAGCGATCTTCGAGGTCGCGTGCATAGGCTGGCGCATCATGCGCTGCCTCGGTGAGCGGGCGTCGCCTGCGTTGCAGCAGGGTGCCCACCGAATCCAGCAGGGAGATCTGAAATTCGCTGAGCGCAAGATCCATCAGCGGACTTTCGGCAATGCGAGCAGCCGATGCGCGATCAGGCCCAGATTGACTTCGATCGACCCGGCGGCGTGACCGGCCGGCAGCGAAGCCCGGACCGCTTCGTCAGCAACGGAATCCATCCGGAAGGCATCGGGCGAGAAATCAAGCAGCGCATCCGCCGCGTCCTGCTCGGCCCACACTGTCGCAAGCCTCGCTACATTGCCTTCCGGACCTGGCGGCACCGATTTGGCACGAGCATCGACCACCCGATAATTTAGCGAGCGCGCCGCCAGGCATGCGGCCATAGCCTGGCCGACCGTTGAGGCCATATCATCCGACACCGTATCGGCGTTGTCGTATAGTGCGTTGAGGAGGCGGAGCCCTCGCGCGTAACGCGGCAGGCCGATCCGCTCGAAGGCGAGTGCATCGAGCGCGACCTTCCAGCCGTCATTTTCGGTTCCCAGCAGGCTGGAGTCGGGCACGCGGACATCATCGAAGAAAAGCTCGCAGAAACCGTGTTCTCCGCCCGCGACACCAATCACGTTCGGGATCGGCCTGATCGATAGGCCCGCGACATCCATGGGCATCAACAATATGCTGAGCCCCGCGCGCCCGGTCGACTGAGGGTCTGTCCGTACGAGCAGGAAACAATAATCTGCGGTCAGCGCATAGCTGGTCCATGTCTTCTGGCCATTGATGACATATTGATCGTCATCGCGGATCGCCCGGGTGGACAGAGCCGCAAGATCAGAGCCGGCATCAGGTTCGGAAAAGCCCTGGCAAAATTGCAGGAGGCCGTTTGCGATACCGTTGAGGAAATAGTCTTTCTGGGCGTTGGTGCCATATCGCATGATCGCCGGCCCGACCCAATTGACCCCCATATATTGCTGCCCGCGCGGCTCCCCGCGCGCGAACAATATTTCGGTGAGCGCGAATAATTCCCACGATCCCGCATCGCGGCCGCCATATGCCTTGGGCCAATGCGGCGTAAGGTAGCCGCGTTCGGCAAGCGCCGGCCCAAAGGTGCGGCAGAAGCGATAATGTTCCTTGCCAGCGGTCAGCGTGTTCGAACTCAGATTCCACCAGGCCGGCAGATTATGGTCTAGAAAATCGGAAACCTCTGCGCGCAACGAATCTACCTCAGGCGGCCAATCAAACTCCAAGGCATCCTCCCGACTCGTTACCATAGTGATCTTTACCCACATCTCGTTATCAAAACTAGGGAGAAATTCCTCTAGGAGATTGAGCAGACCTAGTTTAAGACTATGGTATCAATCGCAGGAAGCGATGATGACAGGGGAGGATGGAGTGACCGATCAATTGATCCGTTCGGTAAGCGTGGCCGCGCTGGCTGTTGCACTAGGATATTCCACAGGCGCCCTCGCGCAGAATATCGACCCGGCCCACGCCGCCGCCGATGATAGCCAAATTCCGGAAATTGTGGTCACGGCCCAGAAGCGCGAACAAAATATTAATCAGATCGGCATGTCGATCACGGCGTTGAGCGGCGAGGCGCTGGCCCAGCGCGGCGCGCGCGACGTGGGGGACCTCACCAAATCGGTTGCCGGCTTCGGGTTGACTGCCACGGATGCGAATGTCCCAGTCTATACGCTGCGCGGGGTTGGCTTCAACGATTACAGCCTGGGTGCGAGCCCGACGGTAAGCGTCTATCAGGACGAAGTTCCGCTTCCTTTCCCGGCGATGACGGCGGGGCCGTTGCTCGACATCGCGCGGGTCGAGGTTCTCAAGGGCCCGCAGGGCACGTTGTTTGGCCAGAACTCGACGGGCGGCGCGGTCAACATGATCGCGGCGAAGCCCACCGACCGGCCATCTTATGGTGCCAGCCTGCTGTACGGGCGCTTCAACGAGATCGAGGCTGAAGGGTTCGTCAGCGGCCCGCTCGGAAACGGTCTGTCCGGACGTATCGCCGCCCGTTACGAACGGGCCGACGCCTGGCAGCGCAGCATCACCCGCAATGACAAGCTGGGCGAACGTGATCGTGTGGCCGGCCGCATCATCTTGAACTGGGAGCCCTCGTCCACGCTGCGCTTCTCTCTGGTAGCGAATGGCTGGCGCAATGGTGGCGAGACGCAGGCGCCACAAGCCATCGCCATCGCGCCACAGACGCCGGCTCGCATGGTAGCGGAAGTCACCAATTCACCTATCGTGACCGGGAACAACCGGATCGCGGATTGGGATCCCAACCGGGATTTCTACCGGGATGACCGCTTTTACGGGATATCGCTGCGAACCGATTATGACCTGAATGATGCGTTCACGCTGACGGCGTTGACCTCTTATTCTGATTTGACCACCGAGTCGGTGAATGACCGCGACGGGCTTGCGTCGCGCAACAATATGTACGTGGTCGATGGCAAGGCCACCGCGTGGAATGCGGAATTGCGCGTCACCGGCAAGATCGGTGATGCGGGGACGGTGATAGCCGGCGGCAACTATGAATTTGCCAAGACCGACGATCGCCAGATCGTGGAGGACCCCACCGCGTCCAACGCGCAGAGCATCTTCGGCGTCGCGATGCCGCAACTTGGCAATTATACCCGGCAGAAGATCAAGACCGTCGCGGCATTTGCGAGCGCAGACTGGAAGTTGCTTCCGACGCTGACGCTGACGACGGGGGGGCGTTACACATCGACCAACCGCGATTCGCGGGGCTGTAATTTCGACGTGGGCGATGGCGGCGCCGCGCGCGCCTTCTCGGCGATCAGCAATTTCTTTCGGCCGGGACTCGGCCTGCCTCTCATCCCGCTTTCGACATTTCAGAATGCAGAATGCGTCCTGCTGGACGCCCGATTTGCGCCAGCACCGGCGATCGCGACGCTGAAGGAAAACAACCTCTCCTGGCGTGGCGCATTGCAGTGGCAGGCCACCTCGGGAATGCTGCTCTACGCATCGATTAGCAGGGGCTATAAATCAGGCAACTTTCCCACGGTTTCGGCCAGCACGGCCCGGCAATATGCGCCGGTCGTCCAGGAAAAGCTGCAGGCCTATGAAGCGGGCATCAAGCTCTCGGCGCTGGACCGCCGACTGCAGTTCAATGCCGCTGGCTATTATTATGATTACACGAACAAGCAGGTTCGCGGTCGCATCAGCGATCCGGTTTTCGGTTCGCTCCAGGCCCTGGTCAACATTCCGAAATCGCATGTGAAGGGCGCGGATATTGAAATTGTCGCCAGACCGAGCTCGCGGCTGACCTTCACCGCAAATTATGCGTATAATGACAGCAAGATTGATCGATATATCGGATTTGACCCGTTCAGCCGATCGACCAACTTTAAAGGTTTTGAATTCCCGTTCGCGCCGAAACATGCCGTCAACGTGGATCTCGATTACCGTATGCCGGTTACGGACGACTTGACGCTGACCGGCGGAGCGGCGCTGTCGGTGCGATCGGACACCACCGCCTATGTCGGCAACCTGCCGCAATTCAATATCGAAGGATATCCGCTGGTGGATCTGCGTGCCGGGATCGAGAGCGCTGATCATGGCTGGCGGGCAGGCCTATGGGCGAGAAATATTTTCAACCAATATTATTGGACGAATGTGTTCCGGGGGACCGATACGATCAGCCGCCTCACGGGCAAGCCGGCGAGCTATGGATTGACGGTCGGCTTCCGATATTGACGGGTCGGCCATGGTTGGGGACAGGAGGCGAAAGGAAGCCGTTTCGCCTCCTGCTCCGGCAAGCGACGGGATCGATTGTGACGTGACCCTTGGCAAAGCCAGCCTTCAACGATAGGCCATAATGCATGCCGTCCGCCAAATCTTCGCGCCCACCAACTGAGCAGGATGCCGGATCCACGGGATCGCTGCAACAATCGCGCAAATTGGCAATTACCATGCGCGAACTTGCATTGCGCTATCTTCGCTGGATGGACGATGGCGCCGTCGATGGGCGGACCTATCCCCGGCTTCGCGTTCTGGAAGAGGTTCATTGCCGAGGGCCGCGGATCCAGCGCGAACTGGCGCAGCAGACCGGGATCAGTTCGCGCAACATGACCCAGATCATCGACTCGCTTGAAGCCGAGGGCATTGTTGCCCGGCGGCCTCATCCGACTGACCGACGCGCTACGCTGATCGAATTGACCGGGGAGGGATGGCGGATCGCGGATACCGAGCTGGAGCCGCGAGTCGACGAGATCGCCAGCATTTTCCAGGAGTTGAAACCTGAGCAGCGTGAGGCGCTGGCGGAAATTGCAGGGCAACTCGTTGAAACGCTTGCGAAGCGTCGCACAGAGGCGCGCTAAACGGACAGCGAACAGCTTTGTGGGCCGGCCTCCCCTTGGCCGAAAGCGTCGTAATCGGCGACGTCCGCGCTATATTAAGCGCCTTGCCCGCATTTTATCCCGATCGCGTTAACTTTCAGCTTCCGAACCATTAACCCAAGCGGGCCGCCGAACGGTGTACCGAACGGCCGAGGAGATCAACCGTTCAGGCGATCCTTCAACGCCTTGGCCGGCGTGAAGCCGAGCTTCTTCGACGCCGCGATCTGGATCGTCGCACCGGTCGAAGGATTGCGGCCCTCTCGCGCGGCGCTGGCTTTGACCTTGAATTTCCCGAAGCCTGGCAGCGAGATCTCATCACCCGCGGCGGCAGCTTCTGCGATCGCGTCGAAGATACCTTCGATCACAGCTTTGGCTTCGGTCTTGGTCAGGCCGCTGTCGGCAGCGATCTTGGTCACCAGATCGGTTGCATTCATGGTGATCTCATTTGCATTTGGTCTAGGCGTTTGACAGCAGGCTTTCCACGCTGGGCGAGCTTGCATAGCCGGATCGTATTTTGAATATCCCATGATCTTTCTCCTTGGCCGTGATGACCATCGAGAAAACGTGACGCGTCAAGTTTCTGCGGAGAACCGATTCTGACCAAAGTCGGATATTGGCCAGGTCGAGCGTTACGCGGCAACCTGCCGGAAGCTCATCCAATGATGATCCGCGACTTCCCAATCGATATTTTTATCCGTGATCCTCGGGTCGTTACCCGTCCGAACCAAAAAAGATACAGTAACAACCACATAGCCAACTTTACGTAATGGAGCATGGGCCGATTTCCGTCGACTTGAGCGGGATGGAATATCGATCTCTCCAATCTGCAAGTGGCCGCCCAGTTCTCGATTTTGATGGCATTTGGACATTGCGATTCGGCAGATTCGGCTGCTTGCACAGGGATATGCGCGGCGGCGTCGTGCATGTTCAAGGCGGCCTTCTGATCGGCGGCGACAGCAATTTCGTCTATGTTGGTGTTGCCCAGGCAGACAGGACGGAATTAACGGGCTGGCTAGAAATAACGCGTCACCGGGACGATCTGAGCATCGCCTGCCTTTGGGGAACATCGGAAGCTGTTTACAGGCTTGGCCTCGTCGCCGAGGCCATCTCGCCGAACCGAATTGAAGGCCGGCTAACTCGTGTCGGATTTCCGGATAAACACCTCAGCATGTGCCGGCTGTGACCGCTCCTGCGCATGGTGATCGACGGTAATGCCTGTTGTTGTAGCTGAGGTCGCCGTCGTTTCGCAGCTAGAAATGGAAACACAGGCCGCGAGATGCGGTGTTATGGTCGGTCACGGTCCAGGCGCTCACGGCGGCGCGGCGTTAGCGGAGGGCGGTCGTAGCCTGCTCATTCGCGGCCAGCAGCCACGCGATAGGCTTCGCTGCCTTCAACTATGGGCAATTGGGCGTCAGCTCAGCGTCCTGGTCTATTTTGAATAGTCACTATCCAGCGCCGATACCGGTATACTACGGTAGCTAGCAGACTCGTATTCGCAGCCCATCGACCTTATCTCGGCGGCAGTCGATCATGCCTCTCGAAAACATCCCGTTGCCCGTCGTCCATATCGTCGACGAAGATGCCCAGGTCCGAGCCGCCACCAGCTATCTCCTGGCGAGCCACGGCTACTCCCCGCAAAGCTATGCCAGCGGTGCCGACTTGCTCGACAGCGCCTCGTTGGCGCAGGGTTGCATCCTGCTTGATCTGGGCCGGCAGGATCGCAGCGGGCTGGAAATATTGGCCGAGCTTGCCGCGCGTGGCGTGCCCGCACCCGTGATCATGATGAGCGGCTTTGGCGACCTCGGTGCTGCCGTGCGGGCGATCAAGCTGGGCGCCGAGGATTTCCTCGAAAAGCCCTGCCCCGAGCGCGACCTGATCGCCGCGATCGAGCGCGCGCTCGATTCGGGTGCGAAGCACCGCGGCCGGATCGATGGTCATGCAACTGCGGTCGCCATGCTTGCCCGGCTTTCTCCACGCGAGCGGCAGATCCTGCAGGGATTGCTCGCCGGTATGACCAATAAGGAGATCGCTCGTTATCTCGACCTGAGCCCGCGCACCGTCGAGATGCACCGCGCCAGCATGATGGACGATCTGCAGCTCAGTACGTTGGCACAGGCGCTCCGCCTCGCAGTCGATGCGCAGCTCACGCCACTCCAGGGCGATACCCCCCAGGCGCGGCCCTTCCCACCGCGAGTGATGCGACTGGCTGTGCCGAAGCAAAATATTTCCGAACCCATGCCACCAGCGGTGCTCGACATCCTCGAGGGCACGACCGAATGCGTCTTCCTGCTCGATCGAGCCTGGCGTTTCGTTTATCTCAATTCGAATGCGGTAGCGACGATCGCGCGCGGCCGGTCATTGCTCGGCGCCATGATCTGGGAGACGTTTCCGCTCGCCGTCGGCACACGAGCCTGGGAGCAGATGCAAAGAGCCGCGGCAGACCGCCAGTCAGCTCGCTTCAAATTCTTCGAGCCCGATATCGAGTGCTGGTTCGACGTCAATGTGCGTCCGGTCCACAGCGGACTCCAGGTCTTCTTTCGGGACATCACCAGGGAACGCCGAACCCACGCTGCACTCAAGCTCAGTGAGGAAGCGCTACATCTGGCGCTCGATGCCTCGGGGCATGGCGCATGGGACTGGAATATCACCACCGGGGAGGTGAAGATGTCGGAGCGCTTTCTCAAGCGCCTCGGCTACCTACCGACTGACGTCCCCGGGCGCTTCGATGCGGTGCGCGAATTGGTGCATCCCGAAGATCTACCGCGCTTCCAGGAGCAGATCGATGAGCATCTGAAGGGACGCAGCGAGTCCTTCGTGCGAATATCGTCTTCGCCGGCACGACGGAAGCTGGTGCTGGAATTTCGACCAAGGCCGCATCATCGCTCACGATCCGGGATCGGGCATGCCGACGCGGATGGTCGGCACCGCGTGCGACATCACCGATCGCAAGCTCGCGGAGGCCCGTGCCCTCGAAGCCTTTGAACGGCTCGCGCTCGCGCAGGCCAATGCCGGCGCTGGGATTTGGGATCTTGATCTTCGGTCGCGCCGCGTCCGGATGGATAGCCGCAGTATCGCCATGCACGGCCTTCCTGCGGACAACAACGGCGAACTGTCCGAAGCGCAGTGGGAAGCGCGGGTTCACCCTGATGATCTGGCTGCCGTCCACCGCGCAATGGACAGCGCAATCACGACGGGTAGTGTGTATCAGGTGCAGTACCGCACCATCGCCGCGGATGGCCGCTGCCAGTGGGTGCTGGGCTTGGGACGTTTGGTCGCCGCGAACGCCGCTGGCCCCGCACACTTCGTTGGCCTCAATCTCGACATCACGGAGACAAAGGAGGCTGGCTTGGAGCTTGAGCGCGTACGCGCCGAAATGGCAGACCTGTCACGCACGAGAGCTCTTGGACCGCTCGCTGCGACACTTGCGCATGAGCTGAGCCAGCCGCTTACCGCGATCGGAAATTTCGCAGGAGGGCTGCGACGGTCTTTCGAAAAACCTGAGGGTCATGACCTCGGGGCCGTGATACGCGCGATCGAGGGCATAGACCGCAGTGCGTTTCATGCCGGAGAAGTCGTCAGGCGCTTACGCGATCATACCCAGGGTTCGAGCTTCGAACGCCGCATCGAGAGCCTGCGCAGTATGTTCGAGGAAGCGGCCTATCTGTGCGGCGACGCGATGGCAACCAACGGAAGCCTCGATTACCAGATCGATCCCGCTGCCGAGTTTGTGCTCGTCGACCGGGTCCAAATCGAGCAACTACTACTCAACCTGATCCGGAACGCCCGTGAGGCCATGTGCGATAGCGACGCGCCACGCCGTATCATCATTACCGCCGATGGGCGCGGTCTTGCGGCGGCGCTTGCTTTGGGCGCGGAGGGTATCAACATGGGTACGCGCTTTTGCGCGACGATCGAGGCGCCGATCCACGACAATGTCAAACAACTCATCGTTTCGAGCGATGAGCGAGACACCAATTTGATCTTCCGCAGCCTCCACAACACGGCGCGGGTCGGCAAAAACAGCGTATCGGACAAGGTAGTTGAGATATTGGCCAAGCCGGATGCCAGGTTTGAGGACGTTGCCCATCTCGTGCGAGGTGCGCAGGGAAGGGGGCTGCTGGAAACGGGCGATCTGAACGCGGGCCTGTTCTGGGCCGGGCAGGTCCAGGGCCTCATCCACGACATACCATCTTGTGCCGACCTGGTTTCGAAGATTGTGCGTGATGCCGAAATCATAATTCGATCGCGCCTCGCCGATATGGTCGTCCGATGAATTCGGTCCGATCCAAGGGACCGCTCGAAGGTCTCAGGGTGGTCGAGTTCACCAGCATCGGTCCGGGCCCCCATTGTGCCATGCTCCTGTCCGATCTCGGCGCCGAGGTGCTTCGGATCGATCGGCCTAGCGGTAATGGATGGCCAAATCCGATCATGGACCGTGGACGGGCGTTAATAAGGGTCGATATACGGTCTGAGGAGGGCAAGTCGCTTTGTATCGAGGCAACGAACAAAGCAGATGTGCTGATCGAGGGTATGCGCCCGGGCGTGATGGAACGCCTTGGCCTAGGGCCGGATATACTTTTGGGACATAATCCTCGACTGGTTTACGGGCGCATGACCGGCTGGGGCCAGACGGGGCCGCTCTCGAAGTCTGCGGGACACGACATCAACTATGTGGCGTTGACTGGCGCTCTGGCCGCGATGGGCGATCCCGACAGGCCTCCTCGTCCGCCGCTTAATCTCGTCGGCGATTTCGGCGGGGGATCGCTATTCCTGGCATTCGGCATCATGGCGGCGCTGTGGGAGCGCGAGCGGTCGGGCAAAGGACAGGTTGTCGACGCGGCGATCATCGATGGCGTCAATTCCATGATGACGATGTTCGCGGGCTTGATTCCAACGGGCGGTATTTCACTCGACAGGCGAACCAATCTGCTCGGCGGTGCGGCGCATTTTTACCGCTGCTATCGTTGCGCCGATGGGCTGGATATTTCGGTCGGTCCAATCGAGCCGCAGTTCTTCGACAGCTTCATGGCCTTGATCGGGGCATCAGAGGAGTTGCGCGAGCAGCAATCTGAGACGGAAGGATGGGAAGCTAAGGCTGAAGCGCTTTCCGATCTATTCGCCAAACGTCCTCGCGCCGATTGGTGCAGGCTATTTGAGGGAACAGATGCTTGTGTCGCGCCCGTCCTCTCCATGGATGACGTGCCCGACCACCCGCATATGAAGGCGCGTAATAGTTTCGTGAAAATCAACGGCCTTAATCACGCTGCTCCGGCACCGCGTTTTTCCCGGACGCCGGGCGCCATCGCTGAATCGACCGATGGTGTTGCGCTGCTCAGCCGTTGGGGCGTAGCCAGACAACAAATCCCGACGCTCTAGCTAGCAACTGGCGCCACCATCCGGAGGGGCGAACGGAGATACCCCGCATAGCGACTGAACGCCGCCTATCCGTCCTCAAGCCCGAACTTCATGCTCAGACGCTTCCCGACATCGGTGGCACGCCCGGGGGCATAATAGATTTCATGAGCGAGGCCCTGTTTCAGCGCCATTGCGTCGGTATCGAGCAGAAGGCGTTTGTTGCCGCGATGGCTATGTGGCGATCCTTCGCAAATCGATCCGACCAGTTCCGCCAAGGCCGTTTCGAAAAGCGCGTCGGCAACACAGAAATTCGTGAGGCCCATCCGTTCCGCCTGTCGGCCATCATAGCTGCGGCCGGTGAACATCATCTCGCGCGCCTTGTAGGTGCCGACCCGCCTGGGCAGGCGCTGACTCAAGCCCCAGGCCGGGGTCAAACCCCATCGCGCATGGGTGTCGGCGAAACAGGCGGATTCGGATGCGATAATGATGTCGGCGGCCAGAACCAGTTCCAGTCCGCCCGCGAAGCATGCCCCCTGTACCGCCGCGATGACGGGTTGGGGAAGATTTGCGAGCCGTTCAATCGTCTTGGCCTGAAAATGGCGCTTCGGTGGACGCTGGCGATCTTGAACATCCGCTCCGGCAGAGAAGACAGGACCGTTCGCCCGAAGGATCACCAGCCCGATCTGGTCCGCCTCCCTCTCGATTCGGCCGAGGTGATCGTCGAGCTCGACGAATAGGTCGACGTTCAGCGCGTTGCGCTTTTCCGGGCGGTTGAGGGCCAGGGTGACGACATCGTCCTCCTGGCTGCAGATAATCAGTGAATCGGCGCTGGTCATCGCGATCCCTCGACAAATCCGGCTGGCGTGGCAGCGTTGCGGACGTGTGGCCGATCCATTATCTTACGTCGAACGTCTTGGCTTTTGCCATGATCGCCGGGCGATCGACCTCAGCCTTGCCGATCGGATTGCCCAGCTGCGTATATTTGAGCGCACTCTGAAGCGCGCTCGATCGGTTCATGTCCAGTGCTTCCCAGATCGCCCGGAGCGTGCCCTGGACCGCGGCGGCGGGCTTTTCGGCAATCGCCCGCGCCAGCGCGTGGGCGCGCGGCCATAATGCGACATCGGAGGTGACTTCGGTGACCAGGCCGATGCGCAGCGCGGTCTGTGCGCCGATCCTTTCGTCATTGCCCAGAAGCGCCATCCGCAGGACCTCGTGCAGCCCGATCTTGTGGCTGAGCCCGATCGGCTCCAGCGCCGCGACCATGCCGTAAGTGACGTGCGGATCGAAAAAGGTGGCATCCTCCGAACAGATGATGATGTCGCTTTCGTTGAGCCAGTAGAAGGCGCCGCCCGCGCACATGCCATGGACCGCGGCAATCACGGGCTTCCAGCAACCCATGGCCTTGGGCGCGAGGCGCTGGCCCGGATCGACCTGGCTCCAGATGTTCGCCACATTGCTGACGGGGCTTGGCCCCCTCACGTCCATCCCCGTCGAAAAGGCCTGGCCTGCGGCGGCGCGGAGCACGACGGCGTGAATGTCGTCATCGAGCGCGATGTGGCGCCAAAGCATCTCGAATTCGTCGATCATCCGAAGATCGAAGGAATTCAGCGCATGGGGTCTGTTCAGGGTGATGGTGGCGACATGGTCGTCGCCCGTTTCGAACAGTACCGATTGCAGATCATCGATCACGCATCTCTCCCGCAAATATCGCTAGCTCAGTTTCTCATAATGCCGATCGGCCAGCGCCCCCAACAGGTCGCTGCCGATCGCGGTTTCGAAGGAAACGCGCTGATGCAGGAGGCCGATCGCGGTAGTGACCGGAATGTCCCTGGCATCGATCGCGTTCGCCAGCGCGGTATCGGCATCGGACAGCGCAGCGAAAGGCCGCGCAAGCGCTTCGGAAATCGCCACCCGCTCGATCTCGTCAAGCGCCGGCCCCAGCCTGTTGCGGCTCTTCCAGAATTTGATGACGCGCGCGAGCCCCTTCATCCGGTCGCGCGCGACATTGTCATCGACCCGCGGCACGATCCGTTCCCTGAGATCGTCGAGCGCTATCTCGTAGAAGCGCTCCGACGAAGGTGCGTCGACTTCGGCGATCGCGACAGGCGGCAGCGGCATCGCGCAGCATTCGGCAAGTGCCTCGACCGCCAGCCGGCGGTGCAGCAGATTATAGGTCAGCACCGCGCCCAATGTGCCGCCGAACGTCCCTTTCTCCTGGCGCAGGGTGCGGAATTGATCGGTTATCACCGCGGCGTGGCAGATCAGGCGCCAGTAGCGAATGCGGTCTTCGTCGATATCCTGGCCACCGGCCGCGCGATAGGCCGCGAGCAGCAACCCGATCGGCGTGAAGGGCACGATCGCGCTGCGGATCGTGAGCCAGGCGAGATCTTCCATCGCATCGCCGAAATGGGCCAGTTCCCAATCGAGCAACGCCGTGACCCGGCGGTCGGCATGGAGGAAATTGCCGGGCCCCGCGTCGCCATGAACGAGGACGGTGCGGACCTCGCCGCTCGGTATATTCTCTTCCAGCCAGCGATATAGCAGGCTCAGGAGAGGGTCGCACTCCGCCGATGCGCCGTGCCGCAACCGCATTTCCGCGATCCGCCTGCGCGCATGGTCCTGCGCGGTCTCCGCCGGTTCGCCAAGCGCGGTGGGACCGGCGCCGTCTATCGGCACGCGGTGGAGCGCGGCGAGCTGCGCCATGTAATCGAGCGAGACGTCATGCTCGACGGACTTGTCGTCGAACCGGGCGGCGCCGTCCGCGCGCCGCATGAGGATCGCCCTCAGCTCAGGGAAGGAGGCCAGCACTTCGGGCACCGGCAGCCCGGCGGTGTGCGCCAGCTGCAGCGCAGCGGCTTCGCGCCGTATGAAATCGGCGCGTTCCGTGTCACTTGCCCGGCGGACATCATAAGCCAGGAAGGCATCGATGCGATCGCCGTCGCGATCGAGCTCGAGATAGGCGCCCTCGCGCGATGCGCCGCCGCCGACATGGCGCCGAAACGAGACGATCCGGCGGGCGGTGGCGCGTTCGACCGCATCGACCAGCACCGGGGGCAGCCCGCTGGTCTCAATGGGCGGGTCCGGTGCCTTTCCGCGCCTCATCGTGCGATATCCCTGGTGCGGTCGCGAAGCATTGTCTTGAGGATCTTGCCTGATGGATTGCGCGGGAAATCATCGATGATGAACAGGTGTTCGGGCGTCTTCTGCCGTGCGATGCCGCGTGTCTCAAAATGGAGGACGAGATCGTCCAGGGTCAGCGGCACATCGCCGTTGAGCGTGACGAACGCGGCGACCCGCTCGCCATAGGTCGGATCGGGTATCCCTACCGCCGCGGCCTCGGCGATCCGCGGATGCAGCAGCAGTGCATCCTCGACCTCCTTCGACGAGATATTCTCTCCCCCGCGGATGATGATGTCCTTCTTCCGGTCGACGATGGTCAGAAGCCCCGCCGCGTCGAGCACGCCGATGTCGCCGGTGCGGTACCATCCATCGGATGTGAACGCCGCAGCGTTCAGGCTCGGGTCCAGATAGCCCTCGAACAGTTCCGGGCCGATCGACTCGACTTCGCCGCGCTCGCCGATGGCGGCGAGCTCCCCGGCGTCGTTTCTCAGCCTGACCGCGCATCCGTGCATCGCTGCTCCGTCGGTGAATGCCCGGGCGTGGAGCGGATCGTGGGGCAGCGATGAGGTTGCCGTCGGCTGCTCGGTGCAGCCCCAGCATCGGAAGCCGGAAATGCCGGCATCGTCCAGCCGTTCGATCAATGTCGGTGATACGCCGGCGCCGCCGACCATCAGTTGCCGAAGCGAGCGCGGGCGATTTCCGGCGCCGAGCAGCGCATTGACGTGGAACGGTGTGCAAAGGCCCCTGGCGACATCATATCGTTCGATCATCGCAATCGCCCGCCCGAGATCCCAGCGGTCGAGAAACACGGTGTCTTCCTGCGAGAGGAACGGCCGCAGCGACGCGGTCAGGCCGCCGATATGCCCCGCCGGTGACGTAATCAGCGCGGCACCCGCCGGCGCGCGCGCGACGTAGGCGGAACTCTGGATCACTTCGGCCCGCAGGCTGCGGTTGCTGTGCATGACCCCCTTTGGCGCGGAGGTGGTTCCGGACGTGAAGTTGATCACGCAGATGTCCTCGGGCCGGACAACCGCCTGTGGCGGCTCCGTACCGGTGCCGCGCGACAGCATCTCATCCCAGGTCAGCGCCGGCCCCGGCATCGCTCCGGTCGCACCGATGACGACGATATTGTCGAGCGCGTGGAACGAGGAGAGGCGCGACACACGATCGCCATAGTCGATATTGCCCCAGCGGTCGGGCAGGACCAGCGCCTTTGCGCCGGTCTGGGCGAGGAGGAAGTCGACTTCGGCGGGCCCGTAGATATGGACGACCGGAACCAGGATGATGCCCAGCCGCAGCGTCGCCAGAAACAGCGCGACGCCCTCCTTCCAATGCGGCGTCTGGGACAGGATGATGTCGCCCTGACGCAGGCCGAGCGCAGACAGCCCGGCCGCAACCGCAACTGATTCCTTCAGGAGGTCCGCGCAGCCGATCTCGGAGGGCCGTTCGAGGGAGGAAAAGACCAGCCGGGTGGCCGGCGCCCGCGCCGTTTGAGCATCGATCTCGGCGATCAACGGCGTATCGGTCCACAGGCCTTCGACGCGCCATTTCGCGACGAAATCATCGCGTGCAGCATTCTTCGCTTCCACTATTCCCTCATGATGCGGCCGTGGGAGTGGCCGTCTGTTCAGCCACTTGCAGGTCCATAATCCGCCCTCTCGACGGCAACGATAAGACGATATTCATCAAAATCATATAACTTTTTATCCGATACCCGGACCCGCGCTAGAAGCCGATAATCTTATTATTGATTTAGACGTTTCTATATGCTCTGCTGGAGATGCAAATCAGCTATAAGTCATGGAGAGGCGACGGCGCGCAATGGCGAATTCACATCATGAAACGCTGCGCGGCCGGACCGGTGCCGAGGCGCGGATCAAGCGGCTGATTGCTGCCTACAATATAGCCGGAGACCGGGGCCGGCTGGACGAGATCGCGGCCTGCTTCGCGGCCGACGGCGTTCTGCAGACGCCGCTCTGGCAGGCCGCCGGCCGGTCCGAAATCGCGGCAGGCCTGCGCAATTCGAACAGTCGCGGCGACTCGGTCGTGCAGTTCGTGCGCCATCATGTCACGACCTCGCTGATAAGCTTTGACGGCGATGTCGTGACCGGGCGCAGCTATTTCCTGGTGTTCACCCAGATCGGGCCGGATCATGCGGGCGTATATGTCGATCGCTATCGCCAGGAGGATGGCGAATGGCGCATCGCTCACCGGCAGGTCCGCATCGACTGGAAGGCGCCTGAATCGCTGTTCGTCAACCAGCCGGTCAGCCGGGTGAATTCATCGGGAGGGCCACGATAATGCCGTTGAGGGAGCCGCCATCGGGCAATGTTCCTTTCCTTCCCGCCGATACGCTGGCGGGCCGGGTCGCGCTGGTGACGGGCGGCGGTTCGGGATTGGGCCTGGCGATGGCGGAGGGCTTCGCGGAGGCAGGCGCCGACGTGGCGCTGATCGGGCGCGGTTCCGCCAGGCTCGAACAGGCGGCGGCGCGGCTCGAACGGCTGGGCCGGCGGGTCGTGATGGCGACCGCCGACGTCAGAGAGCCCGAGCAGATTGTCGCGGCATTCGACGCGGTCGAAGCCCAGCTCGGCCCGGTATCGATCCTCGCCAACAATGCCGGGGCCAATTTTGCGGCGCGCGCCGAGCAGATGAGCGCCAACGCATTTCGGGCCGTCACCAGGATCGCCTATGACGGCACCTTCTTTTGCTCGACGGAATTTGCCCGCCGCAGCATACGGGACGGCCGGCCCGGCGTCATCATCAACAATGCGGCGCCCTATGCATGGACGGGATTTCCGTGCGACGCGCATTCGGCGCCCGCCAAGGCGGCCACCGTCAATCTCACCAAGACGCTGGCGATCGAGTGGGTGAGCGCTGGCATCAGGGTCAACTGTATCGCAGCGGGCTTCTTCCCGCATGACGGGTCATTGTCGGCGACCGCCGCGACCGCCGATGCGCGCCTGGGCCCGCATATCCCGGCCGGCAGGCCCGGCCGGATGCGCGAGCTGAGCTGCACTGCGGCCTGGCTTGTTTCGGACTATGCCGCCTTTGTGACGGGCGCGGTGCTTGTCATGGACGGCGGAGAATGGTTGAGGAGGGGGCTGGAGATGCCACATTTTGTCCCGGTACCCGAGCGGGAAGCGCTGTGGTGACGGGCCTGCCGAAACCGTCCGCCGGCCTGCCGGCGCCGGGCCCCTCATGGCTCGCCGGACAGACGGGCTGCGTCGCCGGACCGCGCATCGTCCTGACCGAGGCTGCCGTGGCGGCACTGATCGAAAGCGGTGCCACGGTCGAATCGCTGTTCGACGGCGAGGGGGAGGCGGCGATCGAGGAGATCGAGAAGGGCCGCGGGCCGCTCGATTTCCTCGTACTCGCACCGCCATCGATACAGCCCGGGGCGGCTTCGGCGATCAGCCCCGATAGCTGGCGGATCGAATGCACCGACCCGCTTGGCCGGCTTGCGAGCATGGCCATCGGCTACGGAAAGCGGCGCGTCGCGGATCGCCGGGGCGGATCGATTCTCTTTCTGACCAATGGATTGGCGGAAGGCGGGACGGCGGGGGCGCTGACGGGTGCCATCGTCGACGCGGGTATCGAAACGCTCACCAGGGCCCTGGCCGCCGAATGGGCCGGGCATGACATTCGGGTGAACAGCGTCGTCGCCGGGCTGTTCGGCGCGGATGATGCCCGGCAACGCCTCAACCTATCGTCGTCGAGCGATCTGGCGCGAACCGTTCCGGCGCACCGCTTCGGCGAACCGCGCGAGCTAGGCTGGGCGGTCAGCTGGCTCAGTTCGGGCTTTGCCGCCTATATAACCGGGGCGACGCTGACCGTGGATGGCGGCCACCATCTGCGCCGGCAACTGCTCGACCCGGCGATTTCCGCGCGGTTGTCAGCCGGCGGCGAGATTGCCGGGGGAAAGGCTGGTCTGGCGGAGTGACGCGCATGGCTCGGGCGATGACGGGACCAGGGTCAGCCGGGCCTGATGATATTCGGCGGTGAGCTGTGCGATCACGCCGGCAACGGTTGATGGGGATGTGATCAGACCCACCGCGTGACCCGCACTCCATATATCCTTCCAGGCCTTGACCCCGGG
Organism: Sphingomonas sp. SRS2; assembly: GCF_000971055.1. GTDB lineage: Bacteria > Pseudomonadota > Alphaproteobacteria > Sphingomonadales > Sphingomonadaceae > Rhizorhabdus. Next base: position 59,506 of record NZ_LARW01000102.1, read on the forward strand.
CGGCAGATCGGGCGTCCGCGGCGCACGCAGTGGCGGCAGTTGGTCGGGATCGAGCCCCGCGGCCAGAAGCGACTGGCGGATGAAGCTGGCCGGGAGCCCGGAGATCCGGTCGGTATAGACGATGTCCGATGTCGCCGCCTCGACAAGGAGCTGCTTGTAGGGATCCGATGCCAGCGACTCGGCCGTGGCGATGAACCGCGTACCGACATAGGCAAAGTCCGCGCCCAGTGCCTGCGTCGCGAGTATCGCGCGACCGTCGCCGATGCCGCCGCCGACGATGATCGCGCCATCGAACATGGCCCGGACCTGGGGAGTCAGGGCAAAGGCGGATTGTGCGCCCGAGTGCCCCCCGGCGCCCGCGCAGACCAGAATGATCCCGTCGACGCCGGCCTCCGCCGCCTTTCGGGCATGGTCGAGATTGGTGACGTCGTGAAAGACCAGGCCGCCCCAGTCGTGAACCCGTTTGACGGCCTCCGATGGGTCGCCGACGCTGGTTATGACGATCGGAACCCCGGCCGCCGCGCATTTTTCCAGCTGTTCCCGGCGGATGGGACTGCGCAACACGATGTTCACCGCATAGGGAGCCGGAGGTATCGGACCCGGCTCGGCGAGGCGGCGCTCGATCGTCGCGAGCCAGTCCGCCAGAAGTTCTGGATCGCGGGCGTTGAGCGCCGGAAAGCTTCCGATGACTCCAGCGCGGCAGGCGGCCACCACCAGATCGACCCCCGACACCAGAAACATCGGCGCGGTTATCACCGGCAACGTCGTGAGAGCCTTGAATCCGTCAATGTTCATTCCTGCCTCCCCAACGCCTGCGAGGACCAGGCAGGCCAGCGATAATCATATATACCATTAAGCTGATTATAGCCTATCATGCAAGCGGCCGACTCGCTGTCGGAGACGGATCAAGGGAGAGGATGACCGCATCGGTGGAACAGCTCGTGCTCGATCAACGGCAAGGCGGCGTCGCGATTCTGACGCTGAACCGCCCGGACGTCCTGAATGCGATCAATGATGCGCTGATGGCGGCGCTGCTCAGCGCGATCCGGTCGCTCGCGGCGGACGAGTCGGTTCGCTGCGTCGTCGTGACCGGGGCGGGCCGCGGTTTCTGTTCGGGCGGCGACATGAAGAACCGCCCATCGCCGCAGGGCGGCGCGCGGCCAAGCGCGGAACAGCGAGCGGCGTTCCTGCGCAAGGCGATGGATGCCGCATCTCTGTTGCACAGCATGCCCAAGCCGACCATCGCCATGATTAACGGCCCATGCGCAGGCGCGGGCGTTGGCCTTGCCGGCGCATGCGACATCCGGTTCGCGGCACGTTCGGCCACGATCCGCAGCGCGTTCGTCGAGGTCGGGCTCGCCGGAGATTATGGTGCGACATGGTTTTGGACACAGCTGCTGGGCAGTGCGAAGGCCCGCGAGTTCTTTCTTCTCTCAAAGCGATTCACGGCCGGGGAGGCGCTCGACTTCGGTCTCGTCACCCGGGTGTTCGATGACTCCGATCTTCTCACCGAAACACTGGCGCTTGCGAACAACATGGCCGACAACAAGCCGTGGGCGTTTCGTCTGGCCAAGGACAGCCTCAACCATGCGCTGAGCAACGATCTGCCCGCGCAGCTCGATGTGGAAGCCGCCAACAGCGTCAAGGCCGCGGCGGAAGTACGCCGCGACTGGAAGGCAAGGCAGGCCGCCGACGCGCGGGAGGCCGGCCGGGACGAGGTGATCGCGGCATCAGCGGAGCGGTCGGCGGAACCGCCAGGCTAGGGCGAGCAGGCCGACGAGCGCGCCATGGCGCACGAGCGGTTGCGCGGCGGTATCGAGACTGGCAATTTACCCCCGCCGGGAAGGCCGCGAGGATCGGCGCCGACGAATTGCAGGAGATGAATGATGGCACCCGAGTCAGGCTCCAAATATCCCGATCTTCGGTTGATAAGCGCCTTTGTCGAAGTCGCTCAGGAGCGGTCGTTCACGAAAGCTGCCGCCCGGCTGCAACTCAGCCAGCCACGCCTGTCGATGCGGATACGGGCGCTCGAGGAGCAACTCGGCTTCAGCCTGCTGAGCCGCAATTCGCGCAATGTGAGTCTTTCGGTGGAAGGCGCGGCGCTGCTCCCGGCTGCCAAGCAGATGATCGAGATGGCCGAGCGCGTGCTGGCCACCGCGAGCGAGATCAACTGCGCTTATTCGAGCCGGCTGGAAATCGGCGCGGTGAGTTTCCGCGTGCCCGAGCGCTGGACGATATTGAGCACCTTCCTTTCGGCGCATCCCAATATCTCGGTCACCGTCCAGACGGCCGCCAGCACGCCGCTATGGGAGCGGCTGCGCGAGCATGTCGTCAACATCGCGTTCACGCTGGGCCCGGTGCCCGCCGATCTGCAAAGCATGGTTCTTTCAAAATGCCGGATAGGTTTGTCGGTACCACAGAGCTCGCCCTGGGCTGTCCATGACCGGATCAGCCTGAATGATCTGCGCGGGCAAAGCGTCGTGCTGTTTCCCCGAGTCCCCGATATCGAACTGCATGACAGGGTTCGGGCGAAGCTGGCGCCCTATGAATTGCAGATCCTCGACTTTCCCGAGATGAGTTCGGAAGCGATGACCCAATTCGTGGCGCAGGCGAAGATCGCGACGATTTCGGCGCAGTGGTGGGAGCGCGATCACTCTGCCGACCTCCACTTCCTGACAATCGACGAGATCGAGGATGAAATGGAACTTCATCTGGTTACAACGCCCGGTCCGATGAGCGATGCTGTCGCCAAATTGTGGACCATGCTCAGCCATCCCCGGTCGGAACGGCTGGACGCCGCCTGACCCAGCACACGCCGCGAGGCATTTTTCGGCCGGACGTGATGCGGGCCCTCCTGCGTCCCGGATTTTGTATCAGCGGTGCGCTTCCACATCAGAGAACAGCCTCTAGCGGCCCTTGAAATCCGCCGGGCGCCGCTCGGTGACCGCCGCGAGGCCCTCACTGAAATCGTCGGTTCCCAGGAGGATGCTCTGCGCGAGAAGGTTGCTCGCCCATTCCTTTTCCATCGACGATTCCAGACCGCGATGGACCGCATCCTTGATCGCCCGATAGGCGAGCGGCGGCAGCGCGGCGAGCTCGCGGGCATAGTCCAGCGCCGCCCCGGGCAACGCATCGTCCGTATCCGCCGCGCGGCTTACCAGGCCGATCCGCAGCGCCTCCTCAGCCGCCACCGCACGGGCGGTCAGCACCATTTCGTTCGCCCTCGCAAGGCCGATCATTCTTGGCAGCAGGAAAAGCCCGCCCAGCGGGGGCATGATTCCCAATTTGATCCAGCTCTCCTGGAATTGCGCGCGGGGGCCGGCGATTCGAAAATCGCAGGCAAGCGCGAGTTCGCAACCAACCGTCACCGCAAATCCGTTCACGGCCGCGACGGTGGGCTTCGGGCAATTCCAAATCCGTTTCGCGGCACCCTGAAATGCGGAATAGATCTGATCGCGGATCTCGACCGCCGACATGGTCGTCAGCCGGGCGAGGAAGGCGAAGTCCGCCCCGGTGGAGAAATGCTTCCCGCTGGCGGTGAACAGGATCGCGCGGACACCGGGATCGTCGCCCAACAGATCGAACGCCCGGCATATCTCCTCCATGGTCCGCACGCGCAGCGCGTTCCTTCCATCTCCGCGATTCAGTTCGATGATGCCGATCTGGCCATCAACCCTGACGCTCAGGTCTTCAAAATCCACGGCCGGTCTCCAGAGCATATCGCGGAGCAGGGCGCCTTGCCCGGCGACGCTAGATGAGGTCGTCTTCGGTCCATGACTGTGCAGAGGACGTTCCGTCCTCGTGCCGTTGCCGTTCCAGTCTCTGGAGCTCGATCCGGCGGATCTTTCCAGAGATCGTCTTGGGGAGATCGGCGAATTCTATGCGGCGGATCCGCTTGAACGGGCCCAGCACGGTGCGCGCGTGCAGCAATATGGCGCGTGCGCTTTCCGCAGTGGGGGCGGTTCCGGGGACGAGCGTGATGAACGCCTTCGGCACCGCCAGGCGCACCGGGTCGGGCGACGGCACCACCGCGACCTCGAGCACGAGAGGGTGCTCGATCAATGCGCTTTCCAGTTCGAACGGACTGATCCGATAATCGGATGATTTGAACACATCGTCGGCACGGCCGATATAGGTGAAAAGGCCGTCCGCATCGCGCGAGGCGATATCGCCGGTAAGGTGATAATCGCCTGCCAGCGGGCGCAGCACGTCGTTTTCGCGATACCCTGCCATCAGGCCGACAGGCCTTGCCGGTTTCAGCGATATCACGATCTGACCTTCGTCGGCGAACCGCCCTTCCTGATCGAGCAGATCCACTTCGAAGCCGGGCAGGGGGCGGCCGACCTTGCCCGCCAGGACGGGCTGCCCCGGTGTATTGGCAATCATCACCGACGTCTCGGTCTGGCCGAAACCATCGCGGATCGTGACTCCCCAGGCCTCGCGGATCCGTTCGATAATCTCCGGATTCAACGGCTCACCCGCGCTCAGCAGCTCGCGGACGGTCACCGGCCAGGCCGCCAGATCCTCTTGCACGAGCATCCGCCAAACCGTGGGAGGCGCGCAGAAGGTGGTGATCTTCTCGTTGACGAGCAGATCGAGCGTCTTCCTGACGTCGAACCGGGCGTGATCGAGCACGATGATCGCCGCCTCCGCCAGCCAGGGCGCGAAGAGGCAGCTCCACGCATGTTTTGCCCAGCCGGGCGACGAGATGTTGAGATGCCTGTCGCCACGCTTGAGCCCGATCCAGTACATCGTGGACAGATGCCCGACGGGATAGGAGGTATGGCTGTGAACGACCAGCTTCGCCTTGGCCGTGGTCCCCGATGTGAAATAGAGCATCATCGGATCGTCCGCATCGGTTGGGCGATCGGCTGTGAACTGGTCGGCAAAGCCGCGCGCCTCATCAAGGCTGGACCAGCCGGGCGCGACGCCGTCGGTCACGATGCCGGTCCATGCGCCATGCTCGAACCGTTCGACATAATCGCGCTGAGCGATGACGAAGCGCACCCCGCCGCGCTCTATGCGATCACTGATGTCGCTGGCGCTGAGCAGGGGCGTCGCAGGGATGATGACCGCCCCCAGACGGATGAGCGCCAGCATCGATTCCCACAGCGGAACCATATTCCCCATCACGAGCAGCACCGGGTCGCCGTTTCGCATGCCGAGCGAGCGGAGGAAATTGGCGATGCGCTTCGATTCGCAGGAAAGCTCGGCAAAACTGCGCGAGGTGGCAGCGCCGTCGTCGGACAAGACCCTCAGCGCTTCGGCGTCATTATTCGCCGCGATGACGTCGAACCAGTCCTCGGCGAAATTGAACCGGGTGAATGCGGGCCACCGGAAATCCCTGCGCGCGCCATCATAATCGGTTCTGCGCTCGAACAGGAAATCACGCGCAGCCTGCAGCTGGCCAAAGTTACCGCGATCCATCTAATCTGCCTCGTCCTGTCACATCTGAATGTTCGTCCAAGCTTCCGGCTGCGTGGCCGTGGTTGGACCGGGAAAGGACCAATCGCGAAGCATGTGCTAAATCGGATATTTTTAGTCTATCTTGCCAACCATTTTGGTTAACGCAAAAATGTGTGCCCCCCGTCGACGAGCATCGTATTGCCGGTCATGTAATTGCTTGCGTCGCTGCACAGGAAGACCATGACGGGTCCGATATCCTGTTCGGGATCGCCGACTCGTCCCATCGGGATCGACGCGAAGAACGCCTTGGATTCCTCGGGCCGCGCGGCGGCCCAGTCACGCATGCCTTCATGATAGGCGAGCGGAATCAGCGCGTGTGCGCGTATGCCGTCCTTGGCCCATTCGACGGCTGCGGTTCGCGTCAGGGTTCTGATCGCTTCCTTCACCGCTCCATAGAAGCCGTAGCCGATCGGATCGGGGCGCAATGCGGCGCCGGTCGCCAGGTTCACGATCACCCCGCCGTTGCGCAGATAGGGATGGCAGGCCCGCATCGTCCGGAAGGTTGCCAGCGGTCCGGAGCGAAAGCCATATTCGAACCACTCATCCTTGGCATCGAGCAGCAGACCGTTGCCATGTTCGCCCTGCGCGTTGTTGACGAGGATGTCGATCGTGCCGAAACGATCGATCGCGGCGGCGATCAGATCCTCGATCTGCGTCAGATCGGTGAGGTCGCAGGTTCGCCCCATCGCCTGAACGCCGCGCGCTTCGAGCAGGCGGACCGATTCATCGAGCATGTCCTGCGAACGGCCGCACACAACCAGCGATGCGCCCGCGCTGCCGAGCGCGAGTGCAAGCCCGCGCCCAAGCCCGCGCCCTCCTCCGGTGACCAGCGCCACCTTGCCATCGAGAACGCCCATTGCTCTCCCCTATGTTCAATGTTCAATGTTACTCATATTGAGTAACAGAAGATAAAACAGACTATCAACTCGAAATTATTGATATTTTTGACGAATAAGTTCATAAAAAATCTGAATTGATCTGTCGTCTTTTCGTAAAATTGGATCGTTTGGACGGTTGACGCCCGAAAAGTCTTGCTTATGGTGCGGCGCTGTTGACAGTATTAGCGGCATATGTGCAAAAAAATAGCGACGTATGTCAGGATGTACTTAAAAGTTTTTGCCTAATCGTAAAAAAGATGTGCTGGAGATCGAATGAACCCGATCGTGGAAGAGGATGAGCGGCCGAGTGAGGCCGGGGCTGAACTGGGGCCGGAATTTTTCCGGACGGTGTACCGGAAGTTCTGGCTGATCCACCGTTGCGACGAGCGATTCCGGGCGGTGATCACGTCCGGCCGGGCCTCGCTGATCTACTACCCTGTTCGGGGTCAGGAGTTGCTGGCCGCTGCGATGGGCGCCGTGCTGCGGAAGGATGACTATATCGTCACCACCTATCGCGGGCTGCACGATCAGCTGGCAAAGGGTGTGCCGATCGACCGGCTCTGGGCCGAATTCCTCGGCCGGCTCGATGGTACCTGCAAAGGCAAGGGCGGCCCGATGCACATCACCCACCCTGAAACCGGGGTGATGGTGACGACCGGTATCGTTGGCAGCGGATTGCCGATCGCGCTCGGCCTGGCGCTGGCATCGCAAGTGCGCGGGGACGGCCGCGTCACGGTGGTGAGTTTCGGCGACGGCGCCAGCAACATCGGCGCGTTCCACGAGTCATTGAACATGGCGAGCCTGTGGAAGCTGCCCGTCGTGTTCTTCTGTCAGAACAACACTTATGCCGAACACACGGCCTATGCGAACGGCACCAGTTGCGCCCATGTCGTTGACCGTGCGGCGGGCTATGCGATGCGTGGCGTCCGGGTCGATGGCAACGACCCCGCCGCGATGGCCGGCGCCGCGTGGGCGGCGGTCGAATGGGCTCGGGCGGGCAAGGGGCCAACCTTGCTGGAGGCGGACACTTTCCGCTTCAAGGGCCACACGATCGGATCGTCCAGCGACTATGTGCCCAAAGACGCCATCGCAGCGGCGGAGAAGGTTGACCCGCTCGCGACGTTCCGTCCCTGGATGATCGCCAAGGGCTACGCCACCGACGACCAGCTGGGGCTCATCGAGGGCGAGATCGAGGCAGAGCTCGATCATGCTGTCGAATATGGTTTCGCCAGTCCTTTCCCACCGGTTGAGGAACTTCTCACGGATGTTCACGGGCAAGGGGTGAGTCAATGAATGTCGAGCGTACCGATCCAACCGGCGTCACCAAATTGGCGGCGGCCGAACGGATAAATTTCGCGCAGGCCTCGACGCTCGCGCTCCATGAAGCGATGCGCACCGATGATCGTGTCCTGCTGTTTGGCGAAGACCTGGCGGACCGCGAGGGCGGTGGTGTCTTCAAGATCACCAAGGGATTTTCGACCGAGTTCGGCGATCTGCGCGTGCGATCGACACCGATCTCCGAACAGGCGATCGTAGGCGCAGCTGTCGGCGCCGCGATCGCCGGTATGCGGCCGGTCGCTGAAATCATGCTGATGAACTTCGTCACCGTGGCGATGGATCAGCTTATCAATCATGCGGCGAAGATCCGGTACATGTCGGGCGGTCAGACGAATGTTCCACTGGTGATCCGCACCGCGACTGGCGCCGGCGCCGGAACGGGCGGCCAGCATTCGGACATGCTCGAAGCGTGGTTCGCGCACACCGCCGGCATCAAGGTGGTGGTTCCATCCAGCCCCGCGGATGCCAAGGGGCTTCTGCTGTCCGCGATCCTTGATGAGGAAGACCCCGTCATCTTCATCGAGAACACGCGGACCTACCGCACCATGGGGGCGGCGCCCCCGCCGATGCTGCGCGTGCCGCTGGGCAAGGCGAACGTCGTTCGTGAAGGCACCGACGTTTCGGTGATCGGCTATGGCCGCCCGATCATGGATGCCCTGTTGGTTGCCGACCGGCTGCAGGCCGAGGGGGTGTCGGTCGAGGTCGTCGATCTCAGAACCGTCGCGCCGTTCGATCTCGAAACGATATTGGCGTCGGTGGCGAAAACCAGGCGGGCGGTTGTGGTTCACGAAGCGGTTCGCAATTTCGGGGTGGGCGCGGAGATCGTCGCTTCGATTCAGGAGGAACTGTTCAGCGACCTCAAGGCGCCGATCCGCCGTGTCGCCTCCAAATTCTCGCCGGTCCCCTACAGCAAGCCTCTTGAAGAGGCGTTCATGTGGAACGCTGAAGAGATGTACGGGGCCATTCGCAGCACCCTTTAGGAAGTATAATGGCGACTGAAATAAAAATACCTCAGCTTGGTTTCTCGATGACCGAGGCCACGATAGCCGAGTGGCTGGTGGCCGACGGATCTGTCGTAACCGCCGGGCAGCCGCTCTATGCCATCGAAGCCGACAAATCGACGCAGGAGATCGAATCCCCGACGGGAGGCGCCATCCGCCTCATCGGTGTTGAAGGCGAGACCTACGAGATAGGCACGGTCATCGCTGAAATTGAATAGGTCGAGAGCTCCTTTTGCGGGTTTGGGCCGGCTCCGGCCAGGAGAATTGAACATGCTGCAGAACCGCTCATCGTCGTCGGTCCGCCCCGACTTCATTCCTGCTGAACATTACACGTCGCCCGAGTTCGCCCGTGCCGAAAAGGATATTCTGTGGCCCAGGGTGTGGCAGATCGCCTGCCGGGAGGAGCAGATCCCGGCGGTCGGCGACCAGTTCGTCTATGAGATCTGCGACGAATCCATTCTCATCATACGCAGCGCACCCGACACGATTTCGGCATTCTACAACGCCTGCCCGCATCGAGGGCGCCAGCTGGCTGCCGGGCCACGCCATTCGAAGCAGCTGGTGTGTCCATTTCACGGATGGCGCTTCACGCTCACCGGCCAGTGCACGCATGTTCCCTACCGGGAAAATTGGGGCGATGGACTCTGCGATGAAGAGATCGGCCTCAGCCCCGTAAAATGCGACAGCTGGAGCGGCTTCGTGTTCATCAACATGGACCAGCACGCCGAGCCGCTGCTCGAATTCCTGGGCGAGGCGGTCGAGCGGCTCGGTCCCTATGATTTCGCCGGACAGCGTTTCCGCTGGACGGCGTCGGTCGAAACCGATGTCAACTGGAAGCTCGCGCTCGAGGCTTTCATCGAAGCCTATCATGTGCAGACGACGCACCAGCAACTGCTGGCTTTCTTCGATGAACGGACCGAGGCGCACGCGGCGGGCCTGCACGGTTTTCTCAGGCGGTCGGCACAGGCCAGCGGACTTGGATCGCCCTCACAGCTGTTGAAGGCTCCGCCACCCGCCGATCCCCGTCCTCTCCTGCTCGATTATATGAAGGAGATGGTGTTCGACGTCCGCAGCATATTCAGCGATCGGGATCTTGCGGCGTCGGCGCGCATTCTGAGCGAGCTTCCGGATGGCGTGTCGGCGCCGGACGCGGTCAAGGCCATGATGAAGTTCCGCAAGGAAGCGGCGATGGCCGCAGGCGTTGGCTGGCCCGAGATCACGCCCGAACAAATAGCGGACAACGGGAGCGTCTGGCATATCTTTCCGAACATCTCGGTTCTGCCGCAGCCAACCGCGTCCTTATGGTATCGATTCCGGCCGGCCGGAAAAGGCGACAATCCCGAGCGCAGCATCATCGATTTCTGGGCGCTCGAGCGCTACGCGCCGGGCTTCGCTCCAAAGGTGGAGCATCCGCATTACACCGACTGGCGGGATTTCAAGGATATCCCGCCATTTCTGGCCCAGGATTTCGATAATCTCCCCTATCTGCAGAAGGGGGTGCGGTCGCAGGGGTTCCGCGGCGCCAGGACCAATCCGGTCCAGGAAGGCATCATAAGCAATTTCCACATGAAGCTGCGCCAGCTGCTCGGGGCTGCCTGAGATGATACCGGCCTCGAAACCGGCCGTGCGCGGTGCCGCCGGATGCTGACGCTAATCGTCGTAGACCGGCTGGGTGGCGAGCATGTCCTTCCGGCGGCGTCCGGAAGGACGGTCATGGAGGTCATCCGTGAAGGCGGGCTCGACGAACTTCTCGCTTCCTGCGGAGGGTGCTGCGCCTGCGCGACGTGCCACATCCACATCGATGAGCGTTTCTGGAGCCAGCTTCCACCGATAAGTGCCGATGAAAACGACCTGCTGGAAGGCGCTGGCAACCGGCATAATTCGCGGCTCGCATGCCAGTTCGAGATGACGGCCGCATTGGATCGGATGCGCGTGATTATTGCGCGGGACAATTAGACCAAGGGTGTCGGGTAGAGCCCGGCTGATCGAGACCTGTCGGCCGTATCAAAAGGTAAGCAGCGGATGACTACAGACATCCTGGATCGGGATACGCCATTCACGTCCGTCGACGACGGTTATCATGCCCTGTCTACCAATCCGCTCGACCTGGAGACCAACTGGTGGGCGATCAACATTCCCGAGCGTCGGCTCGGCATCTGGTTGCATGCGGCCTATTATCCCAATGCCGGCAAGGTTCGTTGGCGGGTGTTCGCCTGGGACGACAAGGGGGCCGATCCGGCACGCCTCGCTTATTACAAGATCGTCGATCAGGCGGCGATGCCGCCGGACCCCGATCTGCGTGACATCATCTTTCCCGAAGGTGGCTATCGGCTCAAGATGATCGCGCCCCTGACCGACTATTATCTGGAATATCAGGATCCTGATCGCTCCTTCGCGATCGAAGTGGTGTTCAAGGGCGCGCATGCGCCGCGCCGCGCGACGCCGGGCGAGGCGCCCATCCTGCATAATCCGCACCTCGATCAACTCGGCCTGTACACGGGGACATTGCGGCTGCACGGCGAATCCATCCCGATCCACTGCTGGTCGGTACGCGATCGGACCTGGGGCCCGCGTGAAGGCGCACATGCGCAGAGCCAGAAATATGCCGGGCGGCCGACGCGAGTGCTTCACCCCGGCGGCCCCCGCTGGCGCGAAATCGAGCGGGAGCGGGGGAGGGGCCGTGTCCAGTATATCTTTGGGCATAGCGATGACCAGACGGGTTTTCTAAGCTTCGTGCGCCCGCAGGACGGCGACGCGGAGGGACGGTCCCCGCTCAATACCGGCTGGCTGCTGAAAGACGGCCGGTTCGGCTGGATCGACAAAAGCCGTAGCTGGGCCCGGGTGTGGCGCGACCGTGATACCGGCTGGACCCGGCATATGGAGGTTCTTGTCACCGATGAGGAGGGCCGCCGGCTCGAAGCCGAGGGGCTCGCGATGAGCCACATGTGCGAACATGGCGGGGGCGCCAACACGCTTATGCGGTGGGAATATGAGGGAAAGGTCGGATGGGGCGAGGATCAGGACAGGTGGCGCGTCGATCACTTCGCGCACATGCTGCACGCATTGCGGTCGCGACGGTGATCGGGCCGCGCCTTGAAATTGCTGGACGCGGGCGCGGTCCGGGCAATGTTCAGCCCGCGGCCCGGCGATGGCGCCCGGGCGTCAGGCGCATCGAGGAATCTTGAAATGACCCTTCATCCCGAATTGCAGAAGCTGTGCGACACGATCCGCACATCCGGCATCCGTCCGGTCCATGAACTCACCGTCGCCGAAGCGCGCGCCGGACGATGGGCGGCGGAGGCCCAACTGGGCCGCGGCCCCGATGTCGGCCGGGTCGAGGACGTGGAAATTCCCGTCAGGGACGGCGTTATCCCGGGGCGGCTCTTCTTCCCTGCCGGCCCGGTCGAGGCGCTCCTGATCTATTATCATGGCGGCGGCTGGGTGATCGGCCATCTGGACATTAACGAGACGATCGCGCGCATGCTGGCCGCATCGGGCCCCTATGCGGTGCTGCTGGTCGACTATCGTCTCGCGCCCGAATTCCCGTTCCCCACAGGGTTGGAGGATAGTTGGGACGCCTCGCTCTGGGCTTCGGCGAACCTGTCGGCGATCGTCGGACATCAAGTGCCGCTGGTGCTGATCGGCGACAGCGCCGGTGGCAATTTCGCGGCGATCCTCGCGCAGCGAGCGAGGGATTCTGGGCAGATCGAGGTCGCGGCACAGGTGCTGCTCTATCCCTGTGTCGATATCGACACGACCACGCCTTCCTATCAGCAATGCTGGGATCTTCCGATCTTTGGCGGGCGGTCGATGCAGTGGTTCTGGGATCATTACGTCCCCGATCCCGACAATCGCGTCCTGCCGGAGATATCGCCACTCCGCGCGACCGATCTCGGCAGGCTGGCCCCCGCGATCATCGTGACCGCCGAATATGATCCGCTCCGCGACGAGGCCGAGGCCTATGCCGAGGCGCTCCGCGCCGCGGGGGGGCATGTCGTGACCCATCGTATCGAAGGCATGTGCCATGGTTTCCTCAACATGGTTGCGCTGCTGGAGGAACCCCGCCGCACAATCAGGACGGTGACCGGGGATCTGGGAGCCATTCTGAGTTGAGTAGCGCCGCGGGAAAGGGGACGGGCGCCCGCCCGCCGGCGATGCGCGCCGCGGCCTCAAGCCCGCCCATCAATTCCTATTAATAAAAAACAATAAAACTAATGAATAGATCTACAATAC
>NZ_LARW01000103.1 GCF_000971055.1 Sphingomonas sp. SRS2
CGCCACCCCACGGCCCGCCCTCACTGAGCAAAGGCCGCGGCGTCATTCCGCTGCTGTCATTCTCGTTCATGAAAATCATTATAGGAGCGGATCGGCGGAAAAACAGTGGGTGTTTCCGTCATGACCCTTTATTCGCTCCGACATGGAAATGTCTGAATCGCTCCCCGCCGCGCTCGACGGTGTCATCGACCCCATCAGCGGCAAGGGCCTGATCGCCGGTGGCCGGGCCTCCGAACCCCGTTTCGACGACGGAACCGTCAGCGTCGTCATCGACGTGACCGGCCTGTCGGGCGACGCGCGCAGCAAGCTCGAAACCGCGATCAAGCAGGCGCTGATCGCGGTGCCGGGGGTCGACACGGTGCGTGTCGCGATGACCGCCGAGAAGAAAGGCCGCAAGATCATCGCGGTCGGATCGGGCAAGGGCGGAGTCGGCAAGTCGACCCTGTCGGCCAATCTGGCGGTGGCGCTGAATCGGCTCGGCAAGAAGGTCGGCCTCGTCGACGCCGATATCTACGGCCCCTCGCAGCCCCGGCTACTGTCGACCGAGGGGATGCGCCCGACCGCACAGGGCCAAAAGATGGACCCGGTGATGTCGCCGCACGGCGTGCCGATGCTGTCGATGGGCCAGCTGGTGAAGCCGGGCCAGGCGATCGCGTGGCGCGGGCCGATGGCGGCGAACGCACTGGGCCAGCTGATCGATGCCGAATGGGGCGATGTCGACCTGCTGATCCTCGATCTGCCGCCCGGCACCGGCGACGTCCAGCTCACCATGGTGCAGAAATACAAGCCCGCCGGTGCGATCATCGTCTCGACGCCGCAGGACCTCGCGCTGATGGATGCGACCCGGGCGATCGACTTCTTCCGCCAGGGCAATGTCCCGATCATCGGCATGGTCGAAAATATGGCGGGCTATGCCTGCCCGCATTGCGGAGAGATCTCCGATCCGTTCGGCAGCGGCGGCGCGCAGGCGGCGGCGATGTCGATGGAGCTCGACTTCCTCGGCCGCGTCCCGCTCGACATCGGCATCCGCACCAGTTCCGACGCGGGGGTCCCGCCCGCCACCGACGAGGCGGATACGATCTTCCGGCCGCTCGCCGAAAAGATCGTCGCCTGGTTGAACCCGGCGAAGCCTGCATCATTTAGCTAAGGGATAGCCAACCGAAGGAATTGTCATGCCGCTCCAGACAGACCAGGACATCGCCGCGCTGCTCACCAACGCGAAAACGATCGCGATGGTAGGGGCGAGCGACCGGCCCGACCGGCCGAGCTTCGGCGTCATGCGCTTCCTGCTGTCGCGCGGCTACAAGGTGATCCCGGTCAATCCGCAACTCGCGGGCCAGTCTATCCATGGCGAGACCGTCATCGCGACGCTGGCCGAGATCGGTGAGAAGATCGACATCGTCGACATTTTCCGCAACTCGACGGCGGCAGGCCCGGCGATCGACGATGCGATCGCCGCCGGTGCGGACGCGGTATGGACCCAGCTCGGCGTGTTCAACGACGAAGCCGTCGCGCGCGCCGAGGCGGCGGGACTGAAGGCGGTGGTCAACCGCTGCCCGGCGATCGAAATTCGCCGGCTCGGACTGTAGCTTCGTCCGGCAGTGGCCCTCGCGCCGCCGTTCCGCTATCCTGAAAAAAAATAGGGTGGAGGATATATGCTGGGGGCGATGCAGGATTGGCCGCTGCGGCTGGAACGGCTGATCGATCATGCCGCGCGCGAACATGGACCGCGGGAGATTGTCACCCGCTGGGCCGATGGCAGCATCGAGCGGACCAACTGGGCCGGCATCCATCGCGACGCCCGCCGGCTGGCGCAGGCGCTGACCGCACTCGGCATCGCACAGGGCGACCGGGTCGCCACGCTGGCCGCGAACCATGCCCGCCACCTCGTGTCGTGGTTCGGGACGATCGGGGCTGGGGCCGTGATCCACACGATCAACCCGCGGCTGTTCGATGAGCAGATCGTCTATATCGCCAATCACGCGCAGGACCGCGTCCTCTTCTATGATCATGCCTATGCGGAGATCGTCGAGCGGCTGAAGCCGCGTTTCGATACGATTGAGCATTTTATCTGCTTCAATCCCCCGGCAGGCGATGGCGGCTTCGAGGCGCTGATCGCCCCCCATGACGGCCGTTACATCTGGCCCGAGGGCGACGAGCGCGCGCCCGCCATGCTCTGCTACACCAGTGGGACGACCGGGAATCCCAAGGGCGTCCTCTACGAGCATCGTTCGCAGATGCTGCACAGCTTCATCCAGGCGACGCCGGACATGTTCGCTCTGGCGGCCCGCTCGGCGGTGCTGCCGGTCACGCCCATGTTCCATGCCGGCGCATGGGGCCTGCCTTTCGCCGCAGCGATGACCGGTGCGAAGATGGTGCTGTCGATCAGCAACGAGCCCGCCATACTCCACCGCCTGATCATCGACGAGCAGGTTACGCATAGTTGCGGGGTACCGGTGATCTGGTTGACGATGCTGCAGCATGTCGAGCGCGAGGGGGGCGATTTCGGCCGGTTGAGCAATATCACCTGTGGCGGGTCGGCGGCGCCGCGCGCGATGATCGCGGCCTATATGGATCGCGGTATCCACTTCACCCATCTCTGGGGCATGACCGAGATGTCGCCGGTCGGCACGGTCGCGGCGCTGCCCGCCGACTGGGACGAGCTGGACCGCGAGGCGAAGCTCGACCTTCTCACGAAACAGGGCTTCTCCGCATTCGGCGTCGAACTCCGCATCATCGACGACGAGGACCGCGTCCTGCCCCGCGACGGCGTGACGTCGGGCCGCTTACAGACGCGCGGCGCCTGGGTCATCGCGCGCTATTTCCGCGCCGACAGCGATGCGATCGACAGCGAAAACTGGTTCGACACCGGCGATATCGCGGTCATCCACCCCGATGGCGCGCTCCAGCTCACCGACCGCGCGAAGGACGTGATCAAGTCAGGCGGCGAATGGATCAGCTCGGTCGAGCTCGAAAACGCCGCGATCGCCTGCCCCTGCGTCGCCGAGGCTGCCGCGATCGGCGTATTCCATCCCAAGTGGGACGAGCGGCCCCTGCTGCTCTGCGTTGCCAAGCCGGGTATCGAACCCTCGGCAGACCGGGTTCGCGAGGTGCTAAGCAGCCGGGTCGCGAAATGGTGGCTGCCCGACGAGATATTGTTTGTCGACGAACTGCCGCACACCGGGACCGGCAAGCTGCTCAAGACTGAATTGCGAGAGCGATACCGCGACCACAAGCTGCCGGGAGTTTAGGCTCGGTTCCACCGACGTTGACGCGGCGCCGACTGCTCCCCGGCTTACCGTATAGCGGCTTTCGCCGCATGATCGGCGAGGCGATCGACGGCGGCGGCATGGATGGCCGGCGCAGTCGCCAGCACGCCGAACTGCTCGCCCTTGGTGCTGTTGTAGCGCAGCGGATTGCCGAAGGCGTCGGTGACGGTGGCGCCCGCCTCCTGCGCGATCAGCGCGGCCGCGGCGATGTCCCATTCATTGCCCCAGCGGATCGTTGCGAGCAGATCGGCTTCATCCGCCGCTACCATGGCAATCCTGAGTGCGATCGAATTGGGCTTGGCGACGGCCACGAGATCACCATCGCGGCGCGGTAAGGTATCGGCGGGCACCCGCGCCCCGGGAAGCGAGAGCCGTCGCGACGACCGGATCGGCACGCCGTTGCGGGTGGCGCCCTGGCCGAAGCGGGCCCGCCAATGCTCGCCCCGCGCCGGCGCGTCGAGCACGCCGAGCACCGGGCGGCCGCCCTCGACCAGCGCGATCGACACTGCCCAGCCTTCGCGACCGCGCACATAATCGCGCGTGCCGTCGATCGGATCGACCACCCAGACGCGCACGCAGTTGAGGCGGTCGGCGCTGTCGGCGGTCTCTTCGGACAGCCAGCCCGCCTCGGGATCGATCGCCATAAGCCGTTCGCGCAGCAGTGCATCGGCGGCGAGGTCGATGTCGCAGACCGGACTGCCCGGCGTCTTGTCCCAATATTTGAAGTCGCCGCGCCACGAGGCGTGCGCCATCGCGCCGACTTCGGTCGCGACCGCGCTTACCGCTTCGAGAAGGTTTTCAGGCACCAGCGACCATCATCCCGTCGATACGTATCGTCGGGGCATCAACCGACCGGCGGAAGACAAGATCCGACGCGGGGGTCAGTTCGCGGAACATATCGGTGAGATTGCCCGCCACGGTGATCTCGGCGACCGGCTCACACAGTTGCCCGTCGCGGATCACGAAGCCCGATGCGCCCCGGCTGTAATCGCCGGTAACGCCGTTGACGCCCTGCCCGATCAGTTCGGTGACGAAGACGCCCAGCTTGATGTCGGCGATCAGATCGTCGGGCGAGAGCGTTCCCGCCTCCAGATAGAGATTGGTCAGGCCGGTTCCCGGAGGTCCGCCCACGCCACGCGTCGCATGGCCGGTGGGCTCAAGACCCAATTGCCGCGCCGAAGCCGAATCCATGATCCACCCGGTCAGCACGCCGTCGGCGATGATGTCGCGCGGATTGGTCGGCAGGCCCTCACCATCGAACGGCTTCGACCGGAGCCCGCGCGCGCGATGCGGATCGTCGCGGATGAAGATGCCTTTGGCGAAGACCTCCTTGCCGAGCTTGTCGAGCAGGAAGCTGGTGCGCCGCGCCACCGCAGATCCGGTGATCGCGCCCGCCAGATGGCCGAGCAGCCCCGAACCGACGCGCGGGTCATAGACCACCGGCATCGCACCGCTCGACAATTTGCCGGGATTCAATCGTTTTACCGCACGGTCGCCCGCACGCTGGCCGATCGCCTGGGCATCCTCCAGATCGGTCAGGTGCCGCGACGAATGATAGGCATAGTCGCGCTGCATGCCCCCGCCCTCGCCCGCGATGACGCTCGCCGAGCAGCCATAGCCGCTGGTCGAATAGCCGCGCGCGAAGCCGGCGCTGGTCGCCAGCGCGATCACGGTGCGGCTGGCCGACGCGCCCGCGCCTTCGCTGTTGGTGACGCCTCTCACGCCGCGCGCCGCATCTTCGGCGGCTTCGGCGCGGACGCGCAGCTCGGCCGGCGAAGGATCGGCATTGTCGTCGCCGTCGACATCGACGGTTGGGCCGCGCAGCAGCCGGTCTTCCGGGGCGAGCCCCGCAAACGGATCTTCAGGCGCCTCGCGCGCCATCGCTACGGCACGCTCGACCAGCGCGCCCAGCGCATCAGCCGAAAGATCGGACGAGGATACGCTCGCCGACCGGCTGCCGACGAAGAGGCGCAGGCCGATCTCCTCTCCCTCCGACCGCTCGACATCCTCGAGCGCGCCAAGGCGCACCGAAATCTGGGTCGCGGCATTGCAGATATACACCGCATCGGCGGCGTCGGCCCCAGCCCTGCGGGCGGCGGCGACGAGATCGGCGGTGCGGGCTTCGGCTTCAGAGATGCTCAGCATGCGGGGGACTTAGGTATCGAGGCCGCGAAGGTCAAAGCCTAAAGGCTATTTGTTCAGGCGGTGCTGCCAACCACAAGGCAGCCGAGGAACATCAGCAGCCCCGCGAACCGGTTCGAGCGGAACTTGGCAAGTGCATCGGCGGAATCGCCGGTCCGCAGCCGGGCGACTTGCCAGACGAGATGCAGCCCGACCGGGAGCAGCGCGGCGAGGGCGAGCAGTTGCGGCCGGACCTGCCACAGCGCCGATATCCAGCAGCCGATCGCGATCAGATAGCATAGCCCTATCCCGCTGCGCGCATGGCGGCCGAGCGCCCGGGCCGAGGATTTCACCCCCGCAAGCGCATCATCCTCGATATCCTGCAGCGCGTAGATGGTGTCATAACCGATCACCCAGAACACCGAACCGGCGAAGAGCAGCCACATTGGAGGCGCGAAGCCGCCGGCCACCGCCGGCCAGCCGACCAGCGCGGCCCATGAGAAGACGATACCGAGCCATGCCTGTGGCCACCAGGTGATCCGCTTCATGAAAGGATAGGCGGCGACCGCGCCAAGGCTGGCGACCGCGGTGATTGCGGCGGTGAGGTTGAACTGCACGAGGATGACAAGGCCGATCAGGCAGAGCAGGCCGAGCCACGCCCACGCCGCCTTCAGGCCGACCCGTCCGCTGGCAACAGGCCGCGCGGCGGTGCGCGCCACCTTACGGTCGAGATCGCGATCGACGATGTCGTTATAGACGCAGCCCGCGCCGCGCATGACGATAGCGCCCAGCCCCATCCAAAGAATGAGATCCCAGCGATCGGCGGCGTGCCCCGCGAGCGCGATCACCCAGGCCCCGGGCCAGAACAGCAGCCAGGCGCCGATCGGCCGGTCGAAGCGCGCGAGCAGCCAATAGGGCCGCGAACCGGTCGGCAGGTGCCGCACCAGCCCCCGATATTCGCTGTCGGGTACGATTTCCTCGACTTCCTGAGCCATGGGCGGCAGGTAGGGCAAAAGCCCCATCTTCGGAAGTCCCATGGCCCAAACCCCTGCCTGGCCGCCCGCCAGCCTGACCCGCCTGTTCGTCGACCAGCCGCTGTCCCAAGGGATGGCGCTGACGATCGACGGCGGGCAGGCGCATTATCTGGGCGCGGTGATGCGGTTGAAGGCGGGCGACCAGATCGCGCTGTTCGACGATCGCACCGGCGAATGGCGCGCCGGGATCGAGCAGGTCGGCAAACGCGCCGTCGCGGTGCGTATCGTGGAGCGGATGCGCGAGCGCGAGGCCGTCCCCGATCTCTGGCTGCTCGCCGCGCCGATCAAAAAGGGCCGGATCGACTGGATGGCCGAAAAGGCGTGCGAGCTCGGCGTCGCGCGGCTGCAGCCCGTCATCACCCAGCGAACGATCGTCGACCGGCTCAATCTCGACCGGCTGCGCGCGCACATGATCGAGGCCGCCGAGCAGTGCGAGCGTACCGCGCTGCCGATGCTGGACGAACCCGTAAAGCTGGCGCAGCTGCTCAAGGCCTGGCCGGAAGACCGCGCGCTGATTTTCGCCGATGAAGAAGGCGGCGTGCCCATGGCCGCAGCGGCGAAGCCCGGCCCGGCGGCGATCCTGATCGGGCCGGAGGGCGGCTTCACCGATGGCGAGCGCGCGGCGATCAAGGCTCTGCCCCAGGCCACCGGCGTCTCCCTCGGTCCGCGCATATTGCGCGCGGACACGGCGATGGCGGCGGCGGTGTCATTGTGGATGGGGCTGGCGGGGGATTGGCGATAAGCTCGACCAACCTTGCCGCCATGCCGGCGAAGGCTGGCATCTCAGGCGATTAGAGCGGCAGATCATCTCCCGGGGATGCCCGTCTCCACCGGCATGACGATAGAGCCCGGCGCGCAAATTCACGGGCAAACCACTAGCCACGTACCGATCGGTCCGCTATGGGCGCGCGATGAGCACGCGTAAGGCAGCCGACGGCGCAGATCCCATCATCGAGTCCCGCGACGACCTGATCTCGGTCTTCGCCGGGGGCGAAAAACCCAAGCAGAATTGGCGCATCGGCACCGAACATGAGAAGTTCGTATTCTTCGAGGATTCGCATCGCGCGCCATCCTATGAGGAGCGCGGCGGCATCCATGCCCTGCTGATCGGCCTGACGAAATATGGCTGGGAACCGGTCTATGAGGGCGACAACATCATCGCGCTCGCGGGCCCCGACGGCAATGTGAGCCTGGAGCCCGCCGGCCAGTTCGAACTGTCCGGGGCCCCGCTCGACAATCTCCATCAGACCTGTGCCGAGACCGGCCGTCACCTCGATCAGGTGAAGGCGATCGGCGAGAAGCTGGGCATCGGCTTCCTCGGCCTGGGCCTATGGCCCGACAAGAGCCGCGAGGAGCTGCCGATCATGCCCAAGGGCCGGTACGACATCATGCTGCGCCATATGCCGCGCGTCGGCACGATGGGGCTCGATATGATGCTGCGCACCTGCACCATCCAGACCAACCTCGACTATTCGAGCGAGGCCGACATGGTGCGCAAGTTCCGGCTTAGCCTTGCGCTCCAGCCGCTCGCCACGGCCCTGTTCGCCAGCTCGCCCTTTCTCGACGGCAAGCCGAACGGCTTTCTAAGCTATCGCAGCCATATCTGGACCGACACCGATCCGCACCGCACTGGCATGCTGCCCTTCGTGTTCGAGGACGGCTTCGGTTATGAGCGCTACGCCGATTACATGCTCGACGTGCCGATGTATTTCGCCTTCCGCGACGGCTATGTCGACGCCGCCGGGCTGAGCTTCCGCGATTTCATGGACGGCAAGCTGTCGGTGCTGCCGGGCGAGAAGCCGACGGTCGCCGACTGGACCGACCATCTCTCGACCGCCTTCCCCGAGGTGCGGCTGAAGAGCTTCCTCGAAATGCGCGGCGCCGATGGCGGACCGCATAGCCGGATCTGCGCCCTGCCCGCCTTCTGGGTCGGCCTGCTCTATGACGACGACGCGATGGAGGCGGCGTGGGATCTGGTCAAGCACTGGACGATCGAGGACCATCACCGCATCCGCGCCGAAGTGCCGAGGCTCGGCCTGAAGGCCATCGGCCCGCGCGGGCGCAACTTCCAGGAACTCGGCAAGATCATCCTCGATATCGCCGCATCGGGTCTCAAGGCGCGCGCCCGGCTCAACTCGATGGGCGAGGACGAGACCGGCTATCTGGCGCCGCTGCGCGAGATCGTCGCGAGCGGCAAGACCCCGGCGGATCGGCTGCTCGACCTTTATCACGGCCCCTGGGGCGGCGATATGAGCCACGTCTATCGGGATGTGCGCTTTTAGGTTCAAGCTTCGCTGAGATGGCCGCGCAGCCCGCTTCCCAACATCCGATGCGCCAATCAAAAGCGTGACGCGCATGCAACAGTCGTGGGTTAATGCTGCGCCGAACCGATGCAGCAAGCGCTTTTGGAAGAGTCCGCTGGCACGCCCCGGGCCGCTGGGCTAAGCAGCCGCTACTACGTCGGCAGGAGACATCCGCAAATGCGGGGCTTCGCAGGAGAGGAATGCACCGGTGAAAGTCCGGTACGGCGTGCAGGACGTGGTAGCTGCGGTAAAATCGGGGATTGGGAGACACCAATTCAGAGCCGGAAGGTCCGGCCCGCAGCACCCCATTTTCGGAAATCGCGACAATTTAAATCCGCTTCCGGAGATGCCCTGGATGCGTCCGACGCCCTTTTCCCGTCGGATCGCGGCCTGCGAGGCCGGTGCAGTGGTAAATCCATCGTCAATCTTTGCCGCCTGCCCCCAGCAAACCGCACCAGAACATCGACGCGATAGCGGGATACATCCTGAACGGACCAGTCACCAATTCCTCCAACCAACGCGCAAGCTGCGGTCATTAGGCTTTGCTCCATCGGATCGAATGGAGTTTGGCGATGGCGGGATTCGGACAGACGAAGGCGATGAAGCTGGCAGGCGCGCTGGCGCTGGCGCTGGCCGCGCCTTTCGCGCAGGGGGCGACCGGCGTCGAAAACAATCTCGCGGCGCGGCTGCTCGCCAGCCATAATCGCGAACGCGCGTCGCTCGGCGTCCCGCCGCTCGCCTGGGATGCGAGCCTCGCCCGAGACGCGCAGGACTACGCATTCCACCTCGCCGAGGTCGGCCAGTTGATCCATTCGCAAGACGACCCCGCCGATCCCGATCCGCAGGGCGAAAATCTGTGGGCGGGCACCAGCGGCTATTATGGGCCCGAGGCGATGGTCGGCCTGTGGATCGACGAAAAGAAAGACTTCAAGCCCGGCATCTTCCCGAACAACAGCCTGAGCGGCGACCTCGAGCAGGTGGCCCACTATACCCAGCTGATGTGGCGCTCGTCCCGCGCGGTCGGTTGTGCCGCAGTGCGCGGCGCCGAGGACGATTTCCTGGTGTGCCGCTATAGCGAGGGCGGCAACGTGATCGGCGAAAAGCCGTTTTGATCTAGGCGTTGCTCAGGCCAAGGCGGAAATCGGCATGAAGCTGTCACCGCGACCCCGAATGTCATTCCCGCGGAAGCGGGAGTCCATCGAGGGCGTGGAGGGCGGCACATCCCCTTGAAATACCTCCATTCCCGCAGAGGCCCGCGGTCGCGAGACTGACGGTGATGGAGCGCTCGATTTTTCGGCGTGCCTCCGGTCCACAGGCAGGGAGATCCCAGCTTTCGCCGGGATGACGTCAGAATGGCAATGACGGCTTTATCAGCCCTTCGCTTGCTCGCCCTCGGGCTGCGTTCCGTTGCGGCGATAGGTGACGCGCGCGACGCCGCCGATCAGGCCGAAGCCGAGCATCAGCTGAACCCAGGTGGACGGCTCGGGCACGCCGGCAGGACCGCTCGGAGGCATGTAGACGGTTGGCGGCACGAAGATTCTCGGGGTCAGCGGCACCGCGGGATCGGGCGGCGGCGCTTCGGCGACCTGGATCGCGGTGGGCGGGGGCGGGACCGGGCTGACCGTGGGAAGGTTCGACAGCGCGAAGGGCGTGACCGTCGGGCACGGCGTTTCGGCCGACGCGACCTGAATGCCTTCGGGGCGGATACGCGTCTTGGGCTTGGCATATTGGCGCGGCTGGGTAGCTTTGTGCACCGCATCCCGGACCTGAGGAACGCCCAGGCTCAACGCCGTGGTGCCCGCGACCGGACAGACACAGGTCATGAGCAACTTGGCCGCTTTTGACGCAACAGCTTCCTTCAACATGAAGAACTACCCCAATACACCCCGCGCTACTAGGCGCGGCCCGCTATTACCATATCTCGCCGCAAGTTCAAAACCCTTGGCGTTAACAACTGCAACACGCCTGCCCTTGTGATCTTAGAACAATATGAACCCTTATCGACTATTCCGCCACGCGACCTTCGGCTATGCCCGGTCAGGAACAGCGACTATCGCCACCCGGCCGCCTGGCTTGGGATCGGCGGAAGCGCGATATTGTGCATATCATGTTGAGATGGCGTAAATCCTTGGGCGATAAGACGGGGGACATGACGGGACGACCGATCGTCGGGGACGCGGGCCGCTATGGCTGGGCCGATCTCGTCCCGCTGCGCGATGCGCTGGCCCGGCACTGGCTGCTCACGATCGGCGTGCTGCTGCTGGTCCTGCCAACCATGTACAGTGTCGCGACGGAGAACTGGTCGACCGAGCAGGGCGCCCATGGCCCGATCGTGCTCGCGACTGGCCTATGGCTGTTCTGGCGGCGCTGGAGCGAAGTGGGCGCGCTCTCCGCCCCCGGCGACACGCGGATCGCCGGGCTCGGCTATGTGATCGCGGCGCCGGTCTATATCGCCGCGCGGATCATCAACGTCGTCGAGGTCGAAGGCTTCATGATGTATGCGCTGCTGCTGATCACCGCCTATTGGCTGATCGGCTTCGCCCCGCTGCGCGCGATGTGGTTCCCGATCATCTATATCTTCTTCATCTTCCCGCCGCCGGATTCGGTGGTGACGATGATCACCCAGCCGCTCAAGATCGGCATATCGGAGACCGCGATCGACCTGCTCTACACGCTCGGCTATCCGATCGCCGGGTCCGGGGTGACGATCATCATCGGCCAGTATCAGCTGCTGATCGCCGCCGCCTGCGCGGGGCTCAATTCGCTGATCAGCCTGTCGGCAATCGGACTGTTCTACATCTACATCCGGCACAATGCGAACTGGCGTTACGCGGTGCTGCTGATGCTGGCGATCGTGCCGGTGGCGATCATGGCCAATTTCATCCGGGTTCTCGCGCTGATCCTGATCACCCATTATCTGGGTGACGAGGCGGCGCAGGGCTTCCTGCACAATTTCTCGGGAATCACGATGTTCCTCTTCTCGGTGCTCGGCATCTTCGGGGTCGACGCGCTCGCCTCGCCGCTGCGCCACCGGCTTGCGGGCAGGAAGGGGGCGGCATGAGCGACGATCGGGTCCTCGACGCGCTGCTGACGCGGCGGACGATGATCGCGGGCGGGCTGCTTGGCGCCGCGGCGGTCGTCGCCAATTCGCGCCGGCCCGACGAGCCCTTCCGCATGCTCCAGCGCGGCAAGCTCGACGCGCTCTTCCCGAAGACGGTGGGCGACTGGGAATATAAGACCGACAGCGGCCTCGTCCTCCCGCCAGAGGACGAATTGCGCGACCGGCTCTACAGCCGCGTGCTGACCCGCTATTACGCCGCGCCCAACCAGATGCCGATCATGTTCCTGGTCGCGTACAGCAGCGAGCAGGACGGCATGCTGCAGGTCCACCGGCCGGAAATCTGCTATCCGGCGGCGGGCTATGAGGTGATGCAGCAGCGCTTCATCCCGCTCGATGTCGGCGGAGGCCTGACTATTCCCGGCCATTATCTCAACGCGCGCAGCACCAGCCGGCAGGAGCAGTTGATCTACTGGACCCGCATCGGCAATGATTTCCCGACGCGCTGGTGGGCGCAGCACTGGGCGGTCGCGAAGGAGAATCTCAAGGGCCGCGTGCCCGACGGCGTCCTCGTCCGCATCTCCACCTCAGCGCCTGACGACAAGACCGCGATGACAGCGCTGACGCGGTTCATCCCGAAAATGCTGGAACAGCTGTCGCCAACCGCACGGCGCGTCCTGTTCGGCGAGGCCGGCGCGCCACTGCCAGGTAAATAGGCTGCCGCCGTCAGCCCTTGTCGAGGGGACGGAGCGCGAAATGTATATAGGTGAGCGTCGCGGCGAGGATCGCTACGGCGAGGAGGTGATAGACCCAGCCGCGCCCGCCGACGGCCTCGTTGCCGAAGTAATTCGTAACAGCGCAGCCCGCCGAGGCGGCGAGATATTGCAGCATCGAATCCCGGGGCGGCGCGTCGCGGCTGGATCGTTGCAGGAACAGCACGACCAGTCCGGCAAAGATCGCCACGGTGATCCAATCGTAAATTGTTTCCAATTCAGCGCCCTCCATGCCGAATTGGTGCCATACAGGCTTGTCGCCGGGGCTGGCAATCATGTAGCAACTTGCAATATTACTTTAATCAGACTGCTGTCGGGGGACGTGAAGTGAAGGTAAAGGCTGCACTTTTGAGTAGCGCGCTCGTCGCGGGCCTGCTCGTCACGGGTTGCCAGAAGGCGCCCAAGGGCCAGGTTATCGCCATCGTCAACGGCGATGAGATTTCGCAAGCCGAGCTCAACGCCGAAATGCAGGGCGTTACCATTCCCGACACCGCCAACCGTGACAAGCTGCGCCGCGAGGTGCTGCAGCGGCTCGTCGATCGTAAGCTGATCGTCCAGAAGGCCCGCGAGCAGGGCCTCGACAAGACCCCCGAATTCGTTTCCCAGCAGCGCCGGCTCGAGGAGAACCTCCTCGTCAGCATGCTCGGCCAGAAGATCGCCGCGACGGTGCCGATGCCCGACGATCGCGACATCACCCAATATATCGTCGACAACCCCACCCAGTTCGGTAGCCGCGAACGGCTGCTGCTCGATCAGATCCAGTTCCAGGCGCCCAAGGACGTCAGGAAGCTGATGATGCTGAAGGACGCGCATTCGCTCGACGATATCGCCGCGGGCGTTCAGAAGCTCGGCCTCGCCTTCTCGCGCGGCAAGGGCGTGATCGACACCGGCCGTCTCGATCCGCAGCTGACCAATGTGATCAACAAGCTGCCGCCGGGCGAGCCTTTCGTGCTGCCGTCGAACGGCCAGTATATCGCGAGCGTTATCGTCGGTCGCGATTCGACACCGACGCCGTCGCCGGTCGCCAAGCAGGCCGCCGCCGAGATGGTCCGCCGTAACGAGCTGGTCGCCGAGAGCCGCGCCCAGGTCGCCCGCGCCCGCTCGACCGCGGAGATCCAGTATCAGCCGGGCTTCGAACCCGACAAATCGGCAATCAAGGCCAGCCAGGCGAAGAAGGAAGCCGAGAAGAAGTAAGGCTTTCCTGTTATGCCATCCCGGCGAATGCCGGGAGCTTGGATAATAGCGGCCTTCCTTTCTGCGTCATTCCCGCGAAGGCGGGAATCCATGGAAAGGTGATGCCGTAAGCTGGATGATCCGCCGTCGATAGCTCCCTCGTTTTCGCGAGGATGACGGTCTGAGGCGGCGGCCATTCCACGAAGATCCGGGACAGGCCCAGGATCCGAGCCTATCCTGCCTCCACCCCATCTCTCGTCATGCCGGCCTGCGCTGGCGTGACGGAGCAGGATGCGGACAAATCAATACGCGTCCCGGTCCCAGATCAGCCGCCAGCCGGTCTCCAGCACGATCCGCAGGTCGAGCAGCAGCGACCAGTTTTCGATATAATACATATCATATTCGACACGGCGCTTGGCGCGTTCGATGGTGCTGATCTCACCACGCAGGCCGCGCACCTGCGCCAGGCCGGTGATGCCGGGTTTGACCCGGTGGCGGGCCGCATAGCCGCGCACGGCCTCGAAATAATAGCTGTCGCCGACCATCATCAAGGTAGCGTGCGGGCGCGGGCCAACGATCGACATCTCCCCCGTCAGCACGTTGAACAGCTGCGGCAGCTCATCGATCGACAGGCGGCGGATGATCCGCCCGAACGGCGTCACCCGAGGATCGCCCCGCGTCGTCCGCTCCGCCCCGCTGACATCCTGCCGATCGATATACATCGATCGGAATTTCAGGACGCTGATCTTGACGTTGTTGAAGCCGAAGCGCTGCTGTCGGAACAGCACCGGGCCGGGGCTGGTCAGCTTGATGATCAGCGCGGTCAGCAACAGCAGCGGCGAGAGGAGGACCAGCCCGAGGATCGCCAGCACCCGGTCCTCAACGGCCTTCAATATCCGGTTGAAATCGCGCATCGGCCGCTGCCAGAGCGCGAACAGCGGCAGCGATCCGATGAAGCGCATGCTATATTGCTGCGACAGATCGAGCGCCTCGCGCGGCATCAGGCAGATGTCGACCGACACCTGCTGGAGCGCCTCGGTGATCTCGTCGAGCCGCGCCTGACCGATCATCGGCAGCGCGATGATCACCATGTCGACATCGCCCCGCCCGATCCGCTCGACCAGCGCGTCCAGCCCGCCGAGGAACGGCACGCTCCACGGCGTCTTGCGTTCGATCCGCGTAGTCCGGTCGTCGGCGACCCCGACCACCGCGACATAGGGCAGACGTTCGAGTTCGAGCAGGCGCAGCACGCGCTCGGAGTAGCCCTCATCGGCCCCATAGATGACGATGCGCTGTCCGATATGGCCCGCCTGGACGAGATAGAAGACCAGCTTGCGGACGACGAAGCGGCTGATGAACAGCATCCCCGCGGTGAGCGCCAGATAGCAGAGCGCGAGACCGGTCGAGAAAGGCTTGGCCTGGCCGAGCTGCCAGATCGTCGCGAAGACCAGCATCGCGGCGAGCAGGAACTCGAATGCCACCGCCTGGTCGCTGTCGCCCCCGCGCCCCATCGGATGGGCATAGCTGTCGCGCGACAGCCGGATCAGGAAGAAGTTGACCCCGACGATCACCGCGACGTTGACATGCTGCTCGATAAAATATTGCGGACCACGGATCGCCTCATAGGCGGCGGGGGACAGCAACGCGCCGAGCGCGAGGCAAATCAGATCGACCCCCAGGATGATCGTCGCGATCACATTGGAGGTGAAACGATATTTGCGCGATGCCGGCTCCGCCAGCGCCGCATGCCCCTCGACCATGTTCAGCATTTCGCGCCCGTCCTGCCACAGGTCAGGGGGCTTTGCCCAGCGCCGGGCCTGATCCCGGCGGTCCTGCCCGGCGGGGTCCAGGTCGCGGCGAGCTCACGGCGATCCTTGGGGCCGCCCGGGAGCTGGGCAAGGATATGAAAGGATTGGTCGACGCAGTCGGCGTCGCCGAGGCCGATGCACAGCTGCGCGCGCTCCCGCCAGCCCTCCCGCGACCGGGGATTGTCGACCGTGAAACGCTTGGCGACATCGAGCGCCCTCGATTGACGGCCGGTCCGCAGCAGATAGGCGACATAGGCCGTCAGCATGTCCGGATCTTCATCAAGCTGGTTCATCGCATGGGCATAGGCGTCGTCGGCGAGGATCGTCTCGTTGCGGCGGACATATATCTCGGCGAGTTCGACACGGCCTTCGACCATGGCGGGGTTGTCACGCACCAGCGCCTGCGCGTCGCGCAAGGCCCGCGCGATATCACCCGCGGCGAGCGAGATCCGCACCCGCATGTGCAGCGCGCGCGGATTGCTGTCGTCGAAGGCGAGGATGCGGTCGACCAGCGCCAGCGCCTGCCCGTCGCGCCCGAGCCCCGATAGCGCGCCGGCATAGAGCACGTCGGCCTCGACCCTGCCGGCGGTGATCGGGGCGTCCTTTGCGAGGGAATCGATGAACGGCCGCAGCACCGCCTCGGCCTCGGCATATCGCTTCTGGTCGAGCAGGAGATGGCCGAGCGCCACCTTCATATGGTCGTCGGCCTGCGCATTGACGAAGCGGCGGACGCGATCGACGTCGACTTTGGCGCTGCCCACCTCGTTCCATATATCGACGATGCGCTGCTGGAGATCGATATCGGCGGGATAGCGGCGGGTAAGCCGCGCGAGCATCTCCAGCGCCCGGTCCGGCCTGTCCTGTTCATAGAGCAGCCGGACATAATCGAGGCGCAACGTGATGTCGCCGGGCGCCATCGCGAACAGCCGGGAATAGACGCGCGCGGTTTTCCGGAAGTCGTTGCCACCCATATAAAGGTCGAGCAGCGCGAGCAGTTTCGCCGAAGTTTCGCCGTCCTCCGCGATCGATTTCTCGAGCAAAGCGATGGCCTGCGCCCGCTCGCCCGCCATGTTGAGCAACCGAGCCAACAGGATCGTGGCGCCCGCATTGCCCGGATCGATCTCCAGCATCTTGTCGGTGATCGCGCGCCCCTCGGGCAGCTCGCGCCGCGCCGCATGTACCGTTCCCTTGACCAGCAGCATGCGCAGCGAGCGCGGCTGATCGGCAAGTATCTGGTCGGCGAATTTCTCGGCATCCTTGAGTGAGCCGCCCGAATAGGAAAGTTCGGCCAGCGCCTGAACCGCTTCCTCGTCCCCGGGCGTGAGCTCGATCACCCGCGAATAGGCATTATAGGCATCGAGATAATTGCCGAGGTTGAGTTGGGCGCGCGCCAGCTTTGCCCAATAGCCGGGCACGTCGTCCTGCGCGGCGATTGCCTTGACGATCTCCAGCCGTGCCGCGAAATAATCCTGCCTCGCGTAAAAGCTGTCATAGCGCGCTGCGGCCTTCGCCGCCTTCCTTTCGGACGAGCCGCACGCCGCCAGCGCGAGCATCAATGCCGCCGCCACGATGCGTGCCGTCCCCGAAGCCATGTCTTGCCAGCCGTCCCTTTCCCACCGATTACAGACCGGTGGGCCGATCGGATCAATAGGGCAAAGCATAAACAATGAGCCGGACCGACATTGCAGCGGTGGTGATCGGCCGGAATGAAGGGCCCCGGCTCGGTCGCTGCCTTGCGTCGATCGGGGATTTGCGCGCCGTCTATGTCGATTCCGGATCGACCGATGGCAGCGCCGACATCGCCCGTGTGGCCGGATTTGAGGTGATCGAGCTCGAACGCGAGAACGGCTACACGGCGGCGCGCGGGCGTAATGCCGGGCTCGACCGGCTCATGGAAGATCCGACCATCTCTTATATCCAGATGGTCGATGGCGACTGTACCCTCGAACCGGGCTGGATTGCCGCCGGGGCCGCCGCGCTCGACGCCGATCAGAGACTGGGCGCGGTATTCGGCCAGCTGCGCGAGGCCCGCCCGGACGAGTCGATCTATGCTTGGCTTTGCGACATCGAATGGGCCGTCCCGCCCGGCCCCGCCCGGCTGTTCAGCGGCAATGTGCTGCTCCGCACCGATGCGGTGCGCGCCGCGGGCCGCTACCGGGCAGCGATGGTCGTGGGGGAAGACCCCGAATATGCGATCCGGCTGCGCGATGCAGGCTGGCTGATAGCCTGTCTCGCTGACCCGATGGCGGTGCATGACGCGGGCATGACGCGCTTCGGGCAGTGGTGGCGGCGCAGCGTTCGCGCCGGCCATGCCTTTGCCGCGCTCGACGCGCTTCATCCCGGCGCATTCGCCCACAATGTCGGACGCATCCTGTTCTGGGGCGGCGTGGCGCCAGTCGCGGCTGTCGCCGGACTGATCCTTTCGGCAACGCTCGATCCGCGCTGGCTGTGGCTGAGCACGGCGGCGCTTCTGCTCACCGCCGCGCAGGTGATCCGCATCGGCCTGCGCGAGATGCGGCATCGTCGCCCGGCGCGTGCCTTCACGCTCGCGCTGTTCCTCGGCATCGGCAAATATGCCGAGATGGCCGGCCTGCTGCGCTTCCATCTGAGACCCCGGCGATGATCGACTTCATCGCCTGGTCGTTGCTGCTCGTGCCTGCCGTCGTCACGTTGATCCTGATCGTCGAGCTGGTCGCGGCGAATTTCCCCGTCCGCCCCCTGCCCGCCGCTGGGGACCCCCGCATCGCCGTGGTCATCCCGGCGCATGACGAGGAGGCCGGCATCACCGCGACAGTGACCCGCGTTCATGCATCGGCGCTCGGCGCTCGGCTGATCGTCGTCGCCGACAATTGCAGCGATCAGACCGCCCATGTGGCTCGCGCCGCGGGTGCGGAGGTGATCGAACGCGACGATGCCAGCCAGCGCGGCAAGGGCTTCGCGCTGGCCTTCGCCCGCGAGCGGCTCGCCGCCGATCCGCCCGAGGTCGTCGTGATCGTCGACGCCGATTGCGAGATCGCGAGCGACGGCATCGCCCGCCTGGCCGCCGCCGCACACAGGAGCGGGCGTCCGATTCAGTCGGCCTATCTGTTGCGCCCCCGGCCCGATCTCGGCGCGATGGTCGGGCTGTCCGGCTTTGCCTTTCTTGTGCGCAACATGGTGCGGCAACGTGGCCTCGCCCGGCTCGGCGCGCCGGCGCTGCTCACCGGATCGGGCATGGCGTTCCGCTGGGACGTCTTCGCCGACGCCCCGCTCGCCACCGCGGATCTCGTCGAGGATCTGGCGCTCGGGATAGCGCTCGCCCGGTCGGGCTCGCCCCCCGCCTTCCTGCCGGGCGTGACGACCTGGTCCGATCCCGCCCGACGGGCGGCCACCGGGACGCAGCGAACCCGCTGGGAACAGGGCTTCCTGCGCACCGCGACGCGCGAGGCGCTTTCCCTTCTCGTGAGCGGACGGTGGCCACTGATATGGCTCGGCCTCCACCTGCTCGTGCCGCCGCTGGCATTGCTCGTCCTGATCGACGGTGTGGCGCTGGCGCTGCTCGGCTGGCTCGCCAGTTCGGGGGCGGCGATGCTGCCCTTCGGCCTGCTTGCCGGCCTGCTCGCCGCGCTGGTCATGCTGCTCGTGCTGACCTGGCTGCGCTTCGGACGCGCGCAGATTTCCGCTGCGGGGTTGCTGCTGATTCCCGCCTACATGATGTGGAAGCTGCCGATCTACCTCGGCGCATTGTTCCGGCCCGAACGGCGCTGGATCCGCACCGACCGCGACTAGAGAAGTGCGAGGCCCGCCGCGACGACATACGGCGCAAAGGCGAGGCTGATGCCCGCGCCGGTGATCGCCGTTCCCGCCATCACCACATAATAGAGGCCATGCGCGCGCGGATCGAACAGTCCGGCCCGGCGCAGCAATGCGATGCTGTAGACCAGCGCCCCCAGTTCGGCGGCGGTCAGCGCCAGCGGCAAGGCTATCGGCCCGAGCGAGCGGAATAGCGCGGCGACTCCGATCGCGAACAGGGCGAGGCGGATCAGGTTCGCGCGCAGGGTCGGGCTGGTGCGCCCCATCGCAAGGATCGTCTGGATATTGGTATAGCTGTCGATGTCGAGGGCGGCGCGCAGCGCGAGCACCGAAAAATAGATCCAGCCATATTCGTAGCGGTGATCGAACAATATCCGAAACAGCGCGGGGGCGACGCCGATGGCGAAGCCGAAACCCGCGAACAGCAACAGATAGAAGCGCCGGCGCGCGGCATAGAAGATCGCGGCCAGCGCCGCCGCGCCCCCGCGCCAGCTGCGCGAGGCGAGCGGGAAGAAATAGCGCTCGACATAGTTGCGGCCGAACGGCGCGAGCGCGAGCGCCAGATTGGCGGGCAGCATATAGACTCCGAAATCGGCGACGCTGAACAGCCTGGCGAACAATATCTTGTCCGACTGGGTGATCAGCAACGTCAGGAGCGTCGACGCCATGATCCAGCGCGAGAAGCGGAAAAACTCGCGCGCCAATGCCCCATCCACGGCGAAGCGCGACCCGCCGGGCAGGAGCAACAGGGTGAGAATTGGGCGCGCGATCGCACCCACATAGAGGCCGGCGATCAGCGCGCGATAATCGGGCATCACCAGCGTGAGTGCGAGATTGGCGGCGATCTGGAGCGCGAGGGTAGCTAGCTCGACCGCGCAGCTCGCGCGCACCCGCCCCTCGCGCTGGGCCAGCAACAAGGTCATCGGACAGAGCGCGTTGATCAGGAAGAGCGGGGCCGCCGCCGCGATCGGCCAGGCAAGTTCGGGCTTGCCGAGAAAATGGGCGATCGGCCATGCCCCGGCGAGCATCACCAGCATCAGCAGCGCGCCCTGACCCAGCCGGATCGTCCAGATCACGTCGAGAAAGCGGCGCTCGCCGCCCTTGTGATGGCGGATGACGAAATCGAAGAAACCAAGGTCGGTGAGCATCGTCAGCACGACCATCACCGAGATGATGACGCCGACCACGCCAAAGGCATGCGGATCGAGCAGCCGGGTGAGGACGACATTGCTGCCGAGCCGGAAGATCAGCGTGGTCGCGGTAAAGGCGAACAGCATCGCGCCAGCCTCGCTGCGCGCCAGCCCGAGCAGCGCCCGCGTCATCCGCGTTCCGGGGCCGGCCACCATGGTCATCGCAGCGACGGAAGCCTTTCGCCGCCAGCATCGGCGGCGGGCTCCGCGATGACCGGTGCGGGTCGGGCTCCATCGGCGCGGCGGGTGCGGGCGATATCGTAGCGCAGCGCGATCAGCATCGCGACAGTGAAGAAGCTGAACTGCATCGGCGCGACCCAGCTG
Source organism: Sphingomonas sp. SRS2 (assembly GCF_000971055.1). Taxonomy (GTDB): domain Bacteria; phylum Pseudomonadota; class Alphaproteobacteria; order Sphingomonadales; family Sphingomonadaceae; genus Rhizorhabdus. The sequence goes on from NZ_LARW01000103.1 coordinate 20,846, forward strand.
CTGAGCAGCGCCAGCGCGACGATGATCGCGGTCTGGATCGATATCAGCGTCTGGGCGAGCAGAAGATGATGCTTGCCGGGGTTCAACCGCCGGATCGCGCGATAATGCGTGTAGGAAGAGAACAGGAACAGGACGAAGGGGATCAGCGAGACGATCCCGCCCTCGACGACGATCGCGATATAGGCGTTGACCAGATCGACGATGCCCTGCCCCTGGATGAACTTGTCGAGCAGTCCTTCCGGGATCGCCTCGCGATAGCCCAGCCACACCCGGTCCCCGAGCGCGCGGGGAATGCCGGTGATCAGCTGGATCCGGTAATCGGTCGAAGATTGCGCGTCGCCGCCACCAAGGATCGGCAGGGCGAAAATCGTCACGAAGCCGGCGAGCGGCACCAGCAGCGCGAGCAGATACCGGCCGCGCAGCATCTGAAAGGTCATGATCCCGACCGCGACCGCGACCAGCCCCGATCGCGACAGGGTCGACGCCAGACCGATCAGGATCGCCACGCCCAGCAGCAGCAACGGCGCCGGCCGTTCCCGCGACAGCCAAAGTCCCCAGGCTCCGACCGCCGCGAGGCCCAGCATGGCCCCGCCGGTCAGCGGATGGGAGAATGGGCCGTAGGCCCGCGCGATGCCGCCGCGTTCGAGCCACACACGCGGCGCATCGATCGTCCAGAGCTCGTTTTTGACCCCCATTACACCGGCATAGAGCGGCCAGTGTCGGACGGTCTCGAAGATGCAGAGCAGCCCCGCCGCCGCCGCCGCGAGCACCAACAACCGCAACACCAGCTCGGGCCGCTCGATCCGGACCCGTGAGAGGACGTAATAGCTGATCACATAGGGTACGAAATAGGAGGCGATGTTGCGCGCGATCCCGGTCGGCGTCTCACGCAGCGAAACGCAGACGCCATAGATCACGACAAACGCCAGCATATAAACGTCGCTCATCGCGAAGCGCCGCCGCAGATGATGTTCGGGATGGAGCAGATAGCCGATCAGCAGCGCGCCCGAGAGCGCCATGAACGGCGTCAGCGGCGCGATATAGGCCCCCGCAATGGCAAGCAGCGCGCCGGCGGCCGGGGTCCAGATGAAGAAGAACAAATAGGTCGCCGCCATCGGCACGCGCTTGTCGAAGCAGCTGATCAGGATCAGCCCGAAGAGCAACTGAGTCCACAACATCGGCACGAAGCTGACCGCGAGACAGACCACCAGCATGCCGCTGAGCACCAGCTGGGCGAGATACCGCCGCTCCCATTGCTCACGGACCAGCATCGCCGCCGGCAGCGCGGCGAACACGAGCAGCCCGCATAATACGATGGCGTTCTTCCAGAGAAACATCGGCCCCCGCTCGCCAGACTAATCCACCCTAATCAAGCTCTATGCGCGCAAGGTAAAGAAGGAATGGCTTGATCGCGCCGCCGACTCCCCCCAAATGGCGGTCATGCTTATAGAAACCGAACTTACGCCCAATCCGGCGACCCAGAAATTCCTGCCCGGCCGCGCCGTGATGACGGCGGGAACCCGCGACTTCGCCGATCCCGAGGAAGCCGCCGCGTCACCACTGGCCGAAGCATTATTCTCGCTGGGCGACGTGACCGGCGTGTTCTTCGGTCAGGACTTCGTTTCCGTCACTGCGGCGGAGGGCGCCGACTGGCGCGACCTCAAGCCGCAGGTGCTGGGCGTGCTGCTCGATCATTTCGCGTCGGAAGCGCCGCTGTTCCATGCGGGTAACGCCGCGGAGATCGTGATCGACGACGTCGAGATGGGCGACGACCCCGCCGATGCGGAGATCGTCGCGCAAATCAAGGAGCTGATCGAGACCCGGGTGCGCCCGGCGGTGGCCAAGGACGGCGGCGATATCGTCTACCGCGGCTTTCAGCGCGGCACCGTCTATCTGGCCATGCAGGGTGCCTGTTCGGGATGTCCGTCATCGTCGGCGACGCTCAAGCAGGGGATCGAGACCCTGCTCAAACATTATGTGCCAGAGGTCACCGAGGTCCGCGCAGCCTGATCGACTTCGCTCCAGATCATCGAAGGGGTTTTTGAATGGCCAAGCTGTCCGACGAAGGACTTGACCTGCTGTTTCGTAACGCGCGCAGCTATAACGGATTTCTCGACAAGCAGGTAAGCGAGGCGCAGCTGCGCGAAATCTGGGACCTGCTGAAGATGGGCCCGACCTCGGCCAACCTCTTCCCGCTTCGGATCGTCTGGTGCGTGAGCCAGGACTCCAAGGAAAAGCTTTCCAGCCTGAGCTCCGGCACCAATGCCGCCAAAATCCTCAAGGCGCCGGTAACGGCGATCCTTGCGACTGATACGGCATTCTACAAGCATGGTCCCCGGCTTTTCCCTGTGGCCGATGTGCAATCCTGGTTCACCGACACCAGCGGCGCGCCCAATGAGGCAGCGATCAGCGGCGGCTTCCGCAACAGCTCGCTGCAGGGCGCCTATTTCATCCTCGCCGCACGCGCCCTCGGGCTCGACACCGGTCCGATGTCGGGCTTCGACAACGCCGCTGTCGACGAAGCCTTCTTCGCCGGTACGACCCTCCGGTCGAACTTCATCAGCACGCTGGGCTATGGCGACCCGGCAACGATCTTCGAGCGTCTGCCCCGGCCGTCGTTCGAGGAGTTCACGACGATCGCCTGAGGCGAGGAGCGGTGCCGCGGACCCTGGTGATCGATACCGCGACCGCCGCCTGTTCGGTGGCGCTGATCGAAGATCATGGGATCGTCGCGGAATTCCATGACGTGGTCGGTCGCGGCCATGCCGAGCGGCTGATGCCGATGATTGCCGCCCTGCCCGACGGCGGCCGTGCCGATGCCATCCTGGTCGATTGCGGTCCCGGCAGCTTCACCGGTGTCCGGGTCGGCCTCGCCACCGCCCGCGCGCTGGGGCTGGGCTGGGGCATCGGCGTGCATGGCTATAGTTCGATGTCGGTCATTGCCGCCGCCGCGGGCCGCGACGACGATCTGCGGGCGACGGCGGTCGGGATCGCGCTGACTGGCGGACATGGCGAATTGTTCGTCCAGCGTTTCGCCGTCCAGCCGCTCACGGCCCTGTCTTCGCTCGAATCTCTCCCGCCCGATCGCGCGGCCATGGCAATCGCCGAAGATGATATCTTTGGATCGGGAGCTGCGACGCTCGTCGCGGCGCGCGGCAGTGGCGTGGCGCATGATCGGTTGCCGCGCGCCGCCGACGCGCTGCTGCTTCCCCCGGCTCTCGCCCGGCTGGCGCCGAGCCCGATCTATGGGCGCGACGCCGACGCGAAGCCCGCCGCATGACCGCGATCGACATCAACGAGGTGGGGACCGACGCGCTCGATGCGGTCATGGCCGTGATGAACACCGCCTTCGATCCCGGTTTCGGCGAGGCATGGACCGAACCGCAGACGTTGACGATGATGGCCATGCCCGGGGTCTGGCTGTCGCTCGCGCGGGTCGATGGCCGGCCAGTGGGATTCGCCCTCAATCGCATCATCCTCGACGAGGCCGAACTCCTCCTGCTCGCCGTCGCTCCCGCCAACCGCCGGCAGGGTGTCGGTATGGCGCTAATCGAACGATCCCGTAGTCAAACGCAGCTGCGTAACGGATCGCGACTTCATCTTGAAGTGAGGCACAATAATCCGGCGATCGAACTATATAAGAAGGCCGGCTTCGCGATAGCAGGACGAAGACCCGGCTATTATCGCGGAAACGATGGCCATCTTTACGATGCCTTGACCTTATCTTGTGTTCTAGGCCAGCCTTAACTTCGATATTTTGCCAGAATCACGTTGCAAAGCGAGAGGAATGGGCGCAGAGGCCGTGCTTCGAGTGCGCACGACAGCATTCCAGACTAAATTCCACCTATATCAACTACTAAGGGTTGCACTATGACCGATAATAACGGCCTCACCGAAACGCTGATTGCTTTGACCGCAGACATCGTCTCCGCGCATGTCAGCAACAATAGTGTCGCGGTGTCCGATTTGCCGCTTCTGATCCAGAATGTGCACAATGCGCTCGCGTCGCTCGGCGACGATCTGGTCGAACCGGAAGTGAAGCAGGAGCCGGCGGTGTCGATCCGCGCGTCGATCAAGCCCGATTACATCGTCTGCCTCGAAGACGGCAAGAAGCTGAAGATGCTCAAGCGCCACCTGATGACCCATTATCAGATGACCCCCGAGCAGTATCGCACCAAGTGGAACCTGCCGGCCGACTATCCGATGGTCGCCCCGAACTATGCCGAGCAGCGCCGCTCGCTCGCCAAGAAGATCGGCCTCGGCACCAAGCGCCGCACCCGCTGATCCAATCCGTTCAGGGGGTGGAGCAATCCACCCCTTGCACTTTTAGAGTGCGCCTGACCTTGTGTTCGCAACCGCGATGCGGCTAACAAGGCTTCCATGCCCGGCAAGATCGACATCGAACAGCTTTGCGCTGAAAAAGGCCTCCGTATCACCGAGCAGCGCCGCGTGATCGCGCGCGTTCTGTCCGACGCGGACGATCATCCCGACGTTGAGTTGCTGCATCAGCGCGCCGCCCAGATCGATCCTGGCATCTCGATCGCCACCGTCTATCGCACGGTGCGCCTGTTCGAGGATGCCGGTATCCTCGAACGCCATGATTTCGGCGACGGACGCGCGCGCTATGAAGCCGCCCCCGAAGCGCATCACGATCATCTGATCAACGTCGAGACCGGCGAAGTAATCGAGTTCGTCGACCGCGAACTCGAAGAGCTTCAACGCAAGATCGCCGAAAAACTCGGCTTCCGTCTCGTCGATCACCGGCTCGAACTTTACGGCGTCTCCGCAGACCGCCCGAAATAGGCCGCGCGTCGTGCGGTATCGGGCTACGGCCCGCCTCGTCCTCGCCCTGTCGGTTCTCGCCTTTTGCCTGACCAGCTATGCGATCACCTGGCCGCTGCGCAAACGGATCGGCTGGACCCGCTTCTTCCTGCAATGGTTCGGCGAGGCGCTCGGCCTCGACGTCCGGATCGCCGGTAAACCGGCAGGCCGTGACGTCCTGTACGTCGCCAATCACGTCAGCTGGCTCGACATATTGGCGCTCGGCGGCGCGACTCCGACCGCGTTCGTCTCGAAGGACGATGTCCGCCGCTGGCCGCTGGTCGGCATGCTGGCGCGGATCGGCGGCACCATCTTCATCGACCGCGACAGCCGGCGCGCGGTGCGCGGCCAGGCCGACCGACTCGGTCTCGCGCTGCTCGATCATCATCCGGTCACGCTGTTCCCCGAAGGCACCACCAACGACGGCCTCTCGCTTTTCGCGTTCCGGCCCGCGCTGTTCGCCTCGGTCGCCCCCGCGCCGCCGGGCATCGTCGTCCAGCCGGTCGCGATCGACTATGGCGATGCCGGAGCCGAAATCGCCTGGACCGGCGACGAAGACCTCGGTCCGAACGCGCGGAAGGTGCTCGAACGCCCCGGCCCGCTCGTCTGCACGCTCCGCTTCCTGCCGCCGCTCGCGCCATCGGACGACCGCAAGCAGCTCGCCGCGCAGGCACAGGCCGCGATCACGGCGGCGCTGGCGCGTTAGGCTCGCTTCCCCTATAGGCCCCCGCATGTCACGTCCCGCCCCCAAGAGCTTCCACGTCAAGTCGTTCGGCTGCCAGATGAACGCCTATGACGGCACCCGCATGGCCGAACTGCTCGAAGCGCAGGGCATGACGGCGGCGGACAATCCCGAAGCGGCCGACCTCATCGTCCTCAACACCTGCCACATCCGCGAAAAGGCCGCAGAAAAGGTCTATTCGGACATCGGGCGGATCGTGAAGCGCTCGGGCAACGAGAAGCCGATGATCGCGGTTGCCGGCTGCGTAGCCCAGGCCGAGGGCGCGGAAATCCCGCGCCGCGCGCCCGCGGTGGATATCGTCGTCGGGCCGCAGGCCTATCACAACCTGCCCCAGTTGGTGGCCGATGCGGTTGCGGGCAAGCGTGCGCTCGACACCGACATGCCCGCCGCATCGAAGTTCGATGCCCTGCCCAAGCGCCGACGTCAGGGGGCCAGCGCCTTCCTGACGGTGCAGGAGGGTTGCGACAAATTCTGCACTTATTGCGTGGTGCCCTATACCCGCGGCGCGGAGATTTCGCGGCCTTGGGGGGCGATCATCGACGAGGCGAAGGCGCTGGTCGATGCCGGCGCGCGCGAGATCACCCTGCTTGGCCAGAACGTCAACGCCTGGGCGGCGGACGACGACAAGGGGCGGCCACAGGGCCTCGATGGCCTGATCCGCGCGCTCGACGCGCTGCCGGGCGTCGCGCGCATCCGCTACATGACCAGCCATCCGAATGACATGAGCGACGGCCTGATCGCCGCGCATGGCGAGGTCGCGAAGCTGATGCCCTTCCTCCATCTGCCGGTGCAGGCGGGTTCGGACCGCATCCTCAAGGCGATGAACCGCAGCCATGACGCCGCGAGCTATCTCCGGCTGATCGACCGCGTCCGGACGGTGCGGCCGGACATCGCCATTTCGGGCGACTTCATCGTCGGCTTCCCGGGAGAGACCGAAGCGGATTTCGAAGACACTCTCTCCGTCATCCGGCAGGTCGAACATGCCATGGCGTTCAGCTTCAAATATAGCCCGCGCCCCGGCACGCCGGCGGCGACCATGGCCGACCAGATCGCGCCGGCGGTGATGGACGAGCGGCTCCAGCGGCTCCAGGCGCTTCTCAACGAACAGCAGCACGGCTTCAATCTCGCCACCGTCGGCAAGCGCTGCGATGTGCTGATCGAGCGCGACGGCAAGCGCCCCGGCCAGCGGATCGGCAAGTCGCCCTGGCTCCAGTCGGTGATCGTCGAGGATGGCCCGGCGATCGGCGAACTGGTGACGGTCGATATCGTCGCGGCCGGCCCGAATAGCATGACCGGCATGATCGCGGAACGGCAGGCGGCATAAAGAGCCTTTCCCCCGCCGCGATGGCGGGCGAGGGAAAGCCACACCGTCACCCATCTGCCACATCAACGGTGGATAAGTAGCGCGCCGCGCCGCTTTCCCTCTTCGCATGGGTCCAAATGCGCGTAGGATCGTTGAGACCGGACGAACCCCGTTCGGGGATAAGGAAAGGAAGCTGCCGCCCCTTATGTCGCGCAAGCCAGTTCCCGCGCAGGCCGGAGATCGCGCCCGGCGAGAGATCCTCTTCGACAAGCCCCAGCTTCTTGGACGTTTGTTCGGCGAGTTCGACCAGAACCTGGTTGCGATAGAGAACAGGCTGGGGGTGTATATAGCGGCGCGCGGCAACAAGCTGCAGATCGAAGGCGAGGCGGAAGCCGCCGGCCGCGCGCGCGAGGTCCTCACCGGCCTCTACAACCGCATCGTCCAGGGCCAGGATATCGACAGCGGCGCGGTCGAGGCGGTGATCGCGATGGCGGCCGAACCGACGCTCGACGGGATCATCCGCAAGGATGTCGCCGACATCCCCAAGGTGATGATCCGCACCCGCAAGAAGACGATCGTCCCGCGATCGGCGACCCAGATCAAATATATGGAAGCGCTCAACCGCTCCGATGTCATCTTCGCCCTGGGCCCGGCGGGCACCGGCAAGACCTATCTCGCGGTCGCGCAGGCGGTGCAGCAGCTGATCCAGGGCACGGTTGACCGGCTGATCCTCTCGCGTCCCGCGGTCGAGGCCGGCGAGCGCCTGGGCTTCCTGCCGGGTGACATGAAGGAGAAGGTCGATCCCTATCTCCGTCCGCTTTACGACGCGCTGTACGACATGCTGCCGACCGAACAGGTCGAGCGGCGCATCGCCAGCGGCGAGATCGAGATCGCACCGATCGCCTTCATGCGCGGCCGCACGCTGGGGGACGCCTTCGTCATCCTCGACGAGGCGCAGAACACCACCCCCGCGCAGATGAAGATGTTCCTCACCCGCTTCGGCCAGAACAGCCGGATGGTGATCTGCGGCGATCCGCGCCAGATCGATCTGCCCGATATCGGCAAGTCGGGCCTGGCCGACGCCGTCACCAAGCTGGAGGGTATCGAGGGCATCGCCACGGTCCGCTTCGGCGCGGCCGATGTCGTCCGTCACCCGATCGTCGGCCGTATCGTCGAGGCCTATGAAGGACCTGATAACGCGTGATCGAGATAGCGGTTCAGGCGGAACCGGGCTGGAATGACGGCGCCGATTGGGAAGCCCTCGCGACCGAGGCGGTCGCTGCGGCGTTGCGCGTGACGCCGCATGCCGAGATGCTGACGGCGGATTATACGGCCGAAGTCTCGATCCGGCTGACCGACGACGACGAGGTGCAGGCGCTCAACCGCCAATATCGCCAGAAGGACAAGCCCACCAATGTGCTGAGCTTCCCGATGGTGCAGGACGATCTGCTCGGCGGGCTCGATAATAGCGACGATGGCGAGGTCCTGCTCGGCGACATCATCCTGGCGCGCGGCGTGTGTGAGCGCGAGGCGGCGGAAAAGGGCGTGAGCACCACCGAGCACGCCACCCATCTGATCGTTCACGGCACGCTGCACCTGCTCGGCTACGATCATATCGCCGATGACGAGGCCGAGGCGATGGAGGATCTCGAACGGGTCGCGCTGAGGGCGCTCGGCATCGACGACCCCTATGCCGTCACCGAGAGCTGAGCGAACAGGGTGAGGGCCGGCGCGCGGGCACGACACATTAACGTTGCTCCCCGGGCGGTATTTCGGTTAGCGAATCACGCTATGAGAACGGCACACTAGAAAGATCATGCCCGACGACAGCAGTAGCAGCGCCGCGGAGAGCGGCGGACGATGGTGGCGCGGGTTGCGCTCGCTCTTTTCACCGGAGCACGAGCCCAGCCTGCGCGACCAGATCGAGGAAGTTATCGAGGAGCATGACAGCGAGGGCGACGGCGGGGACGACCTGTCCTCCGCCGAGCGCGAGATGCTCCGCAACATCCTGCATTTCGGCGAACGCAACGTCGGCGATATCGGCGTGCCGCGTGGCGACATCATCGCGGTGCCGGAGACGATCGGCTTCGACGAGCTGGTCGCCCGCTTCGCCGAGGCCGAACATAGCCGCCTGCCCGTATTCTGCGAGGATCTCGATCATGTCATCGGCATGATCCATGTGAAGGACGTGTTCCGGATTATCGCGACCGGCGCCCCGCGACCGACGACGATCGCCGGACTGATCCGTCAGCCGCGCTTCGTGCCCTCGTCGATGCGGATCATCGATCTGCTTGCCGAGATGCGCGAGACGCGCACCCATCTCGCGATCGTCCTCAACGAATATAGCGGCACCGACGGATTGGTGACGATCGAGGATCTGGTCGAGGAAATCGTCGGCGACATTTCCGACGAGCATGACGAGGAAGAGGAAGAGCTGCTCATCCCGCTCGGCGACTCGCTCTGGTCGGCCGATGCCCGCGCCGAACTGGAGGATGTCGCCCGGCTGATCGATCCGCGCCTCGCCGATATTGACGACGATGTCGAGACGCTGGGTGGCCTCGCCTCGGCGCTGGCGGGACAGGTGCCGGCGATCGGCCAGATCGTCGAACACCCCAGCGGCTGGCGGCTCGAGATCGCCGATGCCGACGAACGCCGGGTGAAGAAATTGCTGCTCCATCCGCCTGTAAGGCAGGACAGCGCGGAAGAGTAGAAGCACGGGATGCCCAAATCGGGCCAGATGCGTTAGAAGAGGCGACTTCGTGCGCCCGGAGAGGCATTATGACGACCAAGAAGAAGCTGCTCATCGCGATCCCAGTCCTGGCCCTGATCGCCGCTCTGGTGGTGATCTACGTGCTGTTCACGCATGAGAAGGCCGAGGTCGACTTCGCCGCGACGGTAGGCGCCCGGCCGAAGCTCAGCGAGCCGAACGAGACGCTGGTCCCGACGATCAATGTCGCGAAGGCGGTCGGCTGGAAGACCGGCGAGAAGCCTGTCGCCGCCGCCGGCCTCTCGGTTGCGCGCTTCGCTGACGGCCTTCAGCATCCGCGCTGGCTCTACGTACTCCCCAACAACGACCTGCTGGTCAGCGAGAGCAATTCGCCGCCGCGCGACGACAAGAATGGCGGCGGCGGCGTGACCGGCTATGTGATGAGCAAGCTGATGGCAAAGGCGGGCGCGGGCGTCCCCTCGCCTAACCGGATCATCCTGCTGCGCGATGCCGATGGCGACGGCCGCGCCGAGCTCAGGACAGTGCTGATATCCGGGCTGAATTCGCCCAGCGGCATGGGCTGGCATGACGGCCAGCTCTACATCGCCAATACCGACGCACTGGTCCGCGTGCCCTTCACCCCCGGCCAGACGAAGATTGATGCGAAGCCGGTGGTGATCGCGAAGCTGCCCGGCGGGCTCAATCACTGGGCGCGCAATCTGCTGATCGCGCCTGACGGTAAGTCGGTGTTCGTGTCGGTCGGATCGGGCTCGAACATCGGCGAGCGCGGCATGGACAAGGAAGAGAAGCGCGCCGCGATCTGGCAGATCGAATTGCCCTCCGGCAAGGATCGCATATTCGCCTATGGCTTGCGCAATCCCAACGGCCTGGCCTTCGAGCCCACCACCGGCGACCTGTGGACCACGGTCAACGAGCGCGACATGATCGGCTCCGACATGGTCCCCGACTATCTTACCGAAGTGCAGTTCGGCGGCTTCTATGGCTGGCCCTGGTATTATTGGGGCGGCTTCATCGACAAGCGCGTACCCGAACCCGCCGAGAATCTGCAATCCTATGTGATCCGCCCGGATTATGCGCTCGGACCGCATGTCGCGGCGTTGGGACTGACCTTCACCCAGGGCGCGATCCTGGGCCCGGACTATGCCAGCGGCGCCTTCATCGCCGAACATGGCTCGTGGAACCGGCGGCCCTTTGCGGGATACAAGGTGGTGTTCGTGCCCTTTGCGCAGGGCAAGCCGAGCGGCAAGCCGCGCGACATATTGAGCGGCTTCCTGTCCGACAAGGAACAGGCGCGTGGCCGCCCGGTGGCGGTGGCGATCGGCAAACGCGGCGGCCTGCTGGTCAGCGACGATGTCGGTGGAGTGATCTGGCGGGTGACGGCCCCGGCGAAATAATTCGGTTGGCCTCAAGCGCCGGCGGCCACATCCGTGACCTTGGCTATCCTCGCATAAGCTGAGACGCGCGTTCGCGCTTGCGAAGCCTTGGCAGGGTCCGACGATAAGCGCTGCATCGGGACGCATGAGCGTCTCGCAAGGCCGAACGGCCGCCCGAGCTTATGCGAGAAAGCCAAGCCGGACGGACGCTAGGCGCCCGCGTTTGAGGCGAAATCAAATAAGCTGGCTGAGCTTCGACGGCGCGGGAAAAGCACTATCCCGCGATTGCGGCTGCACCGCCGGCGCTTCGAACCGGTGCCAGCCGCCCGCCGACAGCCGTTCGAGCGGCTGGAAGCGAGTCTTGTACTGCATCCGCGGCGAGCCATCGACCCAATAGCCCAGATAGACATAGGCGAGGCCGCTTTCGGCGGCGCGGCGGATATGATCGAGGATGATGAAGGTGCCGAGGCCGGGGCGCGTCTCGTCATCGGTCTCGAAGAAGCTGTAGACCATCGACAGGCCATCCGACTGAACGTCGGTAAGGCAAGCGCCGATCAGCTTGCCGGGGCGGCCATCGATCGCAGGCTCCCGATATTCGACGATGTTGGTTTTCACCGGAGTCTGTTCGACCATGTCGGCGAAATCGAGCTCGTCCATCTGGGCCATGCCGCCGCCGGGATGACGCGTCTTCAGATAGCGGCGCAGCAGCGTGAACTGCTCCTCGGTGGTCCACGGCTTGCAGACGCTGATCTCAAGATCGGAATGGCGGCGTATCAGCTTGCGCTGGCTGCTATTGGGCTTGAACTCGCCCGCCACGACGCGGACCGAGACGCAGGCCTGACAATCGACGCAGGTGGGCCGATAGGCGACGCCCTGGCTGCGGCGGAAGCCGATCCGACCGAGCGCGTCGTTGAGTTCGCCGGCATTGGGGCCGGCCAGTTCGGTGAATACTTTCCGTTCGGTACGGCCGGGCAGATAGGGGCACGGGCCGGGGGTCGTCACGAAGAAGCGCGGAAAGCGAAACTGCGCCGTCATCCGAATCCAAGCCCCATTGCCACTGACCGCTCATCGATCAGGCATAACTATGCCTACGCATGAACGTCATGAAAAGAGCATTAACCCTGAATATTTTTGGGGCTTTTCGACGAAGGTCGAAGATGCGGATGCAGATGACCCAATATAGCCACCACCCTTTTGCGGGCGTGGCGACGGGGCGCGGGCTACGCCGCCTCGATCGGCGTGACGTCGTAACCCTCGGCGCGCAGCGCCTTGAGCAGGCGTTCGAGATGCTCGACGCCGCGCGTCTCGCACTCGATCTCGGCGATCAGGCCCTTGGCCGGCAGGGTCGTGAACACCCGCTGGTGATACACCTCGACGATGTTGACCTGCTGCTCGTCGAACACGCGCGCGACGTGGAACAGCGCGCCGGGCCGGTCCTGCAAGCGCACGCGCAGGCGCGCGAGGCGGCCCAGGCGGGCGAGGTCGCGTAGCAGCACATTGGCGAGCAGCCGCGTATCGATATTGCCGCCGCACAGGATGATACCGATGTTACGGCCCCGGAACATATTGGGGTGCGCGAGCAGCGCGGCTAGGCCGGCGGCCCCCGCGCCCTCGACAACGGTCTTCTCGATCTGGAGCAGCATCGACACCGCGGTCTCCAGATCGCGTTCCGCGACCAGGACGATATCGTCGACCAGGGCGCGAACGATCTCCGCGGTGATCGCGCCCGGTTGCCGGACGGCGATGCCTTCGGCAAGCGTATCGCCGTCGCAGGGCAGGATCAGCCCCTTCATCTTGGCGTACATCGAAGGATAGAGCTCGGCCTGGACGCCGATCACCTGTATCGGCTTGTCGGCCGCGTGCGCGACCACCGCTGCGCCCGAGATCAGCCCGCCGCCGCCGATCGGCACGATCAGCGTATCGATGTCTGGCGCATCCTCGAGCATTTCGAGGGTTACGGTGCCCTGCCCGGCGATAACATCGGCATCGTCAAACGGGTGGACGAAGGTGAGCCCCTCTTTGGCTTCGAGCGTGCGGGCCGCTTCATAGGCGTCGTCGAACCGCTCGCCGCTCAGGATTACGCGCGCGCCATGTCCCTCGGTCTGCTGGACCTTAACGGTCGGCGTGGGCTTGGGCATCACGATCGTCACCGGAATGCCGAGCCGCTTGCCATGATAAGCCAGACCCTGGGCATGATTGCCCGCCGACGCCGCGATCACGCCGCGCGAACGCTGCTCATCCGACAGGAGCAGCAGCTTGTTGAGCGCGCCGCGCTCCTTATAGGCGGCGGTGAACTGGAGATTTTCGAATTTCAGCCAGACATTCGCGCCAGTAATGTCGCTGAGCGTGCGGCTCCGCAGGATCGGAGTACGGACGATCGACGGCGAAATCCGCGCATGCGCCGCGCGGACGTCGTCGATGGTCAGGGGGACGCCCTCGGCGCCGCTTTGCTTGTGCACGCTTGCCATAATGCGCGGGCCATAGCGGATTGCGCAGCAGAGTCCTAGCATCCCCGGAAATTCCATCTTATGCGGGATGGCTATGACGAAAGTGACCTTCCTGGGGCTGGGCGCGATGGGCGCCCCCATCGCGCGACATCTGGCGGCCGCTGGCCATGATGTGACCGTCTACAACCGCACCCGCCAGAAGGCCGACGCCTGGGTCGAGCAGCATGGCGGTCGCGCCGCGCCCACCCCCGCCGCCGCCGCCGAGGATGCCGATGCGGTCATCTCGTGCGTCGGCGCGGATGGCGACCTGGAGGCGGTGACGCTGCGCAAGGACGGCTGCTTCGCGGCGATGAAGAAGGGCGCGCTGTTCATCGACCACACCACCGCATCGGCCAAGATCGCCCGTCAGCTGGCGGTCGAGGGACGTGACCGGGGTCTGCTCGTCGTCGACGCGCCGGTTTCGGGCGGCCAGTCGGGCGCGGAGGCGGGGACGCTGTCGATCATGTGCGGCGGATCTGACAAGGCGGTCGCCGCCGCAATCCCGCTGATGCAGGCCTATTCGTCGCGGATCGTTCATATCGGCGGTCCCGGAGCCGGGCAGACCACCAAGATGGTCAACCAGATCTGTATCGCCGGCGCGATGCAGAGCGCCGCCGAGGCGCTGCGCTTCGCCCAGAATGCCGATCTCGATCTCGAGAAGGTGTTTGAGGCCGTATCGGGCGGCGCGGGAGCGAGCTGGTATATGGTCAATCGCTGGAAGACGATGGCCGAGGACAGCTTTGACTTCGGCTTTGCGGTCGACTGGATGCGCAAGGATCTCGGCATCGCGATCGAGGAGGCGCGCAGCAATGGCGCCGCCATCCCCTTCGCAGCGCTCGCCGACCAATTCTATGCCGACGCGCAGGCGATGGGTTCCGGCCGCGAGGACATCTCCTCGGTGGTAAAGCGGTTGCCGAAATAGCCCCTCTCCCTTTTGGGAGAGGGAGGGGCCCGCGACAGAAGCTCGTGGGAATGTGAGGGCACGGTGGAGTTTTGATCAGATGTCGTGGCTCTTTAAGCGTCGTCCCCTCACCCTCCCAATGCTGAGCAATGAGCCCCTCCCGCCCCCCAGGTGGGAAAGGGGATTGTTTGTCGGCCTCGCCCTTCTCGCCTCCCCTGCATTGGCCGATGGCCTGATCGACAACGCCAACGGATACACGTTCGACACCAAGGGCCAGCTCGTCCGCTTCAACGGCCTGCTGATCGACGATCAGGGCAAGGTCGCGAAGCTGCTCGATCGCAACGACAAGCGTCCCGAGAAACTCGATTACCGGCTCGATGCGAAGGGTCGCACCGTCATCCCCGGCCTGATCGACGCGCATGGCCACGTCATGGGACTGGGCGAGGCGGCGCTGTCGCTCGACCTGTCGGCGACCAACAGCCTTGGCGAGGCGCAGGCGGCGTTGCGGAAATACGCCGCCGACCGGCCGACCCCGCTGTGGATTCGCGGCGGCGGCTGGAACCAGGAACGCTGGAGCCTCGGTCGCTTCCCGACCGCCGCCGACATCGATGCGATCGCGCCGGGCCGTCCGGTGGTGCTCGACCGCGTCGATGGCCATGCGTTGCTCGCCAACAGCGCCGCGATGGCGGCGGCGGGGATCAGCGCGAAGACTAAAAATCCGCCCGGCGGGCTGATCGAGCGCGACGCTAGGGGCAATCCTACCGGGGTCTTCGTCGATGCGGCGCGGGAGCTGATCACCAGCGCCGTGCCCGCGATGTTGCCACGCGACCGGGACGCGGCGCTGGCCAAGGCGCAGGAGATCCTGCTCGGCTATGGCATAACCGCTACCGCCGACATGGGCACCAGCGGCGAGGATTGGCAGGTGATGCGCCGCGCGGGCGACGCCGGGCGGCTGCGGGTGCGGATCATCTCCTATGCGGGCGGCATTCCCACGCTGCTGGCGGTCGCCGGCACTGGCCCGACCCCGTGGCTCTATGACGGCAAGCTCCGCATGGTCGGGGTAAAGCTCTATGACGACGGCGCGCTCGGATCGCGCGGGGCTTGGCTGAAAGCGCCCTATGCCGATGCGCCGAAGCAGACCGGTCTGCAATTTCTCGATGACGCCAAACTGCGCAACCTGATGAGCCGCGCGGCGATGGATGGTTTCCAGACCGCGATCCATGCGATCGGCGATGCCGCCAATGCGCAGGCGCTTGGCGCGATCGAGGAATTGGCAGAGACCTATAAGGGCGACCGGCGTTGGCGGATCGAACATGCCCAGATCGTCGACCCCGCCGATCTCGCACGCTTCGGCAAGCACGGCATCATCGCCTCGATGCAGCCGATCCACCAGACATCAGACCGGAGGATGGCCGAGGCGCGGCTGGGCCTCGGCCGGCTCGGCGGGGCCTATGCCTGGAAGGCGATGCTCGACAACAAGGTGCCGCTGGTCTTCGGGTCGGACTATCCGGTCGAGAGCCCCAACCCCTTCCCCGCGCTTGCCGCCGCGATCAGCCGGCAGGACGCGACCGGCCAGCCGCCGGGCGGATGGCAGCCGCAGCAGATCATTACCCTGCCCGAGGCCTTCCGCGCCTTCACCGCGACCGCCGCCTTCGCGGGCATGGCCGAAGACCGGATCGGCACGCTGACGCCGGGGCGGATGGCCGACTTCCTGATCCTGGATCGCGACATCTTCACTGCCGCCCCATCCGATATCCGCGCGGCAAAACCGCTCGAAACCTGGATCGGCGGCAAACGGGTGTGGGTCGCGAAATAACGTCATCAAAGTGACACCCGAGACGGGCATCGCGAAACCATGAACAGACTGATCCTCGCCGCCGCACTTGCCGCAACCGCAGCCACGTCCGCTCAGGCCGCTCCCCCGCCGAAGCCGAAGCTGATCGTCGCGATCTCGGTCGATCAATATTCGTCCGAAGTCTTCAAGCGCTATCGCCCGACCTACACCGCCGGCCTCAAGAGACTGGCGAACGGCGTCGCCTATCCGACCGGCTATCAGAGCCATGCCGCGACCGAGACCTGTCCCGGCCATTCGACGATCCTGACGGGTCGGCATCCGGCCGGCACGGGCATCGTCGCGAACAGCTGGATCGACGCCAAGACGGGGATGAGCGTCTATTGCGTTTCGGTCCCCGGCGTCGCCGAGAAGAGCGCGCGCGGGCCGCAGAACATGCGGGTCACAACCCTCGGCGACTGGATCAAGGCCGCCCAGCCGCGAGCCCGCTCCTTCGCGGTGGCAGGCAAGGACCGCGCCGCGATCACCATGGCGGGCAAGAATGCCGATGGCGTCTATTGGTGGGTCGACGGGACTGGCTTCACCACATCCTCCTATGCCGGCCCGGCGACGCCGCGCATCGTGAAACCCGCCGAGGCGTTCAACGCGAAGCTGATGAGCGCGTGGAAGGCGACACCACCGCAGCTCTGGCCGGCCGCATCGCCCACCTGCGCCGCGCTGTCGAAGCGGCAGCAGTTCGGTCAGCTTGAAGTGTCGGGCGCGATGCCGCCCGACATGGCAAAGGGCGTTACGGAGGGCGACGAGTTCCTGTCCAGCAAACGCTTCAACGACGCGATGCACGCGTCTCCCACCTTCGACGCGGCGGTCGCCGATTTCGCCATCGACCTGATCGAGCGAGAGAAGCTGGGCCGGGGCAGCGCCACCGATGTGCTGGCGGTGGGCCTGTCAGCGACCGACTATATCGGCCATCGCCTCGGCAATGGCGGCCCCGAAATGTGCGTTCAGCAAGCCGCGCTCGATGCGACGATCGGGCGGCTGATCGACCGGATACAGGCTTTGCGCATACCTGTCATGGTGATGCTGACAGCCGATCACGGCGCGACCGATGCCTCCGAACGGCATTTCGACGAGGGCGGGCATGGCTATCGCATCGATGACAAGAGCCTGATGAACCGTCTAAACGATGCGCTCGAAGCCGAGCTGGGCATCGTCTGGACGCCGCTGAACACCGAAGATCCCCAGCAGCTCTATGTCGTGGTGGACTCCGAGGAAGCACCGCGGGAGCGCATCCTTCACTCAGCCGTAGCCTGGTTAAAGGCCCAGCCCGAGGTGCGGGCGGTGTTTACCCGCGCCGAGGTGGAAGCCGCGACGGTGCCGCCCGGCACCCCCGCGGATAAGCTCACCGTTCTTCAGCGGTTTCGCGAAAGCTACGATGCGGAGCGCTCGGGCGACATCGCCGTCGCCTATGCCGAACGGGCCAGCTATGGCGTCCCCAACGCTGTGGGCGAAACCGTGGCGGGCCATGGCACCCCGTGGGACTATGACCGCCAGATACCGATCCTGTTCTGGTGGCCCGGCGCTCCCGCCGAAACCCGCGATCAGCCCATCGAGACGGTCGATATTGCGCCGACGCTCGCCAGTGTCGCGGGGATCACGCCGCCAGTTCCGGTCGATGGCGATTGCCTCGATCTCGGCGGCAATTGTCGGAAATAGCGACGGCCAGCCGGCGTTTCAGTGCGGCGTCGTCCGGACCGGCACGTGCCGCGTCACCCATTGAGGATGCCCCTCCGGCGATAGGGTGATGTCGGCAATGGTGACGGGATCAGTTCCGGTCTCGACCCATCCCGTTCCAAGGCAAAGATCGCAGATCGCGCGTTTGCACCGGAAGCTCACCAGGTCAATCTCGGTGTTCCACTGGCCATGCCCCTTGCAGACCGGACACAGCGCATCGAGCATGCCGTTGCGCGGCTGCAACGGAATTATGTCGAACGCATGCGGGCTTTCCGGCCCGAGAGGATAGACGATATTGCTGGCATGGGACATCGGCGCGACCTTCCAGCCGTGCAAACGCGCGGCGACCGTGCCGGGTCCGGAGCTACTTCGCCGCCTCGCGTCTTTCCTTCGCCAGCCGCGCCTCCAGCAACGGCTCGAACTTGTCGGCATAGGCGCGGCATGAGCCGGGATCGATGAAGGGATTGGGGTTCGGCGCAGCCCGGAAACGCGCCAGCTTCACGTCGCCGCCGGCCTGATCGGGATGCGAGCCATTTCGCCGCGAAGTCCGGCGCGATCGGCCGGAGCAGCGGATCATCCACCTCGCCGGCGCTGGCAACGACGGCGGTACAGGCGGCGGCCAGGGCGATGGCGGCGCGCACGATTTTTTTCATCCGGTCCTCTTCGGAAATGAATTCCGGGGAGGATGCCGCGACGATTTCGGCTTATCAACATGGGATGGCCCGGAAGAAATATTATCTCACCGCCACCCTGCCCGACGGCTATGTGAAGACGATCGGGCCGACCGCGCTCGACTTCACCCACTATTGGCGGGTCGTCGCGCAGCTTCCCAACGGCAAGAGCGAGGTCTTCTGGGGCCATAGCAAGTCGCTGCGCGAGGCGAAGGGCAAGCAGGGCGCGCTGATAGAGGCCGCCGGCATGCGCGGCTGGACCTCCTATGATTTCGATATCGTCGAACTGGAAAGGACGACGGGGCCCTAGCCGGTGATCTTCACCGCCAGCCGCGCCGCATAATCGCGCAGCCTTCCCTTCACCTTGTCGGCGAAGCTTGGCGGTCCGGCGTCGACCGGCAGGACCGGCTCTATCCGCTTGCCGACCTGGTTGCGCAGCAGCCGCTTCGGACTGTTGCTCCAGTCGGCGACCAGCGCGCTGGGCCAGCCCGCGGCGCGGACCTGGGTCGCGCGGTTGTCGGCGACGATCAGACCCGCCGAGCTGTTGCGCCGCGCCTCGGCGGCGATTGCGATGAAAGCCGCGTGATTCTCCTTGTCGGCCCCCTGAACGAATATGTTGCGCGCGATCCGCCCGGTCGCCCCTTCGGGCAAGTCGATCATGTAATTGGTCGCGCGGCCCCGGCTGTCGTCGAAGCTGCAATCGCTGACATCGATCCGGGCGGAACGGCTTTTCAGATAATGGCCGCCACGCCCCTTCTCGAACCGGCTGCGCCGCACCGTCAGCGAACGGAAGGCGCTCAGATAGATCGAGTGCGCGCATGGCAGGTCGCGGTCGCAGCGGCCGAGCCCGGAGAAGGTCGAGGCCGTGATGCGGACATCGGCGGCGGAATCGTCGCCGCCGCCCAATATCCCCTGCTCTGAATCACGGAAGACGCTGCGGTTGACACTGAGCGGTCCCTTTTCGATGCGGATGCCCGCACCATTGCCGTCGGGCACGCGGAGATTGCGGAACACCAGCCCGTCGACAGCCGCGCCGCGCCCACGCAACACGAGCACCGCCTTGCCCTCGCAGATGCCGCCGTCGAAAATCGCGGTCAGCGGCTTCTCCGCGCGATAGCTGATCTTCCCGCCGGTCTGGACCGCGCAGTCGCCATAGATGCCCGGCGCGATACGGATCGTGCCCTCTCCGTCACCGATCGCCACAACCGCGTCGGCGAGGCGGCTATAACCGCGCCCCGTCTGCTCGACAGTAAAGGGCGCGGCTGCGAGGGGCGCCGTAATCACCGCAACGAACAGCAAGAAAAAGCGCGTCATGGCTCCAGTCCTTCGAAGACCCGGGAGCGAGCCTCTGCCGGTTATATCAAATCATTGGCGACAATGTGAGCCGCAACATCCGAAGCCACCATAGCCTATCAAGGTGAGAATGGCGTTAACAGCGGCATGTCACGGAGCGTTTACGCCCCGACAAATGCTTGCAAACCCCGGAATAATGATGATGTAACATTTCGTCTGGGAGGCTCGCTCCTGGGGGGAGCGTTCATGCGTAGGGTATCGATTCGTACGATCGCCATTCTGGCGGCAATTCTGCTTGTCTTGCTGGCGGCGATCGAACTCGAACTTCACCGGCCACTCGCGGCATCGACCGGTTTGAAGGCGCACCATTTGTGGCTGGCATTGAGCATGCTCGCCTGGGCCGTTGGCGCAGTGCTTGCGGCGCGGCTGGTACAGGCGCTCGGCTGGAACCAGATTGGTCGCAAGACCGGCCGCTATGCGCCCTTCCTGCTGATCCAGATCACTAATGTCCTCATCTATATCGCCGCGGCGATGGGGATGGCGGGCATCCTGTTCGAAATCCCGCTGACCGGCGCGATCGCGACATCAAGCGTGATCGGCCTCGTCATGGGCTTCGCCCTCAAGAGCCTGATCTCCGATACATTCTCGGGTATCGCGCTCAACCTCGATCAGGGCTTCACGATCAACGACTTCATCCAGATTGTCGGCAAGCCCGGCACGATGAGGATTTCCGGCCGCGTGACCCAGATCAACTGGCGCAGCACCTATGTGCTGACGCCGGAAAATTCGACGCTGGTCATTCCGAACACCGTCGTCAGCGAATCGATCATCCTCAACTTCTCGAAGCCGGAGCCCGCGAGCGAGTTCGAGCAGATCGTAACGCTGGACTTCGAGGTCCCGAGCGACCGCGCCGTCCGCGTGCTGAACGCCGCCGTCCACGCCGCCGCGCGGGAGAATCCGGCGATCTGGGACTGCAAAGCACGGATCAGCGAGCTCAACAGCACCGGGATCACCTATAAGATCAAATATATGCTCAATCCGGCCAAGCTGGGCCCGGGCAAGGCGAAGCATTTCATCCTCAGCCATGTCGAACGGCAGATGAAGATGACCGGGCTGTCGCTGGCGCACGCCAAGGTCGACAACTGGGGCCGTGAGACGCCGGAGATGAGCCGCAGTCTCGGCGATATCTCGAACCGGCTGTGGCTGCTGCGGAAGGTTCAGCTGTTCAAGGGGTTCGAGGACCGGGAACTGGCGGATCTGGCCGAGCGGATGACGCTGTGCCACTTCGCGCCGGGCAAGAAGATCATCACCGTCGACGAGCCGGGACAATCCATGTTCATCCTGAGCGAAGGGCTGACCTCTGTCCGGGCGAAGGGCCACGACGGAGACGTCGACCTGGCGACACTGCTGCCCGGCGATTTCTTTGGCGAGATGTCGCTGCTCACCGGCGAACCGCGCAGCGCGTCGATCCTTGCGCTGACCGAGACCGTTGCGTTCGAGATCGACAAGGACGACCTGCTGCCGCTGCTCGATGCGAACCCGCATGCCGCGGAATTGCTCAGCGCGGCCGCGGCCGAGCGGCGGATCGCGACCGCGACCGGATCGGCGAAGCGCAACGAGGCGGCCTCCGCCGACCGCGCCTCGCTCACGGCCAAGATCTTTAACGGCATGATGCGCTTTTTCGGACGGAGCGGAACCGCCCCGGTGCTGGCAAGCGCATGATGCCGTCCCCGCGTTCCGTCGCCATGCTCCTGGCCTGCCTGCCCGTGCTGGGCGGGTGCGGCTATGCCGGGCCGAAATCGCTGCAAGCCAGCCGGCCGCTCTACAATCAGGCGATCGCGCAGACCAACGATCAGGAACTGCTGCTCAACCTCGTCCGCATCCGCTATCGCGACACGACCTATTTCACGAGCGTCGAGCGGATCGCTTCTTCGCTCGAGATGAATATGTCGATCGGCGGCAACGCCAGCCTTTCGGTGACGTCGAGCGCCGCGCCCAAGGACACCATCGGCCGGATCCTGAACCTTGGCCCGGGTTCGCTGGCGCTCAATGAGAAGCCAACGATTTTCTACACTCCGTTGGAAGGCGAGAAATTCGTCCGGCAGATGATGACGCCGATCAACACCGACGTCCTCTTGCTGCTCGTCCGTTCGGGCTGGTCGATCGATCGGGTGCTGCTGGTCGGCGTGATGGAAATGAACGGCCTCAAAAACGCCCCTACCGCGTCGGGCCCCGCCCCGTCGCGCGCGCCCGAGTTTCGCGACTTTGCCGAAGCCGTGCGGATGCTGCGTTCCCTCCAGCGCGACAACAAGCTCGACCTCGTCCGCTCCGGTGACAAGGGACCCATCGAGCTGCGCTTTACGCGCGGCGCGGCGCGCAGCCCCGAAGCGATGCGTTTCAAGACGCTGGCCGGTATCCTGCCGGATGCCGAAAATGTGCGGATCGAGGTTGCGGCGCGACCATCGGACAATATGTCGCTGGCGCTGACTACGCGCCCGGTGATGGCCGGCCTCCATTTTTTGGCGACCGGTGTCGACGTGCCCGCCGCCGACATCACCGCTGGCAAGGTCCGGCCGACGCTGCAGGCCGACGGATCACCCTTTGACTGGCAGACCATGCTCGACGGTCTGTTCCGCGTCCGGGTTTCGGCCAAGGAGCCCGAGGATGCGGCCACCAAGGTGCATTATCGTGGGTCGTGGTTCTATATTCCGGACAATGATCTGGAGGGTAAATCGACCTTCGTCCTGCTGACGCAGATCATCGCGCTCCATTCCGCACCGCCAACGGCGATCACGCCTCTCACCTATTCGATCGGTAAATGACCTGAGCGGCGACCGCCGCCCAGATCAACTCTAGGGGTTGTGGGGATTTAGGATTCACATTTTTGGGGAGATGTGATTCACACTTTGGATGGAACGCTTCGTACTGACCGACGCCCAGTGGGCAAAGATGGAACCGCATTGTCTGGGTAAGCC
>NZ_LARW01000104.1 GCF_000971055.1 Sphingomonas sp. SRS2
CAGCGAAGCTGAAACGGCGGTACCGGCCCGCTCCCCCACCCAACCTCCCGATCCAGCGTAATATATCGGGAGGTTGGGTGGGGGAGCGGGCCGGTACCGCTTCCACGTAAGTGAAACAAACTCTAGCGCGCGAACGCCATCATCGTGGCGAGGGCGGCGGCGCTGCCGCCCCACAGCAGAAGCGCGGTGCCCAGAAAACGGACCAGCGCGCGGCGGCGCTCTGTCGGGCCGGCGATAAAGCCGTCGGAGGTACGCTCTGCCAGCATCTGCTGAAGCGCATGGGCAGGCGAGGGGACATGCTCGGCGACGATATCCGCGTTGAACGCGACGAGGCGGCCCTTGGTGCGCCGTTCCCTGAACGCGACGGCTTCGATCTCGGTCTTGTGCTTCAACGCCATGGAAGGCCTCCTGTCGGGCGATGATGCGTCGGGCAGCGTTAAGACTGTCTTAAAATCAGCCGATCTGCTCCCAGGCGTCGACGATCTCGCTGAGATAGCCGCGCGCGGTTTCGACCTGCGCCGGATCATTGGTGCGGCCGCCCAGCTGCACCAGCCGGCGCGATTCGCGGTAGACCCGGGCCAGGTTGAGGGCGATCTCGCCGCCATTGCGGAAATCGAGGCTGGTTTCGAGCGCGAGCAGGATGTTCGCGGCACGGGCCTGCTTGTCGATCATCTTGGCGCGATTGCCGGCGCGCATCGCGGCCAGCATGATTTCGGTGGCCTTCATCAGCTCCTCGAACAGGATGCCGACCAGCCGATGCGGCGAAGCGCCCTCGACCTGGCTGGCGACGTCGACCGTCTGATAGCGCATCTTGGCGCCGCCCATGGCGCCGTAGCCGTTGCTCTGGAACATGACTTTCCCTCTTGTCTGCGGGGGTGAAATTAACTGCCTTCGTTCGTCCACAGCTTGACCTGCTGGGTCAGGTAGCTCTGCGTCGAACTATAGGCGAGCAGGGCGCCCTGCATCCGGGTGAACTGTAGGGAGAGCTGCGCGCGATAGGCGGTGTCCTTCGCGGTGAGCTTCTCCTGCTCCTTGGAGATGGCTTCCTTCTCGACCTCAAGCTTCTTCTGCGAAGAGGTGAGGGGGCCGGCGCTCGCCGTCAGTTCGTTCTTGATCGCATCCAGCGCGCCCTGAAGACCAAGATCGATGGTGATCGTCGCGCTGGTGACGGGCCCGAGCACGTCGAAGGACAGGCCGGAGGCTGCGGACAGGTAGGAAGCGGAGACGCCCGTCGCGCCCACCGGGAGCGTATAGCCGCCGTCGAGGGTCGCCGAAGCGCCCACCGTTCCATTGCCGGGAACGGCGTTGGTGACAGTGTAGATCCCGCCCTTCACCTTGCCGACCTGGCTGGTGATCTGGATCAGCGCATTGCTGCTGCGCTGGCCCGGGTTGAACATCGCTTCGACCGCGTCCGGGTTGGATATCATCACGGATGACAGCTTGGCGGCGTCGAGGCTCAGCGTACCGTCACGGTTGGTCGATACGCCGATTTCGGCGAGCGTCGTCGGGCTGCCGTCGGTGGCAAAGGTCAATTTGGTCGAGGTAAGCGCGCCGAGCCGCTGGACAAGCGAGCGGATACCGGAGTCGCTCCGCAACGAGCCTTCGGTGCCGGTCATCGTCGCGAGTGTCGACTTCATCTCGTTAAACGCTGCCACGAAATCGCTCACGGCGGTCTTGATCGCGTCGACGGGCTGGCTCGATCCGATCGATATGGTCGTGCCGGGCGAGGCCGAGACAAGGTCGATCTTCACGCCCTCGATCACGTCGCTGAAGCTGTTGGTCGCCTTGCTGACCGCGACGCCGTCGACGATCAGTTCGGCATTCTGGGCTTCCTGCTGCCGGGTCATCCCCGTGATATTGTCGGGATCATAGGTAGTCGGATCGAACGCAAAGCGGCCGAGCCCCGCCGGATCACCGGTTGCCTGGGTCAGCGAAAAAGCATTGGCCGTCCCGGTCGAGCCCTTGATCACCAGCCGGGTGCCGGTCGAGTCGGTCACGGTGCTGGCGGTGACGCCGAGTCCTGAATCCTTGATGGCCTTGGCGAGGCCCGCCAGCGAATTATTCGACGCGTCGATCGTGATCGTCTTGGTCTGGCTGCCCACGGTCAACGTCATTGTGCCTTCGCCAACCGCGGTGGCTGCCGAGGCGAGCGGGGCTGCCGTCAGCGTCTGGGCAGTGGCGAGCTGGCCGACCTGGATTGTCGCCGACAGGCCCTTGAGCCGTGCGCCGGCGAGTGCGCTGACATTGACGATCGAACTGTTCGATGTGGTGGGCTGGGTATAGAGCGTGCCGCCCGATATCAGGCTCGACAATGCCGAGGAGAAGCCGCTGATCGAGCTGACCGCCGTGGCGAGGTCGGAAATCTTGCTGGTGTTGCTGGTCTGACGGGTGGTCAGCGAGTCCTTCTTGCTGGCGATCGTCGCGGTCGCGAGCTGATCGACGAGCGACGCCGTATCGATGCTCGACGCGCCCAGCGCCGTGAGAATCGAAGAACCAATCGACGTAACCATTATCACCACCTCATTGCTGCCGGTAACGGCGCATCGAAGGCGGTGTTTAGCCCGCTAAGTCCTTTTAATTCCCTAACGCGCGCTAAGGATGTTTCTTGCTCTCGGTTCCCGGCGCGCCGGCGAGGCTTAACGCACCGTTTTGCCATCTTCGTCGAACCGCGCGCCGGCGGGGACGTCGACGTCGGGCTGGACTATTCCTTCGGCCATGGCGCGGTCGAGATTGAAGACGAAGGCGAGGATCGCGGCCACCGCGATGAACAGGTCGTCGCGGATCAGCTGACCCGATTGGCTCGTATAGTAAATGGCGCGGGTGAGCTGCGGATATTGCAGCATGGGCACCGCATTTTCGGTCGCAAGTTCGCGGATCGCCTGGGCGGTCGCGCCCCGGCCGCGGGCGAGGACGATCGGCGCAACGTCATATCCGGGCTTGTAGCGCAGGGCGACCGCGAAGTGGGTCGGGTTGGTCAGCACGACAGTCGATTCGAGCACGGCCTTGCGCGCAGAGCCTCTGGCGACCTGCATCTGCTTCTGCCGGATTGCGGCCTTGAGCTCGGGCGAACCTTCGGTCTGCTTGCTCTCGTCCTTGATTTCCTGTTTCGACATGCGCAGCCGTTTGCCGCGCTGGAAAATCTGCGCCGGGACGTCGGCGCCCGCGACCAGCGCCAGCGCCAGCGTCATCACCAGCACCGCGAAGATGAACGATGCGCCGAGGCTGTCGAGCGCTGTCTTCAGGTCTTGCTGGCCCAGCGTCACGATCGAGGCGATCTGGTCCATCAGCAGCCAGTAGCCGACCGCGCCGAGCGCGACGATCTTCAGCAACGACTTGCCGAGTTCGATCAGCCCCTGCATCCCGAAGATGCGTTTGAGCCCCGCCAGCGGGTTGAGCTTGTTGCCCTTGAAGGCGATCGCCGACCAGCGGAAGCCGAGCGATCCGAGCATTGCGGGGGCCGCGATCGATGCGGCGAAGGTCAGCAGGAAGAGCAGGGCGATCGGCAGCGCGACCGTCATCAACGTCGTCAGGATCGCCGAAGCGGGGTCGAAGCGTTCGATGGCGCTGCTGTCGAAGGACAAGGCGTTGGACAGCATCCGCTTGAGCGTCGCGATAGCCCATGGCCCAGCGATGGCGATCCACCCCGCACCGACGATCATCACCAGTGCGGTGCCGAGCTCCTTCGATTGAAGGACATCGCCTTTTTCGACCGCGTCCTGCCGACGCTTGGCCGTCGGGGCTTCGGTCTTTTCGTCGTCCTCCGGACCTTCGGCCATTTCAGCGTCCCAATGCTATCTGGCGCGCTTCGGCGAGGCCGCGTTGAAGCGCCGCGGTTACGCCGTCGCCCATCACGGGCGCCGCGATCGCCAATAGCACGAGCCCGGCCATCAATGTAGCGGGCAGGCCGACCGAAAAGATGTTCATCTGCGGCGCCGACCGCGCCAGCATCGCCATGACGAGCTGGACGAGAATGACGGCGAAGCCCACCGGAAGGGCAATGGCGAGCCCCGCCGCGAACAGGTCGCCCCCGAACAGGACGAGCCCCTGAATACTTTTGGCGCCCATCCAGGCCTCGCCCGGCGGCAGCGCGCGATAGCTTTCGACGATGATCGCGGCGAGCTGAAGATGGCCGCCGGTCGCCAGGAAGAGGAAGATCGCCATCAGCGACAGATATTGGCTGATCGCGGGGGAAGGGGAGCCCGTCGCGGGATCCATCATGCCGGCGAAGCCCAGCCCCATGGCGTTGCCGATCACCTCGCCCGCGACGAGCGCGGCGGAAAAACCGATCTGTACCGCGAAGCCGATGGCAAGTCCCGCCAGCACCTCGCCGGTCACGAGCAGGAAGCCCGTCACCGAGACGACCCCGTCGACGGGCATCACGAAGGGCGTGTTGGCCAGCGCCGGGATGCCGATCGCCAGCGCGATGACCGCGCGAAGCTGGAGCGGCACCTGCGGCGCGCCGAAGACGGGGGCGGCGATGAAGGCGGCACCGGGCCGGATCATCGCGATCATCCAGAGCCAGAGCTGGGTTTCCAGCCCGGCCAGGCCCTGCGGGATCATCGGGCGCGCATCATCGGAGCATGTCCGGAATGCGCGCGAAGATGTCGCGGGTGAAATCGGCGAGCAGCATCATGATCGCGCTGCCGAACAGCGCCAGTGCGATGCCGACGACGATCAGCTTTGGGACGAAGCTCAACGTCTGTTCGTTGATCGAAGTCGCCGCCTGGATCATGCCGAGGATGATGCCGGCGATCAGCGCCGGTATCAGGATCGGCGCAGAGGCGAGCGCGAGAATCCACATCGCCTGCTGGGCGACGCCGATGAAATAGTCGGGCGATCCGGCGCTTTCCACGGTTCAGCGCCCCGTCATGTCGCGAAACTGCCCGCGAGAGAGCCCATGGTCAGTGCCCATCCGTCTACAAGAACGAACAGTAAGAGCTTGAAAGGCATCGATATAATGGCAGGCGACAACATCATCATGCCAAGCGACATCAGCGTCGATGCGACGACGAGATCGATGACGAGGAAGGGCAGGAAGATCAGGAAACCGATCTGAAATGCGGTCTTGAGTTCGCTGGTCACGAAGGCCGGCAGGAGGATGGAAAAGGGAATATCCGACGCACGGGCGAAGCGGGGGGCCTTGGCGAGATCGGCGAACAGCTTGAGATCGGTCTGGCGCGTCTGGAGGACCATGAAGCGGTGGAGCACGGTGCCGCTGCGCGTCACCGCCTCTTCGATCGTGATCTGTCCGGCGCCATAGGGTTTGAAGGCGTTGGCGTTGATCTGGTCGATCGACGGCTTCATCACGAACAGCGACAGGAACAGCGCGAGGCCGACCAGCACCTGGTTGGGTGGCGTCTGTTGCAGGCCGAGCGCTTGGCGCAGCAGCGACAATACGATGATGATCCGGGTGAAACTGGTCATCATCAGCACCAATGACGGCAGCACCGTCAACAGGCTCATCATCACCAGAATCTGCAACGACAGCGAGAGCGGGCGGCCATCGCCCGAGATCGTCCCCATCGCGCGGTCGAGCGCGGCGGTCTGGGCCGGCCCGGCGGTCGAGGCCAGCGCGGGTTCTGTGATCAGGAGAGTCAGCAGCAGCATGGCCGCCATAGACAGAATCGATCGAATGCGCTGAGCCGTCATGATCGGGTTTCAGCACTTGGACAGGTTAACTTCAAGCGCCTTCCTGCCAACCGGGCGTCACCCCAACGAGGGCCGGGGCCGCTATTGTCGATAGCTGCTACTTATCCCCAGATTTTACCGGCTGAGCGACGTGCCGGAGCCACGTTCACAGGAAGCTGTAGGGGTCGACATCGACCGCGACGCGGACGCCGCGCGGCCATTCGAGCGGGCCGAGCCAGCCGCGGATCACCTGCTGGACGTCGAGCGAGCGCCGCGCATGGACCAGCAGTCTTTGCCTATGCCGGCCGCGCAGCATCGCCAGCGGGGCAGGTGCGGGACCATATACCTGCATCCCGTCGATCGCAGGCGAAGTGCGGCCGATCATCCGCGCGGTCGAGACGGCCTCCTCCAGCTTTTCCGACGAGATGATGATGGCGGCGTAGCGGCCGAAGGGCGGCGCGTCGGCCAACTTACGGGCCTCGGTCTCGGCGGCGTAGAAGCTCTGCGCATCGCCCGAGAGCAGCGCCTGAATCACCGGCGCCTTGGGAGCATGGGTCTGGATATAGACATGGCCCGGCTTCGCCCCCCGCCCGGCGCGTCCGGCGACCTGGGCGATCTGCTGGAAGCTGCGCTCGGCGGCGCGCAGGTCGCCGCCTGCGAGGCCGAGATCTGCATCGATCACCCCGACCAGGGTAAGCTCGGGAAAATGGTAGCCCTTGGTGACGAGCTGGGTGCCGACGACGACGTCGATATCGCCTGCCTCCATCCGCTCGACGAACTCGGCGGCGCGCGCGGGCGTGGACAGGGTGTCCGACGTCGCGATGGCGATCCGCGCATCGGGAAACAGCGCCGTGACCTCGTCGGCGATCCGCTCGACGCCGGGGCCGCAGGCCACCAGGCTGTCCTCGTCCTTGCATTCGGGACAAGTGGCGGGCGGGGGCATGCTGTGGCCGCAATGATGGCATTGCAACCGGCTCAGCAGGCGGTGTTCCACCATCCATGCGGTGCAATTGGGACATTGGAAACGGTGGCCGCAGGTGCGGCACAGAGTCAGCGGCGCATAGCCGCGCCGGTTGAGGAAGAGCAGGCTCTGCTCCTTCTTTTCCAGCCGGTCCTCGATCGCCTTGACCAGATCGGGCGCGATCCAGCGCCCGCGCGGCGGCGGATCGGCGAGCAGGTCGATCGCCTCGATCGCAGGCATTTCCGCGCCACCGTGACGCGCGGTCAGCTTCAGTTCGGTATAGCGCCCGATCGCCGCCTGCTGGCGCGTCTCGATCGCCGGAGTGGCGGTCGCGAGGGCGATCGGTATCTCCTCGAGCTTCGCCCGCATCACCGCGACGTCGCGGGCATGATAGAGGACGCCGTCCTCCTGTTTGAAACTCGTCTCATGCGCTTCGTCGACGATGATCAGGCCGAGATTGCGATACGGCAGGAACAGCGCCGATCGCGCGCCCACGACCACCCGCGCCTCGCCATGGGCGATGCCGCGCCATGCGCGCCGCCGCTGCGACTGGCGCAGCTCGCTGTGCCAGACCACGGGAAGATGGCCGAAACGCGCCTCGAAACGTTTGAGGAAGGGCTCGGTCAGCGCGATCTCCGGGAGCAGCACCAGCGTCTGGCGATCCATCCGCAATGCCTCGGCGATCGCCTCGAAATAGACTTCGGTCTTGCCCGATCCGGTCACGCCGTCGAGCAGGAAGGGATGGAAGGCCTGCTCGCGCACCGCATCGGCCAGCACCCCGCCCGCAAGCTTCTGCTCGTCGGACAACTCGGGGGCCGCATGATCCGGATCGGGTGATGGCCAGGGGGTGTCGATCGACACCGTCACCGCCTCGATCGCACCTGATTTGACGAGTCCGCGGATCACCGCGTCCGAAACGTCGGCAATCGTCGCCAGTTCGCGGATCAGCCCCTGGCGCTGGCCGATCCGGTCGAGCGCCTGCTCGCGCTGTGGAGTCATGCGGCCAGGCCGCTCGCCGGTCGCGCGATATTCGGTGATCGTGCGCGCGCCATCCAGCGCGCTGGAGGATGGCAGAGTCATCCGCAACACTGCGGCGGGCGGCGCGAGATAATAGTCCGAAGTCCATTCGATCAGCCGGCGCAGCGGCGCCGCGATCGGCGGAACGTCATAGACTTCGAGCAGCGGGCGCAGCCGGTTGTCGCCGACCTGATCGGCGGACGGCAGCGTTTCCTCTTCCCACACCACGCCAACCATCTGGCGGGGGCCAAGTGGAGCGAGGACGATGCTGCCCGGCTCGATCGCATGCTCGCGGTCGGCACGATAATCAAGCGGCCCGAGGGCGGGGTTGAGGAGGAGCACATGGGCGCGGGCCATGCGATGTGATTAGGGGGCGGGGCCGGGGGCCGCAATGGCCGTGGCTGCGGCTTTTGTTCGTCCGCGTCGCATCAGTGCCTAGGCGGATGCGACGGCCCTCGTTATAGGCGGGGCCAGATAATTGCGTATCTGAGGGACGCCTTCATGAAATTCTTCGTCGACACCGCCGACACCGCCGAAATCGCCGATATGGCCGCGACCGGACTGGTCGATGGCGTTACCACCAATCCATCGCTGATCGCGAAGTCGGGACGCAAATTCGTCGAGGTGATCGCCGAAATCTGCGGGCTGGTGGATGGTCCGGTTTCGGCCGAGGTGGTCGCGCTGGACCATGAAACGATGATGAAGGAAGCCGAGATCCTTCGGAAGATCGCGGACAATGTCTGCATCAAGGTGCCGCTGACGATCGACGGCCTCAAGACCTGCAAGGCGCTCAGCGACGACGGCACGATGGTTAACGTCACCCTGTGCTTTTCGGCTAACCAGGCCCTGCTCGCGGGCAAGGCGGGGGCGACCTTCATTTCGCCGTTCGTCGGCCGGCACGACGATATCGGCTTCGACGGGATGGGGCTGATCGCCGACATCCGGCAGATCTATGATAATTACGACTTCGGCACTGAAATCCTGGTCGCCAGCGTGCGCCACCCGGTCCACGTCCTCGAGTCGGCCAAGATCGGCGCCGATGTGATGACCGCCCCGGCGTCGGTAATCCGCTCGCTGTTCAATCATCCGCTCACCGAGAAGGGCATACAAGGTTTCATGGCCGATTGGGCCAAGACCGGGCAAAGCATCCTCTGATCGCGGCGGCCGCCCTGTTCTGGGCGGCAACCCCCAAGTCTGCGCCGCGCCGGGCATCGAGCCGAATTTTCTCGCTATATCAATCGCGGACACCGTTACGCCATTGTGTGTTAACCATTGCGGCGTACACTGTGCGGCATGGGAAGTGTCATCGATTTCGAAGGCGGCGCGGTGGCCACGCTCAAGCGGCGGATGGCCGAAGTCGAGGAAGCCAATCAGGACCTGATCGCTTTCGCGCGCGGACATAGCGGTGCGGTATCGTCGATCCATGCCGCGGTGCTGGCCGCGACCGAGGCCGACGGCCTCGACCATCTCATCCATATCGTCACCCAGGTCTGGCCCGATCTGCTCGGCCTCGACGCCGTGTCGGTCGCGCTGTTCGTGGGCGATCAGGGCTTGCGCGCCGATGCCTCGGGTATGCAGTTTGTCGAGCGCCGGATCATCGAACGCTCGATCCTCGATATTGAGGGCGTGGTGATGCGTGGCGTCGAACGCGGCCATCCGCTGTTCGGTCCGGCGTCGGAACTGATCCGGGCCGAAGCACTGGTGCGGCTGCCCTCCGAACCGCCGCTACCGGGGGGCGTCATCGCTCTGGGCCAGCGCCGGCCGCAGGGTTTCGAGACCCGCGCCGGCTCCGAATTGCTGGGGTTCCTCGGCGCGATGCTTTCGCGCATGATAGGGCGGTGGTTACTGCCCTGAACTTGGATGATCATCCGGCCCGGACCCTCGCGGTCGATTGGGCCGGTCATCTGCGTCGCGACCGGCGGCGTTCCGAACATACTATCCGCGCTTATCTCGCCACCGCGCATCGGCTGATCGCCTTCGTCGGGCGGCATCGCGGCGAACTGGTCGATGGCCGGCTGCTGTCGAAGCTCGATCGCGGCGATCTGCGCGGCTATCTCGCCGAGCGGCGTGGCGAAGGACTGACCAATGTGTCGGCGGCGCGCGAGCTTTCGGCGGTGCGCACCTTCCTCGACTATGTCGCCGAACATGAGGGCGCGGCCAAGCCGGTCAAGGTCAAGGGACCGCGTATCAAGAAGGGCGTGCCACGCCCGATCGCTCCCGACGATATCAGCGCGATTGCCGAGGATGCCGCCGAATCCGCCAGCGAGCCATGGATCGCCGCGCGGGACGAGGCGGTGTTGCTGCTGCTCTATGGCGCGGGCCTGCGGATCGGCGAGGCGATGGCGCTGACCGGCGACATATTGCCGCTGGGCGACACGCTGATCGTCACGGGCAAGCGTGCCAAGACCCGTATGGTGCCCATGCTCGGCCCGGTCAGGGAGGCGATCGACCGCTATGTCGCGCTGTCGCCTTATGGCGCGTCGCCGGGCGAGATATTATTTCGGGGTGCGCGGGGCGGCCCGCTGGCTCCCGAACTGATCCGTCGGGCCGTGCAGGCCGCGCGGGTACGGCTTGGCCTTGGTGAGCGTACCACGCCGCATGCGCTGCGCCACAGTTTCGCGACGCATTTGCTCGGGCGGGGCGCTGATCTGCGCTCGCTTCAGGAACTGCTCGGCCATGCCAGCCTGTCGTCGACCCAGGTCTACACCGGCGTCGATGCGGCGCATCTGATGGACGTCTACCGCAACGCGCATCCGAGGGCGTGACGAATGACTGAGGATATTACGATCCGCCGCGTAACGCACGGTGATCTGACCGAGCTCCACGCGCTCATCGAGCGGGCCTATCGTGGCGACGAGGCCAGGTCTGGCTGGACACATGAGGCCGACATCATTCGCGAGGGTGAGCGCACCAGCCACGATATCCTCGCGGCCACGATCGACGACGACAATGAACGGCTGCTGGCCGCGATTGATGGCGGCCGCATCATCGGCTGCGTGCAGGTCAGCGATCGGGGCCATGGCACGGCCTATCTCGGGCTGCTGACGGTTGATCCGCTGATGCAGGCGGGCGGCTTGGGCAGAAGGCTTATTCAGGCGGCCGAACACATCGCGGTCGCGGCCTTTGAGGCGCATTCGATGGAGATGACCGTCATCGACCAGCGTGCCGAACTCATCGCTTATTATCAGCGGCGCGGCTATCGCCCGACCGGCGAACGCCGCGCTTTTCCGATCGAGCTCGATCCGCCGCTGACGATGGTGGTGCTGGAGAAGCCGCTGGACTAATCCGGCGCCCGATCCGGCCTACTTCCTCGCCGGCACCCAGTCCGTGAAGGTCGGGCGGTCGTTGACCTTCCAGACCTGACCTTTCGAGTTGAGGAACAGCCTCTCCATCTCGCTACGCTTGAATGGGCGCGAGCCGATACGGCCGAAGACCGCGATCTGATTGCCGCTCTCGTCAACGCCGCGGTCGCGATCGAGGCCCTTCGACAGCGCCAGCGCGGGCGAGGGGGTCTTTGCCCAGGCGATCAGCTCGGGCATCGGCGCGGGCGAGAAGCCGTAGAAATTGGGCTGGCTGTCGGGCGAGGTAAGCTGGACGACTTTCAGACCGTTACGGCCGTCGGCGACATAGGCGAATAGCGATGCGTTGGTGGTACCGACAATCACGTCCTCGGCATCGTTCATCCTGCCGTCGAAGGTTTCGCGGCGATAGAGCACCGGCTTCAGCGGGCGGGTGATGTTGACGATCACCAGCCCGTCCTGCTTCGCCGCGACATAGGCATAGGTGCGGGCGAGATAGACGCGTCGCGCATCGGCGATCGGCAGCGTGGCCTCGGGCACCAGCACCGGCTTGTCGAGCCGGGTGACATCGATGAGCTGGAGCCCTTCTGCCGTCGTGACCCACAGATAGCGGAACTGGAGCGCCGAAGCGCGGGCGTCGCGCAGCGGCACCGTCGCCGTGAGGCGCGGCTGCTTGGGATCGCTGATGTCCACGACGACAAGACCGGCATCGGCGGCGATGTAGGCATAATTGCCGCCCAGCGTGATGTGGCGTGCGCCGGCGAGGATGTTATTCTCGTTCCAGGTCACCGTGCGCTTGAGGAAGTTGTTGCGTGGTTCGCCGTCGTAGAATGTCTCGACATTCACGACGATCAGGCCCTCAACCGAGTCCGTCACGAAGGCGTAGCGATAGATCTCGCCCATCTTCTGCTCTTCGTTCTCCGGATAATATTTGACGATGTGGTCGTTGCGCTCGGTCGAGATCGACTGGTTGGTCGGGATCGCCACGCAGGTCGCGTTCCTGCTCTGGACATTGGCGTCATGGCCAAGCGGCGAGAAGGGCGCGGTGATGATGCGTTGCGACGTGCCCTTGTTGGCGATCGACGCGACGTCATAGATCTGGAAGCCGCCCTTGCCCTCGGCGACATACATATATTCGCCCCGAAGCTGGAGGCAGCGGGCGGCGCCACCGGTCGGGTGGTGCGTGTTCGCGAATTCCTCGACCGAATGCGGCTCGCCGGAGAGCTTCTTGTCGAAGCGCTTGCCGCGGACCCATTCGATCAGTTCCCGGCCATGCTCCAGATGCGCCTTGAAATAATCGGGGTAGGCGTACTTCTGGAGGTAGGAGCCGATCACTGCCTGCGGCTCATCCCATTCGGTGACGCGGATCGCCTCGATGCCCTTTTCCAGGCCGGTCCAGGCGTTCATGCCGACGAAGTTGACGAAGTTGGTGCCCAGCAGGTTGAGCTGCGCCATGATGGCGTTGTTGTCGTCCTCGTCCGACAAGTGGCAATCGGTGCACTTCTTCGTCTCGGTCTTGCGGACCGTGTGGGGGAAATGCGGCGCGAAGGCCTGGCTGGAGAAGCCGGCCGATGAGATCGGCGGCTGCTGGATGTAGATCCGCTCGCGGTTGAGGTTGGTCGAGGACAGGACGAGCGCCGAGGTCGACCGGATCGGGGCGATGATATTGCCCTTGGTCGTCTGGTGGATGCCGAGCTGATACATCTCGTCGCGCGCGACCTGCGGGTTGTAGGACGCGAAGTTGCGGGTCTCGGCCCCGTCATATTTGTGCGACGTGGTCTTCCAGTTCGCCTCGATCGGCAAATGGCAGCCGCCGCACGACGTAGTCCAGGAAAGATGGCAGGTGAAGCAGGCCATCTTCTCGTCGCTATGCGCGCGATCGTCTTTGGCGACGCCTGCGCCCCAGGCATATTTGCCGGTTTCCTTGCCGATCTTGCCC
Source organism: Sphingomonas sp. SRS2 (assembly GCF_000971055.1). Classification (GTDB taxonomy): domain Bacteria; phylum Pseudomonadota; class Alphaproteobacteria; order Sphingomonadales; family Sphingomonadaceae; genus Rhizorhabdus. The sequence goes on from NZ_LARW01000104.1 coordinate 12,845, forward strand.
ATCAGCTTCGATCGCGCCGCCAGCGGATTGAAATAGGCGCTGGTGCGATCGACCGATTCCTTGACCAGCGAGACCTTCCACTCGAGCTTGGGATCGACGATCGAGCGTTGGATCAGCACGCGTTCGCCGGCGGCGTCGACGGTCCACTCGAACCGGCGTTTGCCATCCTGATTGCGCAGCAGCGACAGATCGGTGCCGTTCGGCGGCGCCGCGGGACCGGAGGTGCGCAGCGTCGGGAAGGCGTCGGGCGTGCCGTGGCAATCTTTGCAGCCGATCTCGACCGCGTTGGCGACCTCGCCATAGATGAGGCCGTTGCCGTGGCTATCCTGCGAGAAATGGCAGTCAGCGCACTGCAGGCCTTTTTCGGCATGGATATCCATCATGTGGACAGCCTTGCCCTTCTGGTCGCCGACTTCCGCGAACATGCCGGTGCCGTTCTTGCGAAACTTCTCGGGATCGTCGGGCGAAATGATGTTGCCCGAGGCATCGAGCAGATTGCCCTCGCGGTCACGCTTGTAGATCGCACGGAAGTTCCAGCCATGGCCGTGATAGTCGGCGAACTGGGTGTCCTTGGCCTTCGGGTTCACATCGTCGGCGACATTACGCAGGAAGTCGAGGTCGCTCCATTTGCCGATCGCGGCGGCCGCTTCGGGATTGCGATCGAGGACGGCGTGCCGCTCTGCGATCGTCGGATATTTTTGCTTCTCGGGCCACATCAGCGGCGCGTCGGATTCATAATCCCACATCGTGTAGCCGAGATAGCTGTTCAGGAAGATGTTGGGCTGATGCATGTGGCAGTTCATGCACTGCGCGGTCGGGATCGCCTTGGTGAAGGCGTGCTGGATCGGATGACCCTTTTCCTTCTGCGCCCCGATCGGATGCTGCGGCACGCCTTCCGCGCCATGGGCCGCCTTGTCGACGCCGTGTCCGTCATGATCGGGCGAGGGATGTCCGCCGGCTGACTTGCCATGACTACCGCCATGGCCGTCGTCCGTGGGCTCCAGCTTATCCTTGATCGTCGGATCCACCGTCGCGGTCTGACCATCGCGCCCATATTTGGCGTAGGTCAGGCTGTGCTTGGGTTCGCGGTCGTTAGCATAGACGACATGGCACCCGGCGCAGCCCGAGTTGCGATAATCGCCGGGCTGATCGTTGGTGCCCATGAACCACATGAACGGATCGTTGAGGCGCGTCTTGTGGATGTTGAGCACCGGAATGGCGACGCGCAGGCCCGTGGCGGGGCCGCGGTTGGACTGTTTCAGGTCGGGACGGCCAGGCTCCTCGAGGCGCTGGATGGCGCCGAGCGAGTTGGGCAGGCCGATCTCGGCGAAGGTGCTGTTGATATTGCGGCCGCCACGCTCGAACACCCGGAAGACGTCGCCAGGCGGGATGACATGCCAGGTCGGCAGCGGATACATGACTGGGAGGGCGCCGCGTGCCTTCTGCTCGGGGGTCACGGTTCCTGGCGTGACTCCCGGCGACTTGATCTGCGCAGGCTGACCCGTCGACGTATAGGCCTCGCCGAAGACATAATTCTTGTAGGGAACGATGCCGTTATTATAGGCGCCGCCGCCCCACAGCATGGCGCCCGTCGCCATCAGCGAGCGTTCGGCCGCCTGGATGATGTCGATATGGCATGAGCCACACGCCTGGCGCGCGACGCGATAGTCCGAGGGGTTCACGAAGCGGATATACTCAGGCGCTTCCTTGTTGAGCAGCGTGTAGCTCCGCTTGGGATTGGCCGAGGACGGCCAGTGCCAGCTCTGCGGATATTTGGGCAGGACATGCGCCCGGTCGCGCGTCGCGACATAGGCCTTGTCGGTCATCTTCAGATGCGAACCGACCATGACCGTGGCGTCGCCGCCATGGCAATCGACGCAGCCGAGCACGACCGCCTCGGTCTGGTGCATCGTCTTGCGATCGGTCGCGGTGTGACAGGAGACGCAGCCGGCGCTCTTCTCGTCGGCCTGGACCCATTCCTGTGTGCGCGGCGCATCGGCGAACTTCGGATAGGTCCGCGCGACGGGTTTCTCGCCTCCCGCGGCCGGCGCCGGCGTAGGGGCGGCCATGATGATGGTGACGGCGCCCGCCAGCGCCAGCGCGCTGCGAACCGCCCATCGCATCGTCATCAGTGAACCCAGAACCCGCATCTACGTCCTCAGAAAGACAGGATCGCGTTGAACAGGACCGAATAATATCGGTCGTCCCCGCGAGAATTAGCAAAAAGGTCCGAAAAGCCCTTACCCGGATCGAAGGCCGCGCCGGACAGGCGGAATACGGCGTTCTGCACCATGCTCGGACGCCATATCAGCGCCGCCGACAGGTCCCAGCCGATCGACTTGGGGATGCTGCCCTCGTTGCGCAGCTCGCGCAGCGTGGCGGTGTTCTCGAACCACAGATGGTTGAGGTTCGTCGACAGCCGCAATTGCGGCAGGATATCGAAATCGGCGCCGACGCCGAGCAGCATGGTACCCGGATTGTTGAAGTTGGACTGGCCTTCCTCCTTAGAGGTGCGCAGGTCGTTCAGTATGCCGTTGCGCGGCGCGATCGCGACGTTGATGCCGCCGCCCGCGAAGGGAACGGCCTGACGGATCCAGTAGCTGGTGTCGGCGCCTGCGAAGATCGGATTCTCGAAAATCGCCGAGAAGCCGGTTTCCTTGTTGTCCTTCGGATTGCTGTCGCCGGTCGCATAAAGGCCCGACAGCTTCACGCGGATCCAGTCGAGATCGTAGCTCAGTTCGCTCGCGGCGAAGAAGGCACGAATCTTGGCGGGCTTCGAGGTGAAGAAGCTGTTCCGGTCCTGGCCGAGCACGGCGTAGAAGCTGGTCGACGTGTTGAAGCGTTTGACGCGTCCGTCGAGGCTGTAGCCGAGATAATAGGCATCATATTCGCGCGGACGCTGGTCGCCCAGCAGCGCGGGGCGCACCGGGAAACCGTTATGGTCGAGCGTGCGATCCTTCTCGCGGTTCAGATTGACCGTGACCGATGCCTGCGACGTGAGGCCGGCGAGCGGGAAATCCTGCGCGAAGAGGTTCGCATGCAGCACATAGTCGTCGCGAGGTTTGCGAGTGACGTCGTTCAGGCCGCTATTGGTATCCTTTTCGAGCCGCCAGATGGCCTGGAGGTTGAACTGATAGCGGTTGTTGTCCCGGTTGCCGAAGAAGCGGAAGCCGAGCTGATTATCCTGGAACAGGAAGCCGCGGAAATCGAACTGGAAAGGCTGGATGCCGACGCGGATCGAATCGAAGTCGTAGCGATCGGAACGGTTGCCGAGGTGATAATCGACGAACAGCTCCTGAAGACCCAGGAAGCTGTCGGTGCGGTGCGTGGGGCGCGACGATTCGACGTGCAGGACGCGGCGTTCCTGCACATTCACATAGTTGACCTGATAGGCGACTGCGATGCGATACTCGATATCCGGAGGCTTGTAGGCGGTCGAACCCTTGGTCAGACCCGCGCCCAGGATGAAGGTCTGCACCGCGACGAGGCTGCGGTCCCGGCCGAACTGGCCGATCGCGCCGGGATTGGTGCTGGTTTGGTCCGCAACCGGCGTCGGGAAAGAGCGGGGTTCCAGCACCGAGTCCGAGATCGCGTTGATGCCGAAGAACCAGTCGTCTCCGGTGATCGGCAGGAAGAAGGGCTTCTTGTCGATTTGAATAGGGACGTCCGCCTTGAGCGGATTCTGGTGATAAGGATCCAGCTTTGAGTGGCAGACCGCCTGGAGGCCCGTGAAGTTCTTGTCCGGGCACAGCGCCTTGACCAGTCGCCAGCGGTCGGGGATCGGAAACTGATCGGTCGGAAACGCCTCGGGCGGCGGCGCGTTCACCGCACCGGGATTGTGCTGGACGACCGGCGCAGGAAGCTCGGCGACAAAACCGGGACGACGGCGGCCATCGATCATCGGATCGGCGACCGTGGCCCCGGGTTCGATCGCGGAAGGCACCGCGAGCAGGGCGGGGTTTCCAGTCTCGATCGCCGACGGTGCGACCGGCGCTGCGGCGGCCTGTGTCGGGAGCGGTGCGGCGGGTGTCGCCGCAGGCGCTACGGGCGCCTCGGCCTGTTCCGCGGCCTGTCCTGCGGTGCTCGCCGTCGCCACGACGATCGGTTCGTCCGGGACGACCCATATCGGGGCGACCATCGACGGTACCATCACCGCTTTCCGGTGATTTGCAGCTTTCTTCTTATTCGGCAGCCAGCTTGGCGGTGCGGCTGCGACAGGCTGCGGCACGACCGTCCCGGGCGCCATGGGCTGCGGAGGGGCGGCGGCGACGAGTTGCGCATCGGTCACATCGCTCGCGACCGGAGCATCGACCGGCGTCGCCGCAGGCTTCGTCACCGGTGCCTCTTCCGCGGCGGCGGAGGCCAGCGCGACGGCGTGCAGCAGAAGGGATGATAGCGGTGCGGACATTATTTTCTGTCACACACGACTTGTTCGGAGGTGTCGAGGAACGGCGCGAACGGGCAGTTGACGTAGCGAAGGCGGACCCCCGCGCCGACATTGACGACGAGCTGATCGGCGCGGATCGCGGTTGGCGCATGAGCGACGCTGCTCACGCGCTGGCCGCCGTTGAACAGGCCCAGGAACGAGATCATGTCATCCTGATCGATACCGTCGCCGGACACGCCTACAGCCCCGATCAGCGTGCTGCCGCGATAGATCGGCACGCCGCCGGGGAAGATCTGGATGCCATTCTGGAGACGGTTCTGCGCCTTGCCGGCGACGTCGGGATTGTTGGTGCAGCGCTGCGGCGTATCGGTCGCCGATGCGCCAAGGACGAAGCCGAGATGCTCGGCGATGTTGCCCACGATCAGCGCGGTCTGGAGCCCGGTTGAAAAGGGGCTCCACTGGTTGAACGGGCGCGACAACGGACCGTTGGCCTGCGCGGTTTCTCCGTCGGGGAAGAAGGGACGGGCGATATTGCCGATTGAGCGCGCGGCGAAGGCATTCTTGCCCGTCAGCGCGGCGGGATCGTTGAAGAAGGTCCGGGTCCGGCTGACAAAGCCCTGTACGTCGGCGCTCGGATTGCCCTGCAGGTCGGTTGCCGCATTTGGTCCCGAGAAAAAGGCTGCGGTTCGTGCTTTCTGGACCGACACGTCGGTGCCAAAAATCGGCGCATCGGGCGAGCGCGCGACGCCGAGGATGCTGCCGTCGGTATCGACGATCGAGATCGTGACCTGTGCCGGGCTGTCGAGCGGCTTGCGGATCTGTGCGCGCGTACGGCTCATGATCTTGAACGCTTCCTCGAGCACCCCCTTGACCTCAGCCTGGGTCAGCGGGGTCGAGACGCGCGCGCCGTCGGTGCCGGCGCGTAGCGGATAGCGGTTGGCGCCCGATCCGTTGGTCAGGATGAAAGCGTCGACATTGTCGATCGTGTTGTTCGAGCTTCGCTCCGAAGCCGTGGCGGCGCGGTAGCCGGAAGCTTCGCTGCCATAGGCATTGCCGCCGAGAACAGTCGGCGTAGTGCCTTGCGCATAATAGCCTGGGATCGAGACCAGCGAGCCGGCGGTGCCGTTAAGAGCGGAGAAGGCGCGGGCGCTGGCGGGGGCAGAGCGCAGGCCGGCGACCGTCGCATCGCTGTAGCGCAGCTGTACGACCGCCTGGATGTTGTTGGCGCGGATTGCCTCGGGCGCGTCGAAGCCTACGGTGCCCGCGGTGGCGATGAATTCGTCATCGTCGCTGTCGAAGTCGTCGATATTGGGATCATAGCCATAAAGGCCATCAGCCATCACGCCGATGCCGCCGACGACGACGCCATTCTTATAAAGTGGGAAACCGCCCGGATCGGCCGCGAGCCCGAGCGGGGAGCGCTTGGGTCCGGTAAAGGCCCCGGCGCCGCCCGCAGCGGCATAGCGCTGGTTGAAGTCCGAACAGGGCAGCTGGCTGAACTGCACGCCGAACAGCGGGCCACCCGGCAGTTGGTTGGCACCGGCGGGAAAATGCTCCTGGACGATGAAGCTCGCGGTGCGGGTCGAGAAGGCATTGCCGGACGACGACAGATAAGCGCCGGTAATCGCCTTGGCGATCGCGCCTGCCGCAAGCGGATTGGCCGCGGGCGAGCCTGCCACGACCAGGCCTTCGGCGTCGGTCGGGGTTACGGCGCGGTGCGTGGTGCGCAGCGAAAGGGTGGGCGGCGCGCCGTTCATCTGGAAGACGGCGAGGACATTTCCGACGCGGTCGACCACGGCGATTACCGCCGGCTTGTTGCGTGCGGCGGCTTCTTCGACTGTCTGCGACAGGATCTTTTGAACATCGGTGCTGGTCAACGATTCCTGCGCGGGCACCGCGAAGACCGGATTCTGGGCGGGGGTTGTCGGAGTCGTCGGGGTCGACGAGCTACCGCCGCCACCGCCGCATGATGCGAGCAGGAAGGCAGTCGTGGTAAGTACGGCTACAGCACGCGAGAAGAATATCATTTGAGCGCCCTTATCGACGCCGCTGCCTGACCCAGCGCCGCCCGGAATTCTGCTGGGCGATAGGCATTGCTGTTGCCGACCGCCTTATAGGCCCGATCGATCGCGCCGCGTGCGTTGCGGGCGCGATCCTGGCTGACATGGCCCTGGCGAACCAGCGCGTTGAGCAGCGTGTCGATCGCCATCACCGCCTGCGCCGACCCTTCATAGTCGGTGAAGCGGGCAGTGATCGCGCTGCTGGAGATGCTGTCGATGATCGCGAAGGTCTCGCCACGGCCGAGCGATGCCCGACCCATGGCATCGGCCAGTGCACCCGCCGACGCGCCGAGCCTGCGGGCTGCCGCTACGGCAGCGCCACGGTCTCTCGCCATCGCAGCGTGGAACGCCTTCGAATCCGCATCGAATTTCGCCGCCATGCCCGGCGCCGCGATCCTTGCGGCCGCCGAAAGCATGATCATGTTCTCGTCATTGAACGCGGGCATGCCCGACGGGATCGGCCGACCCGGATTGGGCACCCAGTTAGCCTTGCCATTGGGGCCATCGACGATCTGGCGATGGCAGGTATGGCAATCGAAGAAGTAGATTTCCGGAAAGATGCCGTCGGTGCCGAGGCGGGGATTGGCGAACAATGTCGTCGCGCGGCTCACCGCGCTGGCCTGGCCGACTGCCCAGAGCTGGACATTGTTGGTGCGGCCCTTGCGGCGAATATAGTCGGCATCCTCGTCATGATGCTGCTGGAGCGCCGAGAAGAGGTCGACTTCGAAGGCGACGCGCGGATGACCGGCGGCCATGATCCGATGCGACACGAACTGGCCGGGCTTGTCGCTGCCGAAATGGCAGTCGAGGCATTTTTCGGCGCGGGCGCGGGGCTGTTCGAGCGGATAGAGACCCCGGGCGACATTGGCCGCGTGAGTCTGGCCTACCGCATAATGGCTGCTCAGCCATTGCTGCGCGCCGCCATGACAGGATTCGCAGCCGACGCCGTCCTCGACATGCCAGCGTGGTCCCTTGCCGGCGAAGGCCGGATCGGCGTGACAACCGAGGCATTCGCCTGCCGAGGTGGCGGATCCGATGCCGAGTTTCGAGGCGATTGCCTGGCCGCGCGGCGTGGCAAGCACGGCGAAGGCACGGCTGTGCGCGCCAGTGCGGCTCGAAGCGCTCTGCCATTGCAGAATTTCGTCCTGGCGAACGACCTTGCCGGTCGGCTCGCTGCGGCCATGGCAGGTCGAGCCCGCGCAGGAGGCCACCCCGACATGAGTATAGGAAGATGTAGCGGAAGCCGACGACGCGACGGCACGTTCGGCGCCGCTGGTCAAAGCGAAGAAGAAGAGGGCGCAGCCCAGGAATGCGGCGCCCAGAACGCCACAGACAAAGGACAGCCTGCCCGAGACTCTACCCCCCAATTCGGCGCTCCCTAACTGCCGATCCGCACAAGTAGCGACGCCTTGGCCCCGATGCCGCTACCATGACTGCACCTATCGCCCTTTAGTGAGCGAAGTGCAATCATTCAAAAAGCTTATCAGACGCTTCGGCGACGGATGACGAGATTGCGAATCTCCGTCATGTCCTCCATCGCGAACTTCACGCCCTCGCGGCCAAGCCCGGAATCTTTGACCCCGCCATATGGCATATTGTCGACGCGGTAGCTGGGCACATCGTTCACGACGACGCCGCCGACGTCGAGGTCGTCCCACGCATCGAGAATCTTGAAGATATCGCGGGTGAAGATGCCGGCCTGGAGGCCGAATTTGGAATCGTTGACGATCTTCAGCGCCTGGTGCCAGTCGCTGAAACGGATCAGGAAGGCGGCAGGGCCGAATGCTTCCTCGCGATTGATCTTGGTGTCGGGATCGACATCCTCGAGCAGGGTGGCTTCGAGCATCGCGCCATCGCGCTTGCCGCCGCAGAGCAGCTTTGCGCCTTTGCCGACGGCTTCCTGGATCCAGTTGTCGAGGCGCGCGGCCTCCTTCACATCGATCATCGGGCCGACGAAAGTCTTTTCGTCATGTGGGTTACCGGCGATCAGCGTCTTTGTCTTCGCGACCAGCTTGGCCTTGAACGCATCGTAGACCGCGTCATGGACCAGGATGCGCTGCACGCCGATGCACGACTGGCCCGACTGGTAGAAGGCTCCGAATACGGTGCGCGCGACCGCGTCATCGAGATCGGCGTCGGCGTCGATCACCACGGCGGCGTTGCCGCCCAGTTCGAGGACGACTTTCTTCTTGCCGGCGCGGGCCTTCAGGTCCCAGCCCACATCCGGCGAACCGGTGAAGGACAGCAGCTTGAGCCGGTCGTCGGTAGTGAACAGGTCGGCGCCGTCACGCGCGGCCGGCAGGATCGAGAAGGCGCCCTTGGGTAGGTTGGTCTCGGCGAGCACTTCACCCATGATGATTGCGCCCAGTGGGGTGCGGCTCGCCGGCTTCATGACGAAGGGGCAGCCGACCGCGATCGCCGGTGCGATCTTGTGCGCCGCCAGGTTGAGCGGGAAGTTGAATGGGGAGATGAACGAGCAGGGGCCGATCGGCACCCGCTTCCACATGCCCTGATAGCCCTTGGCGCGCGGCGAGATATCGAGCGGCTGAACCTCGCCGGTCATGCGCACCGATTCTTCGGCGGCGATGCGGAAGGTGTCGATCAGGCGGCCGACCTCGCCGCGCGAATCGTTGATCGGTTTGCCCGCCTCGATGCACAGCGCATAGGCCAGCTCGTCCTTGCGCTCCGTGAAACGGTCGACGCAGTGCTGCAGGACCGCCTGCCGCTCATAGCTCGCCATCTTGGCCATCGGTTCGGCGGCCTTGACCGCCCATTCGATGCCCTTGTCGATCGTCTTGGCATCGGCCAGCGCGACCAGCGTCGCGACCTCGCCGGTGAACTTGTCGGTCACCTTCAGGTCGGTGTTGGGCTGCTGCGCCTCATTGGCGAGATAGAGCGGGTAGGTTTCCTGGAGCTTCATCGCTTGCCGTCCATTTTATCGTCATCCCCGCCGCAGCGGCGAGCCAAAGTCTCGAAGGCGGAAATCATCGATTCCCGCCTCCGTGAGCGTGACGGGTGATCAGACCTTCTTGCTGAGGTCCTTGATGTCCTTGTTCAGGATCTGGTCGTTTTCCGAATAGTCGACCGGGCAGTCGATCAGGTGAACGCCGGGAGTGTCGAGGCAATGCTTGAGCAGCTTCGTCAGGTGATCCGCGCTCTCGACGCGGTGGCCGAAGGCGCCATAAGCTTCGGCATATTTGACGAAATCGGGGTTGCCATAGGTCAGGCCCCAATCCTTGAAGCCCATGTTCGCCTGCTTCCACCGGATCATGCCGTAGGAGTTGTCGTTGAGGATCAGCACGGTGATGTTGAGGCCGAGGCGAACCGCGGTCTCCATCTCCTGGCTGTTCATCATGAAGCCGCCGTCGCCGCAGATCGCCATGACCTTGCGGTCTGGATATACCATCGCCGAGGCCATCGCCGACGGCAGGCCCGCGCCCATCGTCGCCAGCGCGTTGTCGAGCAGCACGGTGTTCGCCTGGCGTGCATTGTAGTTGCGGGCGAACCAAATCTTATAGACGCCGTTGTCCAGGCAGATGATGCCGTCCGACGGCATCGCGCTGCGGATTTCCTTGACGAGATGCGGCGGGAAGATTGGGAAGCGGGTGTCACCGTCGAGCGATGCGGTGTGCTCGACTTCGGCCTTGCGGGCCTTGAACATGAAGTCGAAGTTCCACTTGCCCGAAGGAACGATGTCTTCCTTCATCTGCCAGATCGCATTGGCGATATCGCCGATGACCTCGACCTGCGGGAAGTAGACCGGATCGACCTCTGCGGTCTTGGTGCTGATGTGGATCACGGGGGTGCCGCCGGTCTTCATGAAGAAGGGCGGCTTTTCGATCACGTCATGGCCGATGTTGACGATGAGGTCGGCATGCTCGATCGAGCGATGGACGAAATCGCCGGCCGAGAGCGCCGCGCAGCCCAGGAACTTCGGATGGGTCTCGTCGACGACGCCCTTGCCCAGCTGGGTGGTGACGAACGGAATGCCGGTCTTCTCGACGAACTGGAGCAGCATCCGGCCAGTGAGCTTGCGGTTGCCGCCGGCGCCGATCACGAGGATCGGCGACTTGGCCTCCTCGATCATCTTGACCGCAGCGCGGACCGCCTTGGTGTCCGCCGTCGGACGGCGCGCCAGCGAGGGCTTCAGCGGCACCTCGTCAGTATGCTCGTCGGCGATATCCTCAGGGAATTCGATATGGGTCGCGCCCGGCTTTTCTTCCTCGGCGAGGCGATAGGCTTCGCGAACCTTGCTGGGGATATTGTCCGCCGAGGCGAGTTGGTGGGTGAACTTCGTGATCGGACGCATCATGTCGACGACGTCCAGAATCTGAAAGCGGCCCTGCTTCGACTTCTTGATCGGCTTCTGACCGGTCACCATCAGGATCGGCATGCCGCCGAGATAGGCGTAGGCCGCCGCGGTGACGAAATTGGTCGCGCCCGGCCCGAGCGTCGCCATGCAGACGCCCGTCTTGCCAGTGTGGCGGCCGTAGGTCGCGGCCATGAAGCCGGCGCCCTGTTCGTGGCGGGTGAGGATCAGCTTGATCGTCTTGGAGCGGGACAGGCTGTCCAGCATGTCGAGATTTTCTTCGCCGGGAACGCCGAAGATATATTCGCAGCCTTCTTCCTCCAGGCACTGGATGAAGAGATCGGATGCCTTAGTGCCCATGATATGCTCCCCCTGTCGCGGCGCGCCCCTGCTGCGCCCTCGCAAGATGCGGGATTGCTATGTCATTTCGGAAGCGGGGGACAGGATTTTTTACAATCTGTTGCGGATTGATTCCGCACTTTTGTTTCAAATATCAAGAATCCAGTCCCAGCGCATGTTGCCGGCCCCATCCATCACTGCGACGCCGCGTGCAGCAAGGGCGTCACGGATACGGTCGGATGCCGCAAAGTCCTTGGCGGCGCGGGCTTCCTGGCGCGCGGCGAGCTCCGCTTCGATCGCGTCCTCGGTGATCGTGGAGTCGGATGGACGGCGGCGCAGGTCGATGCGCCGGACGGTGAGAAGATCGAGACCCAGCGCCAGATCCATCGTCGCAAGCAGGCGCAGTTTCTCGTCGGCGGTGATCGCCTTGTCCGACAATGCCTGTTCCAGCAGCGGCAGCGCCTGCGGAACCATCAGATCGCCGGACAGAGCCTCGTCGAACTCGGCGAGCAGCGCCTGCGCCTTCGCGCCGAGCCCGGATTCGACAACCGCGCGCTGATAGGCAACCGATGCACCCTTACTGGCGTGGCTTTCGGAAAAGAGCCGCAGCCATTCGGGTGTACCGGCCTTGTCGCGCAGCTGTTCGGCGGCAAGGACAAGGCGGGTGAGCCGGGTGAGCGCTGCGGCCAGCGCCTCTGGTGAGAATTCGAGTTCGGAGCGGTAATGCGCCGACAGGCACAGCAGTCGATAGGCCAAGGGATGCACGCCCTTGGCGATCACCCCGGCGAGGGTCGCGAAGCCACCCTTTGATTTCGACATCTTGCCGCCGCGAGCGACCAGGAAATTGTTATGCATCCAGAAGTTCGCGCCCGATTGGCCGGTGCCGGTGAACGCCTGGTTCTGGGCGATCTCGTTACAGTGATGGATTTCGCGATGGTCGATGCCACCGGTGTGGATGTCGAACTGGCTCCCCAGATATTTCATGCTCATCACCGAGCATTCGAGATGCCAGCCGGGCGCGCCCGGCCCCCAGGGCGACAGCCATTCCATTTGCCGCTGCTCACCCGGAGCAGATCGTCGCCAAAGCGCGAAATCCGCCGGGTTGCGCTTGCCCTCCACCTCGGCAATGCGGCCCATGGCCTCATCGCCACGAGCGCCGGCGAGGCGGCCATAGTCGGGAACCTTCGACGTGTCGAAATAGAGGCCGTTGTCGAGCTCATAGCTCGCCCCGGCGGCTTCGATTTCCCGCGCGAAGGCGATCATGTCCTGGATATGATCGGTCGCGACGCTCCACAGCGTCGGCGACAGGATATTGAGCGCCGCCAGATCGCCTTTGAACGCATCGGTATAGAAGGCTGCGATCTCCCAGATCGTCTTGGCTGCCTTGACCGCGGCGGCCTCCATCTTGTCATCACCTTCATCGGCGTCGGAGGTCAGATGCCCGACGTCGGTGATATTGATGACATGATTGACCGGCCAGCCCTTCCAGTTGAGCGTCCGGCGCAACGTGTCGGTGAAGACATAGGCGCGCAGATTGCCGAGATGCGCGAAATTATAGACGGTCGGGCCGCAGCTGTAGAGCCGCACCATCGCGGGATCGATCGGTTCGAAGGCGCGCGCCGCCCGGGTCAGGCTGTCGAACAGCATCAACGGGGCGCCGGTGGGGGCTGCATCGGTCATGCGCGCTTCCATAGGGGATATCGCCGAAGGCTCCAGAGGGATTTTGTCGTACGGAGCGCAAAAGAAAAGAGCCGGCGAGATACCCGCCGGCCCCTTTTCATCTGCTGTGCCGCGATCAGCCCTTCGGATTGCCGTCGGGCAACGCCACCGTCTGGATCAGCAGATCGAGCTGCGCGGTGCAGCCAGCCTTGATCAACGACTGCGCCATGTCCTCGAGCCCGGCGGTGGTGGGCTTCACCACCACGAACTTGAGTGCGGTCGGGGCCTTGGCGCCGTCCCAGCTCAACTTATAGGCGCCGCCGTCGACCACTGGCAGGCTCGTCGGCCACAGCGCGGCTGACTGGCCGGCGGCAAGGTCGATCGTGCCAGTGGCGCCGTTCGGGCCGCTGACCGTAACGGTCGATGCCTTGTCGGCGGCCGGACGCCACACCGTCACCGTCGAGGCGTCGGCGATGCACATGTTCGAGCTACGTCCGATATCGACATACCAGACGTTGGGGTTCTTGCCGGCGTTCTTGTCGACGCCGCTGGCGCTGCGCACGGCTCCGATGCGGGCGCGGCGCTCACCGCCGCCCGAGACGAGCGCGTTGAGCGTAGAACCAGTCGAAGCAGCCGCGGTTGCCGTGGCGGTCGCGCTGAAGCTGCCGGGGCCGCTGAGCGTGCGGGTGCCCTTGCCGTCCAGCAGGACGATCGTGTCGCCGGCCTTCAGGACGATCTTCGTGTTGTCAGGAACCGCCTTGCCGGCGGGGTACAACTTCGCCGAAGGGCCCGCGGAACGGACGACCAGCGGTGCGGCCATGGCCGTACCGGCGAGCATCAGTCCTGCGAGTGCCGCAATTGTCGCCTGCGACGAGCGCTTATTTATCCAGAGCACTATAACCTCCCGGTCCAACCTCATGAAGGCGCTTTATCAGATTGGCGAGCGCCTTATCATCAGGATTATTAGCGGCCATTTGTTCGAACTCGGCCAAAGCAGTGGTGTCCCCATCGTCGAATCTACGCAGCGTGTCTGTGAACTGTTGCACAGCCGTTGCAGAAAAATCCGGGACGGGTTCGTAGATAATCATCGGTGTCGATCTGCCCGACACCGCGATGCGACCCATGGGCCGGAAATAGCCGAGAGTCGACTTCTCGACGACGGTGTCGCTGACCAGCGTCTTGGTCTTGAGATATTTGTTCGCGCCTTCGAGGCGCGCAGCGGTGTTCATCGAGTCGCCGAGCGCGGTGTACTGGATGCGTCCCTCGCCACCGAAATTGCCCACGATAGCCTCGCCGCGATGGACGCCGATCCGGGTCACGCCGATCGGCGGCACACCCTCGGGAGCCTCGCGGCGGAACTTCTCGCCGGCTTCATACATCGCGACGGCGCATTTGACAGCGCGGTCCGCGTCGTCGGGGCGGCTGATCGGCGCCCCCCAGAAGGCGACCACCGCATCGCCGACGAACTTGTCGATCGTGCCGCCATATTCGAGGACGGTTTCCGACAGCACGTCGAGATAATGGTTGAGCAGGAAGGCGACCATTTCCGGCTCGATCTGGTGACTGAGCTTGGTGAAACCCTCGAGATCGCTGAATAGCGCAAAAATCTCGCGCTTCTCGCCATGAAGCTGGAGCCGCTCGGGATTTTTCATGATGTCCGCAGCGATGTCGCGCGGCAGATATTTCCCCAACGCCGACGCTGCGAAGTTGCGCTGCTCGGAGCCGATGCCGCGCGCGGCGGTGCCCACCGCGGAATAGGCGAAGATCCAGCCGATCGCCCAACCGAATACCGGCAGTCCCTGCGTATCGACCCCGTTGAACTGCCAGATGAAGGGCACCGCGACGACTGCGCCGGCCTGAACGATCAGGATCAGGCTGAGCTTCCAGATCTTCATGTTGGACATCGCGGTGAGCGCGCCCAGCACGACGACGCCAATCGCGATCAGCCACAGGCCCCATCCCGGAATCTGCTTGAACATGAAATGGTCGAGCATCTGGGCCAGCATGGTGGCGTGGATTTCGAGGCCGATCGTGGTCTCTCCTACCAGGCCGGTGACGGGGTCCTTCATGCGCGAGGCGGGGGTCTGAAATTGATCGACGTCAGGGATATTGCCGCCGATCAGGACATAGCGATCTTCGATCTGCGGCTTCAGCGCCTCGACCAGATCGGGATTGGCGATGAGTTCGACCGGCAGCTTGTCAAAGACGGGCCGGTCGAAATTGACCGGAAGCCGGTAGCGGATCGATCCTTGATGGTCGCGATATTCGGGAAAGCCCTGGGTCAGGGAGTTGGCCATGAGCGGCGGGAGGACGCGCGGCTGGTCGGGCCAGCTGCGCATGACGTCGTCCTGATCGGCCTGTACCCGAATGCTCGTGAAACGGACGTTGCCCGGGGCGGTCTGCTTCTGGAAATCACGCAGGAAATTTTCCTGATCGAGCGTCATGAACGCCTTGTTCGTCGCGTTGGTCGCCAGCCCCAGATAGGTCGGGGTCCGCATCGTCCGGAAGGCATCGATCAGCTGCTGGTCCTCGGGCGTCGGCTGGTCGACCAGAATATCGATGCCGATCGCTTTGGGCTTCATCTTGTCGAGCTGGATAAGCGCGCTGGCGAGCATCGCGCGATCGAGCGGCGATCGCCGGCCGGTCAGCCGCAGCGTCTCCTCGTTGAACGTCACCATCACGATACGCTGGTCGGTTTCGGCAAGCGTTGCAGCCAGCAGCGCACGGACATCATAGAGTGCCCGCTCGGCATCGCGGGCGAGCATGATGTTCCAGCTATATTTGGCGAAGAGCAGGCCGAGGGCGAGGAAAACCGCCGTGACGACAAGCCGGGTCGGGCCGATCTGCTTGATTGTCTTGCGCACCGGAGGGCCGAGCCCCCGCAGGCGCGTCGCGATCGACGCACGCTCGACGCTGTCCGGCATCCCCTATTTCCCCCGTTCACGAACCCCGTGGCGATATTAGCCTTTACCGCTGCGATGGGAAGCGCGGAGTTGGGCTTGCAAACTTAACCCATGCCCGCCACAGTTCGCCTTCTGTTCCTAGGAAAGCCTGTTCGATGTCACCGCTCGTTGCGATTGCCCTGCCATTTTGCCTGTTGCTCGGGCTCATCCTGGGCTGGCTTGCCCGGGGCCGGATGCAGGCGGCTGGCGCTGGCGAGGTGGCCGATTTGCGCAAGGCGCTCGAGGCGACCCGCGACGCCCTGAACCGCGCCGAGATCGAGAAGTCCGGGCTGCTCGGCGAGCGGCAGGCCCGCAACGAGGCGTTCGAGGCGCAGCTGAAGCAATTGCAGGACGCCAAGGAACAGCTTTCCGCCCAATTCGCCGAGGTGGGCGGCAAGCTGCTTGATCAGGCGCAGCGCCAGTTCCTCGAACGCGCCGACCAGCGCTTCCACCAGGCGGGCGAGAAGAGCGAGGCGCAGTTGAAGGCGCTGCTCAACCCGGTCGAGTCTACGCTCAAGCGCTATGAGGAAGGCCTTCAGCGCGTCGAGAAGGAGCGTGTCGACAGCTATGCCGGCCTGCGCGAAGCCGTCGATCAGGTGCGGGTGGGGCAGGGGCAGGTCCGCGACGAGGCTGCCAAGCTCGTCAACGCCCTGCGCGCCAGCCCGAAGGCGCGGGGCCGCTGGGGCGAGCAATCCTTGCGCAATGTCCTCGAACTGGCGGGGCTCTCGCCCTATGCCGACTTCGCGACGGAAGTATCGGTGGATACCGAGGACGGCAGGCTCCGTCCCGACGTGATCGTGCGCCTGCCCGGTGGCCGCAAGCTGATCATCGACGCGAAATGCTCGTTCAACGCCTATATGGACGCGACCGAAGAGGTTGATGAAGCCGCGCGGCTCGGCTTCCTCAAGGCGCATGCGGCGGCGTTGCGCGTTCACGCCACCCAGCTTGGCCAGAAAAGCTATTGGGACCGCTTCGGCGAGGCCGCCGATTATGTCGTGATGTATATTCCCGGCGAACATTTCCTGTCGGCCGCGATGGAGCAGGACCCCGAGTTGTGGGACTGGGCGCATGAGCGCCGCGTGCTGATCGCGAGTCCGATCAACCTCGTTGCGCTCGCCCGCACCGTGGCGAGCGTCTGGCGGCAGGAGAAGATGGCGGAGGAGGCGCGCCAGATCGGCCAGCTTGGCAAGGAGATGTTCGAGCGTCTCTCGGTCGCGGCGACGCATCTCAAGCGCGTCGGCGGCGGGCTCAACAGCGCGGTCGAGAATTACAACAAATTCGTCGCGAGCTTCGAGGGGCGGGTGCTGGTCACAGGGCGGAAATTCCGCGACCTGAACATCGAAACCGGCGGCAAGGAGATCGAGGAAGCCGCCGCGATCGAGACGCGTGCCAGCGAGCCGGTGGTCGATCTGCTCGTAGCGCCCGAGGAGGGCAAGAGCCTGCCCAACTAATGGGCTGCTATTGCCGGAATGGATATCGATCCCCAATTCCATGCGACCGTAACGAGATGGAGCACAGCATGGCCGACCTGTCCGCATTCCCGATCACGAAGCGCTGGCCCGCCGCGCATCCCGACCGGATTCAGCTCTATTCGCTTAACACGCCGAATGGGGTGAAGGCCTCGATCATGCTGGAGGAGACCGGGCTGCCTTATGAAGCGCATCTGGTAGATATCACCGATAATCAAAGCCATACACCCGAGTTCCTCTCACTCAATCCGAATGGGAAGATACCTGCGATCATCGATCCCGACGGCCCCGGCGGCAAGCCAATCGCGCTGTCCGAATCGGGCGCAATCCTGATATATCTGTCGGACAAGACCGGGCAGTTCGTTCCCGCCGATCCCGCATCGCGCTATGAGGCGATCCAGTGGGTGTTCTTCCAGAATGCAGGGATCGGACCGATGTTCGGGCAGATCGGCTTCTTCAACAAGTTCGCCGGCAAGGCGATCGAAGATAAGCGCCCGCTCCAGCGCTATGTTGACGAATCGAAGCGGTTGCTCGGCGTGCTCGATCGCCGGCTCGAAGGCCGCGACTGGATCATGGGTGCGGACTACGGCATCGCCGATATCTCTACGCTGGGCTGGGTGCGCAACCTGATCACCTTCTACGAGGCACGTGAACTGGTCGATTTCGACTCGTTGAAGAATGTGCCGGCCTGGCTTGAGCGGGGGCTCGCGCGTCCGGCGGTTCAGCGCGGACTGCTGATACCCGCTCGCGGCTAGGGACGAGGCATCGTCTTTTCGAGAAATGTCCTGATCCGGTGGCGATAGGCCGGACTGTTCAGGCTGACCATTTCCGCATGATCGCCGACCGGCACGAGCCACAGGCTGTGCGGGCCCGCCGCTGCCGCTGCCAGGGCGCGGCTGTCCGCGGGCGTCGACGCTGAATCCTGTAAGCCGCCTATCACGAGCACCGGGCCGGGATAACGCCCGAGCGCCTCGCGCGGCGAGAATCGGGAAGGCCACAAGCCGTAACGCAGCGGAAGCTGTAGGCTGAGCAAGGGTTCGAGAAGATAAGCGGGCGCGGCTGACAGGCGTTGGGCGATGCGGTTGCGGACCGCTTGTCTGATGTCGGGATAGACAGCCTGGAGGATCATGGCGTCGGCGGGCAAGGGGCCGGCATCGCCGATCAGGCTGGCCGCGCCGCCCAGCGAGATGCCGATCACCGCGACCGGCGCGCCGTGCTGATGCCGTTTAAGCCAGTCGAAAGCCGCCCGCGCATCGAGCGCTTCACGAACGCCAAACGTGCGGTTCGCCTGATCCGATTCCCCATGTCCGCGAAAATCGATGGCGAGTGTCGCATAGCCGAGCCGGGACAGCCAGGCCGCGGTGTCGGCGGTCGATGCGCGCGAGCCATGCGCGGGATGGAGCAGCAGAATGGCCGGCGCGCGATCGTGCAGGCCGGGGCGAAAGCTGGCGGCGATGGCAAGGCCGTCCGCCGTCCGCAGCCTCAGATCGCGGGCGGGGTATTTGGCAGGCGCAACCGCGCTATGCTGGCCCGTCATCCAGAGCGACCCGACATGCCAGCTGGCCATCAGCCCCAGCGCCGCCGCCACCGTCGCGACGATGATGAGCGGCCGCGATATCATCCGCGCTATTTCTTCGGGGGCACCGGCCCGTAGTCGACCGGATCATTCGCCGCGACCGCCAGCATCGCGGTCCAGGCGGCGACATTCTGGCGCAACTGGACGGGATCGATCTTGTCGAGCGTGTCGTCGGAGGTGTGGTGCAAATCGAAATAGCGCGTGCCGTCCTGACTCAGTTCGAGCACCGGCATGCCGAGCTTCGCGATCTCGGAAATATCCGAGCCGCTCGCGTCCCCATTCTTGCCGCCCTGAACGACGCCGAGCGGGGCCAGCGCGGTACCGATGGCCTTCATCCGGGGCAGGGCAGACTCGGCGACCGAAGTTTCGAAGCGCCATATCCGGTCGGCGCCAAAATCCGATTCGGCGAGGAAATGATGCTTTTCGCCGCCGTGCTTCAGCGCATAATCCTTGCCGCCGAGCAGGCCGATCTCCTCCGCGCCGAACCACACGACCCGGATAGTGCGCAAGGGCTGACCCGCATCCATGATCCGCTTGGCGGCGGCAGCGGTCACGGCGACGCCGGCGGCATCGTCGATCGCCCCGGTGCCTAGGTCCCAGCTGTCGAGATGTCCGCTGACCAGGACGATCCCCGCCGCCGGATCACGCCCTGGCACCTCCGCGATGACATTGCCCGATGGACGCGTGCCGGCCGTCTTCGCCGTGACCTTGAGGGCGATCGTGACGGGCTGACCACGCTTGAGGACGCGTTCGAGCTGATCGGCGTCGGGATTTGACAGCGCCAGCGCCGGGATCGGCCTCGCGCCATCGGTCCAGTTTTGTGATCCCGTGTGCGGCACCCGATGATTATCGGTGCCGATCGACCGGATCAGTATCGCCGCCGCGCCGAGCTTCGATGCGATGGAGGGGCCGGAGCGGCGGATCAGGCCGACCGGCCCATAATGCGATCCGTCCTGTGCAGCCGCCATGCGGTGGGTGACGAAGACGATCTTGCCCTTGATGCTGGCCGGGTCGACCGACTGGAGCGCCTCGATGCTGTCGAAACCGACTACCTGCGCCTTCAGCCCTTTGGGTGGTGTGGCACCGCTATTGCCAAGCGCGGCCAGCGTCAGCGGCTGAGGGAAGGGCGCTACGATCTCCGCCGCCGCCTCGCCACGTTCCCAATAGGGAACGTCGAAAGCATCGATGCGGACATTGGCGAAACCGAGCGCCTTGAGTTTCGCCACCGCCCAGTCACGGGCGCGCGCCTCGGCCTCCGATCCCGCGAAGCGGGGACCGATCTCGGTGGTCAGGCCTTCGGTGATCTCCCAGGCGAGGCTGTCGGTCAGCGCGGCGTCGCGCAATTTTGCGGCCTCCTGGGGCGCAATCTGAGCGGAAAGCGAGAAGGAAAGGGCAGCGGAGGCGACAAGCGCGAACTTTGAAAATTCCAACATGGGGTTGAAGCTATCCATTCGCTCGCCATTTGCCAATTGCCCGGCTGTCCGTTAGTGGCGGCGGCACATTTCCAGCCCCGATCCAGCCTCAAGAGGTCCACGCCCGATGGCCGTGCAATATAGTTTTGTGATGAAAGGTCTGACCAAGACCTTCCCCGGCGCCAACAAGCCGCTGTTCAACAATATCCACCTGCAGTTCCTGCCGGGGACCAAGATCGCGATCATCGGCGTCAACGGCGCCGGTAAGTCGACGCTGATGAAGGTCATGGCGGGCATGGACACCGAATATGTCGGTGAAGCCTGGGCCGCCGAGGGGCTGACCGTCGGTTATCTGGCGCAGGAGCCGCAGCTCGACCCGAACAAGACGGTCAAGGAAAACGTCATGGACGGCGTCCGCGATGTCGCCGACATGCTCGAGCGGTTCAATGCCATTTCGGCCGAGATGGGCGATCCCAAGGACGATACCGACTTCGACGCGCTCATGGAGGAAATGGGCGTTCTCCAGGAGAAGATCGACGCTGTCGATGGCTGGACGCTCGACAATCAGCTTGAAATAGCGATGGAGGCCTTGCGTTGCCCTGCCGGCGACCTGCCTGTCACCGACCTGTCGGGCGGTGAGCGCCGCCGCGTCGCTTTGTGCCGTCTGCTGCTCGAAAAGCCCGATATCCTGCTGCTCGATGAGCCGACCAACCATCTCGACGCCGAAAGCGTCGCATGGCTCGAACAGCATCTGATCGATTATGCCGGCAACGTCATCCTGGTCACCCACGATCGCTACTTCCTCGACAATGTCGTAGGTTGGGTGCTCGAACTCGATCGCGGCCGCGGTATCCCATATGAGGGCAATTATTCGTCCTGGCTCGATGCCAAGTCGAAGCGGATGGATCAGGAAGAGCGCGAGGACGCCGGTCGCCAGAAGGCGATCAAGGAAGAGCTGGAGTGGATCCGACAGAGCCCCAAGGCGCGCCAGACCAAATCGAAAGCGCGTATCCGTGCGTTCGACGAGCTGGTCGAAAAGCAGAACAACCGCGCGCCGGGCAAGGCCCAGATCGTCATCCAGACCCCCGAGCGGCTCGGCGGCAAGGTGATCCAGGCCGAAGGCCTGAGCAAATCCTATGGCGACAAGAAGCTGTTCGACGGTCTCGACTTCACGCTGCCGCCCGGCGGCATCGTCGGCGTGATCGGGCCGAACGGCGCGGGTAAGACCACGCTGTTCCGGCTGATTACCGGGCAGGAGACGCCCGATTCCGGATCAATCGATATCGGCCCGACCGTTAAGCTGGGCTTCGTCGACCAGAGCCGCGATGCGCTCGATGCCAAGAAGAATGTCTGGGAAGAAGTGTCCGAAGGCCATGACATCATGACCGTGGGCAAGTTCGAAATGTCGACACGCGCCTATGTCGGCGCGTTCAACTTCAAAGGCGCCGACCAGCAGAAGAAGGTCGGCCAGCTTTCGGGTGGTGAGCGCAACCGCGTCCACATGGCTAAGATGCTTCGCAAGGGCGGCAACGTCCTGCTGCTCGACGAACCGACCAACGATCTCGACGTCGAGACGCTACGCGCGCTGGAAGATGCGCTGGAGAATTTCGCAGGTTGCGCCGTGGTCATCAGCCACGATCGCTTCTTCCTCGATCGCCTCGCCACTCATATCCTGGCATTTGAGGGCGACGGCCATGTCGAATGGTTCGAGGGCAATTTCGAGAGCTATGAGGAAGACAAGCGCCGCCGCCTGGGCGATGCCGCCGGTCGGCCGGGTTCGAGCGCCTACAAGAAGCTGACACGATAAACTGATTTAATTCAACGCCATACTGGCGGATTCTGGTATCTCAGAGGAGGTTGGTGACCGCCTCATGAGATGCCAGCCCGCGCTGGCATACCATATGTAGGAGGGCCCACGAGCCCTCTTACATATATTTCATTGGGTCGGGCGCGGGCAGGTCGCAGGCGCTCTTGTAACCCTTCTTGCACATCGCGACCTGGGCTCGCCAGTCGCGCATCGCCAGGGCATAGGCCTGCTGCTGCCGGATGAAGGTGGCGTCGGTCGACAATACCTCGCGATGGTGATCGCGCAGTGCCTGCTCATAGGCAGCCTTGTCGGCGGCATATTGTTCCTGATTGATATCGTTCTGCGCCTGCGCGACCGCGTTGTTGGTCTGCGCTTGGGTGATGGCGCTGCCGACCTGATTGTTCAGCGACTGCGTCTGCGGCACTTCATGAGCATCGGCGGCCTGATGCGCAGCGTCGTTCTTGTCGGCGCTTTGCGCCGCCAGCGGGGCGACGGCGATCAGCGCGGTGATGGCGAGGATCGAACGGGCGAACATGATAAGCTCCTCTCAACTGGTTGGAGCCTTAACGATCATGCCGGGTGGAAGTTTCCGTCCCCTTCGTCGAGGATATGGAGCACGCCGTCCGCAACGCCGAAATAGGCGCCGTGAATGCGCAGTTTTCCGGCATTCTCGCGAATCGGAATGCACGGGAAGGTACGCAGGTTCGCGATCGATACCCTGACGGCTTCCAGTTCGAGGGCATGCACGGCTTCGGGGCCGGTCCCATGCGCGGCGACGACCCTTTCGCGGGCCTCGTCGAGCAGCGACATCCAGTCGGAAATGAAGCCGCCTTCGCCGGGGGCCTTGTTGTCGAACCGCTGGCTCAGCGCTGCCGCGCAACCACCGCAGCTTTGATGGCCAAGCACGACGATCTCGGGGATTTCGAGCTGGGTAACGGCGAACTCCAGTGCGGCAGACACGCCGTGATGGCCCGGGCTCGTCTCGAAGGGGGGCACCATATTGGCGACGTTGCGGACCATGAAGATCTCGCCGGGCGAGGTATCGAAGATGATCGTCGGATCGACCCGGCTGTCCGAGCACGCGATCACCATGAGCTTGGGATGCTGCGCCTCCGCCAATTCGCTCCAGCGCTGGCGCTGCTGTTGCCATCCAGTAGCTTTGAAGCGGCGATAACCTTCGACGAGGCCGGAAAAGTCGGTCATGGCGTGAGGCCCTAATCCTGACGGGAGGGGCTGGCAAGTGGGCCGCTGATGCCTTATCTGGCACCCTATGAGCGACGCCCTGCAGAACCCCGCCCCGCAACGCACGCGCAAGCCCGACTGGATTCGGGTGAAGGCGCCGATGGGTCAGGCCTTCACCGATACCAAGGCGCTGATGCGCAAGCTGAACCTCAATACGGTGTGTGAGGAGGCCGCCTGTCCGAACATCGGCGAATGCTGGACCAAGAAGCATGCGACGGTGATGATCCTGGGCGACACCTGCACGCGGGCTTGCGCCTTCTGCAATGTGAAGACCGGGATGCCGCGCGCGGTCGATACGACCGAACCCCAGCATGTCGCCGACGCCGCTGCCGAACTTGGGCTTGAGCATATCGTCGTCACTTCGGTCGATCGCGACGATCTTCGCGATGGCGGCGCGAGCCAGTTCGTCAAGGTCATCGAGGCGCTGCGCCGGACTACGCCGTCGACCACTATCGAGATACTGACCCCGGATTTCCGCAACAAGGCGGATGCCGCGATCGAGGCGATCGTCGCGGCGCGGCCCGATGTCTACAACCACAATCTCGAAACCGTGCCGCGGCTCTATCCCACGATTCGGCCCGGCGCGCGTTACTATGCGTCGCTGCGGCTGCTGGAGACCGTGAAGCGGCTCGATCCGACGATCTTCACCAAGTCGGGCATCATGGTCGGCCTCGGTGAGGAGCGGCTCGAGGTGCACCAGGTGATGGACGACATGCGCTCCGCGCAGATCGACTTCCTGACGATGGGGCAATATCTGCAGCCGACCCCCAAGCACGCCAAGGTGATCGACTTCGTCGCGCCGAAGACCTTCGATGCCTATGCCGCTATCGCGCGCGCCAAGGGCTTCCTGCTGGTCGCCGCGACCCCGCTGACCCGGTCGAGCTACCATGCCGGCGACGACTTCGCGAAGCTGCGCGATGCCCGCAACGCCGAACTGGCGCGCAAGGCAGCCATCGTCACCGTCTGATGCCCCGCCACAGCGAAACCCGCCGACTGCCCTATACGCCCGAGCAGATGTACGATCTGGTCGCGGACGTTGCGTCTTATGATCAGTTCCTGCCTTGGGTGTCGGCGGTGCGTATCAGGTCCAATAACGATAGCGAAATGGTCGCGGACCTGATGGTCGGCTTCAAGGCGCTGCGAGAAAAATTTACTTCGAAGGTGAGCAAGCGCCGACCCTCCGAAATCCACGTCGATTATGTGGATGGCCCGCTGAAATATCTCCACAATGACTGGAGCTTCGAAAGCGACGGGCAGGGCGGCACGCTGGTCGATTTCGCGATCGAGTTCGAGTTCAAGTCGCGGCTGTTCGAAATGGTGGCCGGGCAGGTATTCGACCGCGCTTTGCGGATGATGATCGGCGCGTTCGAAGAGCGCGCCGCTAAGCTCTACGCGTCGTCGGTCAAGGCCGCGCCGGGCATCAGCAGTTCGAGCGCGCATAGCGCCGCCTGAAGACGGACGCCGCCGCGTCCGAGATCGCCGAAATGACGCTTGTCCGCGGCGATATCCTCGGAGTCGCCGCCCTTGAGCGCCAGCCCGAACACCACCGTTCCCACCGGTTTTTTCTCGCTCCCGCCACCGGGCCCCGCGACGCCGGTGATCGCGACCGCGATGTCGGCGTCGCTCCGTTGTACCGCGCCCCGCGCCATAGCCCAGGCAACGGCGATCGAGACCGCGCCGAACGTCTCGATCAGTTCCAGCGAGACGCCGAGCATGGAGACCTTGGCCTCGTTCGAATAGGTGACGAAGGACGAGCCCAGCACATCCGACGACCCGGGAATCTCGGTAAGCGCTGCGGCGACCAGGCCGCCGGTGCAGCTTTCGGCGACCGCGACCTTGCGCCCCGCGGCGCGATTGGCGTCGATCACGCGCCTGGCGGCGTCGATCAGTTCGGCGGGAAGGATGCTGTCGTGATGTTCGGGCACGATGATGTCCTGTTCCTAGATGTGCGGCACGCGCACGGTGGCGATCGCCTGCGCGGCGATACCCTCGCGCCGACCGGTAAAACCCAGCCGCTCGGTAGTGGTTGCCTTGACGCTGACCTGCGCGATCGAAAGCCCTAGCATTTCAGCGATCCGTGTGCGGATGGCATCGCGGTGTGGCCCGATCTTCGGCGCTTCGCAAATGATGGTCAGGTCGACATGATCGATGATTGCTCCGGCCTCGCCGAGCAGCTCATGCGCCCTGGCCACGAAAATCGCCGAGTTCGCGCCGCGCCATTGCGGGTCGCTGGGCGGAAAATGGCTGCCGATGTCGCCCGCCGCGATCGTGCCGAGGAGCGCGTCGACCAGTGCGTGCAGCGCCACATCGGCATCGCTATGCCCCGCGAGTGCATGATCGTGCGCGATACGAATGCCGCCCAGATGGATCGCTTCGCCCTCGGCGAAGGCGTGGACGTCGAATCCCATCGCGGTGCGGCTGATCATCGTCTGCATTCCATCGGTCCTGGCGAAATCGGCGGAAAAGGTGAGCTTTTCAAGCGCGGGATCCCCTTCGACAATTGCGACGTCGAGACCGTAAGCGCGGGCGACCTGCGCGTCGTCGGTCGCTTCGCGGGACGCGTCCCACGTCCGATGCGCGGCGAGGATCGCGTCGCGGCGGAACGCCTGTGGCGTCTGGATACGAAACACCCCGTCGCGCGCCACGCTGTCGCCGAGAAGGCCATCGCCGCGCGCGAGCGTATCGGCAACCGGCAGCGCGGGGACCGCGCCATCGGCACTCGCGAGCGCGTCGATCAGTCGATCGACGACTCCACCGGGCAGGAAAGGGCGCGCCGCATCGTGAATGAGGACAATCTCGGCATCGACCGCCTCGAGGCCGGCAATGACCGAATCGCGGCGCTGCGCACCGCCGGTTACGGCTACGGGCAACGCGCGCGATCCGATTGCGCTATCGTACAGCGCCTGCTGTCCCGCGCCGATGACGACCTGGACGATATCTATGGCGGGATGGCTGGTCAGCGCATCGACCGCGTGCGCCAGCACTGGCTTGCCCGCCACGGTTCGATATTGCTTCGGCAGATCGCCACCCGCGCGCGCGCCTTGTCCGGCGGCGACGATCAGCGCGGCTGTTCTGGGCTTGCCCTGCATCGCGGCGGCTTAGCCGAGGCGGTGCTTGCCCGCCAGCCGCTTTACAGCTAGGGGTGTGCCGCTTTTTTAGGCAAAATGGCTGACATGACTCCCAGACTGCGTCCCATCGATATCGGTCCCATAAGGATCGACACCCCCGTGATTCTCGCGCCGATGACCGGCGTGAGCGACCTGCCGTTCCGCAAGGTCGTGCGGAGCTATGGATCGGGTCTGAACGTCACCGAGATGATCGCCAGCCAGGCCGCGATCCGTGAGACCCGCCAGTCGATCCAGAAGGCGCTGTGGGACCCGGCCGAGGAGCCGGTGTCGATGCAGCTCGTCGGCTGCACGCCCTATGAAATGGGTGAGGCCGCCAGGCTCAGCCAGGATCGGGGCGCCGCGATCATCGACATCAACATGGGGTGTCCGGTCCGCAAGGTCGTGAATGGCGATGCGGGCTCGGCGCTGATGCGCACGCCCGATCTCGCGGTCGAGATCGTCAAGGCCACCGTCAAGGCGGTCGATGTGCCGGTTACACTCAAGATGCGTATGGGCTGGGATCATGACAGCCTCAACGCGCCCGAACTGGCGCGGATCGCCCAGGATGTCGGGGTCAAGATGATCACGGTGCATGGCCGCACCCGCTGTCAGATGTACAAGGGCTCGGCGGACTGGGCATTCGTTCGCCGGGTGAAGGACGCGGTGTCGATTCCGGTGATCGTCAACGGCGACATCTGTTCGGTCGACGATGCCGTCACTGCATTGGACCAGTCGGGGGCCGACGGGTTGATGATCGGCCGGGGCGCCTATGGCCGCCCATGGCTGCTGTCGCAGGTGATGCATTATCTGGAGACGGGCGAGCAACGGCCCGACCCGAGCCTGGAAGAGCAATATCACCTGATTACAGCGCATTACAACGCCATGCTCGAACTCTACGGTAAGGAAGTCGGGGTCAATATGGCCCGCAAGCACATCGGCTGGTATACCAAGGGTCTGCCGGGCTCGGCCGATTTCCGCAACACCGTCAACCAACAGCCCGACGCCGATGTCGTGCTGGGGATGCTCCGCGAATTCTACAAGCCATGGCTCTCTCGGGCGGCGGCCTGATCCGGTTCGCCCGGCGGGGCGCCGCGGCTGAAAAGCCGCTTGATCCTCCGTCGGCGAGCGAGATCATGGCGGCAATGGCAACGGCCCTGCTGGTGGTCGCGCCGGACGGCGAGGTTGTCGAGGTCAACGCCGCCTGCGAATCGCTGTTCAATCTCAGCCGCAGCCAGATCGTCGGCCGCGCGATCTTCGACGCGATCGGCCATCCGCTGACGTCGATGCCGAGCGACGCGCCCTTCGCCGCATATGATATCGAGATATTCCTGCCAGCGCGCCGGCCGATGCGGGTCGACCTGATGGTCGCGCCCTTGTCCGACCGGCTTGGCTGGCGCGTTGTATCGATCCATGGCCATGCGCGCAGCGCGTTGGGCGCGCGGTCGACCGATCGCGAGGGTGGCACGCGCACCGCAGTCGCGGCGGCGGCAATGCTGGCGCATGAGGTGAAAAACCCGCTTTCGGCGGTGCGCGGCGCCGCGCAGCTGCTTGAAACGACCTGCGACGATGAGTCTCGCGGCCTGACGCGGCTGATTCGCGAGGAGGTCGATCGCGTCACCGCGCTGATCGACCGGATGCAGGGCTTTACCGACACCCGACCTATCGAGATGACCCCGCAGAATATCCACGCGATCCTCGGGCATGCGCGCGAGGTCGCACTGAAGGGCTTCGCGCACGGCCGGACGATCCGCGAAATTTACGATCCTTCGTTGCCGGCGGTGCTCGGTCATCGCGATTCGCTCGTCCAGATCCTGATCAACCTGCTCAAGAACGCCGCGGAGGCGATGGGTGAGGAGCCTGGCACGATCACGCTGACCACCGCCTATCGGCACGGCGTGTCGATGCGCCGTGCCGATGGCGACACGCGCCAGCCGCTGCCAATCGAGCTATGCGTGATCGATGAAGGCCCTGGCGCGTCGGAAGAGATCGAGGGGCACCTGTTCGATCCCTTTGTCACCACTAAGCGGACGGGCAGCGGGCTCGGCCTCGCACTGGTCGAAAAGCTGGTGTCGGATCAGGGCGGGATCATCGAATATGCACGCGAGGGGAGCCCGGCGAAGACCGTTTTCCGTCTGTTGCTGCCAAGGGCGAGGGTGACTGCATGACCATATTGGGTGGGCGCGTCCTCGTCGTCGACGATGACGGTGCGATCCGCACCGTCGTGCGGGAGGCGCTGCGCCGCGCGGGCTATGTCGTCGAGACGGCGGCCTCGGTCGCGGAGCAGCGCCGGCTGTTCGCCAGTTTCGATCCGCAGGTTCTGGTCACGGACGTCATGCTGCCCGACGGCAACGGCCTCGATATAATACCCGAAGTGCTCGAAAAGAGCCCTGGCCTGCCGATCATCGTGCTGTCGGCGCAGAATACCTTCACGACAGCGCTGCGTGCGACGGAGCAGGGCGCTTTCGACTATCTTCCCAAGCCCTTCGATCTCGGCGAGCTGACTCGAGCGGTCGCCGATGCACTCGCCGCGCGCGCCGCCAGCGGCAGTGCCGTGCGTGATCCCGAAAGCGCGGAGGACCTGCCGCTGATCGGCCGTTCGCCGCCGATGCAGGAGGTGTACAGGACGATCGCTCGCGTCGTCGCCAACGACCTGACCGTATTGGTGCTGGGCGAATCGGGTACCGGCAAGGAGCTGGTCGCGCGCGCGATCCACGATTTCGGACCGCGCGCCGCAGCGCCGTTCGTCGCGATAAACATGGCGGCGATCCCGCGCGAGCTGATCGAGTCCGAACTGTTCGGGCATGAGCGCGGCGCCTTCACCGGAGCGCAGGCGCGCACCGCCGGCCGCTTCGAGCAGGCGCAGGGCGGCACGCTGTTTCTCGACGAGATCGGCGACATGCCGATGGAGGCGCAGACGCGGCTGCTGCGGGTGCTGCAGGCGGGCGAGGTCACCACGGTGGGCGGTACCCGCTCGATCCGCGCGGACGTCCGCATCATCGCCGCGACCCACAAGGATCTGCCGCGCCTTATCGGCGATGGCGGCTTTCGCGAGGATCTCTATTACCGGCTCAACGTCGTGCCGATCCGGCTCCCAGCGCTGCGCCAGCGGGGCGAAGACATCGGCGAACTGGCGCGCTTCTTCCTCGAT
The DNA here is from genome assembly GCF_000971055.1 of Sphingomonas sp. SRS2. Lineage (GTDB taxonomy): Bacteria > Pseudomonadota > Alphaproteobacteria > Sphingomonadales > Sphingomonadaceae > Rhizorhabdus. The sequence continues at coordinate 42,302 of NZ_LARW01000104.1, forward strand.
CGCGCCGCCGCCGATGGCCTGCCGCGTAAGATTCTGGATGCCGGCGCCATCACGAGGCTGATTCAATATGGCTGGCCGGGCAATGTCCGCGAACTTGAAAATCTGATGCGCCGTCTCGCGGTGCTGAGCCGCGAGGACGTGATTACCGCGACGATTGTCGAGCAACAGTTCCAGCAGCCGGTGCAGATGGAAAATGCGCCGCTGCCGAGCGGGCAGGGTGGCGGGCTCGCTGATGCGGTCGAGCAACATCTGGCTCGTTATTTCGCCACCTTCGGCCGTGATCTGCCGCCCGATGGTCTGTACGATCGCGTTCTCGCCGAGGTCGAACGGCCGCTGCTGGAACTCAGCATGGCCGCCTCCAAGGGCAACCAGCTGCGCGCGGCGCGCCTGCTCGGCATCAACCGCAACACCTTGCGCAAGAAGCTGACCGACCTTTCAATCGACGCAGGCGCGGCGCGGCGCGGGGATTGAAGCGCGGGCGCGCGCGCTCGCCGATCGGACCTGACTTTTCCTGACCGATGCCGGAATAGCTGCCGATGCGGGGCTTACCGTCGCCAAGCTACACCGATACTGTGTTCCAGAAGCCACGCCCTTGTGGTAATCGAGCCACGATGGCGGATTTAGGTCTCGCATATAAGCGGTTTCGAAGACGTGCGGCGACAGCGTGGCGACCGCGCCGGCTGATCTCTTTGCTCGAATTTCTGGTGCCGATCGCGGCATTGCTGATCGTTGTGGTCAGCTATCGCATCGTTACGGCAAGTGGCGGACCCGAGGTGCCTATCTCGCCGTCGGTCGTGGCTCTGATGCTCGGCGCCAATCTCATCGCCTTCATGGGCCTGATGGTGCTGGCGGCGCGGCGCGTGGCGCAGCAGCGCGCCGCGCGCTCCGAATTGGGCGGCAAGGCGCGGCTCCATGTCCGACTGGTCGCATTTTTCTCGCTGATCGCTACCGTCCCGACCCTGCTGGTCGTGGTTTTCGCGTCGCTGCTGTTCCAGGTGGGCACCGAATTCTGGTTTTCGGACAAGGCGCGCGTGGTGCTGGCGAGTTCGGAGGCCGTCGCGCAGGCTTATGTGAAGGAGAGCAAGGAGCGCTTGCTCGGCGACATATTGGCGACGTCAGGGGATTTGCGCGGCGCGCTTACAGCGACGACCGTCGATGATCCGCGTTTCGCGCCCTTCTTCGCGCGTCAGGTTGTCTATCGCGGCCTGTCCGAAGCGGCGATCATCAATATCGACAGTAGCGGCACCCCGCAGCTGATCGCGCTGGCCAATCTCGACAAGCGGCCGCTCGACAAGCGTCTCCCGCTCGAGACGTTGCAATTTCTGAAGGGCGGGCAGCCGCGGATAACCGCCGAGGCGGGAGATCGCATCGAGGGCACGATTCTGCTCGACGCCGCGAGCAAGACCTATCTTTATATCTCGCGCCAGTCCGACCGCGACATCCTGGCGCAGGCGGCGCGGGCGCGTTCGGCGCTGGGCGACTATGTCGCGACGATCGAGCGCGCGCGGTCGTTGCAGCTGCGCTTCAACATCGTCCTGATGGTCATCTCGCTGCTGATCCTCGCCATCGCCATCTGGGTAGCGATCACGGTGGCCGACAGGCTGGTCCGTCCGGTCAACGAACTGGTGGCCGCCGCGCGGCGCGTCGCGGCAGGCGACCTCACCGCGCGGGTTCATAATGCACCGACTCCCGACGAGATCGGCACGCTCGGCAGCGCGTTCAATCGCATGACCCGTAAGCTGGGCGAGCAGACCGGAGCGCTTGTCGCTGCCAACAGTCAGCTGGCAAGCCGCAGCGCTTTTATCGAAGCGGTGCTGTCGGGTGTCACCGCCGGCATCATCTCGGTCGATGGGGAACGGCGGATCACGCTGGTCAATCCGTCCGCGCGGGCGATGCTCTGGCTGGAGGAGAATGCGGAAGGCGTTGCGCTCGCCGATCTCTCCGCCGAACTCGATCATGTCATCGACAGTGGTGATCGCGAGGTGGTGGTGCAGATCGTCGTCGAAGGCGAGCCGCGCACGCTGGCGGTGCGCTGTGTCGCGGCTGAAGGCGCACATGTTCTGACGTTCGACGACATCACCCAGCGCCTCGCCGATCAGCGTCGCGCAGCCTGGGCCGATGTCGCGCGGCGGATCGCGCACGAGATCAAAAATCCGCTGACCCCGATACAGCTGGCGGCCGAACGGCTCCAGCGCCGCTACGGGAAAGAGATTACTTCCGATCCCGGCGTGTTCGAGCGGCTGACCGCGACGATCATCCGCCAGGTGGGCGACATGCGGCGCATCGTCGACGAATTCTCCTCCTTCGCACGCATGCCGAAGCCTGCCTTCCGTGAGGAGGCGCTCGTCGATATCGCACGGCAGTCGCTATTCCTTCACGAGGTCGCACATCCGAAGATCAGCTTCAGCCTCGACAGCGAAGAGCTTGCGCCCGTCATGGTCTGCGATCGCCGCCAGCTTGGCCAGGCGCTCACCAATCTCGTCAAGAATGCGGTCGAGGCGATCGAGGAGAATGTCGACCAGCAGGCTCCTGGGGTGATCGCAATGACGATCCGGGCCGATGGCCGGCGCCTGCGCCTCGTCCTCGCCGACAACGGCCCCGGTCTACCGGTCGAGCGCAACCAGATCACCGAGCCGTATATGACGACGCGCAAGCGCGGCACCGGGCTGGGGCTGGCGATCGTCCGCAAGATCGTCGAGGACCATCTCGGCACGCTGGCATTCCGCGATCGGCCGGGGGGGGGCACCCTCGTCGAACTCGATTTCGATCTCGAAGCGCTGCGCAGCCTCGACCCGGATCAGGGCGATGGCGACGGACACGACGCCGAACAGGCAAAAATTCCCGAACTCACAAGAATTGGAACAAGTTGAGGCATGGCGCTGGAAATCCTGATTGTCGACGACGAGGCGGACATCCGCGAGCTGGTGGCGGGGGTACTCGAGGATGAGGGCTATACCGCGCGCACGGCGGCGGACAGCGACGCCGCGCTCGCCGCGCTCGATGAGCGCCGGCCGTCGCTGGTCCTGCTCGACGTCTGGCTCCAGGGCTCCCGCCTCGACGGGCTCGACCTGCTCGACGAGATCAAGCGCCGCGATCCGACGCTGCCGGTGCTGATGATCTCGGGTCACGGCAATCTCGACACGGCGGTGGCCGCGATCCGGCGGGGCGCGACCGATTTCATCGAAAAGCCATTCGAGGCGGAGCAGTTGCTGCTGCTCGTCGGCCGCGCGACCGAGACCGATCGCCTGCGGCGCGAGAACGCCACCCTGAAGGCCCAGATCGGCCAGGAAGACGAACTGACCGGTAATTCGGGCCCGATCAACGCGATCCGCGCCACGCTGAAGCGGGTTGCAGCGACCGGCAGCCGGGTGCTGATCAGCGGTCCGGCGGGCGTCGGCAAGGAGGTTGCCGCACGCCTTCTCCATCTGTGGAGCAACCGCGCCCAGGCGCCCTTCATCGTCGTCAGCGCGGCGCGGATGGAGCCCGAGCGTGTCGAGGAGGAGCTGTTCGGCGTCGAGGAGAATGGCGAATTGCTGCGCCCCGGCCTGCTCGAACAGGCGCATGGCGGCACGCTGTTCCTCGACGAGATCGCCGACATGCCGCTCACCACGCAGGCGAAGATATTGCGGGTGCTTACCGAACAGGCGTTCAACCGCGTCGGCGGGCAGCGCATCGTGAAGGTCGACGTCCGTGTCGTGTCGGCGACCGCGCGGAACCTGGCCGATGAGATCGAGGGCGGCCGCTTCCGCGAGGATCTCTATTATCGGCTCAACGTCGTGCCGGTGCATATTCCCGCGCTTAACGAGCGGCGCGAGGATATTCCCGCGCTGGTCGAACATTTCGTCGCCCGCTTCGCTTCCGAGCGCCGCGTGCCGACCCCCACCGTCACCGAGGATGCGGTCGGCGCGCTGCAGACCTACGACTGGCCGGGGAATGTCCGTCAGTTGCGCAATATCGTTGAGCGGACGATCATCCTGGCGCCGGGAGATCGCATCGGACGGATCGAGCTCGACATGCTGCCGCCCGAAGTGCTGAGCGATCAGGCGCGGCTCGCGCCGGGGGAGGCGGCGCGTTCGATCATGGGCACCCCGCTTCGCGAGGCGCGTGAGACCTTCGAGCGCGAATATCTGCGCGTCCAGATTCGCCGCTTCTCGGGCAACATTTCCCGGACTGCGACGTTCATCGGCATGGAACGGTCTGCCTTGCACCGCAAGCTCAAGACCCTGGGCCTCGTCGATCCGCGCGAAGACGAGATCGAATGAGAGGTTAGAAAAATGCTGCAACTGCGAGATGGACGTCGGTGGTTGGCTGCGATATCATGATCCCAGTCCCGCATAAGGCGTGGACTGCACGACGCTAAGCACGGCGCAATCAGCGGGCCATGACCCGCCAAGACCGGAGAACGGTAATATGGCCGATAAGGTCAATAACCTCCAGGACATCTTCCTGAACTCGGTTCGGAAGACGAAAACCCCCGTCACGATGTTTCTCGTCAAGGGCGTCAAGCTCCAGGGCATCATCACCTGGTTCGACAATTTCTCGGTGCTGCTCCGCCGCGATGGCCAGTCGCAGCTGATCTACAAGCACGCGATCTCGACGGTGATGCCCGCGCATCCGATCGACATGACCGAGATCGACAAGGGTTTCGAGGAGAAGAAGTCGCACCTGCTGCAGGAAGTTTTCCTGTCGGCGGTCCGCAAGGCGCGCGAGCCGGTGACAATGTTTCTCGTCAACGGCGTGATGCTCCAGGGCGAGATTGCGGCCTATGACCTGTTCTGCATGCTGCTGCGACGGGATGGCCTGAGCCAGCTCGTCTACAAGCATGCAATCTCCACGGTGCAGCCTGCGCACCCAATCAATCTGGCCGAGATCGATAATGACGATGAAGACGAAGACGATTGAGCGTTTTTAACCGAGACGAAGACGACGGACTGAGTCGCGGCGCACGGGCGCTCGTGGCTTTGCCCGAGCGCGCCGGCGACAGTCAGCGCAGTGCGGAGGCGAGGCTCGACGAAGCGGCGGGCCTCGCCGCCGCAATCGGCGTCGATGTCGTCGAGAAACTCGCCTTCAAACTGCGTGATCCCAAGCCTGCTACGCTGTTCGGCTCCGGTCAGGTCGACCAGATTGCCACGGCGGCACGAATGGGCGAGGCGGAATTGATCATCGTCGATGCGGCGCTGACCCCGATCCAGCAGCGAAATCTGGAAAAGGCGACCGAGGCCAAGGTCATCGATCGCACCGGCCTGATCCTCGAAATCTTCGGCGAGCGCGCAGCGACCGCCGAGGGCCGACTTCAGGTCGAACTCGCCCATCTCGACTATCAGGCCGGGCGGCTCGTGCGCAGCTGGACCCACCTCGAACGGCAGCGTGGCGGCTTCGGCTTTCTCGGTGGCCCGGGCGAGACCCAGATCGAGGCCGATCGCCGCCTGATCCGCGATCGTATGGCCAAGCTGCGCCGCGAACTCGAACAGGTCCGCCGCACCCGTGGCCTCCACCGTGCCCGGCGGCAACGCGCGCCATGGCCCGTGATCGCGCTGGTCGGCTACACCAATGCCGGCAAGTCGACCCTGTTCAACCGGATGACCGGCGCCAAGGTAATGGCCGAAGATCTGCTGTTCGCGACGCTCGATCCGACGATGCGGCAGATCGGCTTGCCCGGCATCGACAAGGCGATCCTGTCCGACACGGTGGGCTTCGTCTCGGACCTGCCCACCCAGCTGGTCGCGGCCTTCCGTGCGACGCTGGAGGAAGTGACCGGCGCCGACATCATCCTCCATGTCCGCGACATCGCTCACCCCGACAGCGACGCGCAGGCCGCCGATGTGCTTGGCGTGCTCGGCGAAATCGGTGTCGGCCCGCGCGCGCCGGAAGGCGAAGCCGGGGAGGGCGCGCCGATCATCGAGGTCTGGAACAAGATCGACATGCTCGACCCGGAGACGCGCGACGCCACCGATGCCGAGGCGGGACGGCGCGAAGATGTCGTCACCCTGTCCGCACTGACCGGCGATGGCGTCGACACGCTGCGCCGGGTGGTGTCCGAAAGGCTCTCGACCGGTAATCGGGTGCGGACATTGGCGGTGTCGACCAGCGACGGCGCGGCGATGGCATGGCTCCACGCCAATGGCGAGGTGATCGGCCAGGAGGTCGAGGGAGAGCGCATGGTCGTCGAAGTGCGGTTGTCCGACAAGGATCTGGCCCGGTTCGAAGCCAGATAGGCTTTGGCATCCCGGCCTTCCCCGGAATGACGATCAGGGGATGAGCTTCGCCTTCACCCAAAGCGCTTCCTTCTCATCGAGCGAAAGGCCCTGGAAGGCGTCGCCCGCCATGTTCTCGATAGCCCGGAAGCGCTTCTCGAACTTGGCATTGGCCGAGCGTAGCGCCGCTTCGGGGTCGATGCCGAGCTTGCGCGCCCAGTTGACCACCGCGAAGAGAAGGTCGCCCATCTCCTCGGCCTGATGTTCTGCCGAACTCGCTTCGGAGACCTCGGCGATCTCCTCCTCGATCTTGGCGAGCGCGCCGGCCGGATCTGGCCAGTCGAAGCCGGTCCTTGCCGCCCGCTTCTGGAGCTTCTCGGCGCGAAGCAGGGCGGGCAGGGCCGATGCAACGCCGGCCAGCGCGCTGCCATCGTCCAGATTTCCCGCGCGCTCGGCGGCCTTGATCTCTTCCCAGCCAGGGCTCGCGCCGTCACCGAAGACATGCGGATGGCGTCGGATCATCTTCGCGCTGATGCCGTCGAGCACGTCCTTCAGGTCGAACGCGCCTTTCTCCTCGGCGATGCGGGCGTGGAAGACGACCTGAAGCTGAAGGTCGCCCAGTTCGTCACGCAGCGCCGCCATGTCGTCGCGCTCGATCGCGTCGGCCACTTCATAGGCTTCTTCGATCGTATAGGGCGCGATCGTGCGGAAATTCTGCTCGATATCCCATGAGCACCCGGTTTCGGGATCGCGCAAGCGGGCCATGATGTCACGGAGTTCTTCGATCATTGCTGTCACCTATCCCAGGGCGCGACAGGGGAGAAGAGTGCGCGAAAATGATCGACGAAGGCTCGCGCATTAGGTGAGCTTTCGGCGCCGCGCGGCTGCACCGCATAGATCGCGACGTCAGTTGCGCCGCAAATATCGGGCAATATCCGGACCAGTGAGCCGTCGCGCAGCGCCATCCCGATGTCCCAGGTCGACCGCAGCGCGATGCCGAGACCGGCGATGGTCAGTTCGCGGGCGACCTCGCTCGAATTGGTGCGCACCGCACTTTCGCCTTCGATGCTGACGGGGCCGTCGGGCCCTTCCAGCCGCCACGGTAGCTGATGGACCGCCGCGAGCAGGCGATGATCGGCGAGATCGGCGATCGTGGTCGGGACGCCATGTCCGGCGAGATAGGCCGGTGCTGCGCAGAGGATGCGGTGATTCTCGGCCAGACGGTGCGCGCTGAGCGACCCGGTCGGTTCGGTGGCGATCCGGATGGCCACGTCGATCCGCTCGTCGAGCAGATCGACGAAGCCATCGTCGAGATCGAGGGAGATGTCTATACGGGGAAAACGGTCGAGAAAGCCCTTGAGATAGGGGGCGATGTGAAGTCGTCCGAAGGAGGTAGGCGCCGATATGCGCAACGCGCCGCCGGGTTGACCGATTCGGCCCGCCACACGCGCCTCGGCCGCGCGCGTGGTCTCCAGGATATGGCGTACATCCTCGTAGAAACCCTGGCCGACGTCGCTGAGCACCAGCCGCCGCGTGGTGCGGTGAACCAGCGTCGAGCCCAGCCGCGCTTCGAGCCGTGCCAGCCGTTTCGACACCATCGCCGGCGAAATGCGCAACCGGCGGCCCGCCGCCGAGAGGCTGCCGGCTTCGACGATCGCCACGAACAGCGCATAATCCTCGTGCATCACGGCTTGCTAACCCGATCGCTGGTTGCAATGCCACTGCTAATCCCGGATGTAACGGGCACGGGTGGAGTTGAGTGGCTATGGGGGCCGTGTTCCAGCGATTGCTGTTCCATCTCGCCTGTGTGCTCGCACTGGCCTGGCCCGCCTTTGTGAACGGCCAGCCCTTCTACTTTCCCGATACTACCACCTATACCCGCGCCGCCGATAGCGCCGCCTATATCTTCTCGGGCCATCGGATCAGCACCGAATGGACGGATCGCTACCGTCACTCGCTCGATCCGGGCGGCAAGATCGGCAACCAGGCCAGTCATGTGAGTCCGAACGTCAACGATCTCGGAACCGAAAGCGTGATGGCGGGACGTTCCCCCTATTTCGGGGCGCTGCTCTGGCTGAGCTATGTATTCACCCGCTTCTGGCTCTTCGTGCTGGCGCAGGCGGCGGTTGCCTATGCACTGATCCGCGTGACACTGCGGCTCTTCGATCTGGCGCAGCCGCTGATCGTCGCGGCCAGCGTGGCAGCGCTGGCCTTGCTGACCTCACTGCCTTTCTTCGTCTCGCTACTTATGCCCGATTTGCTCGCAGCCTTCGGTATCCTCGCCTTCCTGTTGCTCGCGATCGAGCGCAAACGGCTCGGTCGCGGCGAGCGCTGGTCGCTCTATGCCCTGATGCTGGTCTCGGCGCTCGCGCATATCACCCACATATTGATCATCTCGGCATTGGCGGTCACGCTGTTCGCCTGGGCATTGTTCCGGGGCTGGCGGCGCAGCCAGTTCGCACCGCTGATCGGCGGTAGCTCCGTGATCGCGCTGGTCGGCGTCCTGTCAGTGATGTTCACCGCAACCGTTGTCGAGCGCACCTTCGGGCGAGCGCCGCTGCTGGTGCCGTTGCTCACCGCGCGTTTCCTCGCCGATGGAACCGGGCTGGACTATGTCCGCCGTCATTGTCCTGCTGCGGGGTTCGCCGCCTGCGCCTATCGCGACCGTGAGGAGGTCATCGTCGGAGAGTTCCTCTGGTCGCTGGAGCCGGGCAAGGGTGCCTACATGATCGCCGACACCGCGACGCGGCGGGCCTTGTCGACCGAGGACAGCCGCTTCGCGCTGGCGGTGCTCATGGCTTATCCGGTCGAGCAGGGCGGGCGGCTCCTCCGGAATGGCTGGCGGCAGATGCTGCGCTTCGACATCGATCTGCTCGATTATAAATGCAGGGGGAAGCCCGATTGCTGGTCGTCGCTGCCGCCCGTCGAGCGGTCGGCATTGCTCGCCAGCCCGGGCGGGCGCGACCTGTGGCCGCAAGATGCGATCGCGGCGGTCCATTATACGATCGTCGGCCTGTCGCTGGTCCTGTTGCTGGCGTGGGTTATCGCCGACGCGCGAATGGGACGGGAAGGGGCGGGCGACATCTTCCTTTGGCTGGTGCTTCTGTCGGTCGCCCTTGCGGGAAATGCATTACTCGGCGGCGGCGTATCGGACCCTCAGCCGCGCTATCAGGCGCGGGTGATGTGGCTATTGCTCCTGCTGGCGACGATCGCAGGGCTTGTCTGGTATCGCCGTGGCCGCGCCGGGCCTGCCGCCGGATGACAAGCGAGAGGAGCGAAGCTATCACCGCCACCATGCAAGCCGATATCGCCGTCATCCTGCCCTGCTATAACGAAGAGGCGGCGATCGGCGCGACGATCGCGGGCTTTCGCGCGGCGCTGCCACAGGCGCGGATCTATGTCTTCGACAACAACAGCGCGGACCGGACGGTCGAGGTCGCGCGCGCCGCCGGCGCGATCGTCCGGACCGAGCGGATGCAGGGCAAAGGCAATGTCGTCCGGCGGATGTTCTCCGATGTCGAGGCCGACATCTATGTGATGGCCGACGGCGACGCGACCTATGACTCCGCCGCCGCCCCCGCGTTGATCCAGATGATGCTGGACGAACGGCTCGACATGGTGGTGGGTGCGCGCAAGTCCGAGGTCGAGGAAGCCTATCGTCGCGGCCACCGGCTGGGCAACAAGATGCTGACCGGCATATTGGCACAACTTTTTGGCCGAACTTTCTCTGATATATTATCGGGTTACCGGGTATTCTCCAGACGCTTTGTAAAAAGTTTCCCGGTGCTGTCGGCAGGGTTCGAGATCGAGACCGAGATCAGCATCCATGCACTCGAACTGCAGATGCCGGTCGGCGAGGTCGTCACTCAATATGGCGCGCGACCCGAAGGATCGGTCTCCAAACTGTCGACCTATCGCGACGGATGGCGGATTTTGTGGACGATCATGACGCTATTCCGGATCGAGAAGCCGGTGTTTTTCTTCGGCGTGACCGGGGGACTGCTGGGTCTGGCCGCGATCGTTCTCGCGATCCCGCTGGGCGTTACCTATATCGAAACCGGCCTGGTGCCGCGCCTGCCCACCGCTTTGCTCGCGACCGGGCTTATGATCCTCGGCTTCCTCAACTGGTTTTGCGGGCTGATCCTTGCGACCGTAGTGCGCGGGCGGCGCGAGGTGCGCCGGCTCGCCTATCTGGGCTTCGCTGCCCCCGGCGGTGAGGACCGCGCGAGCGGCAGCACGACGGGCTGATCCTCGATCGAGCCGGTCCAGGCCCGGATATCGTAGCAGTGATGGAGGTTCTCGGCGGTGAGAACCTCCGATGGCGCGCCATCGGCGACGACACGCCCTTCATGGATAAGCAAAAGACGGTCGCAGAAGCGCGTCGCCATGGCGAGATCGTGGAGCACCGCAATGACCAGCGCGCCGGCGCGGGCCTCCTCCCTGAGCAAATCCATAATCTGTAATTGATGGCCGGGATCGAGCGCGGCGAGCGGCTCGTCGACGATCAGCGCGGGCGCCTGAACGGCGAGAGCTCGGGCGATGAGAACACGGGCGCGTTCGCCACCTGAAAGCTCGGTGGTGATACGACCTCGTAAGTCGTTGACTTCGCACCTCTTCATGGAGCGATCAATCGCCGCGAGATCGTCCGCACTCAGCGCGGAAAATGGCGCGAGATGTGGCAGCCGCCCCAACGCCACCAACCGCTCTGCCGTGAGCGGCCAGTGGACCGTCTGGCCTTGCGGCAGGTACGCGATACGGCGCGCGAGCGCCGTACGGGTCAGGCTCGACACAGAGGTTCGGTCGAGCAGCACTTCACCCGCTGTCGGCCTGATCAGACCGGTGATCGCGCGCGCCAGGGTCGATTTGCCCGCACCGTTGGGGCCGATGACGCCGATGAGCTTGCCGGGCTCGATCCGCGCATCGATCCCATGCAGTACCATGCGGCCACCCAGCGCCGCGCTAAGGCCATCGATCGATAGGCTCACCATAGCCGCCGCTCGCGCATCAGATGGTGGAGAAATATGGGCACGCCTAGCAGCGCGGTGAGGACGCCAAGACGCAGCTCGCTGTCGGTAGGGATCAGCCGTACCGCGATGTCGGCTGCGCTGAGCAGCGCCGCGCCGCCGAGCGCCGAGGGCAGCAAGAGCGCCGATGGCGATCGATCGGTCAGCGGGCGCAGCAAATGCGGAACTATGAGCCCGACAAAGCCGATCGCGCCAGAGATCGCGACCGCGCCGCCGACGCCGATCGCGGTTCCGGCCAATATCCGCCAGCGCAGCGCGCGTAGGTCGACGCCCAGCGTCTGCGCCGCGTCCTCGCCCAATGTCAGAGCATCGAGCGCGCGCCCGTTCCACAGCAGCAACCCGCCGCCAAGCAGGATACACGGCAGCGCCAGCCAGACATGGGTGAAGCTGCGGTCTTCCAGCGATCCCATCAGCCAGCTCATGATTTCCATCGCGGCAAAGGGATTGGGCGCGAGATTGAGCGCGAGGCTGATTCCCGCGCCGGCAAGCGTGCCGACCGCGATCCCGGCGAGGATCAGCGACAGGGGGCTCTCGGCGCGCCCGGCGAGCAGCATCAGCGGAGCGAGGCCGAACAGCGCCCCTGCGACCGCGAGCAATGGCAGGCCGAGCGGCCAGGCTTGTGCCAGACCGAAATAGAGCGCGATCACCGCGCCAAGCGCGGCGGCGTTCGAGATGCCGAGCACCGATGGCTCGGCCAGTGGATTGCGCAGATAGCCCTGGAGCACCGCGCCGCCGAGCCCGAGCATGCCACCGACCAGGAGGCCGAGCAGCGCACGCGGCAGGCGCAGTTCGAGCAGGACCGCGCGCAGCACCGGATCGCCGCTGCCCGCCAATATATCGGCGATTTCACGCGATCCGAACTGTGTGGGTCCGGTTAGCAGCGATGCGGCGGCGAGCAGCAGCGCGGCCAGGGCGAGGCCCGCGATCAGCGGGATGCGTGGGATGCGGGGGGATGTCATTGCACTCGCTTGACCCTAGCCGGGCGATCTTCGATTGAGAAGCGATGCGCTTCCGAAATTATCGCTGGCTGGGCCTGACCCTCGCGCTGCTCGCCGCCGCGCCCGCGGCTGCCGATCCCCCCAGACGGATCGTTTCGCTCAGCCTGTGCGCCGATCAATATCTGCTGGCGCTGGCCGATCCGTCGCAAATCGCTGCGCTCAATCGCTTCTCGCACGATCCGGCGATGTCGTGGGGAGTGGCCAAGGCGCGCGCCTTTCCCGGTATTCGCGGCAGCGCGGAGGAAATGCTGACGCTCAGGCCCGATCTTGTCCTGACCTCGGGTTTTGGTACGCCTGCGGCGTTAGCCGTGCTTCGAAGCCGCAAGGTGAAAGTCGTCGACCTGCCCTGGGACGATCGCTTCGAGAGTATCGAGCGCACGACGCGGCAAGTCGCGGCGCTTGTTGGCCACCCCCAACGGGGCGAGGCGCTTATCGCCGCAATGCGGCGACGGATAGCGGCGGTGGGAACGCCGCCGGGCCGGGGCCGGGTAGCGGCCTATTATCAGCGGCGGGGCTATCTGACCGGTCAAGGCACTCTGATCGACGAGATGATGCGGCGGGGGGGGCTGATCAACCTCGCGACGAAGCTGAACCGCCCGATGCTGTCCTATCTTTCGATCGAGGCAATGGCGGTCGCGCGGCCCGATTTCCTGATCACCGATCATGGCGGCAAGATCCGCGACAAGGGCACCGAGATGCTTGAACATCCTCTGTTGGCGGGCACCGTGCCAGCATCGCGGCGGATCAATATTCCCGAGGCGCTGACGACCTGCGGCGGACCGTCCTACCCCGATGCGATCGAGGCGATGGCGGCGGGCATCAGGAAAGTCGACGGCGAGCGTTGACCGTCATTCCGCGGAAGCTGGAATCTCATTGTCTTCTCACGACAAAGATAAGGGAGATTCCAGCTTTCGCCTGGGCGACGAATATTTAGCGAGTCTCGCCGTCTTCGCCGCGATATTTCAGTTCGAGATAGCGGCCCTGCGTCGCGAGCTTGTTGAGATCGCCTGAGGCAATCTGTTCGCTCATACGGAGCAGTTCCTCATCGACGACGCGCAGCCCCTCGACAAGCTGCTTGTCGGGGGATGCCCCGCCATTCCGCGCATCGCGGCGCATCGCCTCGGGCACGCGCTTGTAATTCTCGACAAGCTCGGGGAGTTCTTCGGCCATCAGCTTGCGGAACTCATGGGCGGCGGGCTCGCGCGGATTGAGTTGGGCGAATTGCGGACCGATGGCCTCCAGCTTGATGCCGATCTCGTCGGCCAGCCGCTGGGCGGGCGCGGGCAGGGCGGGGCGCTGCCCTTCCAGCCAGCGTTCGGTCTGCGACGGAAGCAGCGGCAGATCGCTCTTGGCGATCTGTTCGGGCGTCGGCTCGGGTGCCTGAGGCCAGCCGAGAATGCCGAAGAAGACGATCGCCATCGCCACCAGCATCAGGAAGAAACCGCCAATGCCGAGCGGGGTGATGAACGTGCCGATCAGGCCACCCGCCAGCATCACCCCCAGCACGGCAAAAAACGCGTATTTCAGCCGGCGGAAGAATCCCACGACGCGCCGGCGATGCGCCTTTATCTGGCGCGGGCTGGTGCGCGCGCGGACGCGATCGAGGATTTCCTCAGCTCGGTCCATTGTTGCGCGGCTGTCGACCATCAGTCGAGCGCCTTGAACGGTTCGGTCTGGCTCTGAGCCGCGCCCTCGGCCCGAGCGATATAGCCTTTCGACTTCTCGACCTCGGTGGTGAGAGTGCCGACGGTCTGCTTCATCGACGACAGTGCCTCGATCTTGAAGCGGTCGATCGCGTCCATCGTGTCGTAGATATTCTGGAAGGCGCGCTGGAGCGTCTCGACCGGGATGGTCGAGGAGGCAGCTTGCTTGTGGATTTCGCCGGTCTGCGTCTTGAGCATCTCGCCGGTCGAATCGATCATGTTCGCGGTCGTCGTGTTGAGCGCGGTGATCTGTTCGAGGACGAGCTTCTGGTTGGTGAGCGCCTGCGCGACCGTAACGGCAGTGCGCAGCGCCGCAACGGTCGTGGTCGAAGCGCGGTCGACGCCCTTTACCAGTTCGACATTGTTCTTCTTGACCAGATCGAGCGCGAGATAGCCCTGCACCGTGACCGCCATCTGCGTGAGCAGGTCCTGCGTGCGCTGCCGGACATAGAAGAGTGCGGTCTCCCGGATCTTGCCGGCCTTTTCGGGATCGCTGCTGTCGAGTTCGAGCGCTTTGGCCTCAAGCCGCTCGTCGAGTGTCTTCGACAGGTGGATCATCTGCTCGAGCCGGCCCATCGCCGCCCACAGATTCTGCCGCTCGACGTCGATCGCCGCATTGTCCTTGATGAGCTCGTCCTTGCCCGAGGCGAGACTGCTCAGGATCGACGAGATATGGCTCTGCGCCGACTTGTAGCTGTCGAAATAGTCGCGCATCCGGCTGCCGAACGGGATGATGCCGAACAGCTTCTTGCGGGTGAACAGGTCGCCCTTGCTGCCGGGATCGAGATCCTCGATCGTTCGCCGGAGATGGGCGAGGTCGGCACCCACGCCGGTGTCGGCATCGATTGCCCGTACCGGCCGGTCAAGAAAGCGGTTCGACTGGCCGGCGGCCTCGGCAATCTCGCGCCGGCCCATATTGCTGATCGAATCAACGCGTTTGCCGAATTCGGGGCTGTTGACGTCCTGTGCGACCAATTCCGCGATGAAACCGTCGACCTTGTCGTCAAGCTGGCTGCGTTGTTCCTCCTTGAGAGGGACGAGGCCCGCAGCTTTTTCGGGGGCGAGCACCTTCACCGGCGCGGGCGCCTCCAGCACCAGGCCAGGTTCTTCGGTGGTCGTCGTCGTGCTGGCCATGGCCGGCATCTCCCTTATGCTTTGCTGGCACCGAAGATGGCCGCATGAGGTGCATTATTCAAGCGATACGGCGCGCTCCAACATTTAGCTGGCTGGCGCATTCGCAAAACGCAATGATTGCAATAAATGCAACCGCCGTTGCTTCATCAGCATTTGTCGAATCGTTCGCTGCGCCGCAATAGGGACGGGCCTTTCAGGCATCCTCTCCTAATGACTTAAGGGCTGGTTCTCACGAACCGGCCCCTTTTTTTGCTCCGATGCCGTTGGGCCGCGCCGCAATACCGGGCTTTGCGGCTCGCGCTGGCCAGAATGTTCCGGTTCATGCCCTTGTTGCATTGCGCCAATTCCGCTATGCGCGCGCCACGTTCCTCACAATCAGGATTATCAAGACCATGAGCCTCCGCAACGTGGCCATCATTGCGCACGTCGATCACGGCAAGACCACGCTCGTCGACCAGCTCTTCCGCCAATCGGGCACCTTCCGCGACAATCAGCGCGTCGAAGAGCGCGCGATGGATTCGAACGACCTCGAAAAGGAGCGCGGCATCACCATCCTGGCCAAGTGCACCTCGGTCGAGTGGGAAGGCACGCGGATCAACATCGTGGATACGCCGGGACACGCCGATTTCGGCGGAGAGGTCGAGCGCATCCTGTCGATGGTCGACGGCGTTATCCTGCTGGTCGACAGCTCGGAAGGCGCGATGCCGCAGACCAAGTTCGTCACCGGCAAGGCGCTGGCGCTGGGCTTGCGTCCGATCGTCGTGGTCAACAAGATCGACCGGCCTGACGAGCGCACGCAGGAAGTGCTCGACGAGGTCTTCGATCTTTTCGTGTCGCTCGAGGCGACCGACGAGCAGCTCGATTTCCCGGTTTTGTTCGCCAGCGGCCGTAACGGCTATGCCAGCGAGGATCCTTCGGCGCGTTCGGGTACGCTCGCACCGATGTTCCAGAAGATCGTCGACCATGTCCCGGCGCCAAAGGCCGATCCGGACGGTCCGTTCAAGTTCCTGGTGACGCTGCTCGATCGCGACAACTTCCTCGGCCGCATCCTCACCGGTCTGGTCTTCTCGGGTTCGGTGAAGACCAACATGCCGATCCATGCGCTCGATCCTGAGGGCAAAGTCGTCGAGACCGGGCGCGCGTCGAAGATCATGGCGTTCCGCGGCCTGGAGCGGGTTCCCGTCGAAGAAGCCAATGCCGGCGACATCATCTCCATCGCCGGTCTGGCGGTGGCGACGGTCGCCAACACGATCGCCGACCCGACCGTGACTGAGCCGCTGCATGCCCAGCCGATCGATCCGCCGACGCTGTCGATGCGCTTTGCGGTTAACGACAGCCCGATGGCGGGCCGCGAGGGCACCAAGGTGACGAGCCGCATGATCCGCGACCGTCTCTTCCGCGAAGCGGAATCGAATGTCGCGATCAAGGTGACCGAGAGCGCCGACAAGGACAGCTACGAAGTCGCCGGCCGTGGCGAGCTTCAGC
Organism: Sphingomonas sp. SRS2; assembly: GCF_000971055.1. Taxonomy (GTDB): domain Bacteria; phylum Pseudomonadota; class Alphaproteobacteria; order Sphingomonadales; family Sphingomonadaceae; genus Rhizorhabdus. The sequence goes on from NZ_LARW01000104.1 coordinate 58,840, forward strand.
TCGGCGTGCTGATCGAGACGATGCGCCGCGAAGGTTTCGAACTCGGCATCTCGCGCCCGCGCGTCCTGTTCCGCGAGGACGAGAATGGTGGCAAGACCGAGCCTTATGAGACCGTCGTGATCGACGTCGACGAGGAATATTCGGGTACGGTCGTCGAGAAGATGGCGATCCGCAAGGCCGAGCTGGTCGACATGCGTCCTTCGGGCGGTGGCAAGACCCGCATCACTTTCTCGGCGCCGTCACGCGGCCTGATCGGCTATCATGGCGAGTTCCTGTCGGACACCCGCGGCACCGGCATCATGAACCGGCTGTTCGAGAGATATGGCCCCCACAAGGGTAATATCGAAGGCCGCAAGAATGGCGTGCTGATCTCGAACGGCGCAGGCGAAGCCAACAGCTATGCGCTCGGACCGCTCGAAGAGCGCGGTATCCTGTTCGTCGCTCATGGCGAGGCGCTCTATGAAGGCATGATCATCGGCGAGAATGCCAAGACCGACGATCTCGAAGTCAATCCGATGAAGGCGAAACAGCTGACCAACTTCCGCGCTTCGGGCGGCAAGGACGATGCGATCCGCCTGACCCCGCCGAAGCGGGCGACGCTGGAACAGGCGATCGCTTATATCGACGACGACGAACTCGTCGAAGTGACGCCGAAATCGATCCGGTTGCGCAAGCGCCACCTCGATCCGAACGAGCGCAAGCGCGCCAGCCGCGCCAAGCAGGCGGCGTAAGCAGAAAGAAAAGGGGCGCCGGAGTGATCCGGCGCCCTTCTCTTATCGGCCCGGCCAGAGCCGCCGTCAGTCGAACAGTTCCTCCAGGAACGACTTCTTCCGCTTATATTTGTAGCGGGGATCGTGGCCGTATTGCTGCGGGGGTGGCGCATAGCCATAGCCCTGCTGCTGAGGCGGCGGCGCATAGGTCTGCCCGCGGGGCTCGGGCTGCGATTGTGGTGGGGAC
>NZ_LARW01000105.1 GCF_000971055.1 Sphingomonas sp. SRS2
TAGGGAGGGTGGCCCCGGTGCCGTTACGGCCTACCCACAACGCCTCCCCATAAATTTATTTTTCGTCGTAAATTTCGCTTGCTGATTCGATTATTTCAAGGCGACCCCGCCGCCCCGTCCAAGCCCTTGAGCAGACTCGATTTTTTTCGCCCGATGGAATGGGACTCGTTTCGCCGATGCGACGAGTCGAGTCGCCGAACCGTCATTTAGACTCTTGCGCTCGGATTCAGATAAGGCACTATAGGTGGTGTAAGACAACAGGGGCAGCGCTAGTGGTGGTGGCAGACGTCGGGGAGCTTGGCTCCGGGCGAATGATCCACAACGTCGCTGAAAACTGGGGATAAGGGCAAATCGGCGCTGGTATCGGCCTGCCGAAGCACTACATTCTCCATACGCCCTGAGTCGAACGGATAGGGAACATGGCCTGATGGCCTGTTCTATGGTATTTGTGCGCGGGAGACGGGCCGGTGGATCTTTCTGGCAGCAGCGAAGTGAGCGCGAACGACGTGGCGACGATTATTGATTCTCCGTCGAAGGAGGCCAAGGCCCCGACGGCAACCGCCCCAGAGGCTGTGGCGACTGCGGAGGCTGCTCCGGCGGCCGCGGAGAGCGGTGTGCCTGCGGCCGAGCCGAAGAAGCGCGGCATCGACAGCATGGAGATCACGCCGCAGCTTTATCCGATCGAGGTCGATCACAGCCGCGACGCGCTCCTCACCGATTTCGGCAAGGACACGCTGACCGATCGCTATCTCCTCCCCGGCGAAAGCTATCAGGACCTGTTCGTGCGCGTCGCATCGGCCTATGCCGACGATCAGCCGCATGCCCAGCGCATCTACGACTATATCTCGAAATTGTGGTTCATGCCCTCCACCCCCGTTCTCTCGAACGGCGGCACCGGGCGCGGCCTTCCGATCAGCTGCTATCTCAACTCGGTCGACGACAGCCTCGAAGGCATCGTCAATACGTGGAACGAGAATGTCTGGCTGGCGGCGCGCGGCGGCGGCATCGGCACCTATTGGGGCTCGGTGCGCGGCATTGGCGAGCCGGTCGGCCTGAACGGCAAGACCAGCGGCATCATTCCCTTCGTCCGCGTGATGGACTCGCTGACTCTCGCGATCAGCCAGGGTTCGCTGCGCCGCGGCTCGGCGGCGGTCTATCTCGACGTGTCGCATCCGGAGATCGAGGAGTTCCTCGAAATCCGCAAGCCATCGGGCGACTTCAACCGCAAGGCGCTCAACCTGCACCATGGCGTGCTGCTCACCGACGCCTTCATGGAAGCCGTGCGTGACGGCGCCGAATGGGATCTGGTCAGCCCGAAGGACGGATCGAAGCGTTCGACGATCGACGCCCGCTCGCTGTTCCAGAAGCTGGTCGAGACCCGCCTCGCGACCGGCGAGCCCTATATCGTGTTCAACGACACGGTGAACCGCGCGATGCCCAAGCATCACCGCGATGTCGGCCTGAAGGTCTCGACCTCGAACCTCTGCTCCGAAATCACCCTGCCGACCGGCCGCGACCAGCATGGTATGGATCGCACCGCGGTCTGCTGCCTCAGCTCGCTCAACCTGGAAACCTGGGACGAGTGGAACGGCGACAAGCGCTTCATCGAAGACATCATGCGCTTCCTCGACAATGTCCTGCAGGACTATATCGACCGCGCGCCGGACGAGATGGCCCGCGCCAAGTACAGCGCCAGCCGCGAACGCTCGGTCGGCCTCGGCGTGATGGGCTTTCACACCTTCCTCCAGGCGCGCAATATCCCGTTCGAAGGCGCAATGGCGAAGAGCTGGAACCTGCGCATCTTCAAGCATATCGCCGCCGGCGCGCAGGAAGCGTCGATGCTGCTGGCCAGCGAGCGCGGGCCCTGCCCCGACGCCGCCGACCAGGGCGTGATGGAGCGGTTCAGTTGCAAGATGGCGATCGCGCCGACCGCGTCGATCTCGATCATCTGCGGCGGCACCAGCGCCTGCATCGAGCCGATCCCGGCCAACATCTACACCCACAAGACGCTGTCGGGCAGCTTCTCGATCAAGAACCCCTATCTCCAGCGCCTTCTCGCCGAGAAGTCGAAGGACAGCGACGCGGTGTGGAATACGATCCTCGAAAAGGGCGGTTCGGTCCAGCATCTCGACTTCCTGAGCCAGGAAGAGAAGGACGTGTACAAGACCAGCTTCGAGATCGACCAGCGCTGGCTGATCGAACTCGCCGCCGATCGCACGCCCTATATCGATCAGGCGCAGTCGCTGAACCTGTTCATCCCGGCCGATGTCGAGAAGTGGGATCTGCTGATGCTCCACTTCCGCGCGTGGGAACTGGGGATCAAGTCGCTCTATTATCTGCGGTCCAAATCGGTCCAGCGCGCGGGCTTCGCGGGCGGGGTCGAGGCCGACAATACCCCTGACCTCAAGCAGATCGAGCTTGATGTGAAGGATTATGACGAGTGCCTTGCTTGCCAATGACCCCGTCATTGGCGCGCGGCGGCACTCTAGCCTGCCAGTAACCCGCCGCCCCTTTCCGTCATGCCAGCGAAGGCTGGCATCTCAGGAGGTGGGAAGAAAAGGTTGAGGCAGGGGCCGCCCGAGATTCCAGCTTTCGCTGGAATGACGGGTGAGGTGAAGTTCAGGACAGATTGAGGGAGCGCGGGGGCGCGTTGCCGGGGGTGCAGGATGGACGTTTCGGTTTCGCTGGTCATTGCCGCTGCATCCGCCCTGGTTGGCCTGCTCTGCCTGTGGCTCGCGCTCGTCGCGCTGGTCCGCATGGGCAAGGCGAAGAAGGGCAAGGATGTCGGCGGTGACACGCCGGCCACGCTCAGGGGTTTCGCGCTGCGGCAGTTGCTGAGCGCGGTCGTGATGTTCGCGCTCGCCGCGCTCATCTATGGTTTTAATTGATTTTAGCTGATTAGCTGAAAGGTCCGTCCGATGCCGCTTCTTCAGGCCAGCCGCACTTATAAGCCCTTCGAATATCCGTGGGCGTTCGAATATTGGAAGCGGCAGCAGCAGCTCCACTGGCTGCCCGAGGAAGTGCCGCTGGGCGAGGATTGCCGCGACTGGGCGCAAAAGCTCTCGGATCATGAGCGCAACCTGCTGACGCAGATCTTCCGCTTCTTCACCCAGGCCGATGTCGAGGTGCAGGATTGCTACCACGACAAATATGGCCGCGTGTTCAAGCCGACCGAGATCAAGATGATGCTGACCGCGTTCAGCAACATGGAGACGGTGCACATCGCCGCCTACAGCCATCTGCTCGACACGATCGGCATGCCCGAAACCGAATACAGCGCCTTCATGCAGTATAAGGAAATGAAGGATAAGCACGATTATCTGTCGACCTTCGGCGTCGACAGCGACGAGGATATCGCGCGCACGCTCGCCATGTTCGGCGGCTTCACCGAAGGGCTCCAGCTCTTCGCCAGCTTCGCGATGCTGATGAACTTCCCGCGCTTCAACAAGATGAAGGGCATGGGGCAGATCGTCACCTGGTCGATCCGCGACGAAACGCTGCATTGCGAGGGGATCATCCGGCTGTTCCACGCCTTCTGCAAGGAACGCAACTGCCTGACGAACAACGTCAAGGAAGACATTCTCGACATGTGCCAGAAGACGGTGCGGATCGAGGACGCCTTCATCGACCTGGTGTTCGAAATGGGCCCGGTCACCGGCATGACGCCGAAGGACATCAAGAAGTACGTCCGCTACATCGCCGACTGGCGGCTCGGACAGCTCGGCCTCAAGCCGATCTACATGATCGACGATCACCCCCTGCCCTGGCTCGCCCCGATGCTCAACGGCATCGAACACGCCAACTTCTTCGAAACCCGCGCGACGGAGTACTCGAAGGCAGCGACCCGCGGCCAATGGTCCGACGTCTGGGACGCCTTCGACAACCGCAAGGTGGCGAAGCAGGTCGCCCCGGCGAATGAGGACGGCGCCGAGGGCGGGTTGTTCGGACATGCGGGGGTTGCGGCGGAGTAGACGCTCTTTTCCGAATAACAGAGGGCGCGAGGAGTAATTCCCGCGCCCTTTCCTTTGTCCCGATTGCGCCAACCATAATCGTCATGCTGAACTTGTTTCAGCATCCACCCATCATCCGCACCCGTTCTCCTGTGGCACGGTGGATGCTGAAACAAGTTCAGCATGACGGATGATGGAGAGTAGCTTTCCCCTTGGGAGAACGGATTATTCCGCCCCTTCCCCAATCGCGCTCATATCCATCCAGAACAGCTCCCATACATTGCCGTCCGGGTCCTCGACGCTGCGGCTGAACATGAAGCCGGGGTCCTGCGGCGGATTGGGATCGGCCTTGCCGCCGGCGGCGGTTAGCCGGGTGATCGTCGCATCAACATCATCGCGGCTGTCGACGTTAAGCGCGTAGAGCGCCTGGGTCTGGGCGCGGGGGTCGCCGATCGGGCGGGCGGTGAAGCTCTGATATTTTTCATGGGTGAGCAGCATCACGTAGATCGTGTCCGACAGGACGATCGCCTTGGCGGTCTCGTCGGAGAATTGCGGGTTCACCGTGCCGCCGAGCGCCTCATAGAAAGCGACCGACGCCGCCAGGTCGCGGACGGGCAGGTTTATGAAGATCATCTTGGCCATTGTCGGCTCCTCTCTCGGCGCATCGGCTGATGGTAGCGATGCCCGGTGACGAGGTGAAGACGGTTGAGGTTGGGGCGATCCTACAAAGCCCCTCTCCTTCAGGGGAGGGGTTGGG
>NZ_LARW01000106.1 GCF_000971055.1 Sphingomonas sp. SRS2
TTCTTCTGCAAACTCAAAGAGTTCAAGCGCATCGCCATGCGCGCCTGCAAAACCGATCTAAGCTTCTCCGCAATGATCTACCTCGCCGCAGCCGTCATCAACTCGCGATGAATCCCCACAACCCCTAGGCCGCCTCGATATCCTTCAGAAATCGATCGAACCGCTGCTGGAGACGATCGGCGCCGCCGCTCAAAGATCGGGCGATGCCGATCATCGCTTCCGAACCGGCGGCCGCATCGCTCGCGGTGGCGCTGATCTCGGCGGCCTCGGCGCAGATATGGTCGTTGGCGTCGGCGGCGTCGCGCACCTTCGTGCTGATCCACTGGCTCGCGGCGCCGTTGCGCGCCACCGCCTCGTCGATCGAGGACGCAAGCCCATCGAGTACGGCGACGGCCGCCTCGATTCCCGCCTGACCGGCGGCCACGCTGCCGACGCCGTTGCGGACACCAAGGATGCGGCGGCCGATCTGGCCCGCCGCGTCGCGGGTCTGCTGGGCGAGCGCCTTCACCTCGGACGCGACCACGGCGAAGCCGCGGCCCGCCTCTCCCGCGCGCGCCGCCTCGATCGTCGCGTTGAGCGCAAGCAGATTGATCCGCCGCGCGATCTGATCGATCGCTTCGACGACCTCGCCGATCTCCGTCGTGGCTTCGCTCAGCTGTCGCGCGCGCTGGCCGCCATCCTCGATCAGCGCGCCGACGCGGACGGTCGAGGCGCGCGCCTCGGCAACCTCGCGGCCAAGGATTTCAAGCTCGCCGGCGAGCTGGTGCCCCTGCGCCGCGATCTCACCGACATTCCCGGCGGCTTGGGCCGCGGCCGCCATTACCGACAGGCCTTTCGCACCCGCCTCACCCGCCCGCGCGCTCATGTCGAGCGCCGCGCCCTGGAGCTGGGCCGAAGCCCCCGCTATCTCGCGCGACATCTGCGCCGCCTCTGTCCGGATGACATCCGACGCCTCGGTGATCCGGCGCAGCCGCGCGGCGCGGCGCGCGCCCAGAACCGCTTCGCGATCGGCGGCCATGCGCAGCAGGGTGCGGCCGTTGAACGCGCCGACGAAGCGGCCATTACGGGTCACGATCAGCGCGTCATGCCCATCGCCTTCGGATATCAGCGCGAAGAAGTGGCCGAGCCCGGCATCGATGTCGGCGACCGGCACCTGGCTGACGAACTCGTCAAGGCGGCGATAAAGGCTGTCATTCTGAAGCAGGGCATGGCCGAAGGGGTTGAGCAGCACCTTGCGCATCTCGCGCTCCAGCACCGCGCCGACCGGTCGGCCGTCGGCATCGACCACCGGCAGCGCCTCCAGATCGGGACAGGCGCGAAAGCGCGCGACCACGTCGCGAGGCTCGGCGGCGGCGCCGATCGCCTCGGTCGACAGAGCGGCGCGCAACGCATCCTCCTGCGGTCGGTCGGCGGCAATCGCGAAATGGCTGGTCATGTCAGGCTCCCTCGCGGAGAGACCTAGAGCCCGATGGTAAAGGCGAGGTAAGCCGGGCGTGACACTATTGTGAAAGTTCGATGAAATTCAGCGCTTTATCCCTGCGGCGGCAGGGCGGCGTCCTCGGCCTTCTCGGCATTGAGGCCATGTTTCATAAGCATCGGCATGTTGGCGATCGCGAACAGGATCGTCGCCGGCATCGCACCCCATAATTTATAGCCCAGCCAGAATTCCATGCTGGTCGAGCGCCACACTGCCTCGTTCGCCAGCGCCATCGCGACGAAGAACAGCGCCCAGTTGCGGGTCAGCTTCGTCCAGCCGGCATCGGTGAGGCCCGGATAGGCATTGCCCAGCACCAGCTTCAGCGTCGGCCGGCCGGTCCACAGTCCGAGGCCCAGGATCGACGCGACCATCAGATAATAGACGGTCGGCTTCATCTTGATGAAGGTCGCGTCGTGCAACCAGACGGTGAGCCCGCCGAAGATCAGCACCATCGCACCGGAGAACCACAGCATGGCCGAGACCTTACCGCTGGTGATCCACGAGGTGACGATCGCGGTCAGCGTGGCGACCATGAAGATGCCGGTCGACAGCACGATGTTCTTGGTGAACCAATAGGCCGCCAGATAGATGAGCAACGGCCCGAGATCGATCGCCAGCCGCATCGCTGGGCCGGGCTCACGGGCCTTGTCCGATTTCAACGCAACATCACCCATTATTTCGCAATCCTCTCCAGGCCCGCGATCGCGCGGGCCACTTCGGCGGGGTCGAAGGGCTTTAGGTCGTCGACCCCTTCGCCCAGCCCGATCGCATGGACCGGCATGCCATAGCGTTCGGCGGCCGCGACCAGCACGCCGCCGCGCGCGGTACCGTCGAGCTTGGTCATGATCAGGCCGGTCACGCCCGCCGTCTCCTTGAATATCTCGATCTGGCTTAACCCATTCTGTCCGGTCGTCGCGTCGAGCACCAGCAGGACGTCGTGGGGCGCCGCCGGGTTGAGCCGGCCGAGCACCTTCCGGATCTTCGCCAGCTCGTCCATCAGGCCAGTCTTGTTCTGCAGACGACCGGCGGTATCGACGATCAGCACGTCGATGCCCTTCGCGGTGCCCTGCTTCACGCCTTCATAGACCAGCCCGGCCGCGTCGCCGCCCTCCTCGCCGGTGATGATCGGTACGTCGACCCGCTCGGCCCAGACCTTGAGCTGGCCGATCGCGGCGGCGCGGAAGGTGTCGCCCGCGACCAGCATCACCGCATAGTCCTGCTCCTTGAGCATATGCGCGAGCTTGGCGATGGTGGTGGTCTTGCCCGACCCGTTCACCCCGATCACCAGGATCACCTGCGGACGCGGGAAGGCCTCGATCTCCAACGGTTTGGCGACGGGGGCGAGAACCTTCTCGATCTCCTGCGCGACGATCTCACGCACGGCCCGTTCGTCGAGCCCCTTCTCGAACATCTCTCCTTCGAGCCGCGCGCGGATGCGCCCCGCCGTGACGGGGCCGAGGTCCGACGCGATCAGCGCCTCCTCGATCTCGTCGAGGGTCTGCGCATCGAGCGCGGCCTTGCCGAACAGTCCGGTCAGATTCTCGCCGAGCTTGTCGGATGTCTTGCGGAAACCGCCGAATAATTTGTCGCGCCAGGTTTCGCTCATGCCGTAGCAGCCATTCCCTTCAGGCCATCGCCGTCGATGCCGGTTATTGTCGTGCTGACGATCCGCCCGGGCTCGGGCAAGATGCCTTCGAAACGCACATGCGCGAAATTGGCCGCATGGCCGCCGCCGCCGCGCTCGGCAAGCACCTCCTGCCGGGTGCCGATCAGCATGCCGAGCCACGCCGCGCGTCGTGCGCCCGCGCGTTCGCGCAGGTCGGCGGCGCGGCGGCGGATCGTCGTCCGGTCGAGCTGCGGCATGCGCGCCGCCGGAGTTCCGGCGCGCGGCGAATAGGGGAAGATATGCCCGAAGACGATGTCGCAATCGTCGATCAGCGCGGCGCTGTTCGCCGCCATCGCCTCGTCTTCGGTCGGGAAGCCGGCGATCAGGTCCGCGCCGATCGCGATATCCGGCCGCGCCGCCTTCAGCCGCGCGACCATCGCCACTGCGTCGGCGCGGCTGTGGCGGCGTTTCATTCGCTTGAGGATCATGTCGTCGCCGGCCTGCAGCGACAGATGGAGGTGCGGCATGATCCGGGCCTCCTGGGTCAGCAGTGCGAACAGCCGGTCGTCAATCTCGACCGAGTCGAGTGACGACAGGCGCAGCCGCCGCAGCGCGGGGACATGCGCCAATATGCGCTCGACCAGCATGCCCAGCGTGGGCGCGCCGGGCAGGTCGGGGCCGTAGCTGGTCAGGTCGACCCCGGTCAGCACCACCTCTTCATGGCCCTGGTCGATCAACCCCCTGATGCGGTCGATCACGACCCCGGCGGGCACCGACCGGCTGTTGCCGCGGCCATAGGGGATCACGCAGAAGGTGCAGCGGTGATCGCAGCCATTCTGCACCTCGACAAAGGCGCGGGCATGATCGGTGAAGGCCGCCGCCATATGTGGCGCGGTCTCGCGCACGCTCATGATGTCCGACACATGGATGTCGGCGCGCTCGCCGGACACGAAGCCGAACAGGTCTGCGCGCGTCTTGTCGGCATTGCCGATCACGCGCGCCACCTCGGGCATCGCCGCGAAGGTCTGGGGCTCGGTCTGCGCTGCGCAGCCGGTGACGACGATCCGCGCGCCGGGGCGGCGGCGGGCCGCCTGGCGGATCGCCTTGCGCGCCTGCTTGACCGCCTCGGCCGTCACCGCGCAGCTGTTGACGATGATTAGATCGTCGGCGTCGCCCGCCAGATCGCGCATCGCCTCGCTCTCGGCGATATTGAGCCGGCACCCCAGGGTGATCATCTCGGGTCCGCTCATCCGAAGCTGCTCAGCTCCGCATCCGCCGTGAAGACATGGGTGGCGGGGCCGCTCATGCTGATCCGCTCGCCCGGCGCCCAGCCGATCACCAGCGGACCGCCGGGCAGCGTCACCGTGACAGGCGAGTCGACCAGCGCGGCGCGGATCGCCGACACCGCGGTCGCGCAAGCGCCGGTGCCGCAGGCATCGGTCAGCCCGACGCCGCGCTCCCACACGCGCAGGCGGATGTTCGCGCGATCGTCGACGGTCGCGACATTGACGTTCACGCGGGCCGGGAACAGCGGATCGGTCTCGATCAACGGCCCGATCCTGTCGAGTTCGACCGCGTCGGCGTCGCGCACGAAAAAGATGACATGCGGGTTGCCGACATTGACGGCCATCGGCGCGGTGAGATCCTCCCAGCCGACCGGCATCGACCGTGTGTCCATCGCATAAGCGAGCGGGATCGCGTCCCAGTCGAAGCGCGGAGCCTCCAGTTCGACCGTCACGAGGTCGCCCGCGCTGGTTCCGCCGAGCATCCCACCGAGCGATTCGATCGTTGCGCTGCCGCCCAGCAGGCTGACGACGCAGCGCGTGGCGTTGCCGCAGGCTTCGACCTCGCCGCCATCGGCGTTGAATATCCGCATCCGTACGTCGGCCACGGTCGATGGTTCGAGCAGGACGAGCTGGTCGCAACCGATACCGGTCTTGCGGTCGGCCATCGCCCGCGCCCGCGCCTCGGTCATCTCAACCGGCTGCTCGCGCGCATCGATCACGACGAAGTCGTTGCCGAGACCATGCATCTTGTGAAAACGGACCATCATCGCCCGCGCGACTTAGGGATTTGGGGGTTGGAAGTCCACTATCCTCCCGTCCCCGAGGCGGATCAGGCCCGCTTTCTCCGCCCCTGCCGGATCGACACCGTCTCGCCCGCCACCGCGCTTGGGCTGGCGGCGATCAGCAGGCCGCGTTCGGCGAGCAGAGCGCGGGTCGTCCGGGCGGGCACCGGCCGGCCGAAATGCCAGCCCTGTCCGGTCGCGCAGCCCAGCGTCTTGAGCAGTGCGAGGATTTCCTCATTCTCGATCCCCTCGGCCATCGCGGTGATACCAAGGCTGTCGGCAAGCGAGACGATCATCCGCACCAGCGCGGCGGCGTCGGGATCGCTCGCCATCCGCATCACGAAGCTGCGGTCGATCTTGATCCGGTCGAGCGGCAGCGCACGCAGGTGGGTCAGGCTCGAATAGCCGGTGCCAAAATCGTCGAGCGCGACGCGGATGCCCTGGCTCTTGAGACTGGAGATGATCGCGCTGGCAAAGCCGAGATTCTCGAACAGCGCTTCCTCTGTGATCTCGATCTCGAGCCGCTGGGCGGGGAAGTTCATCTCGGTCAGCAGCTTGACGATCTTCTGGGCGAGCCAGGGATCGCGCATCTGTGCCGGGCTGATGTTGACGCCGAGCAGCAGCCTCGGGTCCCAATGCCGTGCCTCTTCGATGGCGGTGCGCATCACCGACATCGACAGCTCGCCGATCAGGCCCGATTCCTCGGCCACCGGGATGAACAGCGCCGGCTCGATCACGCCATGGTCGGGATGCTCCCAGCGGGCGAGCAGCTCGAAACCGATCAGTTCGCCATTGGTCAGGTCGATCTGCTGCTCGAACCACGGGACGATCTGTCCGCTCGGAATGCCGGCGCGCAGGCCGAGTTCGACCTCGTTGCGCAGTTCCAGTTCGCGCTCCATGCTCGCGTCGAACCACAGCCGCTGGTTCCGCCCCGCGCGCTTGGCGGCGTAGAGCGCGATGTCCGAGCGGCGCATCAGCGTATCGATCGTGCGGCACCCCGCCTCGGTGCGGGCGATGCCCATCGACGCGCCGATACGCGCCTCGACCCCGCCGACCAGAAAAGGCTCGGCCATGCGCGCTATAATCGCGTCGGCGACAGCGTCGACCGTGCCGGGGTGGGCCGGATCGAAAGGGAAAGCGCAGGCGAACTCGTCGCCGCCGAGCCGCGCCGCGACGGCGGACGGGGGCAGCGGCGCGGTGATCGCGGCGGAAGCTGCGCGCAACAGCTGGTCTCCGGCGATATGGCCGTGCAGATCGTTGACCGACTTGAAATGGTCGAGATCGATCAGGAACATCGCCACGGAGCGATCATGGCGCAGGGCGGCCTCGATCAGCCGCGCGCCGCTGTCGCCCAATGCGCGGCGGTTGAGCAGGCCAGTCAGGGGATCGCAGGTCGCCAGTTCGCTGGCGCGCGCCTCGGCGGCGCGGCGTAGCGCCACTTCCTGCTTGAGCGCGCGGAAGCGGCGCCAGCCGAGCAGCGAGAGCGCGACATTGAGCAGCAGCACCGACACGAGCAGATTGTCGCTGATCGACAGGCCGCCGTTGAGCGAACGGTAGACCGATTTGGCCACCGTCCAGCCCGAGGCGATCACCAGGAGCGTCGCCGCGATGCTGATTCCGGCGGTGAGCAGATCGCGCCGATCATGGGGCGTGCCCGTGGAGGCGCCCTCCGTGATCGTCCTGCCCTCCATTGCCTTCTCCGTTCAGCGAGCGGGCAATCTAGGCGGGCGAGGTTGCCAACTGTTTAATGGGCAACCTCACGCAATCGATATCCAGCCGAATTCTCGGCGACTCCGATATAATATCGGCGAAACCGGTCAGGCTTCTTCCTCCAGCGTTACCGCGACATCGGCATTGGCCGAAAGCCGGACCGTTTCGCCCTCGACAGCGGCGACGAGGCCGCCCGAGATATAATGATGATGCCCCTTATGCTGGCCTTGGCCCGAATCGGCCTTGATCAATTTGATACGGTCGCCATCGACATGATCGACCGTGCCAACATGCGCGCCATCGGCGCCGATTACTTCCATATGCTCGCGGATGTTCGACAGGTCGGCCATGCTCATTCTCCATCTATGAAGCTGTGCAGGCCGAACGCCTGAAGGGCGAAGAAGCCGCACCATCTTTTGTAAATATCTTACAAGTTTTCACGAAGCGGAATGGCGTGGCTGACCGCTCGACCTTCTTTTCCTGCGCCACAGGGCTGACTCCATCGCACTTTCGCGCTTTGACCCGGTCAGATTTCGTCAAGTCGAGGAACGCATGAGCTATCAAGATCATATCGGTCAGACCAATAAGCTGATCCGCAGCTATAACGGCACCTGGGATGGCATCGACGCCGAGTCGGTCGCGCGCATGCGTTTGCAGAATCGCTTCCAGACCGGTCTCGACATCGCGCGCTACACCGCCGCCATCATGCGCCGCGACATGGCCGCCTATGACGCCGACCCCGCCAATTACACCCAGTCGCTCGGCTGCTGGCACGGCTTCATCGGCCAGCAGAAGATGATCTCGATCAAGAAGCATTTCGGATCGACCAAGCGCCGCTACCTCTATCTGTCGGGCTGGATGGTCGCCGCGTTGCGTTCCGATTTCGGCCCACTGCCCGACCAGTCGATGCACGAGAAGACGAGCGTGCCCGCGCTGATCGAGGAGCTTTACACCTTCCTGCGTCAGGCCGACGCCCGCGAGCTGGGCATGATGTTCCGCGAGCTCGACAAGGCGCGCGAGAGCGGCAATCAGGTCGAGGAGCAGCGCCTCACCCATGCGATCGACAATTATGAGACGCATGTCGTTCCGATCATCGCCGACATCGACGCCGGCTTCGGCAATGCCGAGGCGACCTATCTACTCGCCAAGAAGATGATCGAAGCCGGCGCCTGCGCGCTGCAGATCGAGAATCAGGTGTCCGACGAAAAGCAGTGCGGCCATCAGGACGGCAAGGTCACCGTGCCGCACGAGGACTTCCTCGCCAAGGTTCGCGCCTGCCGCTACGCCTTCCTCGAACTCGGTGTTGAAGACGGCATCATCGTCACCCGCACCGACTCGCTGGGCGCGGGCCTCACCAAGCAGATCGCCTTCTCGAAGGAGCCGGGCGATCTCGGTGACCAGTATAACGCCTTCCTCGACTGCGACGAAGTGACCGACCTCAACAGCATCAACGGCGACGTGATCATCAACCGCGACGGCAAGCTGATGAAGCCGAAGCGCCTGCCGTCGAACCTGTACCAGTTTCGCGAAGGCACTGGCGCCGACCGTTGCGTGCTCGACTGCATCACCTCGCTTCAGCACGGCGCCGACCTGTTGTGGATCGAGACCGAGAAGCCGCATATCGAGCAGATCGCTTCGATGGTCGACAAGATCCGCGAGGTGATTCCCAACGCCAAGCTGGTCTACAACAATTCGCCGTCGTTCAACTGGACGCTGAACTTCCGCCAGCAGGTGTTCGACGCCTGGGCCGAAGCCGGCAAGGACGTGTCGGCCTATGACCGCGCCCGGCTGATGAGCGTCGATTACGACGCAACCGACCTTGCGATCGAAGCCGATGAGAAGATCCGCACCTTCCAGCGCGACGCCGCGAAGCGCGCCGGCATCTTCCATCACCTGATCACGCTGCCGACCTATCACACCGCGGCGCTGTCGACCGACAATCTCGCCAAGGAATATTTCGGCGACGCCGGCATGCTTGGCTACGTCCTCGGCGTGCAGCGCCAGGAGATTCGCCAGGGCATCGCCTGCGTGAAGCACCAGAATATGTCGGGTTCCGACATCGGCGACGACCATAAGGAATATTTCGCGGGCGAAGCCGCGCTCAAGGCCGGCGGCGCCCACAACACGATGAACCAGTTCGCGGCATAAGCGCACGGTTCAAGGTCTTCGGGAGAGGACGAGAAGGCCCGGGGCGAAAGCTCCGGGCCTTTGTCTTGGTGGAGAATAACGTCGCCCCGGCGGAGGCCGGGGCCGCGAGAGACGGCGCGACCAGCGAGACGCAAGAGACGCTGGCGGCCCCGGCCTCCGCCGGGGCGACGAGATTATCTACCCCGCCAGCCCTTCGCACATCCAGTCGGGCACCAGCGCGTCGCCGAGCTTGTCGACCGAACGGCGCTCGACGCTGCCGTCGGGAAGCACCACCAGCCGCCGATTGACCTTGTTGCGCCAGTTCATCCGCGCGGTGTTCTCCTGCCCGACATAGCAGCCTTTGGTGAAGCTGACCCCGTGGAGGAGGTCGGCATTGCATTCGAGCCAGAGATTCTTGTCCGAGCCCAGTTCCGCGACCCCTTCGGGCACGCCGAGCCCCAGCCGGTGCTCGCGCCAGCCGTCCACCGCGCCGTCGGCGGGGGCGATCCAGCGGCGGCCGAGTGCCGGCAGGCGCGGGTCGGGCACGCCCTCCGCACCGTCCTTAGCCCAATGCACCGCCAGCGCGGGCTCGCGCGCGATCACGATCGGCTTGCGTAGCCGGTAGAGCATCAGCCGCCGCGCCAATGCTTCGGCCTGTTCCGTCTCGCAGTCTATCAGCAGGTCGTCGCCGTCCGCCCACACGAGGAACTCGAACAGCGCCTTGCCCTGCGGAGTCAGCAGCCCCGCCCAGACCGGCAGCGGCCCGGCAACGTCATTGGTGACAAGCCCTTGGAGGAAATCGCGCACGCCGTCGCCGGAGAGACGGATCAGCGCGCGGTCGGTTAGGGTGGTATCGGTCATGGCATGAAGGTAGGAAGCACGCGACGAAAAGGGAAGCGCGGCTCCGCGCCATCCTGTTTTCTCGTCGCCCCGGCGGAGGCCGGGGCCGCCATCGGCTCGCGCGGCGACGCCATGGCAGAAGACGCCAGCGGCCCCGGCCTCCGCCGGGGCGACGATATTGGAAAGCGCCATGGCCCAGACCTACGACCTGATCCTCAAGAACGGCACCGTTTGGACCGTCGGCGGTCCCGTGAAGACCGATATAGGCGTGCGCGACGGCAAGATCGCCGGGATCAGCGGCGCCACCGCCCTCGGGGGCGACGCGGGCGAGACGATCGACTGCACCGGGCTCGATGTCCTGCCCGGGGTGATCGACAGCCAGGTCCATTTTCGGGAGCCGGGGCTTGAGGCCAAGGAGGATCTCGAATCCGGCAGCCGCGCGGCGGTGCTCGGCGGGGTGACGGCGGTGTTCGAGATGCCGAACACCAAGCCCAACACGGACTCGGCGGAGGCGGTGCTCGACAAGCTGGCGCGCGCGAAGAACCGGATGTGGTGCGATCATGCCTTTTACGTCGGCGCGACCGCCGCCAATGCCGAGCGGCTTGGCGAGCTCGAGCAGATTCCAGGGACGGCGGGCGTCAAGATCTTCATGGGGGCCTCGACCGGCGACCTGCTCGTCGCCGAGGACGAGAATCTCGCGCGGGTATTGCGGTCGGGCAAGCGCCGCGTGGCGATCCATGCCGAGGACGAGGAGCGGATGATCGCGCGACAGGGCGAGCGTATCGAGGGCGATCCTTCGAGCCACCCGGTGTGGCGCGACGACGAGAGCGCACTGCTCGCCACCCGCCGTATTCTCAAGATCGCGCGCGATACCGGTCGCAGAATCCACATCCTCCACATCACCACCCCGGCCGAACTCGCGCTGATCGCGCAGAACAAGGACATCGCGACCTGCGAAGTGACCCCCCAGCATCTGACGCTCGCGGGCGAGGACGCCTATCCGCGCCTCGGCACCTATGCCCAGATGAACCCGCCGATCCGGTCGGGCGCGCACCGCGACGGGCTGTGGGACTATCTGCGTCAGGGGGTACCCGACGTGCTCGGGTCGGATCATGCGCCGCATACGATCGAGGAGAAGGCGAAGACCTATCCGGCCTCGCCCAGCGGCATGCCCGGCGTCCAGACGCTGCTGCCGCTGATGCTCAACCATGTCGCCGAGGGGCGGCTGACCCTCCAGCATCTGATCGAACTGACCTCCGCCGGGCCGCAGCGCGTCTTCGGGCTGCGCAACAAGGGCCGCATCGCGCTCGGCTATGACGCCGATTTCACGATCGTCGACCTGAAGGCACGCTGGACGATCGAGTCGAGCTGGCTCGCCTCGCGCTGCGGCTGGTCGCCCTTCACCGACATGCAGCTGACCGGCAAGCCGATCGGCACGATCGTCCGCGGCAATCGGGTGATGTGGGACGGCTCACTGGCGCACGCCGCGATCGGCGCGCCGATCAGTTTCGATAGCGCGCCGATGGCGGCCGCCTAGGGGTTGTGGGGATTCATCGCGAGTTGATGACGGCTGCGGCGAGGTAGATCATTGCGGAGAAGCTTAGATCGGTTTTGCAGGCGCGCATGGCGATGCGCTTGAACTCTTTGAGTTTGCAGAAGAA
>NZ_LARW01000107.1 GCF_000971055.1 Sphingomonas sp. SRS2
GGCTTCGGCTGTTGGTCGATCATCACTAACTGCTACCCACAGCGAGGCGACGCCGCAACGTCCGCTTGCCACCACTTCTTGCCGTTTCGCTTAGGGTGTCATTTCGCCCTCAGCCGGAACCGACCCCTGATAGGGGGTTTTGACTGCCAAGTCGGTTCCGAGTGGTTAGGAATGGCCAGGATCGGGGATTTTAGGCGGCATAGTCTCCTGTATTGGCGCGATTTCCTGTTCCTTTCGGATTTTGGGCGCAACTATCCTGCCGTTTCCGATAAGCTGTGCCGCATAATGTAGATATTGGCCAACGCCAGCAGGCTGAAAATCTGCTGACCGTTCTTGTAGAGGCCGCGATAGCGGGTCTTGGCATAGCCGAACTGGCGCTTGACGATGCGGAAGACATGTTCGACCTTCGAGCGGTAGGACGACATCTTCCGGTTGATCCGACGGGGACTGTCAGGATTTCCGTGTGTGGCCGGGCGGTTGATCATCAGGCCGCCATGGCTCTGATGAAACGTTCGCCGAAGATCACGGCAAATTGCGCCTTCGCCATGGTCCACTCACGTGGTGGCATCTTCCACTCTTTCTCCGACCGATTCAAGATCAGGTAGAGCAGCTTGGTGGCGGCCTCGTCGCTGGGGAAGTGTCCCCTGGCCCTGACAGCCCGCCTGAGCTTCGAGTTCAAAGCTTCGATGGCGTTCGTAGTGTAGATGATCCGGCGGACCTCGTCGGGGAACGCAAAAAACGGGATCACCTCGCCCCAGGCGCGCCGCCAGCTCTGGCCGATGGCGGGATAGCGCTGCCCCCAAGGGCCAGCCTCAAATGCTGTCAGCGCCTTTTCGGCGGCATCTGCGTCGGTGGCACGGTAAATCTCCTTGAGCGCGCTGGCGAGGTTCTTTCGGTCCTTCCAGGAGACGAAGTCCATCGAGTTGCGCAGCAGGTGAACGATGCAGGTCTGGACGATCGCATCGGGGAACACTGCGGTGATCGCATCGGGAAAGCCCTTCAGGCCGTCAACGACGGCCAGCAGGATGTCTTCAACGCCACGGTTGCGAAGCTCGTTCATCACCCGAAGCCAGAACTTGGCACCCTCATTCTGCTCGAGCCACAAGCCGAGCACCTCCTTTGCGCCGTCGGCGCGGACGCCCAGCGCAATGTGGATCGCCTTGTTGCGCACCATGCCCTCGTCGCGGATCTTGACCCGGATCGCGTCGAAGAAGACCAGCGGGTAAACCGGATCGAGCGGCCGCTGCTGCCAAGTGGCGACCTCATCGAGCACGGCGTCGGTCACCGTGCTAATCAAATCGGGTGAGACGTCGATGCCGTATAGATCGTGCAGGTGCCTGGTGATCTCGCGGGTGCTCATGCCGCGCGCGTACATCGACACGATCTTGTCGTCGAAGCCGGGAAAGCGGCGTTGATACTTGGCGATCAACTGCGGGTCGAAGCTCGACTGGCGATCGCGCGGCACGTCGATCGCCAACTTGCCGGTGTCGGTCATTACCGTCTTCCGACCGTAGCCGTTGCGCATGTTGCCGGCGCCGTCTTCGCCAGCGAGGTGGTGATCCATCTCCGCATTCAGGGCACGCTCTGTCAGCGCCTTCTTCAGCGAATCGAGCAGACCGCCCTGCTCGAAGGCGGCACTGGCAGTGCCGCCCGCCAAAAGCTGATCGAGAAGCTCATTCGGTATGGCAGGTTCTTTGCGTCGTGACATAGTGGGACTCCTTGTTGCCCATTATGCCCGGCCACACACGGAAATCCTGACAGTCCCATCCGACGCTGCTCTTCGGTCAGTTCGTTGCCCTTCGCGCGCTTGAACGGTGTGGCCCAGACGACATCGCCTTCGTCGCGATCGGCATCAAGCGAACGCTCCTTGCTGGCATAGGCGCTGTCGCCGAAGGCAATCTCTTCCTCACCGTGAAGCAACGTGGCCGTCACGACCGAGTCATGCACATTGGCCGAGGTCATCTCGGCCGAATGGACGCATCCCGAGACCGCGTCCGCGCCGATATGCGCCTTCATGCCGAAATACCACTGGTTGCCCTTGCGAGTCTGCTTCATCTCCGGATCGCGCGACTTCGTCCGGTTCTTGGTCGACGGCGGCGCGGCAATCAAAGTCGCATCGACGATCGTTCCCTGACGCAGCAGCAACCCGCGCTCGGCCAAAAGCGCCGTCATCTCGTCGAACAGCGCTTTGCCGAGCGCATGCTTCTCGAGCAAATGCCGGAACTTCAAGATCGTCGTCTCGTCGGGCACACCTTCGAAGTCGACATCAAGCCCGGCAAATCGCCTCAGCAGCGGCGTCTCCCACAGCGCTTCTTCCATCGCCGGATCCGACAGGCCGAACCATTGCTGCATGAAATGGATCTTCAGCATCGCCCGCAACGGATAGGGCCGGCGCCCGCGGCCAGCCACCGGATAGCTGGGAAGGATCAGCTGTTCGAACCGCTCCCAGGGAACCACCGCATCCATCTCCGCCAGAAACACCTCGCGACGGGTCTGCTTGCGTGCTCGACCGCATCCCAGCTCCGATAATCGCCCCTGTCTCATTCCATTCCCCTCCCAGAAACAGAATCAGATCAGCGCTCGCCCTGCAAGCCCAACTTGTTCAGAGTTTCCCTAGGTGCCGCTCGCCCCACCGGGTCGCAAAAGCATCTGATATGATCTTCCAGTCACCGCCGACGCTGCTCGCGCCGTGGTTCACGCCCATACAGGAACATTGGCACTCCTCGCCCTGGGCCGCCCAACAGGCCGGCGCGGGCTCTGTTGCAAAGATTGGCGGCAGTCAGAGGTAGGCTGTCGCTCTGCGCCGATCAGGCGGCTGCTGCGAAATGGTGGTTGAGCATGCCCATGGCCTCCGTCAGCGCCGAGGGCCCAATGCCAAAA
>NZ_LARW01000108.1 GCF_000971055.1 Sphingomonas sp. SRS2
GCACAACCTCAGCTTCACGCAGCTTGCCAATGATCTCTTCCGGGCGATGCTTCTTGCTCGGCATTCCTTGTCTCCTTCGTCATCCAAAATATCATCAATTTTGGACCACTCAGAAGGGGGCAGATCATTCGCCGGCTCAGCCTGGGGAACGATGGCGGCACCGTTTCAGCAGAGCCGCATCGCCCGCAACAGTCGCAACCTTGAACGGGCCGCTCAGCGCGGCGGTTCGGTCAGCCGCGCATGACAAGGAAAAGCCTATGACGAGGTCCTCTTCGATAGTCCGATGGCTTCGGCGTTCGACAATCGTCATCGCCCTGCTCCCGGCGTTGGCGAGCGGGGCATCGGGGCCAAAGAAGCTGCCGGTTTGCAACGGCAAGCACCTGCGTGACGCTAACATCTATGGAAGCGTTTTGCCGGGTTCACCATTACCGGCCGTGGTTGCGCCCCCTGCCCCGCCACCCGTGCCGCAGATCAAGCAACCGATCGAAGGCGGGACACCGCCGCCGCCGGTTCCCGACCCCGCGCCCGAAAAGACTTCCGCGCGGACGGATCCTCGATCCTTTGGGAGTTGCTGACCATGCGCAGCCAGGCGGAGGGCGTGCCCGCAAAGGACGCCGAGCTCTATTTCGGGCAGGCACGATCCTGGGATCAGGATCGCCAGCGCAAGTCGCTTCGATCCGAGCGCATAGCGTGGATCGTGGCAGGCCTGGCGATGATTGTGTCAGCTGCGGAGGGGTTCGCGCTCGCGGGCCTTGCCCCGCTGAAAACCGTCATGCCGTATATCATCCGGGTCAACCAGACGACGGGCGCGGTCGACGTCCAGACCACCCTCACCCAGAAGCCGATGCGCTACGACGAGGCGGTCACGAAATTTTTCCTCGCGCAATATGTCAGGCAGCGAGAGAGCTGGTTGCCGGCGGCGGCCGAAGAGAATTTCAGGGCCGTCACCATCCTGTCCGAGCCGGGCGAGCAGCAGCGCTGGGGTCGCTTTTTCAGTTCGAACAACGCGGCGAGTCCACAGGTCGTCTGGGGCAAAGGTGCGGTGGTCCAGGCCCGTGTCCGCAACATCGCCTTCATCAATGACCGTGTTGCCAACGTGCGCTTCACCCGCACGGTGCAGACCGAAACGGATACGCAGAGCAGTGATTGGATCGCGACGGTGACCTTCCAATACACCAACGCGCCGATGGCGGAGGGCGACCGGTACCGTAATCCGCTTGGGTTTCAGGTCCAAAACTACCGCGCCGACCCGGAGGTGGTGCGGTGAAGCGGCTGATCCATATCGCAGGCATCCTCGCGCTTATTGCCGCGCCCGCGTTGGCCGAGGATACGCCGCGCGCGGGACCAGCAGACCAGCGCGTGAAGTTCGTCGAATATCAGGAGACCCAGGTCTACCGCATCGTCGGCACGTTCCGCACGGCGACGCAGGTCGTCCTCGGTGCCGACGAGACGATCGAGCATGTCGCACTCGGGGACACGGTATCGTGGGAAGTGGCGGTCGCCGGTCACATCCTCTTCCTGAAGCCACGCGAGCGCGCAGGTCCAACCAACCTTATCGTCACGACCAATCGCGGCGGCGAGCTTCGCAACTACGCGTTCGAGTTGACTACGCGCCGGGGGCCGATCGGTCGTGGCAGCAGTAACACCTTCTTCCAGGTCCGTTTCCGCTACCCGCGTGATGAAGCAGACCGCGCGGCCCGGATGCGGGCGACCCAAGAGGCGCAACGCGTCGCGGCGCTTCAGGCGAGCGTCGTTCGCGGTGCGCTCGATCATGGTGTGATAGAGGGGCCGCGCAATTTGAATTACAAGGTCCAGGGCTCGAGCGACCTCCAGCCGTCGGAGATCTCCGACAACGGCCAGTTCACGGTCCTGCGCTTCCCAGGAAGCCATGAGATTCCGGCGATCTACCTTGTTCGGCCGGATGGCTCGGAAAGCCTTGTCCCGTTCGATGTGCGAGACGAATTCGTTGTGGTGCATGCCGTTGCGGCTCAACTCCGACTGCGCCGTAACCGAGAGGTGCTGTGCATCTATAATCTGGCACCGACCCCTTACGGTGTCGACTACGGCACCAACACTGCGTCGCCGCATGTCGAGCGCACCATTCAAGACCCGAAGGAGTGAGCGCGATGGACGAATCTGCGCCTGAGGACCGTCGTCGCCCGCATGGCGATCCCACGCCCGAGCGCGACGAGATCATCCGCGAACGCGGTATCGACCCGATCGGCGGCATGACGCCGGCGAAGCGCAACACAGCGCTGATCTTCGCCGGCACGGCGATGGTGCTCGGCATTCTGTGGGTGAATTCGGGACCGAGCAAGAATGTCAGCAGCTTGATGGCGAAACCCGAAGCAATGGCGCGGCGACCCGATCTCGCGGCGCGCGAGACGGTCGCTTATGATGCTGTCGCTACAAAGGCCAAGCCGCTCGGCCTAGCAGCTGTTGATCCCAACGCGCCGGTCATCAACCCACCGCCTGGTGCACAGGTCGTCGGCCCTGATGGCCAGATCGTACCCGCAATTCAACCGGGAGCGGCCCCCGCCGCGGCACCGCAGAACAATCGCCAGAACCTCGCCGACCAGGCGCGGCGATCGACATTGATCGCCTATGGCGGCCGGGACGCGATGCGCGCTTCGGGAGCCGGGACCAGCGCCGATCCCGCCCAGCCAGAAACAGCCGGCGATGGGTCTGCGGGCCAGGCCGCCCGCGGCGCGCCCAATGCGCTGGACGCGCTTCGACAGAGTTCCGCGGTCGGCGAAGCGCGGGCCTCGATGCTGCCGAACCGCAACTATCTCGTGACCGCCGGAACGCTGATCCCGTGTATTCTCCAGACTGCCATGAACTCGGCGCAGCCCGGCTACACCTCCTGTTTGATCCCGCGCGACGTCTATTCCGAAAATGGCCGGGTCGTGCTGATGGAGAAAGGCACGAAGGTGCTCGGCGAATATCATGGCGGCATTCAGCAGGGCCAGAACCGCCTTTTCGTTCTATGGACGAGAGCGGTCACACCTCAGGGGGTCCGAATCGACCTGGCGTCGCCCGGCTCGGACGCGCTCGGCCGAGCGGGAATAGCCGGATCGGTCGACACATTCTTCTGGGCACGGTTCGGCAGCGCATTGCTGCTCTCGTTGGTCGACGACGCCGCCTATATCGCCGGTCAATCGGTGTCGGGCGGCAGCAACAACTTCAACAACACGACGCGCACGCCGAGCGAAGGCGCGGGCATAGCACTCCAGAACAGCATCAACATCCGCCCCGTGCTCAAAAAGAACCAGGGCGAGGAAGTCGGGATATTCGTCGCCAAAGACTTCAATTTCGCCGACGTCTACAATCTCGAGCTGCGGCGTTGACGTGAGCGATACCGCCGTCCTGCGCCACTACCTGGCACCGATCCTGCCACTGCTGGAGCCGGTCGAGGTGACGGAGCTTGTGATCAACAAGCCCGGCGAGGTCGGCATCGAGGATCATCAGGGCTGGCATTGGCATGATGTCGCCGAACTCGACAGCGACTGGCTCGCGACGCTCGCCGTCGCCGCCGCGAGTTTCACCCGGCAGGACGTCAATGCAGAGACGCCGATCTGCTCGACGATATTGCCTGGTGGCGAGCGCTGCCAGATCGTCATACCGTCAGTGACGCCGAGCGGGGCGCCATCCTTCACGGTGCGCAAGCCATCGCGCGTCAACCTCGCAATCGATCAACTCGCCAACACGGGACTGTTCAAGGGCACGCGCTCTGCCGCACGCGGTCTCGGCGGGGTCGATGCGCAGCTGGTAGCGCAACGCGATGCCGGTGACTGGCCGTCCTTCTTCAGGACCGCAGTTGCTGCCCGCAAGAACATCCTGGTGAGCGGCGCGACCGGGTCAGGCAAGACCACCTTCGCCAAGGCGCTCATCCAGCTGATCCCGCCCCATGAGCGGCTGCTGACGATCGAGGATACGCGCGAGCTCGTCGTCGAGCATCGCAACGTCGTGCATATGGTCTATTCGAGCGAGCGACAGGGCCTCGCCAAGGTCGGCCCCAAGCAATTGCTCGAAAGCGCGCTTCGCATGCGCCCCGATCGCATCCTGCTGCAGGAGCTGCGCGACGGCACCGCCTTCTTCTATCTGCGCAACGTCAACTCGGGGCATCCTGGCTCGATCACGACCGTCCATGCCGGCTCGGCCATGGGAGCGTTCGAGCAGCTCACCTTGCTGGTCAAGGAATCGGAGGGCGGGCGGGATCTCGCCCGCGACGACATCCGCGGGCTGCTTCGCATGTTGGTCGACGTTGTTGTCCAGACCCGCAAGCACGCCGGAAAATTCGAGGTCGAGGAGGTATATTTTGACCCGCCTGTCGGACGCACGATCACTCACTAGGGTCGCGATCGTCGCGGGGATCCTCGCGGCGGTGCTTATCCTCGGCTCCCTGTGCGCGGTGCTGGTGGCGCTCGTCGGCTTGAAGCAGATCGGGCCGCGGATGCAGATCACGGCGGTGCCAGCATGGCTCTGGTACTATCGCGGCGATCCGCTCCTCCACCTGTGGTTGAACCGGGGCGCGTTGGTCAGCGGTGCAATCGCCTTCGTCATTTTGCTCGTCATCCTGAAACGGGGGCGCTCGCTGCATGGCGAGGCGCGGTTCGCGCGTGAAAGCGAGATCCGGCAAGAACAGCTGCGCAGCAAGAGCGGCATCATCGTCGGCCAGAAGGGTGGCCGCTATCTTGTGTTCGGCGGGACCGAGCATGTGCTGCTCGAGGCGCCCACGCGTGCTGGCAAGGGCGTAGGTGTCGTGATCCCCAATCTTCTGAGTTGGGCGGACTCGGTCGTGGTGCTCGACGTGAAGCGCGAGAACTGGGACATCACAGCCGGCTTCCGGGCGCGCCATGGCCAAGCCGTCTATCTGTTCGACCCGCTCGATCCCGAAGGGCGGACCGCGCGGTACAATCCGCTGAGCTTCATCGATCGTCTCGACGACGTCGATGTGGTCAACGAGCTCCAGAAGATCGGCGGCATGTTATTTCCAGCACCCGAGAAGGCCGACCCCTTCTGGGCTGAAGCCGCGCGCGCCGCCTTCGTCGGCGTCGGCGCCCTTGTTGCGGCCAACCCCGCCCTCCCCTTCACGATCGGCGAAATCTACCGGCGGCTGACGGCGGGCGACCCGAAGGTCGAGCTGCCCAAGGTTGTCGATGAAGCGCAGAAGCGCGGGCAGCGGCTAAGCCAGGCCTGCGTCTCGGCGTTGAGCGACTTCACCTCCGCGTCCGACAACACCTTCTCCGGTATCAAGCAGACGATCACCTCGAAGCTCAGCCTCTGGCTTAACCCCTATGTCGATGCAGCGACGTCGGAGACCGACTTCGATCTGCGCCAGGTCCGCCGCGAGCGGATTTCGATCTATCTGGGCGTCTCGCCGGACAATATCGATCGGATCGCGCCGGTCTATAATCTGTTCCTGCAGCAGCTGATCGATCTCAACACGCGGGAGTTGCCGGCGTCCGGGGGCCAGGTGCCCGTCCTCCTGCTGCTCGATGAATTCGCTCGACTGGGCAAGGCACCGGTAATCGCGTCGGCCTTTTCCTATGTCGCCGGCTACGGGCTACGCTTGTTGCCGGTAATCCAGAGCCGCTCGCAACCGCGGGGAATCTACGGTGCGGACGTCACCGACGAGATTATCGCCAACTGCGGTCTGGAGGTGGTTTTCACACCGAAAGAGCTGAGGGTCGCCAATGAACTCTCCGAGCGGCTCGGCTTCTTCACGATGAACGTAAAGTCGAAGAGCCGCACCATTCACGGCATGCTCGCCAACCGTAGCATTTCGGAATCCGATCAGCGCCGCGCGCTGATGATGCCGCAAGAGCTGATGCAGATGCCCAAGGGCGATTTGCTGTTGCTGCGCGGCGGGATTCCGCCGGTTCGCGCGCGTAAGATCGAGTATTTCCGCTCGCGGCATTTCACCAGCAGGATCTCGGACCCGCCCAAGGTTGCGCCGCGGCTGACCGTGATCCCGCAGGCGAAACAGGTCTCGCCGCCGGCCAGCGCCGGCGCTGGCTCGGATGTGCTTGCCCAAGCGATCGAGGCGAAGCGGGCGGCGCTCCTCACCCCACCACCAACCGAGGAAGAGCCCGCCGTGACCCGCACGCTGACTGACGACGAATTGTCCGGCTATGCCGAGATCACCGACGACATGCTCGTCCTGGGCGAACTTGAGGAGCTTCCGCCGCCGGGCGATGAGAAAGCGGCGATTGCCTTCGTCATGGCGATGACCGCGCGTGCGGCCATCGAGCCGGACGACGATCACGATTCATCCGAAGCATTAGTGACAGCGAGGCATGATCATGGCCGATAATGACAAGGCGGCGGCGCCCAAGCCGCGCGCCAGGACCAACAGCGTCGCCTTTGACGACAAGGAGCGCGGCAAGGAGGCCGCGCCCGCAGTCCAGGCGACCAGACCCGACCCGGTCGCTCCTGCCATTGATGTGGAACGTACGGCCGAGCCGGGCAAGAAGCCGAAGGCTCTTTCCGTCGAGGCGGGCGATCTGCCCGAAGCCGTGCGCAAGCGCTATTATGCCGACAAGGCGAAATGGTCCGGGGAGCCGGCCTTTTTTACCTCGGCCGAGATGAAGGATCCAGCGTTCCGCGATCAGGGCCGCCGGCTCGTCACGGCGACAGAGAGCCAGGAGGTCGTGAAGGATCTCGTCGCGATCGCGCAGCATCGTGGGTGGGAGAGGATCCACGTCACGGGGACCGAAGCCTTCCGGCGATCGGTTTGGCTCGAGGCGGGCCAGAAGGGGCTCGATGTCAGAGGCTATAAGCCGAATGATCGCGATTTGCAGGAGCTCGACCGCCTCCGCAGCGATGCCAGCAAGAACACGATCGCGCCAATGATCGCGCGCGACGCGGCCGAGAGCCGCGATCCGGCGCCCGGCCGGCGATCGAGCGAGTCCCCCGTTACAGCGCGGCAGCCCGGCGGGCGCGCCGATGGGCGGTCGATGCCCAACGATCGGGCTGTCGATAGCCAGATGCGTGTGATGGAAGCCGTGATCCGGCGCACCTTGTTCGATAATCCAGAGGCCGTCACGCGCGTGATGACCGTAGCGCGCGCGCAGCTCGATGCGCATATAGCTGTCGGGCGCACTATTCGGCCCGCCATTGTCCGGGATGCGGGCGCATCGGTGCAACGCGGGGTCGAGCCTACCGCAGGGCCAGCGCGAGGCGCGCCTGTTCGGCAAGGCCGGGATCACAAGCCGCCCGAGCGTAGCCGATCGCGCTGATGTAGGCGCAGAGGCTGGTTTGGGAATCGATCCGTTCGTTCGTATTTTGCGAACATATTTGGCCTGTCGTAAACTGCGCATTGCCATCGGTTCGCAAATCGTTCAAATAGTTCGTCATGGACGAACGAAAGCGCCAGCCATTAAACCAGCTTCTCACCAGCCTGACCCCCGGGCTGATGGTCGATTCCGCCTGGTTGCAGGCGCAGGGCATCTCCAGGACATCGATCCACGATTATGTCCAGCGGGGCTGGCTCGAACGCGTCGCGCCGCGCGTCTACCGACGCGCGAACCCGGCTGGCGGGGCGACAAGCTTGCGCTGGGACATGGCAGTGATGTCAGCGCAACGGATTGGAACTGCATCCTTCTATATCGGCGGCATGACCGCACTCGAACTCCGCGGGCTAGGGCATTTCGCCCGTCTCGGCGGCGACCGGACGGTCCATCTCTATGATCCGGAAGGCGCGGTTCCCTCCTGGCTGCAGAAGCTCCCGACCGACGCGATGGTAGTCCTCCACAACCGCGCGCTTTTCTCGAATCCATCGCTTGGTGTCGAATGGCATCGGCTCGATCTGGGGACGACGCGCCTCGGTGCCGCCGTGCCGTCGCCAGACGCGAGTGAACCTTGGGACCATTTCTTGCGGGTAGCGGGTGCCGAGCGGGCAACCATCGAGATGATGGAAAACGTGCCCCAACGCCTGAGCTTCGAGCATGTCGATACGATCTTCGAGGGCTTGACGACGTTGCGGCCGAGGCTCCTGACCAGCCTGCTTGAAGGATGCAAGAGCATCCGAGCCAAGCGGCTGTTCCTGTTCTTCGCCGATCGCCACGACCATGGCTGGGCGAAGCATATCGATCGCCAGCATATCGATCTGGGTCGCGGAAAGCGGCAGCTCGTCCCGGGCGGGCGGTTGGACCCTCATTACCAGATAACGGTGCCGGCGACCTTCACCGCCAAGGCAGGGGAAACAGCCCAATGACCGCGCAGCGATATGTCGACCAGGTCAGCTTGCTCGTCCGCGCCATCCCCGAGATCGCGCGCGAAGACATCTTCGCGTTGAAAGGCGGGACTGCGATCAACCTGTTCGTGCGCGACTTGCCGCGCCTGTCGGTCGATATCGATCTCGTCTATCTGCCCGTCGCCGATCGCGACAGCTCGCTTCAGGCAGTCCGCGATGGTCTCGACCGGATCGCGTCACGGCTCGAGCGAGACGGGCGCATGACCGTCGAACGGCGGCTCCTTCCCGACGGCAAGCGCCTGGTGGTCCAGTCCGACGGCGTGACGATCAAGATCGAGGTATCCCCGGTATTGCGGGGCTCGGTGTTCCCGCCGGTGCTGAGATCCGTGAACGCCGCAGTCGAGGAACGCTTCGGCTTCGTCGAAATGCAACTCGTGTCCGAGGCCGACCTCTATGCCGGGAAGATCGCGGCCGCGCTCGATCGCCAGCACCCCCGCGACCTGTTCGACATCCACTTCCTGTTCGCCAACGAAGGGATCAGCGACGATCTCTTCAAAGCCTTCCTGATTTATCTCGTCAGCCATCCGCGTCCCGCGCACGAACTGCTCTGCCCGCACCGGCTCGATATCAGCGCCCAATATAGCGACGAGTTTCTCGGCATGACCGTCGCGGACCTGTCCCTCGATGCCCTTCTGGAGGCACGGGAGCAGTTGGTGCGCGAGATCCTCGGCCGCGCGAGCCATGGTGCAAATCGCCACTTCCTCACCTCCTTCCATCACCTCACGCCCGATTGGGATGCGCTCGGTTTCGAGTCCACGATCGCGGACTTGCCGGCGCTACGCTGGAAGCGCCTCAATCTTGAGCGGCTACGCTCGGAGAATCCGGCGAAGTTCGATCACCAGCTGCAGGCGCTCCAGGATTGCCTCGGGTCGGCGTAAGCGCCCGCCCAGAAAAGCGGTCGGTCGGCAAGGACCGGGTCATAGCCGTTTTGAGGCGGTCGAGGGCTTCCTGAGATCTGCCCTTCGTTCCGCCGTGGTCGATGAGGCTGGAATGACGGGGGTTGGGACTTACCCGCCATTCCCAACGACGGCGGCAAACGTCAGCTTCCGGCGGGAGCGGACACTCAGACGTTCGCCAGTGCAGTGGCCCCCAATGAGCGAGTTCATGTTCGCAGGCCCTTTCGGCGCGGGACCGCCTTCGGCTATGGTGACGCGACCGCGACGCACTGCGGCCGGCAAACCACCTCCCAGCGGAGAAGCTCCCTATGAGCGCCACCAATTCCACCCCGCCAAGCATGCACGAGTGGCAACAACAGCACCTGCAACGTTACCTCCGGTCCGGCGGCACGGACGGCCATTTTTTTGATTTCGGCCCAATCAATGACGAGGGCTATCAACCGATCTGCCTGATAAAGCATGTAGGCCGCAAGACTGGCCGCACGCTGGTCGTGCCGCTCATCTACGGCATGGTCGAAGGCGAGATCGCAATCGTCGCTTCGAAGGGCGGCTCGCCAACACACCCCGCATGGTACCTCAACATCGCGGCGGCGAGTGAGGTCGAGGTCCAGGTCGCCACGCAGGCCTTCCGCGCCACCTGGCGCGAGCCCGTCGATGCCGAGCGGCAGCGGATCTGGGGCCAGATGGTCGCGATCTATCCGCCCTACGCCGATTATCAGGAGAGCACGGACCGTCTGATCCCGCTCGTCCTGATGAAGCCGGTGGCCGCCATCTCGGTATTCGAAGAAGCTGATCTGGATCGCTGAAGCATTGATGCGAACACCGGCCCGACGCCGGTGGATGGCGTAGTGATCCGCGTCGGTCAGGAACTTTTCGTCCATCACGCCGAGGCTTGATGTTCGCGATGTGCGAAGTTTGTGCTAGCATGATCGTTTCCTGAAAAGGGACCATAATGCCGAAAGCAGCGTATCCGATCGACGAAGCCGCCCGGCTCGATGCGCTATTGGAACTTGGCGTGTTGGACACGCCTCCGGAGCCAGAGTTTGACGCCTTGGTCAAGGCTGCGGCCTTGATCTGCGAGGTTCCAATTTCGTTGGTCAGCCTGGTTGATGAGAAGCGTCAGTGGTTTAAAGCGAATGTGGGCCTGCCCGGGGTTGCCGAGACGCCACGCGATTTCGCGTTTTGTGCACATTCCATCCTCGGTAACGACCTGCTGGAGACGTCCGATGCGACGCTGGATCCACGGTTTTCCGATAATCCGCTGGTTACCGGCAACCCCGATATTCGCTTCTATGCAGGAGTGCCATTGCGCTTGAGCGGTGGTAGCCATGTCGGAACGCTATGCGTGATCGACCGCCAACCACGCCAGCTCAATGATATCCAGCGCGAAGTGCTGCGCAATCTCGCAAATGCCACCGTTAAAGCACTCGAAGGCAGGCTTGCCGTTCGAAAACTACATGATGCAGTCAAAATAATTAATGCTAGAGAGTCAAGCCTGCGGTTAATAGTTGATAATGCGCCGTCGATGATGGCGTATTGGAATCTTGACCTCACTTGCCGTTTTGCTAACCGGGTCTACGAGCGATGGTTCGGCGTTGAAGCAAGTGGACTGGTTGGCACCAACATCCGCGATCTTCTCGGGCCTGAATTATTCGCACTCAACAAGCCGCACATAGATGGGGTCCTCGCTGGTAACGAGCAAATATTCGAGCGGGCCATTCCCGGCCCGGACGGCATAATTCGGCACGGTCTTACATATTATTCGCCGGATATCATCGATGGCGAGGTGCGCGGATTCCTTGTTCAGGTGAGCGATGTGTCGGCACTTAAAAAGGCTCAGGCCTCGCTGGAGGAGGCTCAGCGGCTCGGTGGCATCGGCAGTTGGGAGTGGTTACCGGAGTCCGACGTTACGACCTGGTCGGAACAGCTCTATCACATCATGGGGCGAGATCCTGCGGATGGGTCCCCTTCGTTCGCCGACCATGCACAACTCTATACGGCGGAAAGCTGGGCGCGGCTGCAGACCGCTGTTGAGACTGCATTGCAGAGCGGCCAATCCTATATCCTGGAGATGGAGTTTGTAACGCCAGACGGACTGACAGGCTGGGTCGAGGCGCGAGGCGAGGTATTCCGCGATGAAGCACAGCATGTAGCCAAGCTGCGCGGTACCGTGCAGGATATAACGTTACGACGCGCTCTTACCGCACAGCTTGCGGCACAGCATGAATTGTTGCGCGTTACGCTCGAATCGATCGGCGATGCCGTGATAACCACCGACGAGCGCGGCATTATCACGTGGTTGAACCCGGTAGCCGCGCAAATGACCGGCTGGGATTCAGTTGATGCGCAGGGACGCCCCCTAAGCCAGGTTTTTCACATTATAAGCGAGGAAACCCGACGACTGGCCGAGAATCCAATCGAGGTCGCGCTACGGCAAGGCCGGATCGTCGGCCTTGCCAACCACACAATGCTGATTTCACGAAATGGTCACGAATTCAGCATTGAGGATTCGGCGGCGCCGATCCGTAGCGAAACTGGCGACATGATGGGCGCGGTTCTGGTATTTCACGACGTCACGGAGCAACGCCGCCTGAGCAACGAGATGAGCCACCGGGCGCGGCACGACGGTCTCACCGGCTTGCTCAACCGGACCGAGTTCGAGATCCGATTACAACGTGCACTTACCGAAGCGCAGACGGGCGGGAGCGCTCACGCTCTGATGTATATCGATCTCGATCAGTTCAAGATCGTCAACGACACTTGCGGTCACACGGCAGGCGACATGTTGCTTCAGCAAATCACGAAGCTGCTCCGGGACACGGTTCGTAGCGGGGATACGATCGCGCGCCTCGGCGGCGATGAATTCGCCGTCCTTCTCGAACATTGCTCCCGCCACGACGCCGAGCGCGTCGCGCAGCAGATTTGCGATCGCCTCGACGACTTCCGCTTCATCCATGATGGAAAGCGGTTCAGAATTGGCGCCAGTATCGGTCTGGTCCCGATCGACAGCCACTGGCCCACCTCGACAGCAATCATGCAAGCCGCGGATAGTTCCTGCTACGCCGCAAAGGAGGCAGGCCGCAACCGCGTGCATATATGGTTCGAGGCGGACCACATGATGCACGCCCGACAAGGTGAGACTCAATGGGCGACCCGGCTGGAGGCGGCGCTCGACGAGGGGCGCTTCCGCTTGTTCGCGCAACGTATTTTGCCCGTCAACGATACCGGGCATGGATTGTATTTGGAGGTGCTGCTGCGTCTGGTGGAAAATGACGGCATGGTGATCCTGCCGGGCCTATTTCTCCCTGCTGCCGAACGGTTCCATCTGGCTTCGCGGATCGATCGGTCGGTGATCAGGCAGGTTGCCGACCTGCTGGCGGGCCAGCCTGATCTCTCGGCTGTCGATACGATCTGCATCAACCTTTCCGGTCAATCCATCGGCGATCGCGCGTTCCATAGGGAGGCAATAAGCATATTGAGCGCCGCCGGCACGTCTGTGTGCGAGTGCATCTGCCTGGAAATCACGGAAACGGCCGCTATCACCAACATCGCCGATGCCGGCGCTTTCATTGAACAGATGCATCGGCTCGGCGTAAGGATCGCGCTCGATGATTTCGGTGCGGGCGCCGCCTCATTCGGTTACCTCAAATCATTGGCGATCGATGTTCTGAAGATCGACGGTCAATTTGTACGCGACATGATCAGCGATCCGCTCGATGAAGCGGCGGTACGCTGCTTCGTGGATGTCGGCAGAGTCCTCGGCATCAAGATTGTCGCGGAGGGCGTTGAGAAGCAGGCTGTATTTTCCCGCTTGAAGCTGATGGGCGCGGATTATGCGCAGGGCTATCTCTTCCATCGACCTGAGCCGATCGAAGACATCATCCATTGCGCCCGCGCCGGTGATGGCGAGCGCGATTCATCGATCGCTGCAGAAGTTATCGCCGGAAGAGGCCCCGTCCTCGGCACGGAAATGTTCTGTCCAGATTGCCCCTGAAAGTCGCCGACGGAAGCAGCTTCCCTAGGTAACGTCGATCGGGACCGGCAGGATTTTTCCGAAATGGCCGTTCGCTGCCGATAAGTGGAACGACCGGCTTTGGGTCGTAAGCGCCCGAAAGATCTATCCGGCGTCGACCGGCAGCTATTCTCACCGTCCTTGCCTGCAGCGGACAGTGCGCCCCTTTTCCCGTTCCCGGTCCGCACTCCGATAGCCAAGCGGCACGGCGCAAGTTCCTCGATGCGGTTGACCCGGTGCCCTTCGGCGATGCGGGTCAGCGCTTCGCGCAGCCACGCTTCGGGGTCAACGAACTTGAGTTTTGGCGGTCTCGATACGGCCGACCGCTTAGCGGAGCGAAGCGATCAGCTTCGGCTATGGCGCGAGACACGGCATTTGTTCGATGTTTGTTCCATGCTATATCGGGCACTCATCGAGTCGATTTGCGTGAGGTGAGCCATGTCGAGGCTCTATACCGTCGTCAGCACTGTCCCCGAGATCGCCGCGCATTTCGGCGCGGAAGCGAGTCCTGAGCTGACGGTGCCGTCGGAGACCGTCGAGGCCCTGCCGGGCCTGGTGGTGTTCGAGAAAAGCGGCCGCCGGCTGATGCGGCAGATGGACTGGGGCTTTCCGCGATTGACCCGCGAAATGCGCGAGCGCGGAGATCTCCCTGGGCGGATCGGCCTCGTCGCCGATCTCACCAATCCGCTATGGGACAAGCTCGTCGTGCAGCCGCAATATCGCTGCCTGATCCCACTCACTCACTTCGCCAACCCGAATGGCGATCCCGGATCGAAGACGCGCAGCTGGTTCTCGGTCTCCGATCGGCCAATGCTCGCCTGGGCGGGCTTCTGCCGCAATGTCCCGGACTATGGACCCGTCTATGCCGGCATGACGATGACCGCCAATGCGGCGGTCGAGCCCTATAACGACCGCATGCCCGTGCTGCTCGAACCGCAAGACTATGCGCGGTGGCTCGGCTGCTCAATCAGGGACGTCATCGGCTTTCAGATTCGCCCCCCGATAGCGGCTGCGCGGATGACGGTGTTGCACAGTGACGATCTCTGGCGGAGCGGTGATCTTCCGGCCGCGCTGCAACCGCAAATGGCTTTGCTATGATCGCGATCATCGGCGATGATCGACCCTGAAACACGAGCCAGGACCGTCCATGTGTAATCTCTACACAGTCAGGAAAAGCGCGGCAGAAGTCGCGGCGCATTTCGGTGTCGATGTGCCGACCGAATTCAACACGCCCGAAGAAACACTGCCAGGTTATCCCGGCATGGTCGTTCGCGAAGCCGAGGGCGCGCGCGTTCTTCAGTCGATGGTGTGGGGTTTCCCGCGGCCGATGAAAAGCAAGAAGACCGGCCTTCCGATCAAGCCGAAGCCCGTCAACAACATCGCCGACCTGACCAATTTCATGTGGCGCGGGATCGCACCGAAGCCGCAGTGGCGTTGCCTGATCCCGGTGACCGGCTTCGCCGAAGCGGAGGGTGAAAAAGGCTCGATGACGCGGACCTGGTTCGCGGTGAAGGATCAACCGATCTTCGCCTGGGCGGGCATGTGGCGGATCAGCGACGAATGGGGAGCCGTTTATTCCGGGATGATGACCGACTGCAATGAGGCGATCCGCCCGGTGCACGACCGAATGCCGGTCCTGTTGCACCCGGACGAATATGACCAGTGGCTCCACGGCTCTCTGGATGATGTGATCGCCTTCCGCGACCGATGCTTTCCGGACGAGTTGATTGAGATGAATCGGACGGACGAGCTGTGGTCGCGCCGGCGACCCGCACAGGTAAGCCTGGATCAACTCTGACCGCGGCGGCCTCGCGGCCTGGCCCCTGCCCTATCGATCGCGATCGCGCGGCTTGGGCCGTTCGCGATCGGGTGCCTTGCCGCTTTCGTTTCCGGTTTCTGGGCTACGCTCGACACCGCCACCAGCGGCCCGTTCGGCCATCATGATTTCGCGCGCGCGCTCCAGGCGCCGCGATACGGCCGGCGGCATCGCCGCGACGAAGCTCGTCACGTCTTCAGCTAGAGCGAGGTCATCCTCCTTGCCCGTCGCGGCCAGCGCTGCCGCCGCCTGAGCATAGGCACCGCGGATGAACTTCTGCCGGCCGAGCGCTGCCACATCCTCGGGCCGCCGCTCTGGCTCGGCCGAGCGCGCGAACTCGGCCGCGCGTTCCTCGGTCAGCCGATGGATGTCGAGCCCCCTGCCCTGCTCCGCCGTGCGCGCTTCGAGATGCAGCGCCGGCGAGCGAACCCGCTTCTGGACATGACCGCGCGCGCGGCGCGGCGTCGCCTCGGCCGCGACGCCGCGTTGCCGCAATTCGTGCGCAAAGCTCTCGCGCCAGTGATGCAGATCCGCCTTGCGCGGATTGAAGCGTGTTCCGTCTTCGCCCTGGGTCGCAACGGTCAGGTGGACATGCGGATGATCGGTATCGGTATGCAGCGCGACCATATAGGCGAACTGCCCTTCGAACTCGACGCGCGCAAAGGCCTGGACCGCGTCGTGGATCGTCGCCGCATCGGTGGTGCCGCCCGGCATTGAGAGCACCATCGACATCGAGGTCGGTCGATCCTTGCCATAGGGGTTCATGGCCTGGTCGAGCATGTCCCAATCGGCGGCGATGACCTTGAGCCGCTTCTCGTCGGTGATGATCTCGCCTTCGCTGCTGCGGACCTCGAGCTTTCCGTGCCGCGAAATATAGCCGAAATGCTCGGCGAGATGGGCAGCACCACGCTGCTTGCCCGAGATCTTGACCATGACCTCCGGCGCCTTGCGCACGATCCGTTCGAGTTTCGCTCTAGCCTCGGCCTGCGACAAGGCGGGCGCGCCCTCCGCCGCTCCCCTGCCCTTGCCGCCGGATCGAATTCGCAGCGTACCGCCCTTCAACGTCCGCTTGCCCCCGGTCGGCGGGCGCCAGGCCTCCATCAGGCTCGGCAGCGGAAGGACGTCATCATCCTTCACGCCGGCGTATCCCAATAGGCGACGTCGCCGGCGAGTGCGCGACCCAGCGCGCGAAGCTGACCGTCGATTTCTTCCTGGAACGAGGCGACCCGCGCCGCTTCGCGCGCGAGATCGAGGCCCGAGTCCACCATCGTCGCCGCATTGAGCGCGCGCACCGCCTGGTTGAGGTTGATCCCGATCCGATTGAGCTCGCGCCAGGATTGCGAGATCAGCGCGCGGTCAGGTTGTGGCGGCGGCGATTTGCCGAAGAGTCGGCGGCGCAACAGCGCGACGATCCATTCGGTGCGCTTGAGACCTCGTTCGCTAGCCGCCGCGTCGAGCCGGTCGATGTCGGTCGCGGTCAGGCGGACTTCGACGCGGGCGGTCGTCCGCTCACGCGGCGACGGGACAAGGACTTCATCTTGGGGATTGCGAAGCGCCTGATCGATCAGGCCGCGCAGGTGGGCCGAACGACCTCCGTGGGAAGCCGCCACCGCATCGAAGCGCGCCGCGAGTTCATCGGGCAATCGCACGTTGAAGACAGCCACCTCAAAAGGCTATTGTCATACATCCCCGGCGTCAAGCCTATCCGGCCCTCACCTAATTTGAACCTTCTTCAGTCTGCTCAAGCAGACTCGAAGCCTTCTTCCGAACCATCGCCTCCCCGGCTGCATACGCAAGCCGAAAATGCCCTGCGAAACGAAAATGGCGGCATCCCTGAAGAAGGGATGCCGCCATCATTCTATCTGAAAAATCGATTTCTCTACGCGGAGTGAGGGGTTCTGGTGGTTGGTCTCGCGCTAGGCATCATTGGCCGACGTTGGCGGGTTCGCCT
This sequence comes from Sphingomonas sp. SRS2, assembly GCF_000971055.1. Classification (GTDB taxonomy): domain Bacteria; phylum Pseudomonadota; class Alphaproteobacteria; order Sphingomonadales; family Sphingomonadaceae; genus Rhizorhabdus. The sequence continues at coordinate 16,933 of NZ_LARW01000108.1, forward strand.
CGTCGATCAGGCGTTGAATGGCTGCGATCGGAGTATCGTCCTCAAGACGGATCATCGCACCGCACGAACAGGCCGCGGCCTTCTGCAACCGTATCTGGCTGAAGGGCACGTTGAGAATTGCCCCGCATTTTGGGCAGTCCACTTGCGCACAGATATCGTCCAACTCACCGGCCATCGGTAATCCTGACTTTCCAAAGCGACTCATCAGCCTCAGTTCGCGACTCTACCCTAATCGCGTCAGTCGAACGACAGGTCGGATGATGCTACCTCGTCTTCGTCACCGTCATCGAACACGACACGGACCCGATCAGGCAGCACCAGTCGGGCAGATCTGGTGCCAACCATGACCTTGAACGGGCTCGGCTGGAACGATGCCGAAGACCGCCCTGCCCTGCCCACCCGCTTTCCAGACGCTGGTTCGACTGGCGCGGCGGCGGGCGCGGCCTTTGCAGACGGCGCCCCTGTTTCAGCCGGCACTTTGAGCGAGGTGACGAACATCGTGCCTTCCGCAAGCGTCACGCCCCGCTCGCCGAATCCCCTGACGAAGTCGCGAACCTCCAGCGGGTGCTTTCGTGCAGCCCGGTGCAAATCGTACAGAACCCGGATCGGGGCCTTGTCGATTGCGTCGCGCAGATATGGCTCCATCTCGCCATAAGCGGCGTAGAGCGAGACGAACTGCTTCGAACGGCCGAGCGCCTTGGCGATCTCGGCCTGGTTCATTCCATCGGCCAGCATCCGCTCAACACCGAGTGCCAGCTCGCGCGACGAGAGGCTGGCGCGCTGGTCATTCTCGACGATCTGGTCGGCAAGGACATCGGCCCCCTCCCCCGCATCGCTGACAATGGCCGGGATGGTTTTCTTCCCCGCTGCGAGCGAGGCGCGGTAACGCCGCTCACCCATCCGAATGACATGCTTGCCATCTCCATTCTTGGGACGGACGATAATCGGCTGCAGCACGCCGCGCGCCTCGATCGAAGCCGCAAGCTCCGCCATCTCGGCTTCATCGAAATGCGTGCGGGGATTGCCGGGATCGGGCGTCAGCCAGTCGAGCGGCAGCTCCTCGACGCGGCGCGCACTTTCGTGCGCGCCAACCAGCATCCCGAATTCCTCGGCCCGTTGGTCGAACTTTCCCATCAGGCCGGCTCCTTGGTCCTGGTATCAACCCGACGTTCCACCTCGGCGAGGATCGTGCGGATCTCCTCGGAGGCCGCCTTGGCGCCGCTCCCCTTCTCGTGCCAGACCGCATGATGGTTCTCGGCCGAATGTTTGTAGGTCGGCCGCGCCTTCACGAAGGCCGGGAACATCATCGTCGGACCGACGGCGTGTGCGAGCTTCACCGCATTCTCCATCTCGCGCTTGTCGAAGGCGTTGACCATCGACGGTAGCAGCCCAAGGAAATTGACCTTGCGGCCGCCGCGCGCGGCTTCGGCCTTTTTGAGCGCGGTCAGCAGCATCTTGGCGCACTCGATCGAATCCTCGGCAACCTGGACCGGCGCGATCACCTCGTCGGCAACCGCCATCGCGCTCAAGGTCAGCTCATCCCACTTGGGTCCGGTGTCGATAACGCAATAATCGAAATGCTTGGGCAGCCCCCGGAAGCGCCCGATGAAGTCGTGAACGTCCGCGGCCGCCTTGACCATTTGCAGGCGCGGGTCGGCGCCGAACACGGTGATGCCGGGTGCATCTTCAAGCACGAGCTTGGCCTCGGGATCGAACAGGTCGGCCGAGAACCAGCCATTGCGCTCTTTGGCAAGGCGACGCGTCGAGCTGCCCTGCGGGTCGAGATCGATATACGCGACCCGGCAACCCGCCTGCTCGGCGAGATACCAGGCGAGATGGGTCGCGAAGAAGGTTTTGCCGACGCCGCCTTTCAGGAGGCTGATCACGATGGTTTTCACGAAGATCTTCCGTCCTGGGCAACCGCGCTCAATAGTCGTCGCCGCCGTTGCGAAGGTTGCGCTCATAATGGTCCCGCGCCGACCAGTCGCCGCGCGCGCCAAATCTGGGTCCGACGTAGCGGAACAGATAGACGGTCAGCGCGAAGCAGGCGAACGCAAACAGGATCGCATGATCGGGATGGCGCGAAAAATACTCAGCCATCATCAGTCTCCTTGAGAAGCGCGGGCCGTGGCTGGCGACCGCGCCGATCACGAAGCTCCTCATCGGGGACATCGAGACCATAGGTTTGCTTGAGCGCGTTCATGATCAGCGCTCGCAGCGTGATATTGCCCTGATCCAAGGCGAGGCGTGCGATCGTGGCGTGCATCTTCGGGGTCACGCGAAGCTGCAAAAAGGCTGAGCGCCGGTCTTCGCTCCCCTGCCCCTCCATCGCCACAGGCGTCCTCTCCTCCATCATGACAAGGACATCGGGCTATGCTTCTGATGTATTGAATTCAATACATCGTCGGCGAACGGACGGATTTTCGCGATCATCGTCGCAAGGCCGGAGTCTGCTCAAGCAGACTTTCGTCTTGCCGAATGCGAAGAGCCTCAGTTCTCGACGGGCGCGGGCATGCGCCAGCGCTCGACCAGCGCGACGATCTGGTCCTTATAGCCCATCTGGTCCGGGTAGATCGCGCCGGGATGGCCGCCCAGATAGAGGAAGACCAGGCCCATATCGGCGGCGACCGCCTGGTCGACGCCGAACAGATCGGCGAGGTCGAAGCCGCCATTGTCGCCAGCATTCCACCAGGCGAGCAGGAAATTAGCGACGCGCTTGGCCTGCCCGGTATCGGACGCGGCGAGATCGAACAGGCGGTCGAGCGCCTCGAAGACAGGTTGCTGGGTCATATCCGACTCCGCAAAAAAGCTGGTGGCCCCGACCGGGGTCGGGGCCAGTATATCTCAGTATTCGTGCGTGAGAAGGATTGTCAGCACGCGCGTGGTCATTTCCGGATCGGCGGGATCGGACGAGCCAAAGTCCAACGTGCGATCATAATAATCGATCTTCCAATACAGCGCGGCACCCCGGAATTCGAACCGCCCGAAATCGCGCTCGCCGTGCGGATCAACGTCGGGACCAAAATCGTCATAGTCGCGGATGGTGCGCAGCAATTCGGCCTGGGCGTGGAAGTTGCGGAACAGGCTGACGTCGCCGATCAGCTCCTGGACACCGATGGTCATCACCACACGATTGTGGCCGGGCTGGGTGAGGTTCTGTCGAAGGGCATCGTTGAGGCAGGCGATGGTCGCGATGCGATCCGACGCTGGGGCAGGGGAGGCGTTTTGATCGGGCATGACGTACGATCCTGTGTTTTTCGACAAACCCCGCCGATCGGGGTCTTTCAACAGGGACCGGCGCGCCGGGGCACAGCAGGCTTGCGCACCCGCAGGGTCGAAACGGCAGAGGAGAAGCCCGGCTACGGGCTTGCGCGCGCCTGCGCCTCGGCAAGGACCGGACATGGTGATGATCCCGTCGTCTCGGCGGCTGCGAACACCAGGCCATCACGCTCTCGATCAGGATGCTGGACCAGTCGCGATGAAGCGGACTATCGTCGACAAGATGACCGCCGCGCTCCACATTCTCTGGCCGATTTGGACGAAAACCGTCGGTGCCATGAGCAAGCGTAATATCCTCGTGCGCAGCCAGTGTCGGCGCTGCGGCGCGCTGATGCGGGTCGATCCGGTCGATCTGGTCGCGCGATACGGGGCAGGGCATTCGCTCATCGACACTCAGGAACGCTGCCGAATGGTCGCCTGCGACGGCGCGGCCTATTATCTGGCGGCCCGAACCTATGGCGCGCCGTGGCGCGTCCTGCTCGACGATCCGGTGTTGAAAGAGGGTCTTGAGGGTCGGCCTGCGGCCGTTACGGGCCGGAGCCTGCAGGTTTGCGGACAAGCGACGGTCTTGGACGTCAGCCCCTAGCGATCAGCCCTTATAAACGCTATCTTGGTATCAGCAGAATTGCATCAAGCCTGAAGGAGGGCAGTATATGGCGACAAACGCAGTTATTCAGCCCACGACGGGCAAGATCAAGTCGCGCCGGGTCCGCTTCGGCAGCGTAACGGTGACCGCCCCAGCGCCGTCGTCGGCGCTCGTCCAGCACAATATCGAACTCAGCACGCAGGCCCTTGAGCGTGTGGCGAAGCGCCTGGCCAAGCCGGGCGTGACGCTCCGTGCGAAAAAGGACGTGCCGCTTTACTCGCTCGATAGCGATAATCCCGACGTGATGATCCGTAAGCTGAACGGCAAGACCGAACGCGGCCAGCTGGTTGACGGTAGCTTCAAGGCGATCGATTGACCTCTGCGATCGAGGCGATCCGACAGGTTCGCCAGACACAGGAAAAGCGTAAGAAACCGCTCGCGATCGTGCTCGCTGGCCATAATGGTTCGGGCAAATCGACATTGTGGCGCCGTAGCCTCGCCGATGAACTACAGATGCCGTTGGTCAATGCCGACCGCATGATGCTGTCGATCCTGCCCGAGCAGGCGAGCGACGGCGCGCTCCCGTCCTGGGCGGCGACACTGCGCGATACCGATCAGAGCTGGATGAAGGTGTCGCAGCAGGGCGTACAAGCCTTTGTCGGTCATGCGATGAACGCGAAGGTACCATTCGCAATGGAAACCGTGTTTTCTCACTGGCAGGCGCTGGGCGACGGCACCTTCGAATCCAAGATCGACCAGATTCGCCAGATGCAGACGGCGGGGTATTTCGTTCTCCTGATCTTCGTGGGCCTGGCGAGCGTCGAGCTCTCGATCGGCCGCGTCCAGACGCGGGTTCAGGAAAATGGCCATGCGGTGCCCGAGAATAAATTGCGCGAACGGTTCCCGCGGACCCAGATGGCGATCGCCGAGGCGATAAAGGTCGCCGACGCCTCCTTGCTCGCGGATAACAGCCGGACGTCGGCACAGGCCTTCACCGTCTGCCGGGTCCAGATCGAGGAGCGCGAGATCTTTGACCTAAGGGCGGGCGAGAGAACCACCCCGAGCGTGATCTCGCGCTGGCTCGAGATCGTCAGCCCCCGCGTCGGCTGAGCGATAGCCCCCGCGGCAGGGATCGCGACCCGCATGGGCCGAGACCCGGAACGGGGCTCGGGGCGTCAGCCTAGAGCCCGGTCCGGTGCAACCGGAGCCGTCTGATCCTGCTCCAGCGCACCAAAAAGTCGCTCCAGCACCATGTCGAGGCTTACCAGTTTCTCGAACTTGCTGATCCTGATCGTCCGATGGTTTGGCCGTTCAGCCTTCTCGCCCTGCGCATTTCCCTTGGCATGCTTGGCGATCATGTTCCGGCTGATATCGGGCAAGGGCTCACCCGGCTTGCCGCCAAACCAGAGATAGTGGTCGAACAGCAGATCCGGCGTCACCACGATCCACAATATGCACCCGCTCGGCTTGTCCATCAGCTTGAGGTTGATCTTCACCTCATCGGTCTTGCCGCCGAGCGTCTTGGTCTTGAACTGGATATGGCGGGTGACGCGGTGATAGCTCATCACTTGGAGCTAGCCGCCGGCATCGAACTCGGATCGCAGCACCTCGACGTCCGTCACACCCATCTGCCAGAGCCGGCGCAGCGCTTCGCCCACGAAAACATGCTCGACGATACGTTCGCGCAGCGTCGAGTTGATATAATGCGGGCTGGCTTGCTCGGTCAGGTCATCCAAAGGCGATCTCGCGGGAGAAGGGGCGGGGGCGCAGCCCCCGCCCGAGGGTCAGGCGAATGGATCATATTCGTTGATGACCGATACGTCGCCGTCGAAGTCGTCGGCGGTGATGACGCCGAACTGGGTTCCGATCGCGATGACCATCGTTGCGACCATGAGGCTTTTCGAGAGGCTGAGTGCGCTTCTGCGGGCGGTCCAGATGTCGGTGAACATATCGAGGCTCCTTCAGATGCCGGCGGGTTCATCCCCGCTCGACTGGCGCCCGAAGTGTTGGTCTCGTGGCCGCGATCATCTTTTGGCGGCACGGCAAAAGGCCGTAGCGAAGCGTGCGGACGCTTTACGGGTTGATCGCATTAGGCCGCGGGAGCGACCAAGGATTGCGCCTCAAAGAGCGGGGTGAAGCTGCCGGCATGGGGGTGGCGCTGTTCCACCGTGCTGATCCCAAATCGACATCATCCGACCCCAGGCCACCGTTCGCATCTTGTTCCATGAAACGCGCGCGCTACTGTCCCGCGATGACCTGGCTGCGCTCCCCATCTTCGATCTGCCTGCTCCTGATGAGCAGCGTTGCCTGCGGCACATCCGCCGGCGCCGAGACCGGGCAGGTCCGCTATGTGACGGATGGCGACACGTTTCGCCTGGAGAGTGGCGAGCGCATCAGGATCGCCAATATCGACGCGCCCGAGATTCATGCGCGCCAAGCAAAATGCCGGCTCGAAATCGAACGCGGCGAAGCCGCATCCGAACGCGCCCGAACCTTGCTCGATGGCAAGGTCGTGACGTTCGAGCGGGTAGGGCGCAGCTATAACCGGACGGTCGCGCGCGTCCGCGTCGACGGCCGGGATCTGGGCACAGCTCTCATTGCCATGGGCGTCGCGCGACCATGGCTTCGCCATCATCCCAAACCCGACTGGTGTTCCTGATGGATTGCCAATTCTAGGTCGAGGAAGATCCCACCTTCGCAAGTGTCGCCGCGTCCGCGGCACCGTCGAACCACCGATCGAGCGCCGCGACAAAGAGCGGGCCTCCGCCCGCTTCGGCGAACAGGGTCAGGCAGGAGCGGAGCTTCATCGCGTCGACCTTGCCGAACACCGCGATCGCGGTCGTCCCGGTCAGATCCTGCAGCGCGCCAACACAGTCGCGAAGTCGGAGCCCAAGCAGGGGATGCGCCAGATAGGCGCGCGCTTCGTCCAGCGATCCGATGGCATAGCGCCGCGCCATGTCGCTGGTGCCGAGACCGGCGATCTGCGGAAAGATGAACCACATCCAATGACTGCGCTTGGCGCCGCGCCGGATCTCGGCGAGCGCTGTGTCATAGGTCGTCGCCTGTGCCGTCACGAATCGGTCGAGGTGGAAATCCGCAGCCATCACTCTCCCATATCCTCCTGGCACCCAGGACGCGTCGCTTCGCACAATTTTTTTGCCGCCAGCAAAAGCCCGGCGGAGGCGGTTATCCACCGCCGGAGGCAAAATCGATACGCCCCCGACGCTTGACTCTCGGACGGACTGAATAGAACAAAAGGCGAACTAATCAACCGCCCGAGTCTTTTGAATGTTATGCGCGAAGCCAGCGTCATCGAAAATCTGCGAGCGCGCATCGCGCAGATCGAAGGCGTGGGCGCTCGCCATGGATCGATTCCGTTCGGGCTGGAGGCCATCGACGCCAGCCTGCCGGGCGGTGGCATAGCGAGCGGCGCGCTGCATGAGGTCGCCGGCAGTCCCGATCTTGCCGACGATGCGAGCGCGACGATCTTTATCGCCGGAATCCTGGCGCGGGTGGAGGGCCCGGTCCTCTGGTGCCTGCGGTGGCGTGACCTGTTCGCGCCCGCGCTCCAACTCGCGGGGTTGCATCCCGATCGTATAATCTATGTCGAGGCGGGCAGCGATGCGAACGTCCTGCTCGCCATGGAAGAATGCCTGCGCCATCCCGGCCTTGGCGGCGTGGTCGGCGAGGTCACCAAATATAGCACCACGGCATCGAAGCGGCTCCAGCTTGCCGCCGAGGGATCAGGCGTCGCCGCCTTCGTTTTTCGGCGCGCGTCCAAGCCCGAGCTGGCGGCCGAGGGAACCGCCGCTGTCACGCGGTGGCGGATTACGGCCAGTCCGAGCGAAGATCTCGGCATCCCGAGCCTCGGCCGCGCGCGCTGGCACGTCGAGCTGGAGCGCGTGCGCGGGGGGAATCCGCACGCATGGATAGTGGAGGGCTGCGATGCGACGGGTCGTATCGGTCTACCTGCCGCACTGGTCGACAGACCGGCTGCGGCGGCAGACCGCCAAGTCGCCGCCTGACCGGCGCGACACACCAATCCCGACACGCCCGCTCGTCACGGCGATCCCCGATCATGGCCGGCGTATCGTCGCGGCGGTCGATGCCGGCGCACGCGCGCTCGGTATTTCGCCCGGCATGACCATCACCAAGGCGCGCTCGTTCGCGCCGGAGCTCGACATCGTCGACGCGCAACCCGAAGCCGATGTCGAGGGATTGCGCCGCCTGGCGCTATGGGCGGGCCAGCGATACTCGCCGATCGTCGCGCCCGATGCACCTGACGGTCTGTGGCTCGACATTACCGGCTGCGCCGCCCTGTTCAGCACCGAGGCGGCCTTGCTCAAGGATCTCCACCGCCGCGTGGCCGCCTTCGGCGTATCGGTCCAGATCGCCGTGGCCGACACCGCGGGTTGTGCCCATGCGGTAGCGCGGCATGTTCCCGCCGGTCGGCCGGTGACGATCGAACCTGGTGATCATCGTAAAGCGATCGCACTCCTTCCTATAGCGGCGCTGCGGCTCGAAGCCGATGTCGTTGAGGGACTGCGAAAGCTCGGCTTCGAACGGGTCGAGCAATTGATCGGCGCGCCGCGCGGGCCGCTCGCCAAGCGGTTCGGCCGTAGCCTGCACCGTCGGCTCGATCAGGCGCTTGGGACTGTGGCCGAACCGATCGAGCCGATATTCCCCGAGCATCTGCCCCGCGCGCGCTGCGGCTTCATGGAGCCAATCGCGACAGCGGAGGCGTTTGCCAAGGTGATCGGCGATCTCGTCGCCGAAATCGTCGATCAGCTTGGTCGGGTGGGCAAGGGGGCGCGGCGCCTCGATTGCTATTTCCACCGGGTTGACGGGCATACGCAGGTCATCCGGGTCGGCACGGCCACGCCGAGCCGCGACCAGGCCCATCTGTCGAAGCTTCTTTGCGCGAAGATCGAGACCGTCGAGCCAGGTCTTGGGATCGAATCGATGACCTTGCTGGTCTCGCTGATGGAGGCCGTCGCCGCCCGACAGGGCGAGAGCCTGGAGCGCCTGGGCCAGCGCGGGCCGGATCTCGCCGCCCTGGTCGACACCCTCTCCAACCGCTTCGGCAGTCGGTGCCTGCACCGCATGGCGCCGCACCCGAGCGAGATGCCCGAGCGCTCGGCGGCGAGTTCATCGGCGCTCGATACCGCGCGGGGCGCGGGCTGGGACGATGATCTGCCGCGCCCCGCGCGGATGCTGGCGCGGCCCGAAGCGATCGAGGTCATCGCGCTTCTGCCCGATGACGCGCCGAGGATGTTCATCTGGCGCGGCAAGCGATACCGGGTCACGCAGGGCGACGGACCCGAACGGCTGCACGGCGAATGGTGGCGCGACGCCGGGATCGAGAGCGCGCAGCCGCTCAGCATCCGCGACTATTATCAGGTCGAGACCCTGAGCGGCGGCCGTTACTGGCTGTTCCGGGCAGGCGATGGAGAGAACCGGTCGACCGGATCGATGCGCTGGTTCCTGCACGGGGCGTTCGCGTGAGCGAGAGCCAAGCCCGTTATGTCGAGCTGCAGGTCACGACCCATTTCAGCTTCCTGCGCGGTGCGTCGAGCCCGGAGGAGTTGTTCGTCACGGCCGCGCGCATGGAGTTGCCCGCGCTCGGCATCGTCGACCGCAATTCGGTCGCCGGCATCGTGCGGGCCTGGGACGCCGAGAAGACGACCGGCGTCCGCGCCATCATCGGCTGTCGGCTCGATCTCACCGACGGGACGGCGCTGCTGGTCTATCCGACCGACAGGGCGGCCTATGGCCGCATGTGCCGGCTCCTCAGCGTTGGCAAAGGCCGGGCAGGGAAGGGCGCTTGCCACCTTGAATGGTCCGATGTCGCGGAGTGGAACGAAGGGCTTCTCGCGATGCTCGTCCCCGATCGCGCCGATGCGGTGACCGAGGCCGCGCTGGCGCGGACGAAGCGCATGTTCGGCGATCGCGCCCATATGGCGCTCGTCGTCAGGCGGCGGCCGAAGGACGCAATCCGCCTGCGCGATCTGTCGGCGCTCGCGGCCGCCGCAGGCGTGCCGACCATCGCCACCAACGACGTCCTCTATCACACGCCCGAACGTCGGCTGCTGCAGGATGTGGTCACCTGCATCCGGGAGAAATGCACGATCGATACGCTGGGGGCCGCGCGCGAGCGATTTGCCGATCGCTATCTCAAGACCGGCGAGGAGATGGAGCGGCTCTTTCGTCGCTATCTGAAGGACACGCGGCCAGTCGCGCGCAGCGTCGAGTTCGCGGCGAGCTGCACGTTCAGCCTCGACGAACTCAAATATCAATATCCCGACGAGATCCAGGTGCCGGGCCGCACCCCGCAACAGGAACTCGAACGGCTGACCTGGGAGAAGGCCCCCGAACGCTATCCCGAAGGTATCGAAGGCAAGGTGCGCGCGCAGCTGGAGCATGAGCTTCGGCTCATCGCCCAGCTCGACTATGCGCCCTACTTCCTGACCGTCCATGCGATCGTCGCGGAAGCGCGGCGGCGCGAGATCCTGTGTCAGGGCAGGGGGTCGGCCGCGAACAGCGCGGTCTGTTATGTGCTTGGCATCACCTCGATCGACCCGGTCCGCTCGGAACTGCTGTTCGAGCGTTTCGTCTCGGCCGAGCGCCGCGAGCCGCCCGATATCGATGTCGATTTCGAACATGAGCGCCGCGAAGAGGTGATCCAGTGGATCTACGAGACCTATGGCCGGACGCGTTCCGCGCTGACCGCCGTCGTCACGCGCTACCGCGCGCGCGGCGCGGTGCGCGAGGTCGGCAAGGCGCTGGGACTGTCGGAGGACATGACGGCCGGCCTGTCGGGTGCGGTCTGGGGATATAGCCGCGAAGGCGTCGAGGCGAAGCACGCGGAGGAGCTCAATCTCGACCTGAGCGACAGGCGCCTCGCGCTGACGCTTGAACTGGCGCGGACGCTGATCAACACGCCGCGCCACTTGTCGCAGCATCCCGGCGGGTTCGTGCTGACCCGCGATCGGCTCGACGAGCTTGTGCCGATCGAACCGGCGGCGATGGACGATCGCCAGGTCATCGAATGGGACAAGGATGACATCGACGCCCTGGGCTTCATGAAGGTCGATGTGCTGGCGCTCGGGATGCTGAGCTGCATGCGCCGCGCGTTCGCGTTTCTCGAGAACGACAAGGGCATCAAGCACGACCTCGCGACGATCCCGGCCGAAGATCCCGCGACCTATGCGATGATCAGGAAGGCAGACACCTTGGGCGTCTTCCAGATCGAATCCCGCGCGCAGATGGCCTCGATCCCGCTGATGGCTTCGAAGACCTTCTACGATCTCGTGATCCAGGTCGCGATCGTCCGCCCGGGTCCAATCCAGGGCGACATGGTCCATCCCTACAGGCGGCGACGTAACGGCGAGGAGGCCGTCACCTATCCGACCGAGGAGCTGCGCCGGGTACTGGAAAAGACGCTCGGCGTGCCCCTGTTTCAGGAGCAGGCGATGCGGGTGGCGATCGAGTGCGCCGGCTTCACGGCAAGCGAGGCCGATCTGTTGCGGCGCGCGATGGCGACATTCAAGCTCACGGGCGGGGTCAGCCATTTTCGCGACAAGCTGATCAGCGGCATGGTCGGCCGCGGCTATGATCAGGAGTTCGCGGAAAAGACGTTCAAGCAGATTGAAGGCTTCGGTTCCTACGGCTTCCCTGAGAGCCATGCCGCGAGCTTCGCGCTGATCGCCTATGCGTCGAGCTGGATGAAATGCCATCATCCCGACGCCTTCTGCGCGGCATTGCTCAACGCGCAGCCCATGGGGTTTTACGCGCCGGCGCAGATCGTGCGCGACGCGCGCCAGCATGGCGTCGACGTGCGGCCGATCGACGTGAACGCCAGTCGATGGGATTGCACGCTGGAAGCGAGCCGCGGACGGCACAAGGCCGTCCGTCTCGGGCTGCGCATGGCACGCGACCTCTCGAACGCAGACGGTGCGGCGATCGTCACCGCGCGTGGCACGACGGCTTATGCCAGCATCGAAGAGATCCAGCGCCGTGCCGGCGTCGGGCGCGGCGCGCTCGACCGGATCGGCGATGCCGACGGGTTTGGATCGCTGGGCGCGGACCGCCGCTCCGGGCTGTGGGAGGTCAAGGGCCTCGGAAGCGCGGCGCTACCACTATTCGCGGCTGCCGATAAACGCGACGGCGAGCTGCGGCAGGAGGCGATCGAGCCGACGGTCATCCTTGCGTCGATGGGGGAGGGCGCGGAGGTGGTCGAAGACTACCGCGCTTCGGGCCTATCGCTCCGGGCGCATCCGCTCGCATTCCTGCGCGACGAACTCAAGGCCCGCAAGATGATCACCTGTGAGGCGCTGCGCACCACCAAGGATGGGCGCTGGATCGAGCTCGCCGGCATCGTTCTCGTCCGGCAGAAACCGGGGAGCGCGAAGGGCGTCATGTTCATCACGCTGGAGGATGAGACCGATGTTGCCAACCTCGTGGTGTGGACCAAGGTCTTCGAGGCCAACCGTCGCACGGTGCTCGGCGCGTCGATGATGGGTGTGCGTGGCCAGGTCCAGCGCGAAGGCGAGGTCATCCACATCATCGCCCAGCGGCTCGACGATTTGTCGGGCATGCTGGCAAGCGTCGGCCGCCGCGCGGACGTCGCCGAGATCTATCGGGTCAGCAGGGCAGACGTGGTCAGAAACCCGATGTCACCGGACCCGCGCGATCCCGAGCATCAGCCCCTGGGGCGGGCCGCGAGGGAAATCTACATTCCCGATCTGCGGCTCGGGTCCGGGATCATCCCCGGCCAACCGACCGAGGGCATCAAGATTAAGCCGCGCGATTTTCGCTGACCGCAGACATGGAAAAAGGCCCGGTGGCTTTCGCCACCGGGCCGATGCCGCTTCAGAAGGGGATGTCATCGTCTTCGGTCGTGTCGTTGCCGTTGCCCGACCGCTCGGAGGCCTGACGGGCGCGGGTGAGGAAGGTGACTTCGTCGGCGATGATCTCGGTACCGTAGCGCTTGATGTCGTCCTGGTCGGTCCAGGTCGTGTAGTGGATCCTGCCGCGGACCATCACCTTCATGCCCTTCTGGACATAGTCCTCGACGGTCTTGCCAACGCCGTTGAAGCAGGTGATCCGGTGCCATTCGGTGTCCTCGACGCGGTAGCCGTCGCGATCCTTGATGACCTTGCCGTCGCTGTCGCGCTTCGGCCGCGAGGTTGCGAGCGAGAAGTGGGTGATCTTGGTGCCGCCCTGCGTGGTGCGGACTTCCGGGGTGGCGCCGACATTGCCGGCGAGGATGACGATGTTCTGCATGTCGAGGTTTCCTTATCTGTCGGCCGAGGGATGATCCCTTCGACTGATCCCCGAAAAAGGCGGCCAGGACGGTGCCTCCACCAAAACGCGCCAGCGCGCAGGGGAACCCCGAGGCGAGGGGTGGTGCGGGCAGCCGTGGCACACGGCAACTCGGCCCGAAGGATCGCGGGTTGGAGGCGGCGAACGGCCGACTTAGGGGTCAGGTGAAAGAGAAGGGATTGTCCCTCACTGCCGACACGAACACGGGAAACAGTGCAGGATCGTCCGCCATTCTCGCCTGTGTCCACGCGCCGGATCTCTCGACCCGGCGGCACCAAGATAATCCACTTCCTTCCCGCCCGGCCGCAAAGAGCCAGCGACGGCGCAACCAGATAAGCCGGCCCCCGATAGACCGAGGACCATTGGCACCGATCCCAAGCGGGCATCGGCAAGCTCGAGGAGATCCACAGATGGTCAGATTGTGTCGGCCCCCGGCCCTTGATTCATGGCATGATCTCAACCGGCACGTTCGCGCATCGTCTCGCACCGACCTGACAGACGCATTGCCACCGACGTCCATCTGCTCAGGCGCCGCGCGTATCGGGAAAGGAACGACACACGTTTCGCCGACATCACGGTGAACGGGTTTGCGCCGGCACGCCGAGGACCTTGAGGATCGGTTTCAGCCGCCGGCCCGCAGCTTGCCAGTGATCGACAAGCTCAAAAGAGCGGGCTGCAATGAACCATTCCCGATCACGCCGCCGCATGGCTCAAGGCGCTGGCGATTCATTCGAACAGACGGCAATCTGGGCAGAATGCCAAATTCGACGTCCCAAAAGCCGCCCGCCGATCGCCGCGATCTTGAGTATTTCGCAATGGCAGTTTGTTACGGCAACGCGGCAACCTTGCTGAACGAGCAACCGGTAACGGACAAACCAGTCCATTGGCCCTTCTTCCAGCTTGTGGCGCATGCGCTGGAGCTTTCGCTCAAGGCAGTCCTCAGCCACCAAGGCCGGGACGAAGAATGGCTAATGATGATTGGGCACAGTCTTGAGCGCTGCTACACGCAGGCATCAGCGGCGGCCTGTATACCGATCGCGATCCAGCAACCGACGCGCTCATGGGTTCGCTCGACGAACCCCATGCGCTCCAGGTCTTCCGATACCCTCAGAACTCTCGTTGGGTTGCCCCAGATCCGCATTGGACAATCCAGACAATGGAGACCCACCTCGAAATCGTGAGGCGCTATCTCGCCGTCCAGACGGGAGCAGATCGCCGACAAGTTTGGAGGGGCACCGGGAAAACCAGTGCCCCCGCAAGGTCAGCGGGATCGCTGCCGGCGTTCCGGATCGAGTGACGCTGGCGCTGTTCCCAGCGGTCCCCGACGATCGACGACCCGGATGTTGCGCGCTTTCGCCTCGATCACGAGGCGTTCGGTGACGCCGTTGCCCTGAAAGGCGATCACGAACCTCGGCTTGAGCGAAAGCATTTGCTCGTTGCGCCGGAACCCCGCCCGATCGCCGAGCTTGCGATCCAGGCCGAACCGCACCTGCTGGATGCCGTTCTGCTCGGCCCAGGATGCCGCGAGCCGCTCGATTCCCTTCATGTCGCCGCCATGGACAAGGTACATATCGCCGACATGGACGCGCACCTTGTTCAGGGTGCCGAGCAGATTATCGGCGAACGTCTTCATATCGGCATCGTTGGGGAAGGTCAGGCGACCACCCGCGAACACCACCGGCGTACCCTGCGCCGTGTTTGCGGTGAGCGCCCGCTCGCGTCGCGCCCGCAGGAAGGCATGCCCATCGACGATCCCGGCGGTGACGCCCAGCGAGATGCGATTGCCAGACGATGGCACCCATGACCGGCCAGTCTCGCGGATATAGTGCGCGGCGGCGACATCGCGCATGATCTCGAACGAGCCAGCAGATTCCTCGACCTTCTTGGCAAGATCGATCTTCTCCTCGAGATTGGCCGTGCTGATCTCGGAGCCGTCCTGTTCGGCGAGGAGCAGGCGGATGTCGTCGGTCAACCGGTCGACCAGCCCGTGCTTCTTGGCGGCGGCACGATGGAAAAGGTTCACCAGACCCCACCCCAGATCTTCGATGTCACGCTCGAGCGACGTGTTTCCCATCGTCGTGAAGAGATCGCTCCAGATTGCGGTGACGGTCTGCTCCAGGGCCTCGACGGGCGGCGGTGCCATGCCGGTCAATTCTTCGGCGCGGGGTTCGAGGTGCCCTAGCTCCAGTGCCGCGAGCGCGGCTGCAAGCGATGTGGACATGATAGCGAGCCTTTCTGTCTGTGCCGGCGGCCTCTCCGCCGGATGCGCATCCTCTGGGCGCCCGCAAAAGAGGCGCTGGCACCGAGGCGCAGCCGAGGGGAACTCGCGAACAAGGGGTGGTGCGGGCAGCCGTGGTACACGGCAACTCGGCCCGCCGGTCGCGGGTTGCCAGCGCCTCGCGGGCGCCCATATGCCGCATCCTCTGGCGGGGAGGTGTCGGGACAGGCCGGCTCTTGCCCAGTCCTCATGCGCTGCCGTCCGCCCGGAACGGGGGTATCTCCAAGTCCGCAGCAGCGAAATGCGCCAGCACCGCCGCGTAGCTTCCGAGGCCGCGCACCGTCTCGACCGACATCAGGATCTCGTCGTCGTCAGATGCTGTGAAGCTCCGTGCATCCGTGCCATCGAAAACGAGGCGCTCGGGACCGAACGACCCTGACGCGCCGCCCGCCCAGCGGGCAAAGATGAGGCCATGATCGATGCAGAATGTCTCGATCGCGTCGAACCGGCCCCAGGCGACCTCAAGGCCAACCAGATAGAGGGACACTCAAGAGGACTCTCCTCTCAAAGATTGGGCCGTCGGTTTGTTTGGCGTACTGAAGGGGCAAGAAGCCCCGCGCGCGGGTACGCGCGGGGCCGGGCTTCACCCGGGTGAGCGGTGTGGGTTATGCCGGGTGGCACGGAATATCGATCCCGTGCGACAGAAAGCAGACATAGCAGACGCCCCCGCCTGCTATGTCCCTCGCGAGCTATGGCAAATCCGGCTCACCGCCCATTGGTGGGCCGCACCTGAAGAGGCGGCACCTTGTCGGTGCCGCCTCAGTCGTCTCGAACCTGGAAAGGTCCAATGTCTCGGACGCTGCCTCACCTCTGGGGTGAGCGGGCGTCAGGCGGCCTCGCGGATGCGCTCGGTCTCGGGGCGTTCGCCGGCATCGATCGGAATGCCGGTAGCGCGGAGGAGGAAGCCGGCGGCATCTTCGGCACGCGCCGCAGCGGTCATCAGCGCGCGGCTGTCACCCTTCAGGATATCGAGCCAGTAGCCGATATAGGCGGCGTGATCGTCGAGATGGTCGGTCGGCAATCCGAGATCCGCGCCGAGCAGCGCGGCCGTCATCTCGGCCACCAGCTCCTCAAACGCATACGCCGCATCGCCAAACCGCTTGCCGAAGGTTCTGTCCAACCGATCCGGGTGACCCGTCCAATGGCCGGCTTCATGGACAAGGGTGGCACCCCACTGAGCGCGCGACGAAAATTGCGTGAGTGGCGGCATCGTGATGCGGTCGGCGATCTTGTCGTAATAGGCTTGGTCGCCACAGTGGCGGATCTTGGCGGGGAGCGCGTCGAAGAAGCGCATCGCCTGGTCCGACAGCTGATCCGCCGGCATCACCAGCTCGACGGGGCTTGGATAGTAATGCGCCGGCAGCCCATCGATCTGGTCGGCCGAGAAAACGGCGTAGCTGCGCAAGACACGGCGTTGCTCGTCGGTTGTATCACCCGGACGCGCGGCCGATTCCACGGTCTTGGTGTAGCTTTTGTAGAAGATTGCGAATTGCGACCGCTCGCCCTCGCGAACCTGCCCGCCAAGCAGCTGGGCCTGGCGGTAGGTCATCCAGTAGCGCGAACTATATCCGCAATTCTCAGACGCCAGCCAAAGCCAGAACGTGTTCATGCCCCGATAAGGCTCGCCGGTCGCGCGCAGCGGTCGACCGCCCGACGCATTGGGGCGCCATGGTTTGACCCAGGGGCGGACGCCTTGAGCGAGCTTTTCGATAATCGTTTGGGTGATGACGTCCGCAGGGGAGGGCTTTGCGCGATTGCGGGCCATGACGGTCTCCATCTTTTGAGGGAACCCCCTTCCGAGCGCGCCGGTCGCGGCCCGGTGGGGTCACAAAAGAAGAGGCGACACCTTTCGATGCCGCCCCAGTTTCCTCGAACGATATGGCATTCTGGTGGTCAGGCGGCCTGATCGAGATCCTCGACATCGTCATCGGTGCCATCGGTCACCAATTCGTCGCCACCCAGGGTCTCGTGGTCGGTCAGCAAGTCGCCGTCATCACGATCTTCATCCTCGCTGTCCGTCACGAAGTCGGAACGCAGGCGAAGGGATTCGGGCTTCTCGACGCCATCGAAGCGCATCGCATCGGGCAGCCAGGCGAGGGCCTTTTCCTTGACCTCCGCCTCGACGATGCCGTTGCCCGAGCACAACGAAGCACAGGTCGCAGCTAGTTCGCTCTTCTTGGCGTCCTTGTACCGGCCGCGCAGGATTGGGCCGCCGATATCCTCAAGCGCCTCGAGCATCACATCCTTCTTCACGCGACCGAAGAAGTTCTGTGCCGACGGACGCCACCACCGGGCAACATCGATGTCGAGCATCCGGCCGAGATGGTCATGGAAGCCGTTCTGGCGTCCACCGCCCACGATGTTGAGCGTCGGCTCCAGCGTCTGTGCGACCGCGAACGCAAGCCACGCGGCCCGGGCTTCCTCATCGAGCGCGCGAAACGCGTCGAAGCGTTCCGAGAGCGTCGAGGCACCGGCCCAGCTCGTGTCGAGGGCCTGCTTCTGCTCGTCGATAGTGGCGCTGGCGGCGCTGTCCTCGTCCCGGAAGGTGAAGATCGGGAACGCGGCGGCCGGCGCCTTGAGGGTCGAATGATCGCGGACGTAGCTGTTCGCGAACACGACCTCGATCGCCATCAGGAAGATCGCGAGGTCGAGCGCGAGCGGTTGATCGTTGGCGATGTGGGCCGCCAGTATCTGACGCCGCTGCGTCGCCAGTTCATCGACCAGCGTGGCGCTGAGCCGGACGCCAGCCTCGCCAGTGTCATCGCCATCGTTCTTCCCATCGCCGGGCCGCTGTTCGTCGTCGCCCGATCGGATCGGCTGTTCGCTGAACAGGCGGGCATGAACCCGCACCTCGCCGTCGGTGCCGATATAGACGAAGGTGCCGAGCTGGCTGGCGACCTCCGGATCGACCGCGGCGCGTGCGGCCTGGATCGCGTCGACCTCGCGCTCGATCTCCTCAAGGCGCGTGTAGGCCGCCGTCGCCTCATCGGTCGCGTCGGCGATTTCGCCCTCGAGTTGTTCCTCGATCGTGTCATTTTCCGCAGCCAGAGCCTCGACCAAAGACTGTTCCTCATCGGTCAGCGGCCGCAGGGGAGCGTGATATTGGTGGAGCTGGCGCTCCAGATCGTATGGCACGCTGGTGCCGAGAACCGGCGTCACGAAGGCGAGGCCCTGCGTTTTGGCAATGTCCGCCGCAGCATCCTCGAGCTTCTTGGCCGTGAGGGTATCGATGATGTCGATATCCACCCAGCTTTCCTCGGCTTCGGAGCCGAAAAGGTCATTCTCGACCCGACCACCGGCTTCGAGATAGACGTCGCGTCCGATGAAGCGCGCCTTTGCGTCGGTTGCCTTGACGCTCCCATTGAGCAGCGCACGACGGATGTTGTCGGGATTGCTGCCATAATAGGCGTTCTTCATCGTCTCGAAGATGCGCGCCTGGCGCTCGGTATCTGGCGTCACCGCGTAGGCCTGGGCGACGCCGAGCGTGATCTCGCCCGCAGCCAGGGCCTGAAACACCGCCGGAGCAAGCTCGGCGAGGCGGACCCGCTGTTCGACGAAGCGCATGGTGACACCGAAGCGCTTGGCGACGTCCTCGGCATCGGCACCCTTGTCGATGAAATGCTTGAACGCGGTGCATTCGTCCGCCGGGTTCATCGGCACGCGGCCAAAATTTTCCGCCAGGCTAGCTTCACTCGAGACGCCCTCGTCATCGAGCACTAGCACATGAACCTCGTGGTTGGCCGGCAGGACATCGGTCGCGATCAGGTGCTGGAGCGCGCGCAGCCGCCGGCCGCCCGCCTTGACCGAGAAGTGACCGGGCTTCTTCAGCGGGGTCACGACGAGATTCTGCAGCAGGCCGTGCGCAGCGATGTTCGCCGCGAACGATTCGATATCAACGTCGCGGTTGCTCTTGCGGACATTGTCCTTCGACAGCGACAGGTTCTTCACTTTGACAGACTGGATCATGGGATTTCTCCACGAAGAGGCGAACGCCAGCTTTTCTCGCGCCCGGAACCTGCTCATCAGGCCCACAAAGGCGAAGCCTCCTCCCCTCTGGAATCTGGCTGGAATGTGAGGATGGGACCGCGCGCAGCGCGGGGACCGGCGATCGAAGGTCAGTCCACCAGGGCGTCGGCGAGCGCGCGGTAGTCGGGATGGACGCCGTCGCGCGTTGCGATCGCGGCAAGGTCGAGGCGGTCGTCGCGAAATCGGATGGCGATACGGGTCACGACCGCGGCTGCGCCTCGATGATAGGGCAGGAGCCAGATGACACGACGCGCGCGCAGAGCGGTGCGGATCCCTTCGATCCGCTCGGCAAGACGGGGATCATCGGGGATGTTCGATCCAAGCGAGACGATGGCCGTATCATAGGCTTTCGCGATCGGCGGCCACGCAGCGACCGTCGCGGCGCTGACGCCTTCACGCGCCGCGACGTCGCAGGTCACACCATAGCGCGCGCGAACAGCCGCAGCGGCCCCGACGTCGATGCTGTCGCCGAGGAACAGGCAGGAAAAGGCGGCAGCGATCATCATGCTCGCGCCGGGATCCCCCGTGGCGTGAGACGACGGAGGATGATCGCTACCGCCCCGCTCATGCCCGCACCGCCGCGATCACGGCTTCCGCGCGGGCCTGCGGTATGAACAAGCGGGTCTTGTAGGCGATGATTTCGGAGAAGCAGCCGAGCGCCTTCAACTCGGAGAGCCGGTTTGCCGGCCAATCGAGCAGCTCAAGACGCTGTTCGCCGGCGACGAGGCTCCGTTTGATCCGATATGGACCAACCGCCTCGACCGATCCGGTGCCAAGCACATGGCGGACAAGATCGCTGGGCATGATATCCACCGCGCCCTCGACACCGAAGCCCGCCGCGATCTTGGGAACGACCGGTGCCGGCACAAGGCGGCCGAGCAACGACTGACCATCCTCGGTCGTCAGGCGCCAGACCTGGACGTGGTCGTCGGGCAATTTGCCCCAGACCGGCAACAGCAGCCCCGTGACGAGATAGATCGTCTCGGTGCGCGTGCGATGGCGCATCTCCTCGACCTCGGCATCCCAAAGCTGCGCGAACTCGCTTGCCTCGGCATCCTCCCACAATGTTTCGAGGAACAAGTCCTCGCGGTGACGTTCGGTGCGGGTGGGCCTCACCAGCTCGAACCGTTTCACAGGCCGGCCCTCCTCGTCCGTAAGGGAATGGGTCGGACTGCAGATGGCGGCTTTGCCCGAGCGGCGGTTGACGACGCGCCGGCTCGCGCCGTCATTGCAAAGCCATTCGATCCGATCACGCCCGACTGGCCGATAGCGCTGCTCGGTTTCGAGCCGCAGGATCTCCGTGACCGCGCCGGTGACGGGGTCTCGGCGGATCGTCGTCCGGTCAAGGATCGTGATGCGCTCGGCATTGATGGTCTCGACCCCCAGATCGAGCGTACCGGCTTCCCGGGCCGCCTCGATCCGCGCCTCGATGAGGCCGAGATATTCGTCGAAGATTGAATTCTGAAGTGCGATCCGCAACGCGAGGATCCGATTCAACCATCGCTGGATCGGCGGCAACTCCTCGACCAGGCCGCCGCCCTCACCCTCGAGATTGAGACCTGTCAGGGCCTGGAAGTCGGCGAAACCGATCGAGGCGAGTTTCCCGGCGAATAGCAGCCGGAACCAGGTCACGAGCGATTCTTTGGCGAAGTCCGATTCGAGATTGTCGCGGGGATCGAAGAGACCTTGACCGCCGGTCTGGCGTTGGCCGCGGGTCAGCGCGCCGAGGCTGTCGAGGCGGCGTGCAATCGTGGAGATGAAACGCCGCTCGCCACGGCAATCGGTCGATACGGGCCGGAAAAGCGGCGCCACGGCCTGATGGGTTCGATGCGTCCGCCCTAGCCCTTGAATGGCAGCATCGGCGCGCCAGCCCGGCTCGAGGAGATAATGGATTCGCCGCGACTGGTTCTCTGCGTCCAGGCTCGCATGATAGCTTCGCCCTGTACCTCCAGCATCCGAGAAGATCAGGATGCGCTTGGCACCGCGCATGAAGGTATCGGTTTCAGCAAGATTGGTACGCGGAGAGCGGCTTTCGATGCGCTGCCCGCCACGGCCGTCATCGACGACCCTGCGCGATCGTCCCGTGACCTCGGCCACGCTGTCGGTGCCGAAATGTCCGATGATGTGGTCGAGCGCGGAACCGACCACTGGCAGCGCGCCCAGCTCTTCGAGCAGCGCGTCGCGCATTTTGATCGCCTCAAGACAGTGAACGGGCCGGCCGTCTTCGTCGATCATCGGTTCGGACCGGATATTGCCGCCGTCATCAGTGAACGTACGCATCTGGCGCGTCGGGAACGCCGCGTTCAAATAATCCATGACGAACTCCCGAGGCGAGAGCTCGATATCGAGATTGGCGCGCGCTTCGGCGTCGAGCCCGGCCAGCGTTCGATCGAGCATGGCTTCCGACGTCGACACGAGCTGGATGACCACGCAGTCGCCGCGTTCCAGATCAGCCCGGACTGCTGGGATGAGCGAGGGCAGTTTCATCGATATAAGCACCTGGGCGAAGAACCGCTGCTTGGTCGATTCGAAGATCGAGATTGCTGCCGCCTTGGCCCCGCCATTGTAGGTGGATTTGCTGAAGCTGTCGGTGATCCTGGTCGCGTCGAGCGCGGCCTGTAGATTGCGGTGGATGATACCCCAAGCATCGGCATAGGCGTCATAGATCGCGACTTGTTCCGGTGTCAGCCGATGTTCGAGGACGTCATATTCGACGCCGGCGAAGCTCAGCGCCCGAGCCGCGTAGAGCCCCTGCGCCTTGAGATCGCGGGCGATCAGTTCCATTGCGGCGATACCGCCCCGGCGCAGGCTTTCGACGAAATCCCGCCGATCGGCGAAGGCGGTACTCGGCCCCCAGAGTTCGAGGCGCGTGGCATATGCCAGATTGTTGACGTCGGACGCGCCTGTTGCCGAGACATAGAGGATCCGGGCACGCGGAAGGAGGTTCTGGAGACGGACCCCGGCGATCCCCTGTTCCGAACCCTTCGAAGTGCCGAACCGACCCTCGCCGCCTGCGACGCCGGCCATCTCATGGGCCTCGTCGAACACAATCATGCCCTCGAAATCGTCGCCCACCCAGTCCAGGATCTGCCGCAGCCGCGTGCCGCGATCACCCCGGTTCGAACGCAGCGTCGCGTAAGTGAGGAACAGGATGCCCTCCGATGCCGCGATCGGCGTGCCCAGCTTCCATTGATTGAGATGCTGAATGTCGAGCGAGAGGCCGCCGACGGCTGTCCAGTCGCGGCGGGCATCCTCCAGCAAGGTCTCCGTTTTGGATATCCAGATGTGCTTGCGGCGCCCCCGCAGCCATTGGTCGAGCACGATCGCGCCGACCTGACGGCCTTTGCCGGCGCCGGTGCCGTCGCCGAGGAAGAAACCCGTCCGAACAGGCCTGCCGGCTTCATCCGGGATGAGGGTCAGCCCTTCGTCTTTGGTCAGGAACCGCCCCGGCAGATCTCGCTCGAACGCGGAGCCGGCATAGATGATCGTCTCGAGCTGGGCATCCGACAATGTCCGGTTGAGCGCGAGCTCGGGCGGGAGAATGGGCGCATAGCCGGGCTTTGGAGCAGCGATCGAACCCATCGCGATCGATTCTACCAACGCCGTCGGATGAGGCTGCGCGGCGTGGATAGAAATGCGGCTCGGACGGTACGGCAGATAGATACCAGACGGCGCCCCGACTGGCGCCGCATCCTCGAAAACCTCGTAGGCGATCGGCTCGGCGCTGGAGGTGGGGGGTGCCGTTTTGACCGGCGCGATATCACCAGACCGGCGCCGGAAGCCGCCGAGCAACGCGGGCCGTGTCTTGAACCGGCTTGGCAATGCTCGCGGCATTTGCGCTTCTGGCGCACAGGCGGCCCGTTCGCAGGCGACCAACGCATCATCCAAAGTTGCGCAGACGATCTTCGCGGCCGCGCCATCGCCGCCTTTGCGCAGCAGCACCATCTGGACGGGTTGCGAAGTTCCGTGCCGCGCATAGGCGGCCGCCGGAAGTTCAAGCTGGGCGAGGATGCCGGCCCCGGCGGTAGCGACGCGCCATTCCGGGGATTGCGTATCGACCCTCGTGGGCAGGATCACCACGCAGCGGCCACCAGGCCGGAGGCGGGTCAGCGATGCCCGGAGGTGCCGCAGGCCCGCCACGCGGTCTGCTCCACGACCATCGCTACGCGAAAATGGAGGATTAAGGAGGATGGCGTCGGGAGAGATTTCGACGGGGAGAAGATCGTCGATCAGTTCCCCGTCGTGACCGAAATGCCGAGCCTCAGGGAACGCCGCCTGGAGCATGTTCCGACGCCAGGGGTCGATCTCGTTCAGGACCAGCGAGGCGCCGGCACGCTGCGCAAACACCGCCAACAGCCCGGTCCCTGCCGATGGTTCCAGGACGGTTTCGCCGGCGCGGATGTTGGCGAGGCGGGCAGCGAGCAAGGCCAGGGAAGCCGGCGTCGAGAATTGCTGAAGCTCGATCTGCTTCTCGCTGCGGACGCTATGAACGGGCAGGCGCGCTGTCATCGCTGCCACCACGGCAAGCTGGGCGGTAAGTGCATCCGGCATCGACGCACGGGCGAGGAACAGCACCTGGCCGAGTTCCAGCACGTCATAAGCGTCGCGGATCGACCATGTGCCGTCGGCCGCGCTCGAACCGTAGGCGCGGGTCATGGCGGCGATCAGGGCTGGTCGCTCGATGCTCACATTGCTTGCGATCACGCGGGCGATCTCGTGCGCTGCGATGATGGCCGGGTCGGAGAAGTCCAGTTCAAGGTCGGCTGATGCGATGGCTGCGGGCATGGGAAGCTCCTCGGTTTTGCCCAATGGTCGTCACCGGGCCACCTCGCCGAAGGCCACCTCTCCTCTCTAACGGGAGTGAACAGAAATCTCGGCCCGGGGGACGGCATTGCGGGCAAGCCGATCGCGTAGCGCGTCGTTCCAATCATCTTGATGAGATGGGAGCCATTCTTCGACCCGGCGCCCATTGCCGGCCAGATGCTCGCCCGCGCGCGCCAGGCAGGCCTTGGCTGCCTTGTTCCGCTGGCCGAACACGATGATACGCCTAACGTGGGATGGGATGCCAACATGGGCGTAGCGCTCGGCACCAAGCACGGCCCACACCGGCAATTGGAACCAGTCGATAGCGGACAGGGCATCTTCGATCCCCTCGGCCAACCCCAGGACATCGTCCGGCTCTCCAAACCGGACGCTGCCGGTTCCGAGCAAGCCCAAAGCCAGCTTCGGCTTGCGGAATGGGCGGTGGAGAATGTCGGTGGGATCGAGAAAAGTGCGGTGGACCGCCACAAGGCCCAGTTCGTTCTTCACGGCAGCAATCATGGCCGGGAGGCTGCGCCGATCCTTTCCCTTGCCGATGATCGTTTGAGAATTGAACCGTAGCTCGGGCGACGGTGTATAAAGACTGCGGGCGTGGAGATAATCCTCAGCCAGTGTCCCATCGACCGGGATGCTGTTCTGCCACAATATCCTGGCGAGACCGCTCAGGTCGCGAGCCGGTGCATGAGGCTCAACGTGGATCGGGGCGCGATCATGCAAACCCTGTCGATCGAGCGCCTTCAGAATATCAATCGACGTACATCCCGCAAAGCATTTGAAGAGGATGGCCTTCGATCCCAGGCGGACCGAAAGGCTTGGCGATCGATCGTCATGTGCCGGGCAACGGCATTCACCCCGCGATCCTGACCAACGTCCGCCGAGACTTTCGACGATCTGTTTTGCGCGGACTGCGGCATCGATGGTTGCGGGCATGGGCGAAGCTCCTCGCGAAATCCAAGTTTCGCTCCGCGCATGCTACCTCTCCTCTCGAACGATCGGTGCGAGGTACGATCGATCTATGCTGCCTTTGAAGCGAGGACGCCGAACTCCTCGACGATGCGATCCGTCGTGTAATGCGTGGTGCCGTCGCGCTCGTAGGAGCTGTCGCGGAGCCGGCCGGAGACCCGGACGAGATCACCGACCTGGGCCTTCTCCTCGATATACTTTCGCTGGCCGTCGCTGAAGATGACGACCCTGTTCCAGTAGCTATCCTCGGTCCACTGATCGCCCTCGCCGCGTCGACGATAGTTGGCGCAGACCGAGACGTTGGTGACTTTGGGTTTGGCGTCGATCTCGCCGATTCGCCCGATGATCTCGAATTTGGCGAAATTGATCATGCTACCTCCTCACTGCAGTGCGCCCGGAGTGATGACGAAGCGGTGATCCAGCTGCTGTCGGTTCGCCGAGCACCTCGATCGTCGGCAGTTTTGCCAAGAGCGCGGTTCCTCGATGCTACCGTGGGATGTAAGTTCTGAGGTATCCCCCCAGACAGGGGGACCAGGCGATCTTGTTCGGCGCCCGAAGGCTCTGCGAATCGGTCTCTGCCCTTCAAGAATCATTCTAAAACAACGCCGCTGCTCGCAGCGGAAGGATTCATGATTCAATAGATTCTAATTCGCGGCCAGATTGTTGTTTAATCACAGCCTGTTATGCCGAACTACCTGACCGCATGGGGGTGTTTGTCTGACCGTTCGGGGGCAGATGCCTGTCCCATTGGGGGGTCTTTCCTGACCAATCGGGGCTTCCCTGACCGCTTGGGGGAAGGAAGGGACACCAGCAAAAGTACGCCAGGTTGGGCGTTGTGAGCGAGGAGATTTGCAGAAAATCGCCGTTCGCGGCGAATGATCTGCGCTGCATTGCGACTCGGCGGAATCCCAGAGGTTTCTGACTTCGCCATGCTTATTCCATCCTGACCGCGTGGGGGCGCGTAAGCCGTCAGTATCCTGACCTGACTTGACGAAGGAGGTCAGGTCAGGCAGCAAATAGGTCCCGAGCCCTGATTCTGATCGTAATATGGCATGGAAGCCGAAGGTAGCGATAGTGCAGTTGTAGTCGATGGCGAGGCTGAGGAAGCAGTTCCAGGCCGCGCGATGCGAGTTGCTGCGGCACTTCGGGCGAAAGGCGGCGAGGAGTTTGCCAAGCCCGGGAATATTATCGAGGTTAAGTTCGTCAAAGGCGAGTCGCTTAGCCTCACGGCGTCGCGCCTATTGGCCTTGATGATCCTTGCTGCTGGTGGTGATGCTTGGGAAGACAAGCCTCACCGGATGCGCAAGGCCGACATTCGCCGCGGCCACAAGGGCAACGAGCGGATCACCGATATGCTTCAGGAGTTGCATCGGACGCTGTTTGCCGTCGACGACAAGTCATGGCGAGGCAAGAAGGCGACGACCTTGTTTTCACTGATCTCCCGATCACGCGAGGAGACCGAGGAAGACGGCGGGGAGGCAGGGTGGATCGAGTGGGAGTTTACCCCTGACGCTCGCAAGCTGATCCAGGCATCCGAAACCTATGCCGTGCTGAACAGACAGGCGGTCCTCGGATTTCGATCGAATTATGCGCTGAGGCTCTACGAGCTTGGAGCGCTTCGACTGCACAGGCGGCAGGCGACATGGCGGGGGGACATGACCGCGCTGCGAGCAGCGCTGGGCGTTCCTCCGGAAGTCTACACCGACTTTGCGCAACTGCGCCGCAAGGTGCTCGAAAAGGCCAAGGCCGAGATCGATCAGCTCGCACACTTCCGCGTGGAATGGCGGGAAATCCGGCAGGGCAGGACAGTCTCGGAAATCGAGTTTCGCTTCGAACCAAAGGATGCGCCGGAGTTGATCGCGACGGTGGATGAGCTCGAGCGGCACTCCGGTGGCCGTCGCCAACGGCGAGAAGGCACTGTGGAAGTAGTGAGTTTGGCGCCACCGGCCCTGCCGGCGGCCAAGGCCGAAAAGGTCGCGAAGGCTACAGACCTCACGTTTCCGTCGGGGTCTATCCGCTTTGGATCAGAGGAGCTTGCAGCCATCGCTCGGCGAAGTGGGGGTGGTTGGGATATCGACCTCATCGCGGATGGATTTCGAGGGCAGATGGGCGACCGGCTTGAGAAGCTTCGTGGCGCTAAACTGATCTCGTCCTGGACGGGCTTTTGTGAGGGCTGGGTGACGCGGCGAGGCAGAGCATAAGCGGAAATTGCACGCGTGCAATTTGGTCGATCCCCCACCGAGTCAGGATAGGGTTCGGGAGCGCTGTCCACGGCGCCAAACGGCATCGCAGCTTTCGAAATTGTCGAAATTATTGACAAAAAAGCGCAAGTGAGTGCACCATGTCCCAAATTTCAAAAGGTGGGCATGTGACTTCAGCGCTGCAAATTGAGGGGACGCAGGATCTGGTCTCGGTGGCGACATTGGCTGCCCGGACGTCTTCGGTCCTTGAACGGTTGCGAGATTCTGCGCGAAGCGCGCGCGCCGATGACCGGCGCGAGCCGACTTTTACGATCAGCAAGGCGGCCGAACTGGTAGGCCGGACTTCCGCGGCGATTCGCGATGCGGAGAAAGACGGTCGGCTACCCGAACCCGTTCGGGGCGAGAATAACCGGCGCGAGCGCTACACCCTCGCGCAGATCAATGACATGCGCGGTGTGTTTGGGACGCGGCCCTACCGGAGCCCTGACGACCCATGCTGCGTCGTCGCCGTCCAAAATTTCAAAGGCGGCGTCGGCAAGTCGACGATCGCTGTCCACCTTGCTCAATATCTGGCGATTCGTGGCTATCGCGTTGCATTGATCGACTGCGACAGCCAGGCCTCTGCGACCACGCTCTTCGGCTATGTTCCCGATCTCGATCTGACCGAAGACGATACGCTCTATCCGTACCTCCGCGAGGAGGAGCGCACGTCGCTCGACTACGCGCTGCGCAAGACCCATTTTGACGGGCTTGAGCTTATCCCGGCGAACCTCCGCCTGTTCCAGTCCGAATATGAACTGGCGGCGCGCATGGCGCGCGGGAGCGGGGCGTTGCTCGACCGCTTGAGGCAGGGCATCGATAGTATTTCGGATCGCTTCGATGTCATCGTGATGGATCCGCCACCTGCTCTTGGTGCTATCTCGCTCTCCGTCCTGCGTGCAGCCAATGCTTTGATTGTGCCGGTGCCGCCGACGGTGATGGATTTTTCCTCGACCGCGGCGTTCCTTTCGATGCTCGACGAGACCATCGAGCAACTGGCGGAACGCGATCTCGCGCCTGAACTCCAGTTTCTAAGGTTCGTCGCTTCGAAGGTCGACGAGAACAAGTCGATGCAGAAGGAACTCCTCAACCTTATGCGGACCCTGTTCGGGCACGCCATGATCCGGACTCCGCTGAAGGATTCGGCGGAGATCGACAACGCCACCGCCAGATTGATGACCGTTTACGAGCTCGACGGCCCCGCGACGAGTTCGCAGGTACGCAACCGTTGCCTGGCTTATCTCGATGGCGTGAACCAGGAAATCGAAGTGGACGTGCGATCGATGTGGCCAAGCCATCGGGCCAGGTTGCGCCAGGAGGCATTGGCGTGAAGAGACGAAATTGCACGCGTGCAATTTCCAACGAATGGAGAGCCGCATGAGCGGAAAGAATAGTGGCTTTGCGGCCGATCTGGCAGCTGGCATCGACCTGACAGCTGATGCTGCACCTCGGCGGAGCGGCCTTGCTGCGAATGTCCTCACCGGGCGTAGCAACAGGATCGCAGAACTCGCGTCGGGCGCCGTTGTAACGCGCACCCACGAACTGGTTGACCCGGCGCGTTGCCGGATGTGGTCCGGGCACAACCGCGAATATGCTCTGCTGAACGAGCAGCGCTGCGAAGACCTGATCGAGAGCATCAAGGCGCAGGGGCGCCAGGAAATACCCGCGATCGTTCGCCGCGTGGCGGGCGATCCGGATATCGATTTCGAAGTGATCTGCGGTGCCCGCAGACATTGGACGATCAGCTGGCTGCGGGCGCATAATTACCCGGATTTCAAATTCCTGGTCGACATCCGGGAAATCGGTGACGAGGAAGCGTTCAGGCTTGCCGACATCGAGAACCGCGCGCGCGATGATCTCACCGATCTCGAACGCGCCCGGGATTATCTCCGTGCGCTCGACGCCTATTATGGCGGGCGGCAGAAGACGATGGCGGAGCGTATCAATGTCAGTGAAAGCTGGCTCACACGCTATCTCGACCTGGCACGGTTGCCGGAAGAGTTGATGGTCGCCTTTCCCGAGCCCCAGGAACTCGGAATCCGCAATGTCATCGCCTTGAAGCCACTCCTCAAGCCCGACGACAAGCGCGCTCGAGTGGTAAAGGAAGCTGCGGTTCTAGGGGAGGCGCAGGCGGAAGCCGGCAAGGCCATGCCGGTGCTCGATGTGATCAGAGCGCTAACGCTTGCCGGAGACCGCCCCAAGAAGTCAGGATCCCCCAAGAAGTCAGGTTTGGCACAAACCGTATCTAGCTCGACTGGCAAGGCTGTGCTGAGGATCGAAGGCACGGATCGCAAGGGCATCCGCTTGACCCTGCTGAACAAGGGCGGGGCGACCCGCGAGGACGCCGAGAAGGCTATCCGCGAGGTGCTTGACCTCCATTGGTCCTGATGTGCCCGTTGGCTGCCAACAAGAGCTTCCTCGCGCCCTGGGGCGATATCTCGAGCAATTGGGCGACGGCCTTGGGTTGAAGACCGGGATAGGCGAGTTGCAAGCGTGCTAGCAAAGGAGCTCGGCTCCGGCGCGTTACCGAGAGCAGATCCACCAGATTAACGGCCTGTGTCTCGATAGCATCGAGTTCCTGCAGCCCGGCACGAACGGCTTTCGCGAGTGATTCCGCCATCATGTCGGCCAATTTTGCGGGTGTTGCTGGCAGGAATTTGGGCAGCAGCACGAAGGACGGGATGACACGGGTGGTGACGCGCGCGTGGAACAGCATCGTCGGCACGGCGACCGCGATCAGCCAGTTGCGGTCGGGCGCGCGTGACGGCAGCGATAGTGCGCGGCCATCGACCGTCACGACCTCGGCCGCGTCAGCGCTGCTCGCGCGGGTGAGGTCGGCGATGGCGAAGACGCGATCGGCGATCGCCCGCAGGCCGCCTTTGGGAAAGGGCAGGGCGGCTTGTTGTCGGACGGTTCGCCACAGCGGCCCAAAGTGGGCGATATCTTCTCCCCCCCACAAGGCGGCCGCCGACCGATCATCAAGCACGGTTCGGAGCGCGTTGAGCGTGGCCCGCAGGATCGGGTCGCGACTATCTTCGTCGCGGCTGATCGCGAGGTGGAATACCGCCGCCACCGAGATCGGATCGTTGAGGCCTTCGGAGGCGCGGGGAGGGGGTGTTCGCCCGGTGATCCAGTCCTGGAGATCGCTTAAATCGATCGGCACGCCGGCGAGGCCCGCTAGTGCTACAGCCCCGTGAAGCCGGGCTTTTGCGAGAAAGATGTCGGTGCAGGGGCTGCCGCGCAGCCGGCCGTCGAGGCGCCCGAGCTGCAGCATCGTTTCGGCACGGCGCTCGGCCCATTGCTGTGCGGTATCCATGGCGTAGCCTGTCATGAATGGAAACCAAAGTCAGTAGTTAGTTTCCCCCTCAAATACGGTCGAAACATGGACATGCGATAATTGCACTTATCACATGTCCATGTTTGACGCCTCTCTATAAGGTGCGCTACACATTGCGCCGATGGATCTTCCCTCGCACCTCGACAACAAAGCCCTGATTGCGGGGGAAACAGCGCCGGCGCCGATGATGGCGCCCGACGATCTCTCGTGGGCGGTGGTGAAGATGCGGGCTGTTGAGCCCATCGTCGTCAACGAGCCGCTGATCGCCGCCTACCAGGGGTTCTCGTGACGGCGGTGCAAAAAGTGCCGCTAAGCAAGCTATTGAAACATAGCGATAAAAGCCGCGAGAAAATTGTAACCCATTGATATCATTGACCGGTGAGGTTTCTCGACCTTCAGCCGGCGGTGTGTAGGGTCTTTCCTGGGAGGGCCGAGTCGTGGATGCGCCGTTTCGACAATATCTTGGTTGCGAACGGTTTCCGGAGAATTTAACCGAACCCGAAGTCGCGCATTTCTTCTCGCTTTCCGAGGACGATCGGCGAACCGTCCGCCGCCGCCGGCGACCGTTAAACCGGTTGGGCGTGGCGCTGCAGGTTGGTTTTCTGCGCCTCACGGGAGCACCACTCAATTCCGTGGAGATGATTTCGCCGCAAGTGCTGGCTCATCTCGGTGCCGAGCTTGGGATTGCACCGCCCCGGCTTGCCTCAATCCGCGCGCTTTACCGCCGCCACCGCACGCTGTTCGAGCATCAGGACGCGGCGAAACAGGCACTGGGTTTGCGCGACCTCACCGAGCACGGGGAACGCGCGTTGAATGGCTTTCTGCGGCGCGAGGCCGGCGACAAATTCCTCGTGGACGAGTTGGAACAAGCCGCGCGCGCATGGCTCCGTGATCACCACTATGTCCAGTTGCCAACGCGACGGCTGAGGAGTTCTGCATCAGGCGCCCGGCGCCATTACGATGGCGGTCTGTTGGCCGGCGCGGTAGCCGCAGTGGGGATAGAACAGACGAAGGTCTGGCCGCTTGAGCTGTCGGAGACGATGCCAAATGGCAAGACGCGGTTGGAATGGCTTCGAGACAGTCCCGCGTCCCGTAAAACCAAAGGCCTCGCCGACCATATCGCGAAGATCGATTTTCTGAAGAAACTTGGGGCCGACAGGCTCCATCTTGGCTTGGCAGCCGGAATGCTGAACGCCCAGGCGAGATCAATGCTCTACCGCAAGCCTGCGACGCTCAAGCGGATGCGTGGTGAGCGCAAGACCATTGAAATAGCCTGCTTTCTGCGCTTGCAACTGCTGCGTCTCACGGATGGCGGTCTGGGGATGATCGACTACCGGATCGCCGATCTCTGGCGTCAGGCCCGAACCCGCGCCGAGGCGGCGGTCGAGGACGAACTGCGCCGACATCAAGCGTTGGTCTTGCAATTGGCAAGCCTTGTCGACGATGAGAATACCTCCGCTTCCGTCGCGCGCGACCAGATGCGCACCATGTTGGCGCCGTTCCTGCCGGCCAGCGCACACGGTCCATCCACGAAGGTTGGCCGGGTCCGGCGGGAACTGGCGACAGCAGGCAGAGGCGCGAGTGAGTTGTTGGGCGCGGCTTCGTCGATCAGCTTGGACCTGCCGTCGACGCACCCGCTTTCGCAGGCATTGACGACACTGGACCGGGTGGCGGGTTCGGAAATGGGACGATTGCCGGAAGGCACCGCCAATCCATTCGGTCGGACGTGGGCGTTCCTCATCGATCAACCGGACCGCGAGGCCGCCTTTGGCGGCTATAGGGCGGCGACGCTCATGCTGCTCAAACGCTCGCTGCGCAATGGGCAGGCCAGCGTCGACCACAGCCTGGAACACCGTGCTCCTGAGGACCGCCTGATCCCAAAGGCGCAATGGCAAAAGGAACGAGCACGGTTCGTGCGAAACCTCGCCGTGTCAGCCAAGCCGGAAGCGAACATCCGCTGGATCAAGGATGAACTCACGACGGCCCTGAAAGCCATCGATGCGGCGGTGTCGAGAGGCGATATCCGGATTGAAAACGACCGATTGGTCGTTCCAAAACTCAAGGCGGCTCCCGAAGACGAAAGGCTCAAGGCCATTCGCCGCGAACTGTTCGCCGGTGTCGGAAAGATCCAGTTGCCGGATCTGCTGATCGCCATCGATGCCGCCACGCGCTTTTCCTGGGCGCTGTTGGGCAGGTCACCCGCAAGCGAGCATGAACTCATAATCCTCTACGCGGCCCTGATCGCCTTGGGCTCAGATCTGACCGCCGCCGACATGGCGCGCATGACGCTCAATATTGAAGCCGACGCAGTCGGCGAGATGATGCGCCGCATCGAGGCGAATGGTCGATTGCCGGCGGCCAACCGCTTGGTGCTTGATCATTTCAGGACGCTTCCGGTCACCAGGCTGTGGGGAGGCGGAATTCAGGCATCGGCCGACATGATGAGCCTTGATGCAACCCGCCATCTCTGGACAGCCCGCCATGATCCGCGACGGCGCACGCCGGCTGTCGGAACCTACACCCATGTGCTCGACCAATGGGTGATCCTGCATGACCAGGCCGTCGTCCTGAACCGACGGCAAGCCGGGGCCGCTATCGAAGGGGCTCTTCGCCACGAAGCCGTCGATCTCCACCGTGTCGCGGTGGATACGCATGGCCACACACATTTCGGTATGGCGCTGGCCAATCTGGTGGGGTTTGATCTCGCGCCGAGGCTGGCCGGCATGAACAAGCGCAAGCTCTATCTCCCGCGTGGCCTCGATGTACCTGCCAGCCTGCGGCCAATTGTGAGCGAGACCGTCTCAACCAGCGCCATCACTCGGGGATGGGACCCGCTCCTCCGAATTGCGGCATCGACCAAGAGTGGTTGGTGTTCCGCGACCTACGTTTTGGACCGCTTTGGCAGCGCCGCGCGGGGCGATGAGGCGTTTCAGGCAGGGGATGCCTTCGGCAGGCTGTTACTGACCCGCTTCCTGGGCGCTTATCTCGGCGATCCGGCGTTCCGTGGGATGAATGACGCTTTGCTCAGCCAAGGCGAGTCGGTCCACACCCTGCAGCGCGCGATCTATTCCGGGCCGATCGGCGCACGGCATGGCCGCACGCCCGAACAAATGGCCGCGATATCATCAGGCCTGACACTGCTTACCAACGTTATCATGACGTGGAACGCGACCCGGATCGGTGAGGTTCGAGCGCGAATGCCGGACACCTTTCCGGATCATCACATCATGCACATCGCCCCCAATGCGCACGAGCATATCAACACCAAAGGCGTCATCACCATTGACGTCTCGCCACACCGGGATCGGCTCCTGGGCGGGAAACCGCCAGCGGCCGGGATCAGGAGCGTAACATGAAAAACCTCCAGAATGAGGGATATCAATCACTTACCGCGAGCGACGCGCTATTATATCAGCAATTTCAATGGGTTGCTTAGCGACACTTTTTGCACTGCCGTCACGAGAACCCCTGATGGGTACTAGCCGCCTATCCATAGTATGCGGGATCAACCACGGCCCGATCGAGCGGCATCAGCAGATATTACTGACAGACAGTTTTTGGAGGAAATCAGTCGCATAGATTCCGTTCAGGACGGGAGCGGGCGTGGCACGTCCTCGTTCAAACGAGCTGCAAAGTGCCCCCAGCCCACGCATACCGGCATGCCGCGGCCGGTGCCGGTGCCGGTGCCGGCAAAGAGGGAACGTCCGTCAGGTGTCACGGGCAAAACGTTCGCGCGCCGTGATTGGCCGTAGGTTTGCTCGACCGCGGCCGCGATAGACGTTTTGCTCAAGCCAATCGACCTCACTCGGTAGGCCAACCTCTTCGGCCTCGCGCCACCAGAAGCGGCGCCGCGCGTCCCAGCGATATCCGGCGCCCTTGAGCAGATCCTTGGCGTCGAAGGGTGCACCGACGGCCTCTATGCGGATGCTCGCCGCCTCGGCCCGCTCGAGCAGGTGCGACAGGATCGTGCGATCGCTGGCCACTTTCAGGCCCAGCAGAGCGGTTAGTGCGGCGACGTCATTGCCAGCTCGATGGCCCTGGAAGAACCAACCTCCCTGCAGCAGCAGGTGGCCGAGGGATCGGCCATCGAATCCGAGCGCGAGCCAATCGAGCTGCGAAAGGCTGCAGGCCCAAGGGAGTCGCCGCAGCGGCGGAAACCGAAGATCGAGAAAGGGCCGGTCAAAGGCTGCATTATGCGCGATCACGAAATCAGCCTCGCCGATTAGTTTGACGATCGCCGCATCGTCGAAGCGCTGTCCAGCGAGGTCTGCGTCGGTCAGACCGGTGAGCGCCGTCAGTCGTTCGGGCATGGCCCGACCGGGATCCTCTAGCCAGGACCGAACGCGTTCGATCGCGACGATCTGTCCGGCCCGGTCGAACGTAAAGCGCTGGATGGCAACTTCGACGGTCCGGTCGACGTCGGGGTCGAGGCCAGTAGTCTCCGTGTCGACGACAGCTGCGATCCGTTGCCCAGGCGCGGGGATGGGCAGCTCTGCGTCGCCGATGTCAACGTTAAGCGCGCGCAGCACGCGATAGCCTGGCATAGCTTCGAGGCGCCGCGCGAGCTCGTCGCTCTCCATGTGGAGCGCGGGCGCCCTTGCTGCCGGATCAGCACCCGCCCTGCCGGCGAGCCGGTTAAGAAGATGCTGCACAATGCTCATCCGTCGCTCTTTTCCGCTTTCGAAATAGGGACAACTGGCAATCGATAACCTGGCGGCAGACTCTTGAAAGCCTTCTCACCGTCGCTCATCGGATCGCTGTGGCTCTGATGCAGATCGAGCGGTGCCACTGGTAGTTCGATGATCTGGCCCGTCGCGAGCCCCGCGCCGGCATGCTGATAGATCGTGCGTCGCTCGGGCTGGCGATAGGGCGATACCGCCAGCGAGCCTCCAAAATGCCCGCAATTGCAGATGACGACATTGCAGAAGACCATCCGCGCCACGGCCTCCGCCACATGCCGAAACGAAGTTGCATCCTTGTTGAGTGCGAGAATAAAAAGATGTTGAACCCGGCCTCGATACATGGCGATCCGTTCCAGATCGAGGAAGTCGTAGCACACCATGACGCCAAAGGTCCCAATGGCGCCACCGTCGAGAAGCCAAACCGAGGGATCTCGCTTGAACGTGTAAGCTGCGGCAATAAGCTTCTTGTCCTCGTCCGGCGCAGCGTAGGTCTTGCCGATCCGGCGCGTCATGGTTTTCGAACCCATCGCTTTGCCGCGCCATCGTTGTGGCACGATCAGGAGAGCATCATTATGCACCTCTCCAGGGGCATCACCGGCGCGATAATCGAGCCCTGCAATCACGACCGACTGCATTTTTGTCGCCATTGCCCGCAATTTGCCTTCGAAGCCGGTCGGCACTGCAAGCTCAGGCAGCACGATGATGTCGGGTGGCGGGCTTTCCTGGTGGAACGCGGCAAAATAGCCCCTGATCTCGGTAATCGCTCGCTCCTCCTCACAAGGCGACATTTTTGGACCGTTTACCCAGGCCGCAATCGGGTCAAGGGAGGTTTGGATAATGCCGAGCTTCAGCGTTTCGGTGAGATGGGAGCTGTGGGGCTCGCTCATTGCGGTTGATCCCCCTCGGCGGCGTCGCCGTCGGCAAACGCGCCAATCTGCTGCAGACGAACTGGGATCAGCTGCCGCGGCTCATGCTCTAGCACGGTCATCTGGCTGCGTTCGAGCTCGCCCTGTGCCTTGACAAGGAGATAACGTAGCGCGTCGGGCGATCGGATCGGTCGATCAAACTCGCTGTCATCGGCGGCACGGCGGAGGAGGTTGCCGAACAGGGACGGGAAAAGTGGCAGGAAGGACGTCTCAACGCTTCTTGGCATCAGACAGGACTGCAGGATCGCAAGCGTGAACGAAGAAATCGGCAGGCGTTCAAGGTCCCACGTAACCGTGTCGACAAGACTGCGTTCCTGTCCGCGGATATTCCAGGCCGCTGGTAGCGCGAAGCTCAGCCGCAAGATGCCCCAGAGGAGCTGACCGAAAGGACGCAGTCGCCGCTCCCAGCGACGCTCGGTCCGCTGGACTAGCTCGCTGTAGCGGAAATCGTCGATGCCCGGCTTAATCATCGTTGCGCTCTCTTCGCGCGCCAAGCGGCACCAGCCCTCCCAGGTGATCCGGTCGTTGATGCGCCTGTCCGGTTCCACGTTGCGCCAGGTCATTGGGATGCGAACATTCTCTGGGTGAAGACGATCGAGGAAATCCGCATCTGGGCCACCGAATTTGAAGAGCGGCTCAAGGATTTGACGGGTGATCTCGAGCGCGGTCCATTCAGAACGGCGCGGATCGCTTGGCGAGCGTGTCCGTGCATACGCAACCCAGTCGCGGAGGGACATCGTGTCAGGTGCTAGAGCGATCCTCGATGCTACCGCCGCAACGACCGAACTATCGGCCGATAGCACGGCGAATTGGTCAGGCGCCGCTCGCGCCGCATCGAGCAACCAGCCTGCGTCATCGGCCGCAAGCAGGGTCGGCTCAAGCCGTAGCCGCGTCCATGCCTCGTTCGGGAGTTCGGCGGGATAACGGCGCAGGTTGATCCAGTCATATGAATCAGCAGTATCGTGTTCCGTGACCATGTCGGGCCAAAATGCCGGCGGGTCGTAGCGATGGGTGCCGGTTGTCGCGAAGAACCAGTGCGACCAGATGCCGACTGAGACCTGCGTCGCGGTGCGCAAGTTGGCCAGCGTTGGAACGGCCTCCAGCGTTTCGGCTGTCCGTTGTCGCATGCTGGTTGCGAGCGCAGGGTCTGTTCGCCCGACCTCCAGGGCGCCGAGCAGCATTGAGGCAACGAAAGCGCTCTTCGCATCGAGCTGAAACCGTTGGAGCGGCTCTGCACGTGACAATGGCACGAATGCGTCGATATCTGCCCGCAAGGTGTGATTGATAAACGATCGCGCGGCCTCCCTCTCGCGATGGAGCAAATCGACGCGATTCACTGCGGCGCAGGCGGTCAGAAGGTGGCGGGCAAGGTGCTGCACGCCAAGTGCGCCAAGGTAGCATTTGAGCAGACGCGTCTCGCCCTCACCATGGAGGCGCATCCATTCGCCCAGACGTGAGAAACCGTCATGACCCGTGGCGCGGCAATAGTCGATCATTCGGATAAACAGTCGCGCCTTGTCCGGATGCGCGTGAAAAGCCTCGAACAGCAGCCCGAAATGGCGCTTGAGCAAGGCCTCCCAAATGCTTTGCTCGTCGCGCTTGCGAAGTTCAATTTTCTCATAAAGCCGTTGGATTTCGGCTTCGGCGCTTTCGTCGAGAGATTTGCCCGCAGTCTCGATCTTACGCTTCTTCTCCAGGGTCAAGGCCAGATGGCGATGCGCCTCGAGCAGCTCATCGTTGGGACGAAATAGTGCTGGCGTAAGCGTCGCGATGCGTGCCGCCGCGAAGGCCATTCGTGTGTCTCCCCGGATCTCCTGCTCGGGAATGTTCGCGAGCAGAAGCCATTCGAGCTGTTCCAGTCGCTGCCCGCGCCCGGCGTCGGTCAATAGGTCGAAATCGGTTGCCGCCAGCATCGACACCTGGGCGAGTGTCCGCGTCATCAGCTCGGTCGGTTTGCGGCCGTTTACCTCAGCCGCCCTCGCGACTTTCTCGATCAACTCGTCGTGGGTCTCGCTTGCCTCACCGGATCCCTCGCATAGTTCGGGATGGAGTATGGATTTCAGTTCGGACGGCACATATTTGTCGGGTTCGATCCGGGCACCGATGTTGAACGCCTCAAGCAGCCGTGCATATTCTTCGATCCACGCGACTAGCGCCTTGAAATCATAGGCGAGGACTTCATGATCATCGACGAAGCGAAAATGAGCGATGGTGCGCCTTTCCCGCAATATCTCGTCGACCTTGAGATCGAGCGGCAGCATCGCGACATTGGCGAGGAAGCCGCCGGCGAAGAGGCCAGTGGGAATGCCCTCAAACAATCCCGGCGGCACCTGCGGCTCGACTGTTGTTTTCATCTCGTCGGTTAACCCGCTGTCATCGACCTCGAACCGCAGCATGTCGTTGAGCAGGGTCGCAAGCGGGGCCTCATCCCGGAAGCCGTCGATATACTCCTCGAACCCGCGTACGATTGCTTCCAAACGGATGGTTGGATAGAATTTCATCAGGTCGAATGACGCCGCATAGAGTTTTTCACCCTGCGACGGCGGCCGGATCCAGAATGGTAATTCTAGATAGGCGAGCCCTTCGGTTTGGTCGAGCGCGCGACGCTCGCCCTGGTCGAGTTCGTCCTCATCGATCAGCTCGCTCACCATCCGGCGGGCGGTTAGCGAGATATGGCGGCGATAAAGTGGCCAGCTATGCTTGAAATGGCGGTAGAGATGGCCGGCCGAATGGCGATAAGGGCCGATGTTCAGCTGTGATCCCTTGCCCTCAGGCGATTCCTCCTCATACCAAGCGGCCCGATACAGGCGGTTACCATAACTCCAGGCCGGCATCTTTCGGTCGAGTTCGGGTCCAAGCACGGTGGCCATCGCTGTCCATGCGACTTGGTCCCGCACCGCGATCTCGAAATATTGCCTGAGCCTGGGCTTGCCCTCTTTGTCGGGCTTCTTCGTTTGCGGCACGAGCCGGATCGGCCGGGCGACCCAGTGCCCAGCGGCGAAGTCAGCACGTATACCCTCAAGTTCCGCTTCGAGATTAAGCTCGAAGGCTGCGAGAGCCGCCTGATCATACAGGCTGTCGGCCGACCGATAGCAGCGCCGGACCTTACGCCACGCCCACAGCAGCGTCTCGGGCAACAGCAGGATGTCATGCAGGCTCATCGGTCGATCCCCTCCCGTGCCCGCAAAAAGTCGTTTAAGTCATTGATGCCCTCCGGCATCGACGTAGTCGACGCCGTGATCCCATGATCGCCCAGCAGCCGCACCAATCGTTGGGCGAAGCCCGCGCCCGCCGCGTCGGCGTCGCCGAGTACCGCGACATTGCGACCGCGCAGGCGGGCAATCGTAGGTGCATCGATCCGGGCGCTGGCCCCGACGAAACCGATCGCCGGGATGCCAAGTTGATGCGCGGAGAGAACGTCGGTCACACCCTCGCAGATTGTAATTGTCGGGGCAGAACCCGCCAGTGCTTCGAGATTGAAAGGCGGCGGTGGCAGGTGCGCTGG
The DNA here is from genome assembly GCF_000971055.1 of Sphingomonas sp. SRS2. Lineage (GTDB taxonomy): Bacteria > Pseudomonadota > Alphaproteobacteria > Sphingomonadales > Sphingomonadaceae > Rhizorhabdus. The sequence goes on from NZ_LARW01000108.1 coordinate 56,900, forward strand.
GCAGAGCCATCGGCTGTCGCGCTCGCCGTCGGGGCGCCGCGCCTGTAGGAATACAATCTCGCCGTCGATGACGAAAGGGAAGAGCAGGTAGCCCGAGCGAAAGGCCAGATAGGGACCGTAGCGACCCTTGATCATAACCCCGCAGCGTTCGAGACGCGTTTCCCCGAAGCGTTCGCGCGCCGCACGAAGCAACGCCTTGCCCTCGCCAAGCTGGCCAACGCCGAAATGTGCGAGCGTCGCGGGCACGAAACCGCGCGAGTCGAGGTAAGCCCGTCCGGACGGTGCGAGCGGCGATTGCGCGAGAATCCAAGTGAAGATCTCGCTATCGGAGCCGACCTCCCCGGTGGAGCCGGCAGGGGCAGTGACCGAGGGAAGAGGATCACGCACCGTCCGCACGCCGCGACGAGGCGATTTTCCAGACCGCGTGTCATCGATTCCGAAGCGACCGCCGAGCCATCGGCAAGCGCCGAGAAAGTCGGTGCCTTCCATGATCCGTACAAGATCAATCGCGTCGCCGCCGCGATTGCACGCGAAGCAATTGAAACGGTTGGTCCGCGACCGAACCGAAAAGGACGGGTGCTCATCGTCATGACCGGGCAAGCGGCATCGCGCCATGCCACGAGACAGCTGAAAGCCGAGCGCAGTCGCTACCGAAGCGATCGGGATCGCCCTGAGCTTCTCAGCGTCAAACATCTTTCCGCCAGCGCGACGGTCCGTCGGCCGGCGCCCCCCTCCTTGCAGCGCCATCCGTGTTCTATGCCCGATGGCCGCGCATACGCCAAGGCGACGCTGTGCATTACTCAAGGAACGCTAAACAGTTTCCCGCTTGTAACAAATACGACCATTCCTTTTGGAATACCAGTCACCTCGAGGTAGCGCAGAACCTGGGAACGGTAGTGATCGAGAGCCTCCCCGCTAGGGTTCACGTCGCTCTTCCAATCGATCACCAGTTCGGGCTTGCCATCCTCACCGATGCAGAGCGCATCAACGATCCCGAAGGTGGCAAGTTCGCAGCAATCATCCTCGATCGAGCCGTAGACCGGCAGCTCGGGCACAAGCCTGGGCCGAATTGCCGCGATCTCGGGCAGTGCCAGCGTCCTCCCCACAGTTACCGCTATCTCGTCCGCCGATAGTCCAAGCGCGGGATCGAGTCCGGGTTCGCGGCCGAGATCCCGGATCAAACCAGCGGCCCGTGCGACGAGTGCCCCGGCATCGTCCGCGGTCTCGCCAGTCAGCACTTCCTCGATCAGCTTGTGGATGACGAGACCCCGCTCCCGGCCGCCCTGGACGGCGATGGCATCGATTGCGGGGGAATCGTCATCGGCCCCAAGTACGATCTGCGGGACGGATACGACATCCAGTGGACCCGCAGGATCCTCATCCCGACTCGGTGCAATCCAGCGCAGCTTGTGGCTAGCCGCGACTACCGCCACCGCCTCGGCCACAAACACCTCTCGCGTCTGTCCATTCTCCGGATCTCCGTCGATCGTCTCGAACCCAGGTGGATGCTGATCGATCTGGATGAGCGGCAGTCCATCAAGATCGAAGTCCATCAAAGCGTTCCAGCTGCTTTTCGCTGGAGCCACATCGAGCTTCGGCAGCACGAGCAGCTCGCGGGCCCGGGTTGCCGCGACATACCAAAGCCGCAGCCGCTCGCGCTCGCGCTCCGCGACCTCGGCTGCTTTTGCTTCCTCGTAACCCGCAGGCTCAACCCCGAAGATTGGCAGGAAGATGCGCCTCGTTTCGCTGTCGATGATCGGATCGCGCACGTCGTTGCCTGACGTCATCGTGTTGATCGGCACGACGATCGGCCATTCGAGGCCCTTGGAGGCGTGCATCGTGACCAGCGATACCGCTTCCTCCTGAGCGTCAGGACGCCCCTCGGCCGACCGGACCTTGCCCTCCCATGCCGCCGTCATCACGTCCGCGAACGCCCTCAATCCTCGTACGCCATAAGGCTGCGCCAGGCTCAAGAAGAGATCGACATTGGCCAGCGGCCGCTCTGCCTGCCCGCCATGGCGCTGGAGCAGGATGGCGCGCACGCGCAGCACGTCAACCGCCTCGGCCAGCAATTGGTGCGGCGTGGTTCCGTTGATCCCCCGACGGAGTGCCTGAAGCTTCTCGACGATGTCGCGGGCGTGGCGGTTTTCGATCGCATCTGGGTCGAGGTGGATATTGAGCTTTGGGCGTGCTGCGGGACGCTCCGGATCACGGGGCTGGTTCCAGACGAGATCGAGCAGTTGCTCCTCGGTCAAGCCAACCAGCGGCCCGCGCAGGAGTGCGATCAGTGCGAGGCTGTCGCGGCTATCGGCCAGCACTCGCGTGATCGCGACGAGATCCTGCACCTCCTGGCGGCGGTAGAAGCCTTTGCCGGCTTGGGTCGCCACAGGCACGCCGCGCTTCTCGAGCGCCTCTTCGTAACGCCACAGTTCGGTCCCGCCGGGCGCCAGCAACGCGATGTCGCCAGGTCGGCAGGGCCGTCGCTCGTCGGTCTTGCGGTCGACGATGATCTGGCTGCCGATCAGCCGGCTGCACATTTCCGCGACGGCCTCTGCTTCGCAGTCGCGCTGCGCGGCCGCTTTGGCCTTGCCGTCCTCGCCCGCGCATTGAACCGGGAGCGCTGCGACGCACAACCCCTCGCCGTGATCAGGGTGAAAGCTGTCGAGTGCGGTGAATCCCGGCTGCCCTTTCTCGACCGTCATGTGCGGCGCGAAGCGTTCGTTCACATATGCGAGGATCGCCGCGCACGAGCGGAAGTTAGTTGAGATTGACAGCAGGTCTTGGGGATTGAGTGCCCGGATCGCCTCGCGCGCCCGGATATAAGCGGCGACGTCGGCCCCGCGAAAGCGGTAGATCGCCTGCTTGGGATCGCCGACGAGGAACAGCGCACCCGGCCTAATCCGGTAGGCCGCCCAATCCTGCGGATCGGCACCGGCGATCGGGTCGCCGCACAACCGCCAGAATATTTCCGTCTGAAGGGGATCTGTGTCCTGGAACTCGTCTACCAGCACATGGGTGTATCGTTTTGCCAATGCTTCGCGCACCACCGGATGATCGCGCAACAAGTCGCGCGCCGCGAAGATCAGGTCGTCGAAATCGAGCAGCGCCGCCGAACGCTTATAGTCGCGGAAGTTGTCGGCGATGGGTTGGATAGCCGCGATCAGGTCTGCCAGCACGCGTCCTGCCACGGCTTGTAGAAGCACCGTCCAACCCCGACAGCAGGCGAGGTGGAGCACTTCGGCTTGGGCGTTGAGCAGCCCACCATCCGCCTTGGACAGGCCTGCCGTCTTCGCTGCCGCCTCCCATTTGCCCTTCTTTTTGTAGGCGCTGAACGCACCCTTAGCCGTGCAGAGTGACGGGTGCGGGGTCGAAGCAAGCAGGCGAACAAGCGCCGGGGGCGCCTCGTCCTCAACCGCGAATGCGATCGCCTCGCTCATCTCCACGAAGGCCGAGGCGCCCGCTGTACTCTCCGCCTCCTGAGCAGCCGTGCCGATGACGAAGGCGCGATAGGCTTCAGCCGCCGCGCCGAAGGTCGTCACCAACGGCGAGATCCCGCCCACATCAGGTGCCACCAGCACCCGATTGTCGCGCAGCGCTCCTGCCGCAGTTGCGATCAGTTCGCTCGCTTTCGTTGGGTTCAGGAACACGAGCTCGGCGACGAGACTCTCCTCGCCCGAGTTGAGCGTGACGCGAAGCCAGCGATCGACGGCATCGCTGAACGTCAGGTCCGCTTGCGCGGGGTCCATTAGCGAAGCGCCGGGATCGATGTTCGCCTCGACCGGATAGGGCTTGATGAGCCGCTGGCAGAAGCCGTGGATCGTCGAGCAGGTAATCTCGTCGATCGCGGACGCGGCTTGGTCGAGGTTCGCCCGCTGCTCGGCCGAAAGACCGCTCGGCAGGGCGATACGCAGTTCCCGGGGCACTTGCCCGTCGAGTAATTCGTCGATGAAGTCGCGGACGCGGGCGAGCAGCTCGCTCGCGGCGAGCTCGGTGAATGTGACGGCCGCAATCACTTTGGGCGCAGTGCCACCGGCGAGTAGCAACGCCAGCCGCCCAGCCATGACCGCGGTCTTTCCCGAGCCCGCCCCGGCCTCAACCAGGACGGAGCGATCGTGCGCGGTCATCGCGGCCAGGCGCGCAGCTTCGTCGCGAAGTATCGGGATCGCGATGTTCATTAGATCGCTTCCCAGACGAGCGCGGCATCGCCCAGTGCCTCACGTGCCGGTTCCAGTTTTCGGGGGCAGTAGCCGTTGCCGGCATTCGCCGGTAGCGCAAAGCTCAGATCGTCATAGTCACCGCCATTGTCGGGCCCGATCACGGCGCGTCCGGCGAGCAGGCTTGCGCGCGCCGCCCGGAGATGTCCGGCCAGATCCTCCATCACAGCCGCCGGTTCCTCAAGATGGCGGGCTTCCGTGTCACGAGGGTAGAGCAACGCTGCATCAATCTCGATGCCGTCGCCAAGCAACGCCTTCACCGCATAGGCATAGAGGCAGCGCTGCAGCTCTTTCCCGCCCTGAAGGACGACCTGGTCCTTCGGCAGCTTGCCGCCCTTATAATCGAACACACGTGCCTTGGCCGCATCCCCCGAGAGGTCGAGGCGATCGATATAGCCGGATATCTGGAATCCGGTGTCGACGATCTCCACCGGCTTGGTCGTGTCCCAAGGCAATGCACCGTCGGACTTCGCTTTTTGCCCGCCAAACGGTACCTCGGTGTAGCATTTTTGATCTGATAGAGCCGGTTCAGGATGCTGAAGCGCGTTCAGCGCCGTCTGTTTGGCGTCCTCCACCGTGCGGCGCCACACGACGAGCGGCGGCACCGCTAGTTCGGCTTGCCACTGCCTGGCGACGGTTGTTGCCGCCTGCTCAATCGCGGCGACAACCTGATTCGGACGTGCGCCGGCAAGGCTCCCCTGCCCTTCCAGCAGCCGCACCGCATGATCGAGCGTCTCGTGGAGCAGGATGCCGCTTTGTCGCGCGTCCAACACGAGCGCCTCCTCCGCGCTTTCCGGTGCGCTGATCCCGAGCGCATAGCTCCAGGTGAACCCGAGCGGATTGCGCAGCAGCTTGGCGAGCGAGCTCGCCGACTGCACCCGTTGCAGTGCGGCAAGCAGCGCGGGATGATTAGCCCGGACCATTCCGTCATGGGCAGTGACAGCGGCTCGCTGCCAGTTGTTCCAGCACTCGGCTGCAGAGCGTGCCTGATCGCTGGCGCCGAAATCCGCGGGACGCGCCACCAGGCGATCGGTTTCGCTCATCGCATGCGTTGGCCGCCGATTACGGCGGATATAGCGGGCGTCTGGCTGCCCGCGCAGCAACGGGCTCTTGCCGAGCAGCCGTCCTTCGCTGTCGCGACGAGCTCGCGAGAGCACCACCTGCTCAGTCGTAGTGCAGAGGATCGTCTCGAAATCGCGACGGTCGGCAGCGGTAACTGGCAGCGGGTCGAGCTCTCCGACCGGGACGATATGATCGGACAGCAACCGATCCTCGGAAATCCGCCTTGGCCATCCGGTCGAGGTCAGGCCGAGCAGACGCACGAACTTCCGAGGCGATGCCGCAAGCGCCGACGCCGGCATCCACGCCACCGACACGCACACCTCGCAGGCATCCTCCTGGCGTAGGCCATCGATGGTGACGTCGATCGCGGCCGCGCTGCCGGCGAGCAGGGCCTTCTTCCAGATACGTAGCGCGCCGCCTGACAGGAAGGTGCGCCCCATCTCGTCCGCATCGTTCGTCCCACCGCTGAGCTTTTCGACGATTGCCCGGAGGTCGGAGCTATGTTCGATACTATCGGGCCAGCGATCGGCTGTCAGGCCGCTCAGGAGCCGCTCCCAGGCGTCGGCTGAGGACAAAGGCGCATCGGGCGGCAGCACGCGCTGCCAACCTTCGGGAAGCATCTGGAACGGCCCCGAGCCAGCGAGCAGCGTCGCGAGCCGCCGCAGGCGCAACTGCGATAGCCCGCGCACCAGGATGTCAGCCAGCGCTGCGGCCGTCTGCCCCTCCCGGGTGGTGACCACCCGGATACTGTGAACGAAATGCAGGTCGATATTGGCGTCGGCCCTGAGCGCCATGAACTCATCGTCATAGGCGGCCGGCGCAGCCGCCGCGATCGCGATTTCGGATGGCTTGGCTGTGCCGCTGGTGATCAACTCGCGCGCCCAGCGCAGCGCCTCGATTGCCTCATGATAGCCGCTGGCAGCGCTTACTGACTTAACGTGCGGCGTGGCTGGCTCCGATCGCTCGATCTCGACGTTCGAACCTTCCAGCCAGGCGGGGACTGAGCGCGGCCCTGCGTTCCAGCGCACCGGTAACGTCCCGGCAAGCTCGATCAGCAACTCGCGCCAGCACGGCGAAAGCTCGCTGATTCCGACGATCTCGATCTCGCCGAAGAGCACGGGAGCAAGGTGGAGACGAGCAAGCGCTTGCGAAGCGAGATCGACCGGCCGCAGCATCGACGAAGGTAGGCGTTCCAATAGGGCCTGCTCGAGCGCGGCCATCGCTGCTAGCCGGGGATGATCACCGGCTCTCGCAGAAAGGTTGATGCCGGTGCGCCAGACCTTATGCAGGGTGTCGGCCGTGGCGCCCACCATGCCGGGTAGAAGCTTGATGGCATCCAGCTCACCGAGATCGGTATCGGGCAGCGTCTTCTGGATCCCATCGCGTAGCGCCTCCGCGTCGATAGGCCGCGCGAAGCCGCCGGCAAGGCGGGCTGCCAGCTGCTCGAAGGACATGACTTGGACGCCATGGCGTCGGTTGCGGGCAGCAGCTAGGCGGATCTCTCGGGACGTCAGCCGCCCATGTGCTATGTACGTCTGCCTCTTCATGCCCCGCCCCACTTAGAATGCGAACTTCGCTTGACCCTTGTTCTCGACAGGGCGCAACTTCGCGTAGGCGAAGAGGTCGGCCAACGAACCGCCCTTGTCGCGCCACCCATAGAATGTATCCTCGCCCAAAAGGACATAGTTCCACTCTGCGCCGCTGCGGTGTTCTGCGGGAAGGCCATTAATCCGGTTGCACCAAGCCACCGCAGCTTTCCGCTTGCGGAGCACGTTTGGACTCGTCAGCTGGCCCTGTGCCTTGGTTTCGATAAGGTAGATACCATTGCCCGTACGCACGAGAAAATCGGGAGAATAGAATGCGGGGAGACCGTCTTCCTTGATATAGCGTAGCCGCGCAAAGGTATGCTTTTGCTCGTTGATCTTGCAGTGGGCATCGACGCTGGCATCCCGCTCACACGTTTCCATGAAGGCGTGTTCTAGGCCGCCATTCCGCGACGGGTATGGCAGGCGAAAGTAGATTGCCTTCTCGACGGCGAGGGATGACCCCTCTCGCATCGCCAACTTCGGCACTTCGGAGAGGCGCCGGTGCGCCACCTCTGCCTCGGCAACGATCACACTTTCTTCGGCCTCAAGTATTGCCCGAGCCCATACCTTAATGAGGTGCTCCGTCACCGGGTCGATGAGCAGGACTCTCCAATTTTCATCGGCGAGCGGATCAATGACCTGACGGAAAAGGTGGTTGCGAACAAAGGTGTCGATTCCTTCGGCCATCTCGGCCCGATTGATCTGGATGTAGGGGAACTTGTTCGCGTTGGCGAAAGCCTTGGGGCTGCTCGTAGTATCTGTCAGCGTGACGGCCTCTGCAATGCGCCGCGTAACTCGGGCGAGATAATCGTTGTAGCCCGTTGCCGTCATCACTCCGCCGTGGACGCGATAATCGCCGAAGCGAGTTTTCGCCTGCACATCTTCGGAGTGGAATTTTTCGCCTTGGCCGAGCTGGCTCTTCAGCTGATCGAGCGTGAAATTGCCAAACGCCTGTAGTTTTGCGGGTTCGATATGAGTGTCGTCCAGCTCCTCCACTTCTTCCCGGAGGATGAATGGAAGAGCGAAATCATACTCCTCGAAGCCGGGCCGCAGCCCGACCGAAATAAGATCGCCGGTCGAGCTGGTATTCTGATCGTCCTCGTCGTCCTCTTCGGTAGCGAGGCCTTCTTGAATCAGCTCGTCATAGAACCCCTGGAAAGCCGGGTGCTCAACGATCGACAGAATGTCGATCATGTTGGAAGGGGTCTTGCCGGTGCGAATGAGTTGACGATTCTCTCGTTTGATGTCGTCAAATTCGTTACCGCGCCACATGAGGCGCAGCCCGCGCCCAATGGTCTGCTCCAGCAGGATACCGGAGCCGGACGCCCGCAGCGGTACGATCACGCAGATGTTGTTCACATCGAAGCCCTCGCGCAGCATTAGGACGCTGACGATGACCCGGGGCGACCGATGCCGATCGACGTCGAACAGGCGTTCGCGCAAAATCTTCCACTCGTCCGGTTTCAGCTCGCCCTTACGGTTGGAATCGACGCGAAGCAGCTCATCGTCAGCAAGGCCTTCGAGCGTCATAAACTCGGCGACGAGGGGGGTGACAGTCGTATCCTCGCAGACTACCAGCATTTTCGGGTGCTTGTCAGGATCGAGGCCGGCGAAATCCGCTTCGAGTTTGCGGAGTTTGGTCAGGCCGGCGCGAAGCATGATCCGCTGCCCTTCAGACAGCATCGGGTTGCCGTTTTCGTCTCGATCGGCGTTGAAGTCGAGGTCTTCATGGCTGAGCGCCCCGATTTCCGAGCGCTTGTCGAGCACGAGGGATTTCACGAGACCTGCGCGCATCGCGGTTTTCAAGTCGAAATCGACGACAATGTGCGGAAAATAGGCCTTTCGAGAATTCCTTCCAGTCCCAACCTCGTTGTAGGGCGTCGCTGAAAAATCAACCTGAACAAAGCGAGCGCCCTTCGGCTGTGAAATCAAGTTAAGGCTCTTCTGCCACTCGACCTCCGTAACTTCCCCCTCCCGCTTGAAATCGTGGATGTGGTGCGCCTCGTCGTTAAACACCATTAATGCCGGTAGGTCTTTTAAGTATGAGAGAATACCGCCACGCTCAAACCGACGGTTGAGGACGTTCAAATCATTGCCCTGGCTCATGCCAGGCATCAGCGGAAAAATGCTCTGCACCACGGCCTTGGGATCGACAGTATCTCCGGGGGCGACGATCTCATCGTCTTCGAGTGGCTCGCCTTCTTCTGAAAGGACGTGCCAGTTAGAAATGGCGATGATCCCGCCGGCTGTCGTTTTGCGGCCGATCTCTTCTTTAGGGCAGACTGCACCTTGGACGAAGCGAAACACCTCATCCCGATAGGCGTCAGGAATGAACAGTTCTTGGAATATCGCTAGATCGGAAATCGAGAAGTCGCGCTTGCCGTGGCGCTCTTTGCCCATGAATGCATCCAATAGGCGATCATAGACGATGAGGCCGGGGACCACGATAAGGAAATTTTTTGTGTAGCGCTCGCTTTCCGGCGCGCGGTTTGCGTTTAACACTTGCCAGACCAAGAGGGCTTGCAGCACCCACGTTTTGCCGGTGCCGGTCGCCATTTTCAGGCAGTATTTGGGATAGCCATTTTTCGGCGCGCGAATGATTTCAGAATCGCGCGTGCTTGCCAACAAAACGTCGGGGGCCGCCCTCTGGTAGAGGTCCTGCAACGTCGCAATGCCCAGTACCTCGTGGGCATAAATTACATTGAGTAGTGCCTGCCGCTGCCCAGGATGGAAGTTGAACTGCCTGGAGTCCTGAAACTCCGCTTGAAACCACCATTTCAGTAGCTCGGCCGTCGTCTCCGAAACCAGGTCAAGGATCGGCGCCGTTCCCGCTTCTAGGCCGGCTGAGAGCTCTTCAACCTTGGCGGTTAAACCGCTGGCAAGAGTAAGTTCGTTGATGCCCGCCATCACGCCACCTCGACCATGGCTTCGGCTTCGAATCCGAAGACATCCACGACCCGAACGCAGATCAAACGCTTGCCATCCTTCCTTGGAAGCCCCGTCAGCCTTGCGGTCGAGACGACTCGGAGGGGATCGTCATCATTCTCAGTGTTTCCTCGATAGTCTTGCCACACAGAACGGAACACTTCGCCGTCATAGTCCGGATCGACGCTCCAATATTCAATGAGTGCCAACGGATCCGAGTTGATGACGTTTTGAAGTTGGCGTCTGTTTGCATCGTCCAAGTTGAGCGCATCTGGCGAAAGCAGAACATAGTTTGCTATCGCCACGTCCAATGCCTCCCCTTTTCCTTCGGCCCTGCGAAGCACTTCGCCCAGCTTGAGATACTGAAGCGACGAAAAGCGTACCTCGTCAGCCTTCAACTTGTGGCCCTTTTTCTTGAGACGATCGAGAAGGTCGGGCGGAATAACCAAAACCTCAAGCTTATCTGCCTGACCGAGCGCCTCAATATCATGTCCAATTGTCGGAGAAAAGTTCCAGCCGAGGACGATGACCTTATCCCATCCTCCCATAAGATTGTCGCGAATCTCGATGGCCCGCCGAAGCGTAGTGAGGCCCGTCATCTTATTTGGGCTGTCGGCCAACACCAAAGTTTTGCTGCTTCCGGCTATCCGACCCATGTTCTTGTTTGGATTCTCATCGACCGGTAACGGGAGTGCTCCAAAGAGTCCCAGCACGATCTCGGCAAGATCGCCGATACGGAACCGGCTTCCCATAGTCGAGCGGAGCTGCTCGACTTGATAGTCGCCAATGTGCTGGTAAAGAAAAGGGCGGGCGTCCTGATCGATCAGGCGCTTTCGCGCGATCATACAGGCGGGCTTACCGAGGTCGGACACTATCCAGCGCCGGCCAAGCCGTTCGGCCACCGCGGCCGTAGTCCCCGAGCCTGAGAAAAGGTCCAAGACGAGTGAGTCAGGATTACTGGATGCGCTTATTATTCGCTCAAGAAGCTTCTCAGGTTTTTGGGTGCCGTAGCCCACTTTCTCGGACGACCATCCCCGTATCATGCTGATGTCATCCCACCAAGTACCAACCTGGACACCTTTGGAATCGTCTAGATATTTCTTTTGCATCGGGACGGTGCCGGGATTCGTTTGGATCACTAGCCCAGCGTCTATTAGGCCTTGCATCCTCGCCCGCGAATAACGCCAAGCGCGAGTAACGCCCATTACTTCGTAGACGGGATTGCCCTTCGCCGCTCCGCCGGGGCCCAACATATTCTCCATCTTGTATCGGCGGCCGTCGGGGTCTTTGTACTTGTAAAACCCGTCGACGTAGTTGTCAGACAGAGGCAGATATATGGGATTCCAAATCCTGCTCTGTCCTTTGGCGTAAAATAGGATGACGTCGTGGACGCGACTATAATGTTTGCTTCCCTGTGCCGCATCGCCCTTTGCATCGGAGCGTTTCCAGCAAATCTCATTAACGAAGCTATCGGGTCCAAATATGCTGTCGGCCACGACCCTCACATAGTCTGCAACGTGCCAATCTAGGTGAATGTAAATAGAGCCACTGTCAGAAAGAAGCTCACGCATTAGCACCAGGCGCGGCACGATATTTTCGATGTATGATGACGTGCCATTGGACCAAGTGTCGGCGTAGGCATACTGCTCAATCACGGTGGGGCGTTGCTCAATATCACCAGTAGGCAAAGATATCTTGGTCTTGTAGTCAGCTTTGCTGTCAAACGGTGGATCGATGTAGATGAGATCGACCTTCCCTCTTATCGACCCGGAATTATCGTCACCCGCCAGAAGGGCAGCCATCGCAAGTAGATTATCACCGTAGATCAGCCTATTGGCGCTCGTATGAATTTGCTGATAATCGGCCCTTTCGCTACTGCGAAGTAGATCCTGCCAGTTGCTATCTCTTGAGGGAATCACCAGTTCACGCGTCTGCAGCCCGAGGCGGTAATTGCTCTCAGCGCGCTCCATGACACGCTCCGCTTCGCGCTTTCCCTCCGTCACGATCGGCGGAAGCTGCTCTAACAGACTCTTCATTCAGAGATTCCTTTTTCCGTGCGGGTGGCACGGTCACGCGCTTTAGATATTGAAAGGTCACGGTTGTAATGACGCGGTCGCCACAGCAGCGTTTGTGGGAAAGCGCTGCCTAGCGGCTCATGATCGGTCATGAGAGTCCCCTCGCGCGGCGTTAAGTCGATGAAGAACGGCTTTCTCAAGCCCTCCGAGCTCGAGTTTTTTACGGTTGACGATCGCCAGCAGCCTTGGTCCGAGATCTTCGGGACACGTCGTTGCTGATGAAAGCCAGTAGCGGACCGTACGGTCCGAGACGCTCAGATCTGCAGCAAGGGGCGCCTGCCATCGTTCGCCATATAGCGCTTCTCCGACAAAGCGGAGCAGACCGAGTTTGCCTTCGTCCCCCATTTCCGCGTTTCTAGGAAATTGGGGAGCGATGATCAAGGAAAAGTGGTCGCTAACCTGCCCGGCTGCTAGCTTTGGGTCAGCAACCAATGAGGTGGCTCGGCGACGAGCAGCCCGAGTGGAGCGGCCGTTATCTTACTGCCAGGCTACGCGATATTGCCTAGGGTTCGCTACCGGAATGATCGTCAGATGTTAGCGGCGCGCTCCAAGAGCGTGGGCAGCTTGCCGCGTAAGAGTGTAAACCGCTTCGCGTTGAGCACCTCGATTTTGATGGTCGACGCGGAACCCCTGGTAGTGCCGGCGAACGAGCCCTGCCTTCACCAGATCCGAGACCGCCCGACTGACACTGCATCGACCAGATCGGAGCACGCGGCGCCGCACCTCGGCGTCGATGATCGCATGGGCTTCAGCGGGATCGGTCGGTAGAGCGCCACTGCGGGAAAGTTCGTCGCGCACTGCGGCTGTCGTGGCGCGTCGCTTGGGATCGCGCTGCGCCATTGGAACCATGGCGTCTGAGAGCCAGTCCCGGACGGGAACACGGCGATCGGCATCCTTCACATAGGGGCCTGCGCGCCCAGACGGTCCAGCCGCCTTAGCGATCAGGTTGAGCACCATGAACGTGTAGCGGGGACGGTCTGAAACGCCCGCCAGACGCTCAAGAACCGCCGGCAGATCCAGGACCGTGCTGTCGTCGTCGCACACAAAGAGATCCGGTTGAAACATGGAACATTACAAGCACATCGGGTGCTCAGTGTGAATCCCTATTCGTGCCTTCCCAGCGAATTTCCGGCTATGGCACTTCACCGGGCATCCCAGTTTGGCGTCCGTTATCGGTAGGGTGTTTCCTTCCTCCGCGGTCTCCGCGAGAGCAGCACGAGTGGCACTTTACCCGATATCGCGGCTTTCCGGGTAAAGTGCCACTGGCGGCAAATGCCCCGATGAGAGCCCCGCGAGTTCCTGGCTTGACTCAAGCGGTCGGGAGATAGAACGTATAGGGAACATTTCAACCGCTCCCGAGTCGCACCAATGCTATGCGCCAGTCTATCGTCCTCGAACATCTGCGAGCGCGTATCGCGCAGATCGAAGGCGTGGGTGCGAGGCATGATGCTATCCCGTTCGGCCTAAGCGAACTCGACGGCCGGTTGCCAGGTGGCGGGATCGCAACAGGCGCTCTCCATGAGATCATGGGCAGTCCCGATCTCGCCGACGATGCGAGCGCCACCACGTTTCTCGCGGGAATCCTCGCCCGGATCGAAGGTCCCGTTTTCTGGTGCCTCCGGTGGCGCGACCTGTTCGCGCCTGCTCTCCATCTCGCTGGGCTGCATCCAGACCGAGTGATTTATGTCGAGGCGGGAACAGACACCAACGTGCTGCTGGCGATGGAAGAATGCCTCCGCCATGCCGGGTTGGCTGGCGTGGTTGGAGAGGTCGCGAAATATTCGACAACCGCCTCCAAGCGTCTTCAGCTCGCGGCGGAAGCGTCGGGTGTGGCCGCATTCGTGTTCCGTCGAGCCGCGAAGCTTGATGAGATAGCCGAAGGCTCGGCCGCGATGACGCGTTGGCGCGTCATCGCCTCTCCGAGCGAGGATCTCGGCATTCCGAGCCTGGGGCGCCCGCGGTGGCAGGTTGCGCTGGAGCGTGTCCGGGGAGGGCTTCCCCACACATGGATCGTGGAGGGGTGCGATGCGACGGGTCGTATCGCTCTTCCTGCCGCACTGGTCGACCGACCGGCTGCGGCGGAAGACCGCCAAGTCGCCGCCTGAAGGCGGAGCCTCCCCTGCCCCCCAACCGCTGGTGACGGCGATTCCCGATCATGGCCGGCGCATCGTCGCGGCGGTCGATGGAGCTGCGCGCGCGCTTGGCATCCTGCCGGGCATCACGATCACCAGGGCACGGTCCTTCGCGCCGGAGTTCGAGGTGGTGGATGCCGACCCTGACGCCGACTTCGAAGGGCTGCGGCGCCTCGCCCTCTGGGCCGGCCAGCGCTATTCCCCGATTGTCGCGCCCGATCCGCCCGACGGAATCTGGCTCGACATCACCGGATGCGTGCATCTTTTCGGCAATGAAAGGGCTTTGCTCAAGGATCTGCACCGCCGGGTTTCGTCATTCGGACTTTCCGTTCAGATTGCGGTCGCCGACACCGCTGGCTGTGCCCATGCGGTCGCCCGCCAGGTGCCGGCGGGCCGCCCGGTCACGATCGAGCCGGGCGATCATCGCAAGGCGATCGCGCTCCTGCCGATTATGTCGCTGCGTCTCGATTCCGACGTGGTCGAAGGGCTGCGAAAACTCGGCTTCGAACGGATTGAGCAGCTCATCGGAAGCCCGCGGGGGCCGCTCGCCAAACGCTTCGGGCGGTCGTTGCATCGCCGCCTCGACCAGGCTCTGGGCTTTCTGCCCGAGCCGATCGAGCCGATCTTTCCCGACCAGCTCCCCCGCGCGCGGCGCGGCTTTGTCGAGCCGCTGTCGACAGCGGACGCGTTCGGGCAGGTCATCGCAGATCTCGTTGCCGACATTGTCGATCAGCTTCATCGGCTCGGCAAAGGTGCCCGCAGGCTCGACTGCTATTTCCACAGGGTCGATGGCCATAACCAGGCCGTCCGCGTGGGCACCGCGACACCCACGCGAGATGTCCAACATCTGGCCAAGCTGCTTTCCGCCAAAGTCGAGACGGTCGATCCTGGTCTCGGCATCGAGGCGATGACGCTGGTCGCGCAGCTGGTCGAACCCATGGCACCCAAGCAAGGCGAAGGTCTCGAGATCCTGGCGCGGCGTGGGCCCGATCTCGCCTCGCTGGTCGATGCGCTAGCCAATCGTTTCGGTCAAAACCGCCTATACCGTACCGCGCCGCGTGCCAGCGTCATGCCCGAACGCGCGGTGGGGCTCACTAAAGCGCTGGCCAGCACGACAGGCGCCGCGTGGGACGACGACCTGCCCCGGCCTTGCCGGATGCTGAGCCCGCCCGAACCGATCGACGTCACCGCGATGCTCCCTGATCACCCGCCCGCGATGTTCATTTGGCGGCGCAAGCGGTTTCGCGTGACCCGCGCCGACGGACCCGAGCGCTTGCATGGCGAATGGTGGCGCGACGCCGGTCATGAGGCCGAGCGGCCTCAGACCGTGCGGGATTATTATCAGGTCGAGACCGCGACGGGTGGTCGCTATTGGGTCTTCAGGCTCGGAGATGGCGAGAATCCAGCGACAGGGCCGATGCGCTGGTTCATCCACGGAGCGTTCGCGTGAACGACCCCGACCCCTCCTACGTCGAACTCCAAGTCACGACACATTTCAGCTTCCTGCGCGGAGCGTCGTCGCCCGACGAGCTGTTCGCCGCCGCGGCGGTGCTTGGCCTGCCGGCGCTCGGGATCGTTGATCGCAACAGCGTTGCCGGCATCGTCCGCGCCTGGGATGCGGCAAAGACCACCGGCGTGCGCGCGGTCATCGGGTGCCGGCTTGATCTCACCGACGGCACCGCGCTGCTGATCTACCCGACCGATCGCGCCGCCTACGGCCGAATGTGCCGGCTCCTGAGCGTTGGCAAGAGCCGCGCCGGCAAGGGTGCGTGCCATCTCGATTGGTCGGATGTCGAGGATTGGAATGAAGGCCTGATCGGCATACTCTGCCCGGACCGCGCTGACCCTGTGACCCAAGCGTCGCTCGCGCGCACCGCGCAGATTTTTGGCGAGCGCGCCTATATGGCACTGTCGATCCGTCGGCGTCCGCGCGACGCTATCCGACTGCGGGACCTTGCGGCGATGGCAGCGTCAGTGCGTGTGCCGACCGTGGCCACTGGCGATGTCCTCTACCATGCGCCCGATCGTCGGATGCTGCAGGACGTGGTCACCTGCATTCGGGAGAAATGCACGATCGACGAACTCGGCGAGCGCCGCGAGCGCTTTGCCGACCGCCACCTCAAAACTGGCCAGGAGATGGAGCGGCTGTTCCGCCGATATCTCCGGGACACTGCGCCGGTCGCGCGCAGCGTCGAGCTGGCGGCGCGCTGCGCCTTCAGCCTCGACGAACTGCGCTACCAATATCCGGACGAGATCCGGGTGGCCGGCCGGACGCCGCAGCAGGAACTGGAGCGGCTGACCTGGAAAAAGGCGCCGGAGCGCTACCCCGAGGGCATCGATGGCAAGGAGCGCAATCAGCTCGAGCACGAGCTTCGGCTGATCGCGCAGCTGGACTATGCGCCCTATTTCCTGACCGTGCATTCGATCGTCGTCGAGGCTCGGCGCCGCGGGATCCTCTGCCAAGGGCGCGGATCGGCAGCCAATAGCGCGGTCTGCTATGTGCTCGGCATAACCTCGATCGACCCCGTGCGATCCGAGCTGCTGTTCGAGCGCTTCGTATCGGCCGAGCGGCGCGAACCGCCCGACATCGATGTCGACTTCGAGCATGAGCGGCGCGAGGAGGTGATCCAATGGATCTATGAGACCTATGGACGCACGCACTCGGCGCTGACTGCGGTCGTGACCCGCTATCGCGCACGCGGTGCGGTGCGTGAAGTCGGGAAGGCGCTCGGGTTATCCGAGGACGTGACAGCCGGACTTTCCGGTGCGGTTTCGGGATGGAGCCGAGAAGGCGTCGAAGAGAAGCATGCCGAAGAGCTCAACCTCGATCTCAGCGACAGGCGCCTGACACTCACGATCGAGCTGGCGCGACTTCTGATCAACACACCTCGCCATCTCTCGCAGCATCCCGGCGGATTCGTACTGACCCGCGACAGGCTCGACGAGCTGGTCCCGATCGAGCCGGCCGCGATGGAGGATCGCCAGGTTATTGAATGGGACAAAGACGATATCGACGCGCTCGGCTTTATGAAGATCGATGTGCTGGCGCTCGGCATGCTCAGCTGCATGCGCCGCGCCTTCGAGTTCCTCGAGCAGCACAAGGGAATCAAACACGACCTCGCGACAATCCCGGCTGAGGATCCCGCGACTTACGCGATGATCCGCAAAGCGGATACGCTCGGCGTCTTCCAGATCGAAAGTCGCGCGCAGATGGCGTCGATCCCGCTGATGGCACCGAAGACCTTTTACGATCTGGTGATCCAGGTCGCGATCGTGAGGCCAGGTCCGATCCAGGGCGACATGGTCCATCCCTACCGGCGCCGGCGCAGCGGCGAAGAAGAGGTGACCTATCCGACGCCCGAGCTTCGCCGCGTGCTGGAGAAGACGCTCGGCGTCCCCCTTTTTCAGGATCAAGCGATGCGGGTCGCGATCGAATGTGCCGGGTTCACCCCGAGCGAGGCTGATCTGCTCAGGCGCGCAATGGCGACGTTTAAGCTGACGGGCGGCGTCTCCCATTTTCGCGACAAGCTGATCGATGGGATGGTCGCCCGCGGCTATGAGCGCGAGTTCGCCGAGAAGACTTTCAAGCAGATCGAAGGATTTGGAAGCTACGGCTTTCCCGAGAGCCACGCCGCCAGCTTCGCGCTGATCGCCTATGCCTCGTCCTGGATGAAATGCCATCATCCTGACGTGTTTTGCGCAGCACTTCTCAACGCCCAGCCGATGGGCTTCTACGCACCGGCACAAATCGTCCGTGATGCCCGCCAGCATGGCGTCGAGGTTCGGACGATCGACGTGAACCACAGCCGTTGGGACTGCACGCTCGAGCCGGCAGCCGGCCGCTACAAGGCGGTGCGGCTTGGTTTGCGCATGGTGCGCCAGCTGTCCAATGCCGATGCCGCCGCAATCGTTACCGCGCGCGGCAATATGCCTTATGCCAGCATCGAAGAGATCCAACGCCGTGCGAGCGTCGGTCGCGGCGCGCTCGACCGGATCGGCGAGGCAGACGGATTCCGCTCGCTCGAGCACAGCCGCCGGTCGGGCTTGTGGCAAGTGAAGGGTCTGCGCGACGCCCCCCTTCCCCTGTTCGCTGCGGCCGATGCCCGGGACGGACTGCTCCGCGATGAGGCATCTGAGCCCGAGGTTATGTTAAGCCCGATGGGCGAAGGCGCCGAAGTCGTAGAGGACTACCGCGCGTCGGGCTTATCGCTGCGCGCCCATCCGCTAGCCTTCCTCCGCGACGAGCTCACCCAGCGCCGGATGATCAGTTGCGCCGCACTCCGCTCAACCAAGGACGGGCGCTATGTCGAGCTCGCCGGAATCGTGCTGGTCCGGCAAAAGCCGGGGAGCGCAAAGGGGGTGATGTTCATCACCCTCGAGGACGAAACGGACGTCGCCAACCTCGTCGTGTGGACCAATGTCTTCGACAAGAACCGCCGAACCGTCCTCGGCGCGTCGATGATGGGCGTACGCGGCCAGGTGCAACGCGAGGGCGACGTTATCCATGTGATCGCGCAACGACTCGACGACCTCTCCCCACTGCTCGCGAGCGTCGGCAACCGCGCCGATGTCGCCAACATCTACCGTCAGAGCCGAGCCGATGTGGTCAGGAGCCCCATGTCGCCAGACCCACGTGATCCGGCGGAACGGCCGCTTGCGCACCCGGCGCGCGAGATCGCAATTCCGGATCGGCGGCTGGGGACGGAGATAATTCTCCGGCAGCACACCGACACGATCAAGATCAAAGCAAGGGATTTCCGATAGTTCGGCGCTCCCCGACTCATCCTATGCCCGAGGCCGTGATTTCAAAGCGAGTGACTAGCTGCGGCGGCGAAGCTCCAGAAGGGTCTCTCCTGATGTGGCATTGTCGAAGATTATGGAGCGCGATTGATTGTGTTCTTGTTTCGTTCTATACCTTGATACGGTGAGCAGAGATTCGGCAGCGCTTGCCCGAAGGTGTGGCCCGGCAGTGCCGCCGGAAGGGCAGCGAGCCGTTGCTGTCAGATGAGAGGTCAGCTCGATGTCGAGACTCTACACCGTCACATGCAGCGCTGCAGACGTAGCGGCCCACTTTGACGCGGAAGCTCCGATAGATCTGAAAGTGCCTGCCGAAACCGTGGAGGCTTTGCCTGGCCTTGTCGTCTTCGAAGCGAATGGACGGCGCCATCTGCGGACAATGGACTGGGGCTTTCCGCGCCAGACTCGCGAAATGCGAGAAAGGGGCGATCCCCCGGGTCGAATTGGCCTCGTCGCGGATGCCACCAACCGGCTGTGGGAGCATTTGGTCGTCGAGCCACGATATCGCTGCCTTATTCCCCTGACCCATTTCGCAAACCCCAATGGGGATCCCGGCGAGAAAACCCGAACTTGGTTTTCGGTGGCGCACCAGCCTCTGGTCGCCTGGGCCGGGTTCTGTAGAAACATTCCGGGATATGGTCCGGTCTATGCCGGCATGACGATGGCGGCCAATGTGGTGGTCGAGCCCTACAATGACCGGATGCCGATCCTGCTTGATCCCCATGAATATGACCAGTGGCTACACGCTTCGATCCGGGACGTGATCGGTTTCCAGTTCCGGCAGCCGCTTGCCGCCGAACGAATGGAGATCCTGCACAGCGATGATCTGTGGCGCAGCGGGAAGCTGCCGGCGAGCCTTCAACCGCAGTTGGCCCTGCTTTAATCGGTCCGATGTTCCTCTTGCCGACTTCCGTGATAGAAAGACGCCATGTGCAATCTCTACACGGTCAGGAAGAGCGCTGCCGAGGTTGCGGCGCACTTCGGGGTCAGCGATCCAACGCAGTCGAATGCGCCGGAGGAGGTATATCCCGGCTATCCCGGAATGGTCGTGCGCGAGACAGAAGGCGCACGCATCATGCAGTCGATGGTGTGGGGCTTTCCGCTACGGTTGAAGGGAATGAAACCCGAGGCCAAGCCGAAGCCAGTGAACAACATTGCGGACCTGAATAAACCTATGTGGATCGGTCTGGCCCGCAAGCCTCAGTGGCGGTGTCTGATCCCGGTCACGCATTTCGCGGAAGCCGAAGGCCAGAAAGGCTCCAAGACGCGCACGTGGTTTAGCGTGAAGGATCAGCCCATCTTCGCTTGGGCGGGGCTTTGGCGCATGAGCGAGGAATGGGGCCCAGTGTATTCAGGCGTAATGACCGATTGCAATGAAGCGATTCGGCCGGTGCATGACCGGATGCCTGTGCTCCTGCACACCGACGACTACGACCGCTGGCTCAACGGCAGCTTCGAGGATGCAGTCTTGTTCCAGGAGCGCTGCTTCCCCGACGAGCTGATCAAAATGGAGCGGACGACCGACCTTTGGGTGAAGCGCAATGCCGCGAGGGGCGCTGATCAACCAAACAGCCTGCTATGAGCGTTGGACTTAGCGCGGATTCAAAGCGTGGCCAGCGCATCCGGCGCAGCATATTCTTGCCAAGGTCGGGGTCGAGGTTTTGAATCCCTTCGCCCGCTCATATTTTCTAAGTGCAATCAATGGCTTTTGAGACAGCCGGGCGAGCGCGCCGAACCTCGATTCGGCCACTGGTCGCACCGAAGGCCACAGTATTGACCAACGCCACAGGCACAGGGCGCCTGCTTTCGCTCTGCTCGGACGCACCGATGTGCTGATGGGTTACCGGCTCTTCTCGACCCGAGATCGGATTGTGCGACGCATTCCAACCGCTGCCGCCTTGCGGCCCGCCCACAGCGGGTCGACCTCGACGGCTTCGCTAACACGTCCGATCAAGCTTGGCATGAGCGCGAGGCGCTGAGAATCCGTCGCCGCCGCCTCCACGCCCGCCATCGTTATCGCGATCTTCCTTGCGCGCCGGTTGGGAAGCTCCGGTCCGCGCGCGGTGATCGCAACACCAGTGACGATCCTTGGCTGCCGGTGAGAGAAGATCTTGGTCTTGTGGGCCTTCAGCCGATAGCGCCCGATGATCGCGCGCGCTTCCTTCTGCATCGCCCGCGTGGCGAACTGGCCGGTGATGGTCATGTCGTCCACATACAGGGTGAACGTGCAGCCCTTGGCTGCCGCAAGCGCCGCGATCTCATCGAACATATTCTTGTACGCCCAGAAAGAGAGGATGCAGCTTGCGTTGCCCCCCGTCGGCAGGTGTCCGTTGATCGTCAGCAGTTTCGTCATGCGGCTGGCGACATCCATCGGATATTCCATCACGTCGGCGAAGAAGTGGCAGACAGCGGCCGCCCGTACCGACGGGAAGAATTTCTGCACGTCGAGTTTTACCGCGCCGCCCTCGACACGGTGCTCGGCGGCGTTGGTGATGTAGGAATGTTTCTTGATCCCAGAATGCAGGTAGGCCGGGGTCTCGACTTGCGCTAGCAAATGGGCCACGCGAGCATGGACCTGCTTGAGCAGCGCCTTTGGCTCCTCAATGAGCCGCTCGGTTTTGCGGTCCGTCCGAACGCAGTAGTTCGTATTCCCGCGACGGAGTAGGCGGTCAAGCTGCGCCGGTGGGATGCACAAAATTTGGGCCAGCCGCACCGGCGAGGTCAGCTTAAATAGCGCACTGCCCCGAAGGCTAACGCGCTTGTGTGGCTTCCCTTTCATCGTCGTCCCCTTCATCGGCTCGCTCGGCTGTTACCGTTGCGATCCAATCCAACATTTTGACGACCTTGCCCGCAACAGCCGTGCGGACTTTCTCCGACGACGAACCATCCGCGGCCTGCTCCGCGAAGAACATCAGCGACGACAGCGGCACGTTGAAGGCGGTCGCATATTTCTGCAAAACCTCCAGCGTGACCTTCTTGTCGCCGCGCTCCAGCTCGGTGACATATGATTTAGACAGGCCGACGCGATCCGCCGCCTGTGTCTTGTTCAGGTCGTGGAACACGCGCACCAGTCTAAGGGCTTCATTCAACATTTGAACGATCTCCCAACTGGATGACGCCTAGGAGTGACGGAACAACTCAACGATGGTGGCGATCAATTTCACGATGGCCTGAGCCACCTTGATCACCGCCAGCAGGGCAATTCGGTTCCGCGCGATCGCTCGCAGGGTCCGCCGCACCGCTTTCGCGATGCGACGACCGATATGCCGTCCGTACCCCAACAACCCGGCGTCTGGGCTTTCCTCCGGCGAACTAGCCATCGTATTTGCCTCCAGACTAACCTCGAGCCGAATTGCTCGCGGCCTGCACTACGTCTGAAGGCGGATAAGGGTTGTGGTTACGCTCCTAGGCTCAACACTGCACACGAAGAGCTTAAGCTCCTCTGCGTGCCCTCGCCCCCTCGGCCCGTCGCCCCGGAGGACGGCGAAAGAGATGGGTTAGATGATAAAGGCCGGATGACCTTCGCTGGTGGCGAACCACCATGCCTGTAGCACAGCTCCATTACCCAAACGCTGACCGACTCATAGATCGGCAGTTTGCAAGAAACAAGCAAAAGTTCGCCGTTGGCGAATTTTTCTCGCGTGCCAGCGCTCAGGTTGCCCATGGCGAGGCCCTAGCTGCTACGCACTAGCTCGTCGGGCGGCCGATGAGCGGACCGTCCGGTCGCTCGGAACTCGGTGGGCGCTTTGACCTCAGCGGCGCGACTATGCCGGCGCCACGCTGCATACGATTGGTGTACGAATTCGCGTTACACGGCGAATCGGTCGCGCTAGATTCGAAATGTGACCACGAACACCCCCGGGGCCGGAACCCTGAACTGACGTATGACGACTGCACGCCACATCGTAGCTTTGCTGCAAAGCCACATAGACGGAGATGGGGATCGCTTCCTCTCCGTGGCGACGCAGCTTGCCGCGCATGAAGCGAGGCAGGGCCACGGGAAACTGGCCCAGGAGCTGCGTGAGCTGATCGACGCGGCCAAGGGCAAGAGCGCGACGGTCGCGAGGCGTGGTGCCGGTCCGGTGCCGCTGGCGCAGCCAAAGGGCGAGCTCGCCGGATTCCTCGAAGCGCGTTATTCCGACACCCGGCTGCCGAGCATGGTGCTGAAGCCCGAGCTTGAGAGTCGCCTGACACGCGTCCTTCGGGAGCAGCGCCAGCAAGAGCGGCTGCGCGGGCGCGGCCTCACTCCCCGTCGCAAACTATTGCTCGTTGGCCCACCAGGGTCTGGCAAGACCATGACCGCCGCCGCTCTGGCCGGCGAATTGAAGCTGCCGCTGTTCACCGTCCTCTACGATGGCCTGTTCGGCAAGCTGATGGGGGAAACCGCCTCGCGCTTGCGCCTCGTTTTCGACGCCATCGGGATGCAGCGCGGTGTCTATTTCTTCGATGAGTTCGACGCGATCGGCGCGCAGCGTGCAGGGCCGAACGACGTGGGCGAGATTCGCCGTGTTCTGAATTCCTTTCTCCAATTTCTGGAGAATGACGACGGCCCCAGCCTGATCATCGCAGCGACGAACCATCCAGAATTGCTTGATAAGGCGCTCTATCGTCGGTTCGATGACGTGATCACCTATGACTTGCCCGATCCGTCCGTGGTGCAGGGTATTCTCGAAGCTCGCCTCGCGACGTTCGACCTCAAGGCGATCAAATGGCCGCCAGTGCTGGAATCCGCTGCGCATCTCTCCCAGGCTGAAGTCGCGCGGGCGGCCGACGAGGCGGCGAAGGTTGCCGTGTTGGACGGACATGACGGCGTGACAACCGCGACTCTGCTGACCGCCCTTACGGAGCGGCGCGCGGCGATCCTCTAAACACCGAGACCCGATGGCAGTACCTCCCCGCGATCGTCCCCATTTTCATGTCGAAGGCGGCGGTCAAAGCGAGGCCTACACCTCACCCCGACTGGTGATTAGCGGCCTCCCTCCAGCACGCGCCCGCGCTGCCCATGCCGCACATCTTGAGCACGCTATCGGCACCGCACTCGCTGCGGGTCGCCAACGCATCGCCGAGCGCGAAGAGGGTCTCGCCGAGGGACAAGCTGGCTTTTATTTGGAGTTCGATATCCCCGTCGCCGAGCGCGGGGCGGTTGAAGCCCTGGAGAACCGGCCGAAGGCAATCGAGCTGGTCGCCGTGCGCCCACCTGCCGACGGTGATGAGATGATCTCCGCAACGGTGTTCGTTCCCGAGGCCGCGGCCGACTTCTTCGTCAAGAAGATCGAAGCCTATCGCGACGAGGTGACGAAGACCGGTAAGCCTAAGAACGAGGCGCTCCTGGCGCGTATCGAAGACGTTCGCCTCGGTGTTACCCGATCCCTCTTTACCGACGATCCCCAGCTCTTTCCCGCCGTCGCCCAGCCTGCCTGGTGGGAAGTCTGGCTACGCGATGGTGGCTTGCCGGTCTTTCAAACCGTCGCGGCCAGACTGGGCGTCGCGATCAAGGAGCATGTCATTAGCTTCCCGGAGCGCGACGTAGCGCTCGCACTGGCCGATGAAGCGACGATGGATCGGCTAATCCGCAACTCGGACGCTGTAGCGGAACTGCGCTTGGCAAAAGACACCCCAACGCTCTTTCTAGAAATGCCCACGGTCGAGCAGGCCGATTGGGCGAACGATCTGGTCGACCGGATCACGCCGCCGTCTCCCCTGGCGCCCGCGGTGTGCCTGCTCGACAGCGGCGCCACGCAAGCGCATCCCCTGCTGGCACCCGCGCTCGATCCGGCTGACCAGCACAGCTACGAACATGGCTGGGGCGTTGGCGACAGCGCCTTTTGGAACGGACACGGCACGTCGATGGCCGGCGTAGCGCTCTACGGCGACCTCGAAGCGACGCTCTCGCACGGTCACCCCGTGGAGCTTGGCCATCGGATCGAAACCGTAAAGATCCTCCCGCCAAACGGCCAGAACGAGCCGAGGTTATACGGCGCGATCACCGCAACCGGGATCGCACGCGTTGAAGACAAAGCGCCGCGCCGCCGCCGGGTTTTCTGCATGGCCGTCACCAGCGATGTCGGCCTCGGTCGGGGGCGGCCATCGTCCTGGTCTTCGGCCATTGATCAGCTTTGCTATGGCGGCGGTGACAGGCGCCGGCTGATGGTCCTCGCTGCAGGCAATTTGCGCGGCGATATCGATCCGGCGGCATATCCCGATCGTAACGATCTCGAAGAGGTGGAGAGCCCGGCGCAGGCGTGGAATCCGCTCGTATTCGGCGCCAGCACCGACAAGATCACGATCACCCATCCCGATTACGACGGATGGGCGCCCGTCGCCCCGGCCGGTGATCTCTCGCCAGCCAGCAGAACGTCGGCCATCTGGGATCGGCAATGGCCGATCCGCCCGGACGTTGTGTTCGAAGGCGGCAATTTCGCCCACGATGGCATCAATCCGGCGTCGGCGATCGATGATCTCCAACTCCTGACCACCCACTATCAACCGAATCTGCGTCTGTTCGAGGCGTTCGGCGACACCAGTGGGGCATCGGCCCTCGGCGCAAACCTGGCGGCTGGCATTATGGCCGCGCGGCCGACGCTCTGGCCCGAAACCGTGCGGGGCCTCATCGTTCATTCTGCGGAGTGGACCCAGGCCATGCGGCAGCATTTTGACGCCGCAGGGTCGCAAGCACAGAAGTTGGCCATGCTCCGGCGCTATGGCTGGGGCGTTCCGAACCTCAGTCGCGCGCTGCTCAGCGCGTCCAACGATGCGACGCTTATGGTCGAGGACGCCTTGCTGCCCTTCCGCAAAGACGGGTCAGCGATCAAGACACGCGACATGAACTTGCACCGCCTCCCGTGGCCGCGCGCGGAGCTGGCTGCGCTCGGCGAACTGGACGTCGAGTTGCGGATCACCCTGTCCTATTTCATTGAGCCCAATCCCGGTGAACGCGGTTGGACTCGGCGACATCGCTACGCATCGCACAATCTTCGCTTCGCGGTGAAACGGTCGCTGGAAGGTCTGGAAGCGTTCCGCCAGCGCATCAACAAAGCGGCGCAGGACGAAGAAGCCGGCGCTGGCGGCGGTGGCGGTGGCGACAATTGGGTGTTGGGTCAAATCCGCGACCGCGGCTCAATTCATAGCGACATCTG
This sequence comes from Sphingomonas sp. SRS2, assembly GCF_000971055.1. Lineage (GTDB taxonomy): Bacteria > Pseudomonadota > Alphaproteobacteria > Sphingomonadales > Sphingomonadaceae > Rhizorhabdus. Next base: position 82,827 of record NZ_LARW01000108.1, read on the forward strand.
GCGCGGCAGCGCCGCCGCGCTAGCCGAGCGGGACGCCATTGGAGTCTTTCCGGTCAGTGGTTGGTGGAAGGAAAAGCCAGCGCTTCAACGCTGGGATCGAGCGGCACGCTACGCGCTCCACGTTTCCATTCGGGCGCCGGAAACCGACGTCGACCTCTATACCGCCATCGCCAATCAGATCGCTGTCCCGATTCTGGCCGCATAGGGCGGGCTGACCTGCTCACGGCCAGCCTCGCGGTTGGGCTTCGGCGAACGCTTCGATTTTCGCCGGCGTCAGCTTTTGACTCGACGAAACCGCATTGCCGCGATTGCTTGCCTGCTATTCGAGCCAGCTCGCATAGGCGCGAACGTCGATCATCGGCACGGTCGCGCTCATCTGGAGCCGCGCGATCAATTCGAGCAGGAATCGAGTGGCCGACTTCCCGCCAAGCTGCGCGCCAAAACAATCACCTGGGTCGCATCCAAAGACCCCATGCGCGGCGATGCACCCAAGATCCAACCGACCTTCGTCGGCGACTGCCTTGAGAGCGGCAATGAGCGGAGCGCCGATGCCGGGCGACCAATCGCTCTGGAACGTGAGGAGTCCTCCCATGATATGCGGCAGCGCCCTCGGCTCGTAGGTCCCACCGGCATGGGGGATAGGCAAACTGGTCCGATACAATCGACGGACGCTGGCCACCTTATCGGCCGCATAATTGACCTGCTGGACGTTGATCGCCTGCTTGGCTTCGAACACCGCATAAACGCTTTCGGCCGGAACGACGAACTTGCCCTGGTAGCTGAAGATGAAGGGAGAATATTGCCGGTCGAACACCACCACGTCGATCTGCTCGCTGAAGGCGCCCTTGCTGTCCACGACATGGGCGCTGGCGACCTGATAGCGTTCCGGCAGATAGGTTTGGAGCAATTCCAGCCAAACCGCTTCGCTTGCATCGCCCTTGGTTCCGGGATGACCGAAACTTCCCCGAACGAGCCCGAGCTTGCCTTCGATGTCGTTGTGGAGGCTCTCCAAAAGCTTGGGCAGCGACCAGGCAGTCATTGAACGAAGCCGCTCCAATTGCCGCCGAGCGCCTGTTCCGCGGCCCTGCGGATCGCGTTCTTTCCAGCGAGTGTCACATCATCTGAGATGATATTGTTGCCGTTCGCCGGGTCAAGCACTCTCGCCGCGACGAATTTGTCCCGCAGATATTCGAGCACCGTGACGACGCTCTGCGAGAGATCCTGCACTGGCTTTCCTCGCAGCGCTTCGATCACGGTCAGCTCCAGATAGAAGGACGGGAACTCCAGCCCCTTTTGTGTGCGCCACAGTTTGAGGAGCCGTGATTGCTGTTGGCGGCCGGTGCGGATGACGGTGCTGATGTGCGTGTCCACATTCGTTTTCGTCCATGTGTCGGCACGGCTGCGATACAGGCTATGGTCGGAAGACGCCGCGTTCTGCCGCTTGGCTGGCACGAGGTCGACATCATAGCCGGCGATAGTCGCGTTGATGGAGACGTTCTGCCGTTTCGGTCGATAGCCCGCTTCCGACACAGCCTTGAACAGTAAGTCGTAGATGGCCTTCAGGGTCTCTGGCGTATCCTCCGACAGCGAAATGAACAGATCGATGTCCGTCCCGCTCTTGTTCGCCGTCCCTTTCGCGAACGAACCGCTGGGCGTCACGCTGCGCAGGAAGCGATTGGCCCATTGAGTCAACACGGGATGGATGATCGATTGGACCTGCCGGACGGGTGAGAAGGCGCTGGTATCGACCGCTTCGCGCGCCAGAATCGATGTCAGATATGCGGTGCTCATCCACTTGCTTTAGCGGGGCGCCCTGGAAGGCGATAGTTGAACCCGCGGAACGACTTGGGAATCGTTGTAAAGAGCACTTCTATTTACCGGGCGTCGCCCTTCCGGCCGGGCTTTCGGCTGCGCCGGAGACAGCCTGCGGCCGTCTCCGCCATTCAGCTTCGATCCCTGACACTCCGGCGTATCTACACCGATCCGCAATACGGTATTCACGGATTTGCGCTCATATGGCGATGCTGGAATCGGGCCAGGGCTGCGCGGGCCCGATCGCGTTGTCGGGCCGCTGCGCTCCTCTTTCGTGCGGGTGCTTAGGGCCAGCCCTCAACACCCTTCGGATCGTCTTCCGCCCCGCTTCCTCCACGCTGCGCGTTCCCGTGCAGCCGGTTCAGCTCCATCCGTCCCGGCGGCCCTCGCCGCTGTCGCGCAGCGAACGGCCATCGAGCGCGGAGCGACGGATCTCCAGCTCGACCTGGTCGCCTTTGCGGCGGGGGCGGATGTCGCGCATGTCGATGTTGTTGCGCTTGGCATAATCCTCGGCGGCGCGTTCGCTGCCGAACTTGCCTGCTTCTTCGAAATCCCAACCACTCATAGTCAGTCTCCATATTGGCCCCGGCACCGCGCCGGCGGCTTCACACTACAAATCGAGGCCGAGGCTCCGCTCCGGCAGCGGCGGCAGAATGTCGCCACGGTCGGGCTTGAGGTCCGGCGGTTTCTTGAGATCATCGACCTTCGCCGGCTCCGCGGGCCTGGCAGGGCCATCCGGCAGCGGAGGGAGGTCGGTTGGAAAATCCGGCAGATTGGACAGGTCGACGCCGTCGATCGGGCCGGGATCGAACTTCTCCGGGATTTTAGGTCCCTTCTTCCCGTCGATATCGAGGCGGCCGAGGGTTTCCAGAGCGGAGGTCTTGTTGCCGGGGTTCATATCGAGCTGGCGGGCGAGCTTCTCCTTGTCGTCCACCACCATCGTCAACTCGTCGCGCACACGCGTGACCCCGACGTTGAACAGGCGCTGGTTCGAGAGATTCCTCTCATGGCTGGACATGACGGTGATCGCTTTGTCGGTCGTGATGCCCTGCGCCATGTGCATGTTGAGCGAGTAAGCGAGGTCGAGGCGCGACAGCATCGGATCGCCCAGGTCGAGGGTGAGGCGCTCTCTTCCGGCGGTTTCGACGGTGACGCCGTTCGCGTCGACGGTGAGCACGCGGGCGAGCGCGGAATTGTGAAGTCCGCGGTCCTTGTCGTTCGCGGTCCACCTGATCTTGTCGCCTTCGCGGAGGTGGAGATCCTTCTTCTCGGTGAGCTCGAGCCGGTCGCGTTTCTCTGTCGGCGAGAGCTTCTGCGGGTCGAAGCGGATTTTCCTTCGGCCGTCGCTCAGTTCGACCTTGCCATTGGGCAGCACTTTGGTGACGTCGTAGCGACCCCGCTCAAGGCCGACATCCTGCGCGCCGCCCCGCCCGACGTCGAGTGTCTGGCCGGGGCGATAGCTGGAAGCGTAGCGCAATTCCTCGCGGGTGAGATTGACCCGCTCGAAGACGGTGAGGTGGATGCCCTCGCCCTTGACGGAGCCCTCTGTTGCAAGGCCGTCCTGTATGCGCTGATTGATGATGGCGCGCGATGCGCGTCCGGAGGCGAAAACGGCGGTGGCTTCACGATCATCGCTCGATAGGCCGAGCCACATTTCGGCGGCCGCGTCAGCCGGATTCATGCTTTCGACGACATTGTCGCCCAGCACTTTCATCGCCTCACCCGCCTTGCCGATATTGGCGAGGGCGGCGACGGTGCGCAGCGTGTCGGTGCGCTGGCGGATATTCTCGTCCATCCGCGCCATCGTGCCGCCGCCCGCCTGGATCATGGCGAAGGACTTGCCGGCGTCGATCGACGAGAGCTGCTGGCGGTCGCCGACCAGGACCAGCTTGTCCACGCCCAGCGCTTCGCTGATTTTGTGCAGCTTGAGCATGTCGCTGCTCGAGACCATCGACGTCTCGTCGACCACCAGCATGGTGCCGCCGAATTTCGCCCGGGCCGCGTCATAGCGCGGGGTGTCGCGCTCGCTGATGTACCGCTCGTTGGCCAGTGCGAACGATGCGATGGTCTGGCTCTTGATGCCGGCATCCGCGGCCAGGTCCGCGACCATCTTGTTCTGGAAGGCAAGACCGGTGACGTCGCGACCCTCCGCTTCGGCCACGCGGGCGACCGCCTCCAGCATGGTCGACTTGCCGGCGCCGGCGACGCCTTGCACGGTGACGGTGCGGTCCGCCGACGAGACGATCAGCGTCGCGGCGGCGAGCTGCCCAGGATTGAGATCGCGTGTGGCGGCTGCCTGGAGTCGCGCCGGCGCATCGCTGGCCGCGATGATCGGCGACGCCTTGCCGCGACCCGCCTCCACCGCTTTCAGGATGCTCTCCTCGGTGCGCAGAGCCTCCTGCGTCGTCACCATGCGGATGCCCTTGTCGCCATCGCGCACGGCGCCCGGGATGAGCTGCCGGTTCTCCACCATCTGCGCGATGCGACGCTCGACGGTGTCGATCGTCACACCCTTCAGGCCGAGGTCGAGCGCCATCTTCGAGACGAGATTGACGTTGAAGGCCGCCTCTCGCTCCGAGAGGATTCGGACGGCCGACGCAACCGCGAGTTGGGTTCGTGCCTCGGCCGGCGATTGGGTCACGCGCGCGAGCGCGCTGTCGACCAGCGGATCGTGCGGGCGAAGGAAGGTGCCGATCTTTTCACGCGCACCGCTGATGGCGTCGCTAACCGCGCGGAATCCTCGCTCCAATTTGCTGTCAGCGAGCGAGTGACCCGCGCGCGCTACGGCGGAGGCAACCAGTCCCTTGCCGTCGAATCCGAGCGCTGCTGCCTTGTCGATCCAATCCTTCTGCAGGCCGTCGCGGTCCTCGACGTTCAGTTTCGGATCGCGCGTATTCGCCGTGACGGCGAGGCGTCCCTTGGGGGATACGATCCCGAGTTCGGCTGCTTTTTCCAGGATCTGTTCGCGGCGCTGGCTGAACGCCTCGAGGACCGCCTTTGGCACCCCGGAAATCTCGAAGGTGCCGTGCTTGCCCTTGGCATCGATCTGGTAGCCCAGCTTCTCCAGACCATCCCGCAGAAAGGCGTGATAGATCGAGCCGATCGTGGTGTTGCTGCTCCAGATCTTGTCGGCATGAAGCGCCTGCCATTTGCCGTCGGGCATCTTCGTGAGGTTGGCGATGACGGCATGGATATGCGCCTGGGGATCGAGCGCGCGGCTCGTGTCGTGCTGGAAGAGCGCGTAGACGAGATTGCCGGTCTGCACCGGCACCTTGCGGCCCTCGACATCCTTGCGGCCTTCGGCGAGGTTTTTCTCGACCCATGCCATCGTCTTGCGGACAGCCGCCATGTTGGCGTCGAGCACCCGCTTGTCGCCGGCGATATAGGCCATCACCGATGCCGACTTGGGCATGGAAAATGTGAGGTCCACGCCAGCACGCCGGTTCTCGACCTGGGCGACCCCTTCGCCATCGGGGAGAATGCCGTTCAGGATTCCTTCGAAGGCGTCCTTTGATATCTCGCCTTGCAGGCCGAGCGCATCGGCGCCCTCGCCCGCCCACATGCTGACTTCGGAAGACCCGTCGGCGGTATAATAATTGTCCTTGAAGTCATCCTTGGCGAAGTAGTTCGCAGCGCCGGATGCGGAACGGACGGAGGCGACCGAGAGCATGGGCTAGATCCCCATGTCCATGCTGTCGTCCTCGCGTCCGGGGGCGAAGGCCTGGCGCAGTTCGACAAGGGTCTGATCCTCGACCTGGGGCGCGCGCTGGGCGTCGCGGCCGTCGCGCCGATCATCACGATCGCGCGCGGCCATCGTCTGCTCCTCGCCATTGCTGCGCGACGCCTGCGCCTTGTCGGCGGCGTGAGTGGCCGGGGACGATTGTTCATCGGACGTGTCGCTGCGCTGGGATGCCCGGCGAGCGGTCTCCTGATTCTCCTCTTCGACCGGATCGGACAGGATCCGCGCCGCCATCTCCTTCGCGACGTTGGTGACTTCCACCACCTCTTCCACGATCTGCTGCGCGCCATCACGCCCGCCTGCTTCGCCGCCGTCCCCGCCAAAGACTTCCTCTCCGCGCCTAGACCGGACGGGCTGCAGATTGGGCCGCGGAATGAAGCCCTCGGCGACCTGGGGATAGTCTTTCCATTCGAGCAATATGGGGGCCGCAGGGAAGCCGTCGGGGAATTTCACGAAGCCGTGCATCGACGGCAGGTTCGTGATGTCGTCGGCGATGACGAGGGGCTCGACCTGCTTGCGCGGGGTCAGGGTCGAGGCGTCGCGGGTGTTGTTGTAGCCATAGCTATACGCCTCATCCATCTGGCGCACTTCGCGGTTGCCGATATAGCGCGCGCATTGCTCGGCGGTGTCGAGATCGGCGGTCGCGAGAATCAGCTTGGAGCGGGCGAGTGATGCCAGGTTGCGGGCACCCTGTTCGCCGTAAACCTCGACCAGTTTTTCGAAGCTGTGGATCCCGAGGATCATCGCGCCGCCGAAGGCGCGAGCGGTCTGCAGGCCGTTCTCGATCGCGGGCAGTTTATGGAGTGCGCCGAGCTCGTCGAACATGAACCAGGTGCGGAGCGAGCGGGTGCGCGGCATGGTCATGAGGCGGTTGATGCAGAGGTCCATCCACAGCGTCAGCAGCGCCCGGTTCATCGCCAGATCGACATAGTTGGAGGTGATGAACAGGATGCTGCCCGGCTTCTTGTCGCGGGTGATCCAGTCGCGGATCGAGAAGGGCTCGCCGTCGTCGGGCAGGAAGCGGAGAACCTGCGCGTTGGTGTTGAACACGGCGCGGATCGATTCCGCCATGCGGGCGGCTTCAGGGGCTGTCAGCGGGTCGGCGATGGTGTTGGCGAGGAAGCGGTGGACGCGCTTCAGATCGGCGGTCATCAGATTCTCTGACAGCGCCAGATTGGTGGTCTGCCCGCGCTCCTGGAGGCGGATGCACATCTCGATGAACAGGGTCCGCGCGGCGAGCGCCCAGAAGGGTTCGGACGATCCGCCATCGGACGGGATCAGGGCAGCGGCGGCGGCAGTAAATTCGCTATGGGTGCGGCAGTCGTTGAAGATCGACCAGGCCGGGCATCGCAGGTCCATGGGATTGAGGATCGTATCGCGCGCCGGGTCGTAAAAGGCTTCGACATAGGCGCCCGTGAGATCGAAGATGACGGCGGTGTCCTGGCGGTCGCGCATCTGCCGGACTAGGCTGCGCAGCTCGGTGGTCTTGCCCGAGCCGGTGGTCCCGATCAGCATCGTGTGCGACTGCTCCATCCGGTGCGGATAGGGGATGCCGGCGAGCGTGTAGGGATGATGGATGCCGGCCGCTTTGCGCTCAGCGAATGGGAGCTGCAGAACCTTGGCCGGTGACATGCCGGGGAAGTGCTGGCGGGCTTCCTCTTCGTACTTGGCGAAATTGTGCTGGCTGACCTCGGAATAGAGAATGTCGCGTGTCACCAGCATCGCCCCGCGCTCATGCCGTTCCTGCAGGATGCGCCTGCCCCGGCCCCGGGAGATATCGACGAACCAGATCGACAGCGGGATGGTCAGGAAAACCGAAACGAGGAAGGCGCCGAGCAGCGCGCGCATGGCGACGGACCAGGCCTGCTGGACCTCGGGAATCTGTTGGACGACAGCCATGACCGTCCGAAGGATCTCGCCGCTGGGCAGAGTGACGTTGACGCGCTTGTTGGGATCGAGAGCGATCCAGTCCCAGAGCATCGCGTAGAGTTTCATGCAGACGAGCTGGAAACCATGCTCGTCGAGCTTCAGCGAGAGGATGATGAACCACGCCGCCAGGAAGACGAAGAACCAGACGATGACGGGGAGTTTCGCGCCCGAAAACCACATCAGCATCTCATGGGTGAGAAGCTGGCTGCCGCGGGTGAAATTGCCCGAGTTGCGCTGGACCTGACCGCGCGCCGAATGGTGGGTCAGCGGAATGTTCTGCCCGTTCGAGCGGATGTCCTTACGCGCCATGATATTGCACCAGGCGCTTGTCGGTTTCGGCGATGATCCGGTCACGAAACTCGGGGAATTGCTCGCGGATGATGATGTCGAGCGCGAGTTGCTGGAACTCGCTGATCCGCGCCAATCGGCGCTGGCTGGCGGTGATGAGATCGGCCGAAGTCAGGAAGGCATCGACGGCGCTCCTGATAAGTTCGGATGGGCTACAATCGCGCTCGGCCGCGATAGCGACGACACGATTGAAGTTCTCACGATCGAGCCGGACCGTGCAATGCTTGAAAGCGGTGGTCAAACCAAGCCTCCTAGCAGGGAGGCTGGCGGGATCTCAAAAAGTGATCCGCTTATAGCGTGGGTCGGGCTGCGGGGCAAGAAAATCCGAGAAGGCGAAAACGGCGTGTTCGCTTGTGGCACGCTCAAGTCTTTGGAATTGCTAGATATTAGAGTCAGCCGAAACGTGTCCCACAACGTGCCACAGGTCATTTAGTCGGTAACTATTTGTAAAATAGCGGAAAAGACATGCACGCCAGTGCGTAAGGTGTGCTCCCAATCCTCAGAGATTGATCCTCTACCCTGGGTCGTCTGCTGGCGTTTCTGGACGAGGGTCGTTTCCGGGCCCGGCGGGGCTCAAAGCCGCCCTGCGGGCGGAACCGGCCGAAGGTCCGGCGATGCCTCAGCATCGTTGGAATGCCGGTGGCGGCCGAATGATTCCGGGTTCGACCGGGCAGGATGCGAGCGAAGCGATACCATCCCAGCGCGCTTGGGGCGACGACCCAGCGCGCCCATCGACGGTGGCCCTGGCCACCGTCGGACGGCAGGGGATCGTTACCCACCGGGCGGAGACAACGCGCCAGCGTTGGCTCCGTGAGATTGGTCGGCGGCGGCCCGAAGGGGCGTCGGCGGCCTAGCGAATAGAGCCCCGGTCGGCGGGCCGAAGGACCGCCGAGCCGCCAAGCTCAACTGCATCTTCCGGCCAACCAGATCAGCGGCTATAGTGTCAGCGTTCATAGCCCGATCAGCGTGAACCAAGAGGCCCCTATGGCACGCACATTGGAACAGGAAAGAGCGGCGCTCGAAGAGGACGCACGCAAGCTGGAAGAACGTCGAAAGAAGCTACTGGAGAAAGAGCGAGAGCAGGCGATTGCGACCGTCGACAAGTCGGGGCTGCTGACGCTCGAAGCCAAGCGACTTGGCGGCCTGATCGAGCGGATCAGGAAGCTGGGAATCGAAGAAGTCGAGAAGCGACTGGCGGCTTGAGGGTCCCGCCGCGACGAATGTCGCGGCACGGGCATGAGGGGCTCGATGCCCCTCATGCCCGTAGTCCCAGGCAGCAAAAAAGGGGAGAGGCGCGAGGCCCCTCCCCTGTCGTTTCAGATCTCGTCGTCCATCTTGCCGGGAACCGTGTGGACCACCCGGTCGATGAGCTGGGCCGGCAGTGCGCCATAGTCGCCTTCGTCGATTGTGATGTAGCCGATTTCCTCGTCCTCGATGACATGCTGGTCGAAGAAGCTGTGGAGTGCGCGGCGTTCGGCGCATGCGACGGCGGCGAGGTAAGCGGCGGTGTCGTATCCGGCGTTGGTCGAAGTGATCTGCATGTGAGCCTCCTGCTGTCTTGAATGACAGAGGATTGGCCGTCGTTGAGGGTGGCGCCGGGTCAGGGACGCGGGCGCAGCCCGCGCCGCGAAGCGGGGAGTGGGGGTGCCGATTTTGTCGTGGTTGGAGTGGAGCGAAGCGGAGCGGAGGCCACGGCAAAATTGGGGGCACCGCTCATCCTTGACGCGGCGTCGCCCTCAACGACATCCTGGGAAGTCTGTGAGAGATTTTATTCCTCTGAGGGTGGGGGTGGTTACCCGGCCGCCAGGCTCTGGCGCAGCAGGGTTTCGAGATGCTCGGCGGCGCGTTGGTGGAGCACGCTACTGTCGCTTGTCAACTTCTCACCCGAGGGCATCCGGCCGCTTTCGACCGAATCCCTCAGCAGGTTGATGGCCGCGCGAAATGCGATCTCGTCTTCGCTCATGCTGCTCTCTCTGGTTGGTGCGCATCGCAATCACTAGCGCATTGGAATTGATCGCGTAACCGGCGGCAAGCGATCTGCCCGTCAAAGGCGAAAGGGGTCGCCAGCGAACCGACGCCCCAGTCCCGGCCGTCACCCATCACGAAACGCGGTGGAGCCAGGCCCATCCCAGTAGGCTCGTCATTCATAAACGCCCAGGGCGGTGAGGCGCTCCGTTTCGAGGTAGGAGATGATCTCGTAGTCGTCGCTTTTCCAATGATAGTCGCCGTTGGAGATGTCGCCCAAAGTGGCCCAGCTGCCGTCGGGCCAGAGCGCGAAATCGTCGCAGCAGCGTGTTGATTCGATGGTCATTATATCCTCCATTCATAAGGGACTGGTGCCGGGTCATGCGCGGCGCGTCCGGGGCAAGGACCGCACGCTTGCGGGCGGCCGCCCGGCGGGGAGCGGGGGAGCCGATTTTGCCGTGTGCGAGCGTAGCGAGGCGACGGTCAAAATTGGGGGAACCGCTCATCCTTGCGCCGGACGCGGGGCGCATGACATCATCGGAAGACTGTGGAAGCTAAGCCCATTCCAGCCGGGACGTTTCGTCGGAATCGGCCGTGGCGAGAAGCCGGTCGAGCCGCTCGACATAATCGGTGAGGCCCTCGGCCGCGATGCGACGTTTTATGGCGGGATTGGCGAGACGCTTACGCATCGCGGCGATGCCGATTTCACCGATGCTGTCGGGATGAAGCCCGAGGCTTTCGAGCAGCGCGAACGCGTTGCCGGAAGCGAGGTCGAGCTCGACGCCGAGATCCGACGTGAGCGCGACGCGCATGTTAATCGTGCCGGCGCCTTCGTCGTGGTGGATGCTGACGCGGCGGACACGAAACTGCGCCTCTTCGACGACGCTGATCACCGCAGTGTCGAAGTCGAAGACGCGCGTCACGCTGGCGAGCGCCAGCGGGCAGACGCGTGCCTCGAAACTGTAGGACAGGAACGCGTCGTCGGCCGCCTCCGGGGCGAGCAGGACGGTGTTGGTACGGATGCTCTCCGCGCGCAGGAACGCCCGAAAGGCCGCGAGCTGGCGGGCGGTGATGACGGCGACCGGACCTTGGTGATTGTCGGCGTCGGTGGCGATGCGAAACACGATGGACATCTCGTCCTCCCTCGTTGAACCGCCTGGCCGCTCCCCCTCCCCTTTTGGCGCGGTACAGATGGCGCACCCGAGAGGTGCGAACTCGACCGGAACGGTCAGGCCTCGCGGCGCGATGGGGCTCGACGCCCCTGAGCGCCGCATTTCCAACGCAAGAAAAGTAGAGAGGCCCCGGCCTGAGCCGGAGCCTCTCCGAAGGGCTCACGCCCGCCGTTCGATCCGTTGCTGCGAGAGCTTGACGATGTGCAGCGGAACCCCGGCTTGCCGCAGCTTCTGAGCGAGGTTCATCTGGATGCCCGAGCCTTCGCAGATGACCGCTTCGACCGGCTTGAGACCAAGGATGCGGTCGTTTCGGACGAAGGCTGCCCGGTTGCCCTGGCTGCGGTCGAGGCGGAACTGGATGACCTTCACACCGCGCGACGCTGCCCAAGCGTGGGCGACGGCATCGCAACCTTTCGACTGTGCGGTGGTGGCGAGGATCATCTCGGGGATGCGGGCCTTGATGGTGTCGAGACCGTTCCAGAGCAGGTCGCCATCCTCCCAGGCCTGACCGCCGGAGAAGGCGACGACGGGACCCTCGGGCGCGAACTGCTCGCGACGCTCCCGGGCGCGGGAGGCGAGATAGTCGCGGGCGTCGATCATAGAGGCGTTGAGCGCGCTCGACACCCGGCTGCCACGCACCGGCGAGAAGGGCTTGCCGGTCTCGACGCGGTACATTTCGGCGGCATGGTCGCGCATGCACTCCATTGCCTCGCGGCACCCCTGCAGCGTCTGGCAGAGGAGCTGAGTGTCCTCCAACTCGGTCGCGTAGATCTCCGACGGGTCATAGGCGCGGGCGAGTTCGCCCAGCTTCTTGGCGGCGTCGTCCTCGCGGCCTTCGATTCGCTTGGCGACGACGTGGAAGCTGTTGGCGAAACCCCAGACGAGATCGGTCGCAAACGGCTCCATGCGCGTGTCGCGCAGCACGTCGAACATGGTCTGCATCATAATCTCGACCGCGGCCCGCACCTGCTCCGGATCGGGCATGTCGAGCGCTTCCGGCGCATCGACGATGCTGAGCTTCGCCATCTCGCTATGCTCGATGAATGCGCCCTCGTAGGTTTCGGTCAGATCCTCGTTCACGCGCGCTGCCGCGATGTGGCTGGCAAGATCGGCGAAGTTGTTGAAAGAAGTCATTATAGCCTCCGAACAAGTCGATCTCTCATCCGGGATTGGATGAAAGATGAAATCTCATCGGATGAGCCGGCGGGCTTTTGTCAGGGACGCGGGGCTTGTCCCCGCGCCGCGAAGCGGGGCGTGGGGGAGCCGATTTTCCTGGGTCCGTAAGCGGAGCGAAGCGAAAGTGACGGGCCCATGAAAATTGGGGGAACCGCGCATCCTTGCACAAAAGGCCAGAGGCTCATCAGACTATGGCGATGAAGCTTGTCTGATACCGAGATGTTAGAGAGAGAATTCGATTTGCCCCGGCCGCGCTGCGGGCGGGTTAACAGCAAATCGGCTCTAGCTGTTCTGGTCGGAAACGCTGGAGCATTCCCCCAAAGGGACCGTCAGGTGAGAAGTCGCAGATACGTATCGAGGTACGGTTCGTACCAAAGTGTCGATCACAGTTACCGCCGCTCGCATGCCCGAGCGAATCCTCGGTCTGTCTGTGTTATGGTCGGAGTCGCGACAAGTGCCATGGCGGCCGAGCCCGGGATCGTTCGGACAGACCACCTGTCGAAACCGCTGCGCCACGAGGTCAGTTATGAACGAGGAAATGATCCGCGAGGCGGCGCGCGCGCTCGCAGCGAGGCTCAAGCACTTGTTGGATGAAAGCCTGGCAGGTGAGATCCGGCTGACCCGGGACGAGGCCGTGCTTGCGCAGGGTTTTGCGGAAAGCGTTGCGGACCTGCTGTCCCCCTCGAGCGGCGGAAAATAGGATGGCAGAAGGCTTGCGTGATGATCGGGAGGACGGCGCGACGCATATCGCCGGGATCTCCGAAGATGGCATCTCGGTGGTGATTGATGGCGAGCAGCGCCTCATCGGCTGGTCGGCGGTCTCCGGCATCACCAGCGCTGTGTCGAAGCGCGACGACGACATGGTTTTCGTTGCGATTACGATCGACGCCGCGGATGGCGAGCGCTGCCTTCTCGTTGCCCAAGATGATCCGATATGGACCGAACTGGTCGAACTGCTCCATCTTTGCCTGCCCGTCGCACCTTTGGACGCGTGGGCAGCGGGAACAGCGGCGTTTCCTGGTGCCTACACGCTGTACCGGCGCCCGATCGTCGGACGATAGGGGCGGCGCCTGAGCGCCGCCCGATCGATCAGAAGAAATCGATCTTGTCGGCGATGATTTCGCAGCCATAGCGAGTGACCCCGTCGCGGTCCTCCCAGCTCGAATAGTGGAGCCGGCCGGTGATCGCGACGACGTTGCCCTTCTCACGGGTGGCGGCGCCTTTGCCGAGCCCATTGAAGCAGGTGACCTTGTGAAACTCGGTCTCCTTGGCGGTGTAGCCGGTGGCCTCGTCGACATAGGTCTTGCCGTCCTTGAGCTTGACGCGGTCGGTGGCGACGATGAGGGTGGTGACGGTGCCGCGGGTTTCGGGATCCTTGGCGACCCGGCCGGTGATGTTGACGTTGTTCATGGCGGTGCTCCTTGGTTGGTCCGACGGCCTTCCCGCCGGTGACACCGAAAGAGCGGCGTGCGGTGTCGCATCGCACTGGAGCGCAAGCGGAGGGGAACCCGCGTAAGGGAGCTGGCGCGGGCAGCCGCGTAGCGGCAACACGGGCGACCGTAAGCGGGTTGCGATGCGACGCCGTCTCGCCGCAGGTGTCACAGGAAAGGCGAAGGGAGGTCGGTGGGCCAATCAGGAGATCAGGCGCCTTGGACGTCCAACCTGAGCGGTGGTGCCGGGCGATGGTCTGAAACCCGCAGGCATCGCGATCCGTGTTCGCCTGCCCATTGGCGTGAGGCCGGAGGTCATCCGCCGACGTCTGGCGACACCGCCTGGAGAGAGGTACACGGGCAATGCCAAGGGCGCGATAGGCGCGTTCCGAGAGCGGCACGAGTGCGATCGCGGCACCGCCTGGGCGACAGGTTGGTCGCGGTGGCGACCCATCGATGCCGGATGGCCCATCCTGATAGACGCTGGGCGATAGGCGGGAGCAGCGCCGTCCCTTGCGTCAGAGCAATTGGTGGCAGCGGCAAGGGGCCAAGCGATTGCGCAAACGACGGGGCTTTGCCCCGTCAATCTCTGGAGAGCGGCTTTATATGGAGGCAGGCATCCAGCGCGGTGGCAAAGAAGCCCGGCGTGCAACGACCGAAGAGGAAGCTACCGGTCTTGTCGATCGGTCGCAGATCATGGCCGACCCATTCGAAGGCGTTGAGTTCGCCGGGGACCAGGCTCGAGCCGGTGTTGCCACCCACCCCCATCGCCGAGGCGACAGGCGCCGGGATGGCGAGCGAGGATGCTGGTTTGTCGTCACCTTTCGTGGTGAGCGGGATGACGGTGACGCGGCGGCCGACGACGGCCATCACCATTACCGGGCGGGCCTTGACGCCCTCGTCGCGGCCCGCCTGCGCTTCACGGGCGAAAAGGAAGACGTAGTTCAGAACGTCGCCGCGTCTCGGCAGCGGGGTCGAGTTCGTCGTCCCACTTGTCGGCGGCGATTTCTGCGGCGCTTGGCCGGGCAGCTTCAAGGTGGGCCTTTTGCTCATCGGTCATCGTCTCAGGGGTTATGACCTCGCGATAGCCGTGGAGGGCTTCCAGCGCATGTTCCAGAAACTCCATGCTGACGATCGCAGCGCGTGGCCGCTGATGTTTTTGCAGGATCACCGGTTCGCGCTGGCAGTCATCGACGATCTGGCCGAGGCGGTTATGGGCGTCGGTCAGTTTGACCGCGGTGAAGTGGTCGAAGTTCCTTTCGGGCTCAGCAGATGCCATGTCCATGTCTCCTGGCCGCCTCATTGGTGTCGATCGCTGTGACCCCACAGCCAGAATCGCACAGACATCTCGGCGCGGCGCAATTTATATAAAATAGCCATTCTGGAAAGAATGGCAAGTTCTCGCTGGTCCGGCATGAACGCCCTATCGCCACGGGCATGCGATCACGAGGTAGTGATCGATAGGCTGCGCGGGGTCGTTTCCTGGCGCTTCCGCCACAAGGCGCTCTTCGAGATGGCAGACATAGAGCCAAGCGTCCGCGAGATCGCCAATAATATGGTCGTCGGCCATGGATGTTTCGCGCGCAAATTGATCGCCCAGGGCGGTCCAGTCGAGTGCCTCGAGGAACCGCTGGCGGCGGACAGCGAAGCGTTCGAGGGCCGCATGGTCGCGCAGCGCGCGTGCGTAGAGATCTGCGAGAGCGAGGCGCATATCATCTCCTCGGGTCAGGGGGCAGTGAAGAAAAGGCAGGGCCCGCCTCGCCGGGAGAGCGAAGCGAGCCCTGCAGGTGGCCGCGCGCCGTGGGACTAGACGCGCGGGAGGGTGGAGCGGTGAGGCGCGATCATTCGACCGGTTCAGGCGTGCGCTGGCGACGTTGGCGACGCCCGGAGGCGGGCTGGTCGCCGCCTGTGAAAGCGTCGTTGGCCGAAGATTCGCCGAGGCCATCGGTGCCGGCGCCGGAGTTGGCGGGGACCTCCTCGCTGCCGGGGAGCGGCGGCAGGCCGTCATCGGCCGCGACCGAGTCGGTGGGTGCGTCGCGGCGACGGGTCGGGCGCGACCAGACGATGTTGTACGAGCCGTCGTCCTGGCGGAAGGCGGAGATGTAGAGCGGCTTGTCGAGGCTCGGATCCTCGATCTTGCCGTTGAGGAACGTCTCGCCGGTCGCGTTGGACGCCAGTTCGAACAGCGCGCCGACCTGCACCCATTGGCGGGCGGCGGACAGCGCGAGGATTTCGAACTTGGGCGCGCGCGGATTGGCCGACTGGACGGTGCGCAGCGCGATGATCATCGCGACGGTCAGGGTCGAAATCTTGCCGGCGTAGGTGCCGCTGGCGTTCTGCGAAATGGTGCCGATGTTCATGGGAATTCTCCTGGATGATGCGCTCGAACCCCTTGTCCGAGACATCTTCCTCGTTCCCACTCAGCTCCTCGGCCGTTCGGCCGAGCAAGGCGCATCAGCGCCGCTCCGGCGGCCGCCCCTTCGGCGGCGACGGGATCGTTCCTGGCCGACGCTTGCGTTGATTTAGTGGATCGAGCCGAATATTCGCCGCTTGGCGGCCTGCTGATGCTCTCCGTCCTTGATCCCGACCGTCGCCTGCATCTCGGCCTGGAGCCGATCGGACAGGTCGTCGGGGATGATCGCATAGGGCGCGACGATGGCGATCGCGGCCTCGGGCGTTGCCAGCTCGCCCGGCTCGGTACCGAACCAGATCGTCGCCTCGCCCTCCTCGGCCTCGGCCTCGGTGGGGGTGAACACTTGCGCGAAGAAGGTCTGCAGCGGCCGATCCCACCCGATCACGGCTCTGATGATCGACGGCTGATCCGGCCTGGGCTTCAGTTCATGGCGGCTCATTCCGAGGTCCTCCGGATCCGGTGCGCGACGTGGCGCGCCGCGCCTTCGGCGCTGCTGATCGCTTTGCCCGCCGCAGCCGCGGCGTTCCTCGCCCCGGCCTGTCGAAGGAGTGTACGGGCTTCGCGCAATCGCTCAACCGCAATTGCGATGGCCTGGCCATGTTCGTGGGTTGCCGGTGTTATGTGGCGCATGATGGTCTCCTGCGTGGATTATCGGCGGCGGCGGCAGGGCGTGGATCCACGCTATGCGGCGGGCCGTTCGGGGAGTGAGCCCTCGACGACGAGCGGCGGCACCTTGGCGTCTGCAGCGTCGAAATGGGCGCGGATGGCTTCCATCGAGCCGAGCTTCTCGGCGGTTTCTCGGCCGATCATCACGCAATCGTCCTCATCGGCGGCGAACCAGGCCGGTTCTCCGTCACCGCTGAAGACGACGCGCTCGCCGCCCCATTGGCCGGCGTAGGAGCCGGACCACCGGGAATAGACGATGCGCTTCTCGCGGCACCACGCCTCGAGCGCCTCGAAGCGGCCAAAGGCGACTTCATGCGCGCACAGGCTGAGCGGCTCCCCGACGTTGCGATGCTCTGGCTCGAAAGGCTCGCCGTCCCATTCGATCGACAGGCCCTCGAGGGCGATGAGCTCTGTGAGCTCGGCATAGTCAGCGGCGGACATCGTGCCGCCCAGAACGATGGACGCAGAAACGCGATCGGCCATGATTTCCTCCGGAGCTAAGAGTGAGGTGACGCCCAAAGGGGCCGTGGGAGCGCGCGAGAGACGGGTTTTCGGATGCGGTCAGTCGTCCTCGGGCAACATGATCGTCATGACTCGGGTCGTGATCGCGGCGTTCGCCGGGTCCTCGGACCCATATTCCAGCGCCACATCATAATAATCGATCTTGAAGCGCACGATCTCGGCGCCGACGGTGAACTCGCCGCGGTCGCGCTCCGGGCCATCCTCTGTGCGGAACTGGTAGCTGCGCACCGCCGCCATCAGCTTGGCCTGGGCGATTATCTCCAGAGTTCGGCCCTCGCCACGTGCGATCCGTCCGAGGCAGGTCCGGGTGACGACGATACGGGCGTTGCGGTCGAGGCCTTGTCGGCAGCGATCATTGAGCGCTGCGATCTTGACTATGTCGTAAGTCATGGTGGTCATGCCGCCTCCATCAAGCCAGCGTTGAATTGATCGAGCCATTCCGACATCGCGGGTCGCTCGCTGATCGGAACGAGCGCGGCAGCGTCCTGAAAGCGGACGAGCTCGGTCGGCGCGTCGCGAATGATCGCATCGATCTCGTCGGCGGCGAGGAGCTGCTCGGCGCGGATGAAATCCGTGATGCGGCCTGGCCGGGTTCGCGTCGATCGGCGCCAGAGTCCTTCGACCGTCCGCAGCCGTGGCGCGGCGCGCGCTTCGATCAGCACGATGATGCGCAGGCACCATGTCGGGAGGGCCCGCACTTCGTCGGGGCGCATAGCGCCGCAGAAGAAGCAGCTGGATTTCGGCGGGACGGGCAGGCCTTCGGCCTCGATCCGCTCGATGCATCGGTCGCGGGTCCAGCCCCAATCCCGCAGCGGGTAGCGGCAATCGAAGAGCGTGTTCGCGATTGTCGATGCGTGGGCATAGCGCCGCGTGTCGGCCGGCGAGGCATCATATCCGATCAGCCGAACGACCTTCTGGCCGCGCGCCCAGGCTTGTTGTGCGGGTTCCCAAGCTTTCAGGAACGCGTCCTGCGGGGCCACCTTCCATTTGAGGCTGCATTAGGTCTGGATCGACCTGTCTTATTGGCCTCGCAAAGCTCGCATTTCCGTCGTTCCTTCACCCTCTCCCCTTGCATGACGCCCGATTAGGGCGTGACCGCCTTCAGGCAACAGAGGGATCGGGCGCTCCGGCGTTGGTGCGGATCGGAACGGGCCGGCGCATCCGATCGAATTCCTGCACGAGTTGCGCGTTGCGGCGTTCGAGCCGTTCCGCCCGCTGCTCGGCTTCGACAGCGCGCTTCAGCAGGCTGGCATTATGTGTTGCAAGGGCGATGTTCCTAGCTTCAGCATCGCGAAGAGCAGAGCGTGTGCGATCAGCCTCGCCTGCGGCCGTTTCAGCGGCCCCCTCACGCTGCGACTGAAGCTCACGCAGGGCGTCGAGAACGCCGGCATGGTGGGTATAGATGATGTTGCGGCCGACCCCGGCTGCTCGTGCGAGCCCGGCGACCGTTGGCGCGGTGGACGCGTTATTAGCGAGGACGCTAAGGGCTTCGCGCAGGCGTGCATCGGTGTTCGCCCGCCGACGGGCTTGTGGGGTGGACAGATCAGTCTCGGACGCCATCGGCATTTCCTTTGTCGAGCTGGGCCAAGATGCGGAGAGATTCCTGGATGCGTGCTTCGGCAAGCGCGCGGCTCTCGGCATCGAGGTCATCGCGCTGGGTCAGCGCGGTGTTACGTTCAAGGCGCGCCTCCCAGACCGGCCTATGCCGGTCAGTCACGGCGAAGTTGGCGCAACTTGAGCAGGTGCTTTGCGTGCGAAGCACTGGGTTCGGCTCGCGCTCGCCGCCGAGGCAAGCGGATGTCTCCCGGCGGTAAAGGCAATAGCCCCAGTCGCAGACGCCGAGGCGCATATCCGTTTCGGCGAGGATTTCGGTAATATAGGCATCGACATCGCCCGATCCCGTGCGCCCGCGGAACGGCGATCGCTCGGAGAGCATGACGCCCGCCTTCCCCGCAACGTGCGGAGCCAGGAGCAGGTCTTCCAGCGCCTTGCGGGTTTCTTCGGCG
This sequence comes from Sphingomonas sp. SRS2, assembly GCF_000971055.1. Classification (GTDB taxonomy): domain Bacteria; phylum Pseudomonadota; class Alphaproteobacteria; order Sphingomonadales; family Sphingomonadaceae; genus Rhizorhabdus. The sequence goes on from NZ_LARW01000108.1 coordinate 102,005, forward strand.
GCCTGCTCGTCGATCAACTCGGCAAGCTCGAAGTCGGTGCCGACATAGGCCCGGTCGGTCATCGCGCGGTGGACATGCCCGAGATGGCGTTGCAGCGCCGTCAGGCCGGTGCGGTCGCGCCGCCCGATGAACCGCGAGAACGTCTTGCGCCCCTGATAGGTGGTCAGGCGCCAGGTGCCGCCTTGGTGGTCCGGCAAGGCGAGGAACGGCGCAAGCCGCTCGTTCAAGCGGACATTGACCATGGGTGACCGCAGTCGGGCGACCGGCATCATCGTCGGGAGCGGTGATCGTCCCCGACCGAGCTGGTGGAGCCAGAGATTCTTCTCGCCGCTGAGTTCGCGGAGCGGAGCGGAGAGACGCTCGAGTATGTGGATTGCGCGCTGGACCGGCTCGGGCGCGAGCCAACGGTGGAGGTCGCCATGTTTCGTCAGCGACGTCTTCGTGATCGTGCCGACCAGATAGACGTGTTCCTCGCCGTCTTCGTCGGTCGCGCGCCGTTCGAGGCAGCCCTCTTCAAGCCTGAGTATCTCGGAGGCGCGCGCGCCAACAAGATAGGCGATGACGGTGAAGCAGGCATCGCCAAGCCGGTCGAGCATGAACGCCAGGCGGCGCAGTGGCCATTCCGGATTCGGATACCGATCGGCGCAGGGACATGGCTCGGCCAGCATCGCGCGTCTGATATGCCAGTGGAGCATTCGTCCCTGGTGCCGTGGTCGGAGCCGTTCATACAGGTCTGCGAGATGGTCGCGCAGGGCGATTATCTGGTCCGCCGGATCGCCGAGCAACTCGATTGCCCCGCTGATCAGCGGCACGGCGATCTCGTCAGGGGTATAGGGATGACCGCCATAAGGCTTCCAGTGCCGCTTCCCGACCGAGGCGGCGCGAGGCGGTGCCGTCGGCGGCGCGTCGTCCAGCTTGTCGCGCTGCATATGGAAGGTGCGGATCGTGCCGAGATGGCCTTCGGCGGTGCTGAGCGAGAGCAACGCGCCGTTCCTGCCCGGGCGTGCGCGCAGCATCGCCACGAAGCGACCCACGGTGTCCTGATCGAGATCCCTGAAGCGTCGGACGTTTTCCGCCGCCATCCACCGGGCAAGGAAGCGGATATGACTGAAGTGGCCGCGGATCGTTTCCTTTCGGAGCGGCATCCGGCCTTCGGGTGGATCGTGCCGCAGCGAGAGCAGGAACAGTTCGGCCGCGTGCCGGAGCAGCGTCCACTGATCGTCGCTGAACCGGCTTCCGTCCGGCATTTCGAACCCCCAGTTGAACGTCATCGCGGCGGGCACGCCTTCGTTCCCGAGCAATGGAGCCGGAACCTGGGTGAACGTGGATGTCGGGACGGAGGCCATGAGGCTATTCCAGGTCTGGCAGCGAAGGCAGGGCGCACATGAGCCGTTCGGCGTCTGGCATCATCTCGGGCGGGAATGCCGGTAGCAGGTCTTGCGTCAGCACCTGAAGGCTGGGCGCGTAAAAGAGGCCGAACCGGATCGGGTCGATCCGCTCCCGCGCAGCTTCAAGATGCCAGGTGGCCTGGACGATCCGCGCGAGATGATCCGGGTCGATCGGGACGATCAGGCCCGGACAGGCAAGGCAGCCTCCCAGTTTCGGGCACACGCGACCAGGATGGGCATGTCCGCTGTCAGTCGGGCGAAGGCAGTCGTGGCCGAACAGCGCCGTCACCGGCGCGCCGGTATCCGCGCCTCTATGTTGCGAGCGATCCGAGATTGTCTCGCCGCGGACCCATGTGATCATCAGCGCCTGAAGTCGTGCGATCGTATCGCGTTCGAGGCGGCGAACGGCATCGCCGTCGACGTAGATATCTGTGGTGGCGACACTCGCATGATTAAGGACCGCCTTGGCCGCCATGATGTCGCCCTGCGATGCAGTATAATGGGCGCTTGCCATGCTGCTGCGGAACAGCTTGGGCGAGAAGTCGGGAAGCAGCGCACGAGGCTTTTCGGGATGCGCTTCGTTCCACGAGGCGATTGCAGCGTTCTGGCGCTCGTAGAAGCGCAACATTGCCGATCGCAACGTGGCCTGCACGATATGGCCGGCGTGATGATCACGCTCGAGGCGGCCAGTCGTCATGAGGAAGCGATGCAGGAACAGCCGATCGCGCCTGGACGGTTCCACATGCGGCAACAACGGCGCCGTCATCGCAAGGAGCTTTTCTATCAGGCGAGGCGCCGCATAGGGCCGGCGATTGTCGAATGACCGCCGTTGCATGCGTTTCACCCTACCGCCGGCGCGGGGTTTCACCCACTCTACCATGACGCGATGCCGCTCGAGCGGATGGGGCACCAGGCAGTCGCGCTTGATCTGGCGTAGCGGACCGGCATTTGCCGCCGTCTGGATCAGCAGCACGATATAGAACGCAACCAGCGTGTCGGTCGTGAGGTGGAGATAGCTTTCCAGCTCACGGAACCCGCCTGCGTCGGCGATCCGCTGCCGATCGGGCTTGTTAAGGTCCGAGCCTCGGGCGGGCGGCATGACGCCGTGGCCGAGGCGGTGGAGCTTCCATATCCAGCGATCCCGTTCGGCGGTCCGGCCACCATGGAGCGGCAAGTTCGGAAGAGCGACGATGGTTTGCCCGTGCTGGAACTTGTCCCAGGCAGTGTCGATCTCGGCATAGCAGACTGCCAGCAGGGCACGCATTGCGGAGGTCGTCAGCCTGTCTTGCGGTAGCCGCTGGACGCCGGCGAGCGGGATCGCATTGTTGGGAACGGCGAAGCCCGGTGCGAACAAGCCGGGATTGTCCGCGATCGCGCGCTTAAGGACCGGCCGGATCATACCGAGCTGACCGGATTGCGACTGGACGCCACGCCTGCGCCCGTTGGTGGGCCTCGCCAGCCATGTAATGAACCGGCGGATCGTCGCCGTATCGAGATCGACCGCGCGCCTGACACGCCCATCTTCGCACAGGAACCTGCCGAACACGCGGAGCGCGAACCAGCGTGAGGTGCGGGTGGCGGCGCTGGACGCCACATCATGATCGCGGAAGGCACGCGAGATAGCTGCGCTGATGTCGTCCGGCATTCCGAGCAGCGCCGGGTTGAAGCGTTGGACGATCCTGCCCCATTCGTCGCGGAACTGGATTTCGGCGATCTCCGCCGGATGGTCCGCCGGCGTCGGTTCGAGCCGAAGCGTCCGATCGAGGCGGCTCCTAGCCATCGGCCGGGATCAGCTCGCCATAGAGATAGGCGAGGCTTTCGCTCAGGTCGCGCTCGTGCAGTTCGACACAGCGCAGATAGATCGCCGTCGTCGTGATCGAAGCGTGGCCGAGCAGCACCTGCACGACCTTGAGCGGGTTGAGGTCGGGATTGGTGCGGGCCTGGACCTGGAGACGGGCCAGCATCGCCATCGCAAAGGTGTGCCGGAGCCAGTGCAGTGTGCCCTGCAGCCCGGAAGCGGCAAACGCTTCGGCAAGCTGCGCCGTCAGGAGCTTGCGCGTCATCGCCCGTCCATGCTCGTTCAGCAGGAGATTGGACGGCGCGCGGTAGCGCCGGTCGGAACGGCGGATACGGCGGACGATCCGGGCGCGTTCCTCGCCGATATACCAGTGCGTATGATCGAGCAGCCGAAGCGGCGGATAGGCCGTCCTTGGCCGGTCGCCCTTGGTGATATGCAGCGGCACGCCGACCAGCGGATCGCTATCGAGGTCGAGCGGCCAGCTATCAGGGATCTGACCGACGGCGAGCGCGCAAAGTTCCTTGCGCCGCAGACCCGCTCCGAGCGCCCATTGCGCGGCAAGTCGCGCAGTCGGCCTGAGATGCGCGAACAGCCGCGCCAGTTCGTCGGCGCGCAACGGCCGCGGCAACTTTTCAGGGCGCGAGACGATCAGCTCGTTGACTTGGCGCCGCTGGAAGCCTGGGCGATAGGCACCATCAAGCATCAGCGTCATCTTCTCGGTCAACCGGAACGGGCAATGGTCGATCAGCCCTCGGTCGAGCGCCCAACCATAGAAGCGGCAGACGGTCGAGACACGCGCATTGATTGTGGTCCGGGCATAAGGCCGCCCGGTATGCGTGCTGGGATTCTCCAGCATCCGGTTGCGATAAGCAGCGATGACACGCTCATCGGCCTCGCGCCATTCGATCCCCGATTGTTCGAGCGAGTCGAACCAGTCGTGGAGATGTTCGCCATAGGTCCGGACGGTTTCAGACGCCTGCGCGCGGCCGCTCAGTTCGGCGTGCTCCATGAGCCAGACGAAGGCAGGCTCGATGATCGCCATGTCGGCGTCGAACAGGATCGGGAAGCCAAGTGGGACATTGGGCATGCCAGAGAATGCCCGAATCATTGATACCACGGGCTATCTCCCTCGCCCGCACAGATGCGATTTCGAAAGTAGCGCAATATGGCCGGTTTGACCGACCCATTTCGATGGAATGGGCGGTTTCCTCGTCATGTCGAAGGGTGTCGTTGCGACTCGACACCAACCACTCACCGTGGCTGCTGACACTTGGCTCCCGCCTTGATATGAGTGAACGATGATCGAGGGGGGAAGTGGTGGCACGTCGGGTATTCTTTAGCTTTCACTATGACCGTGACGTTCGACGGGTCGTGCAAGTCCGCAATTCCTGGGTGGTTCGGCCCGGTGGCGAAGCCCAGCCCTTCTATGACAAGGCAGAGTTCGAAGAGGCGAAGAAACGAGCGGGCGGCATAGAAAAATGGATCGAGGAGCAGCTCAAAGGTACGTCCGTGACTGTGGTGCTGTTTGGCGCGGAGACGTATGACCGTGAATGGGTCCGGCACGAGATCAAGAGAAGCTACGAGCTTGGAAAAGGGCTCTTGGCCATCGACATCCATAGCGTAAAAGATCCGCAACTTGGGATTGATCGTCAGGGGACCAACCCACTCAGCTATTTTACAATTAAGCAGAATGGCCGGGATGTTCCGCTTTCGAACCTATACGGGGCGTATGATTGGGTTCGGGATAACGGCTATGTCAACATGCCGGCTTGGATTGAAACTGCAGCAAAGGCGGCCGGTCGCTGACATCAATGAGTATCTATGAATTGGCCATACTTGGCGCCGTAACGCCCGGGGATCGCGCAACACTAACCGCGACGCTCGCCGATATCGTTTCCGACTTCGGATTGACGTTGGGCGACGATGTAGTTGTGCATAATGCGGACACGCTGAGCGGACGACACAAACCAGCAGCATTCGCATGTGCGTATTTCGGAGGAAACGCCCAACAAGATCTGGAGGCGGCCCAGGAACTCATCCGAGCGAGCGCGCCCATCATTCCCACGATCGCCGCCGGCGCAGACTTCAATGTTCACATCCCCCAGTTTCTCCAGCCCATCAACGGGCTAACGCGGCGCGCTGACGATCCAGCGATGACCGAACTCGCATCGGCGATGCTGGAATGCGTTGGCCTGCTCCGCCGACAGCGACGGGTATTTGTCAGCTATCGACGCGTTGAATCCCGAGCAGCTGCGTTGCAACTCCACGATCTCCTCGCATCCCGCGGATTCGACGTTTTCCTGGACACACACGATATTAGGCCCGGCGATCCGTTCCAAGATGTGCTTTGGCACAGGCTCGTCGATTCTGATGTTATGGTTATGCTCGACACTCCAACTTATTTTGATAGCCGATGGACGCGACAAGAAATAGGAAGAGCACGCGCAAAGGAGATTCAAGTTCTTCGTGTCATTTGGCCTGCACATACACCGAACAAGCTGACTGATCTTGCAGAGACCATTTATCTTGATCCAGAAGAACTCGAGGGGGCGGATGGACCGATAGTAGCAAAAACGGCCGATGCAATCGTTCTTGAGGTGGAACGGCTACGAAGCCGAAGCATCGCATCTCGATATATGTCGATAACCGGCAAGCTTCGCGCTGACGTCGAAAAAATTGGAGCATCGGTGGAAGGCGTCGGCGCACACCGAGCTGTCGCTGTGCGATTGCTGGATGGTCAAAAGATTTGGGCATATCCGATTGTTGGAATCCCCACGGCCGAAATTTTGAACGATGTGGCCGATAAGGCGCGACGAGCGGAACAGCAGGAGATACCGGTACTGGTCTACGATCATATCGGCATCCGTGATGCATGGAATGCCCACCTACGATGGCTTGGAGAGCATATTCTCGCGGTCCGCACGGTTAAGGTTTCCGAAGCCGGATGGGCTCTCGCAGCATGGGAGAATTGACCATGGCTGAGGCCATTTTCCTATCGGCAGGTGTGCCAGATCCGAAGCGAGGGCCACAATATGCGGCGACCGCCGACACTGTCGCGATTACGGCCGCAGTTTCCGCTTTGGTGCACGTCACACTTGGTCGCAGACTTCTTGTTTGGGGTGGACAACCCGCAATCACACCGATGATCTGGGTGGTCTCTCAAGACATCGGAGTAAATTACGGACATTGGGTACGGCTCTATCAGTCCCGCCATTTCGAGGATGAATTCCCCGAGGACAACGAGCGATTCAATAACGTGATTTATACAGACGAGGTTGAGAAGGATCGGGAGAAGAGCCTGCTTGCCATGCGCGAGCGCATGTTTTCCGAACACAAGTTCAAAGCAGCGGTATTCATTGGTGGTATGGGTGGGATCGTACAAGAGTACGAAATGTTTCGACGCCTGCAACCAGAGGCTGCAGTGATACCAGTAATCTCCACGGGCGGCGCGACGCTTGAAGTGGGGGCGCAAGTTGGGTCTCTAGCGCCCGACCTAGCGGAAGACCGAGACTATGTTGCGTTATTTCACCGCCACCTTGACGTTTCCGTCCGAGAGGAGCGCTTCGAAAGCCCGGCCCTCCAACCGGCTGTCGTTGAGGAGCGATTTTGGCAGCCCCCTGCCACTGCTTAAACGGGGTGGGAACTCATCATTCGCCAGCCAGCCATTCGCTGAGCTCCGTAGCTGTGTTCCTTTTCTCGTCGAGAACCATCCAGACACGCTTTTGATGACCCTGTAGATCCCCCCAGACAATGCGGCGGTATAATCCCAGATACTCCCACGATGCCCATGCTTGCTCATGCGAGCTGTCGGATGCCGGGAACAGCGCGATCTTCGTCAGCCCCTTATACCCATCGGCCACGCCTAACTCCCAGGGCACCCAACGGCTGTCCTTGCTGTTCTTGCTTGCAAGAAGGACAAAGCGCTTGGTCTGGCGAATACGGCTCTTTAACAGCCCCGCCGTTTCCTCCGTCGTGTATGGGGGCATTTCCGGGTCGATTTCATCGACATAGACCCTGGCTCCGTGCCCTTCCAACACACGAATAGCGCCAACGACCAAATCATCATCTTTGCTTGAGTGCGAAAGAAATGTGGTGCCTGAGAGGCTACGAGAAGCAGCAGATTTTCTGAGACTTGCCTGTTCGCTAACATTTAACTTATCGGCAAAATTCCGAAGCTCGGATTTTGTAATGTATTCGATCATAATCGAAACTCTATCATCGAATATCGCACGAATTCACGGAGTTCCATCAGTTCTTTGAGCGGATCGCTATCGCGTCCTCAATCCAGCTCTCGATCCCGTTTTTGATCGAATCATAGACTGCCTTGCTATCTGTGCCTGAAGGGGTGACCAGCTTCGCTATGGACGATAGCTTTTTCCCGGTATTTCCATAGCCGACTTCGTCAAACGGATTGCTACCAGCCGCGCACGAATTCCCGTCGTGGCCGAGAAGTTTGTTTATCCGAATGCCGACCACTCCTTTGCCGGCATCCCAGCCTTTAACGATCTCGCGGACTACCCAAGGGCGGCTCGCTGTTTCAGAACCGACAAGCACCACCACACAGCTCTTGCCGTACATGTTGTCATCGATCCATTCTTCGATGGAGGCCTTGCCCTTCCGCTTGACCTCTTCCCACGCATTCGCGGTGCAAAGAGTCTGCCCTTCAAGAGCACCGATGTTACGCACTTGCTGGGTGCGCCAAAAATCGTTCGCGAAGTGGAAACTGAAGAAAACGCGCCGCGCCATAAGGCCCCCTTTTGTTCTCCGGTCTTCTACAAGCCCAGGCTTTGTTTCGCCAGTGAAATCGATCCTGAAATGATCTGCTCGCGAATGAAGTGCGGTAATTGAGTCCAAGCGGATTCATCCGGCAATCAGGCGTCGCTGCGCGACGCGAGTGACGGGCCGACCACCGCCAGCTCTTTGGGTTAGCGCGGCGGTCGGCCCGTCACTCATCGCGAGCAAAAGAGACAGTCTCTGAAGCCGGACCTAACGAGCAACTATGGCGGCCAAGGCTTATGCTGGGCAAGGTCGCGTTCGTGAGAATGTTCGACAGCAACGAGTAATAGGGCGGCCAGTGCTTGAAGCGCTGTGGTATATAGCGGACGACTTCATAGCGGATTCCCCGCGCGCGCATCCAAGCGGCGATCATCGTCTGATATTCGTAGGTCTCGGGCTTCTCGGAGCCGGTATCGGCGCTCAGGACAAGGTCCGGGGCCTCGCCGCGTGCGGCAAGCTCGATCAACAGGGCGGTACTGTCGACGCCGATACCATAAGCGAGAACGACCGGAGGTGGCTCGGCAACGCGGATATAATCCGGGCGGTGGGGGGAACAGAGGTCGTTCACCCGCTCCGCGGTGGTCGGGGGCGGCGTGCCGTGGGGAATGAGGCTGGTCATCGGCCGCTCCGGAACTTGAGCGCTTCCATCGCTCAAACCCGGACTTCCCCCTCCTCTTTCACCTCGGCGTAAGACGCCGCCGGTCTGGCGAGGCCGCTAAAAATGGCGTTCTCGGCCTTGGGGGTTATGAATCGTCGCCCGGCTGCCCCATCAGCACAACGAGGATGCTGGGCTTTTCGAGCATCGCGCTCTTGCGGCTGTCATAGTCGCGGCGGTCCTCGTGGCCGATCGTGAGGACGTCGAAGACGGGAGATCGACCGTTGTCGGCGTTGGGCACGGTCCAGCCCGCATCGTGGAACTGGACGTCGACGAAGCGGGCCGGACCGCCCGTGCGGTGAGGACCGAAATAGAAGGTGATGCGCCTGCCCTCGGATGTCTTGGCGCTGATCGTGAAGCCGCCATCGGGAATGTCGATGGGCAGCGTCGGCACGCGGTTGAAGCGGGCGAAGCCGATCTTCTCGGCGTCTTCGCTGGTCATGATGGGAAGCGTGGTGATGTCAGCCATGGGAAATATCCTCGGTTCAGAAATGAAGGGGAAGGCTTAGGTGATCGGCCGGTAGCTCCTTCGGATAAGGTAGGCGGGGCAAACTGCGCCCGCGGCGGCGAGCCTCGCGGGTGAGCTCGAAGCAATATGTGTAGAGCCCGGCCTGGCGATGGCGGATCAGATGACGCTCGCGCTGCAGCCGCCAGAGCCATGCCGCTGGATCCTCGGCGATGCCGGGACACGGCATGCCGAGGCGTACGAGCTGGTCGACCGCGCCTTCGTGGCCGCGCTCGCCCAGGCGGATCTTTGACAAGGTGCGTCCGGAGACCGTGACGCCGCCGGCGCGCAGCACGGTTCTCGGCCTCGTGACGCCGCGGTGCGCGCCGCTGAGCGCGCCATAGATCCGGCCGATGTGACCGGCCTGGGGATCGCTGTACGAAACTACGGCCTCGATGCCCGGGCGCTCGCGGCGCAGGTGACGAAAGGCCCGGCTGACGAAAAAGCTCTCGCCATTTTGCGGAACGCTGTCGGTCAGAATGAGGCGTGCGAGGACGCAGCCGCGCGCCGCTTCATCGAAGCCGGTATGGCGTGTGATGACGGCGTCGGTCGCGGGGACAGCGAAGACGGCGACGCCCTCGAGGGTGGCGCCGCGTCCGAACAGGCCGACGGCGACCTGAGCGGCGGGGTAGCTCGGCAGATAATGGTGGCGGGCAATGAAGGCCCGCGCAACGTGATGGTCGATCACTTCGACGCTATAGGCCTTGGGATCGATGACTATGAGATCGTGCGCCAATAAGGCGCGACGCTCGCGCCATCGCTGGCTGCGGGTCGTTTCCATGTCGGGGATCCTCGAAATCTATAGAAGACGGAGCTGAACCGCGTGACTGTCGATCACGGCCCTGGCGAAGCGCGCGGCGCCGGCCTGGTCGGCGCAGGGGAAGAGTTCGTGGCCGGTGAAGAGCTGGAATGTGCCGTCGAGCTCCATCGCGCATAGCCAGCGCTGGCACCCATCGATCTCGACCATGGCGAGAGGGATGCAGCGGCTTGCGCCATAGGGCCGGGGCTGAACCGGATCGCCCGGAAAACCGGCCAGCGTCCAGAAGCGCCATCCAAGCGGCGCCTGCCGATCGACATCGGCGGTGATCGTCAGACCCCCCACTGCGGCGCGAATCCGGCTCATTTTCGGCGCTTTCTGGCGCCGATTGCCATCAATTCCTCGAATCGCACCATAATGGAGCTTTCGGTCGGGTAGCGTTCGGCGAGCCCGTGCCTGCGCAGAATCGGACGGCGGGCAGCGAGGATGGCCGACGCTTCGGCTGCGGTCGGCAGGCGCGGTGGCCAACCTTTCACATAGCGTAGCCCGGAGGGCATCGCCGCCTCGATGCGCCGGCGTTCGGCCTGGTCGGCCTTGGCGCGGACGATATCCGCGCGCAGAGCGCGTGAAAGCAGGTGCGGCGCGACGTCGGAGAGCCAGCGCGAAGGCTGGAAGGGAAAGGTCGAACGCGCTTCGATCCCGACCAGTTCGCGGTAGACGGCGCTATTGGGCGGGGCCGCGGCCGATGCCTGCAAATCGTGCAGCGATGCGAAGATGCAGTAGCGGCATGACAGCCGGGTGGCCCGCCAGACCGAATAGGCTTCGTGAAGCAAGAGGCCGAGTATGTCATGGGCGCGGAAGACGTCGACCGTGGTCCAATCTACGATCGGATGCCAGAGCGACATGGCCGTACCATAGCGATTGCCTGGCGGGGCAAAACGCGTGTCGGCCTTGGCGACCGCGGTTTGGGCGCGGTTGTGGCTTTCGTCCCGGCGAATGCCGACAACCGAGATCACGTGCTCGCCGCGCAATGCGCGCGCGATGGCCGGGCCGATCGTCGCGATCTTCATCTCGCTCTGACAGAATTTGAGCGAAGCGGAGGACCATGGCCCGATGAGGTTGTAGGTCTCCAGGGCTTCGTAGCGCCGCTTGCCGCTTTCGAACCGCTGGATCCAGCGATCGACAAGGTCTCCGGCCGCGCGGCGCACGACGGTCAACGGAACGCCGCCGGCGGCGGCGATCGCCTCGACTGTCGCTGGTGTCGAATCCCATTCGGCACGTCCGAGATCGGCATGGATGGCCATGCGGCGCTGGCGTGGATGGCCGATGAGGTCGAGGTACAGATTGACGGCCGCCATCGCCGCCGTCGAATCCTTGCCGCCGGACAGGTTGAATACGACCCAGGCGCCTGCTTTCAGCGCCTCGATAATGTCGGGTGTGATCGCGATCTCGGGCAGCGCCCAAATCCCGAGAGGCTGGCGGAGATCCGGAGCCGTCATGCCGCCTGCTTCCCGCGCCGATCGACGCCAAGCGCGTCCGCGGTCAGCTCGTCGATTTGAGCGGCAAGCGCCTGGTAGCGGCCGGTGAGTTCGCTGACGCTGGTGTAGATTGCTGCGTCGTTGGGATTTGCCGGGACCCGGAGCAGGACCGGCAGGATAACAGCTGTGATCTCCGGATAGAGTCTGCGAACGATGATGGCTTCGATGCGCTGCGCGACCAGATCAATCGCGCGGCCCCCATTATAGCGGGCGGGGCCTGGTCGCAGTTCGAGGTGCGACAGCGGCGCAATGACTTCGCTCAGACGGGCGAGGCACTCGCCGGCACGGCCGTGACCGAAGTTCGTTCGGTAGGATATGAGCGACTGACGTTCGGGGGATAGCTGGTCGAACGGGATATACAGACGATACGCAAAGTCTGGATGGTGCCCCGCCGCACGGGTTCGCGTTGCTATGATCTGCATGGCGGTCTCCGATCATGCGAATAGGCGCGACGGCTCGGCCGCGGGAATGGTGAGGCCGAGTTCGCGTTGCAGACGCGCTGCGAAGCGGTCGGGTGCGAGAAGGTCGCGGACGGAGGCCCAGCGGTTGCGGTCGCCGATATGGTCGCCGCGCCCCTTCACCTTGCGGTATGCGATCTCGTGGTCGGGGCCGAGGGGTCCGAGCGAGAGGCGGACCCAGACCTCCTCACCGTGGAGCGTGATGTCGCCCGAGACCGCCGGGCCGCCCTTGTCGGAGCGGACGTCGTAGGTCCCTTCCGCAAGGCTCAGGGCCTCGGCCAGGCGGCGCATCGCAGCGCGGCCTTCGGAGTGAAACACGCGCTTGGCCGCTTCGTCATAGGCGACGCCGCGATAGGCGAGCGTCTTGAGCGCAGGGTGCCGGCGGATCTCGGCGATCGCGTCGAGACACGCACGTCGCAACTCCAGATCAGCCGGCTCAGCCTCGCATACGGTAGCAAACCGCCGCGCCAGCAACACCACTGCGGGGTCGCTTTCGAAGTCCTTGCCGGCATTGCGACAGTCGGTGATGGCTGCCTGGATGGCGTGAAGCGTGGCGCCGATCGTGGTCAAGGCGCTGGGTTCGAGCGCCTGTTGATGGCGCATCGTGATGTCGTACGGCATGGGCGAAACCTCCGGTCTCGAGCGCTTCTTCGCTCGACCGGCTCGCTCCCCCTCCCCTTTCTGTTCGATCACAGGTGCCAGGCTTGGGACGCGGTGACGTCAGACCCTCGGCAGGCAGTGGTCAGCAATGGTTAACGCGGTTACGCTAGATTCCATCCAAAATGGAGGAGATCGCCTTGGGCATCGACATTATGGAATGCCTGCGGGCCGGCGTAACGGATCTCCGCCTGCCCGGGACCCCGATGGTCGGCCTTGAGAATGAGCGGAAGGCTGGCCCCAGCTCGACCGCTGTGATGTCGGTCATCGGACCCATCCAGGTCGATCTGTTCGTCGCGGCCGTGAACGCGATCGCCGTCAAACGGGTCGAATTGCAGCTGCCGGAACAGGTGGATGTCGAGACAAAATATGTTCTGGCGCAGCCTTGGCGGTTTGATGGCATGGTGGACGCAGTGCGTTGCCACCGAGACGGACTGCGTGGCGAGCGTGTCAAATTGACCCGGATTCACCTGCCCGGCCTGCCGGATATGTATAGCATGGTCGATGGATGCCACCGGGCGTTTGCGGCCCGCGAATTCGGCGATCTGGTCATGCCGGCGGATGTTCAGGCAGAGATATTCTGCGACGTGTCGGCGTTCTGTATCGAGGGCCGCGTGCTAATGCACGAGATCGACGGCGAGCGTCGGCCGGTATCGCCGAGCCACTCCTCTGGATCGTCCCTCGCTCCCGATGCGCCAGTTCTGACGCTCGACATCATCTATGTGCTGCAGGCGCTAGGGATCCGTATCTTTCCCACACCCCACAAAGCGAGGCTCTACATGAGCGATGCCAAGGCCACACCCACGGCCTCGCTGCAGCAGGACCTGGTCTAGCGCGTCCCGCCGTCAGCTAAAGCCGACTGCTCCTGCAGGATTCGGACCGCACGTTTCAGGCCCTCGTCGCCGGTTTCGTTGACGATCTCGACGTCCGGCTTCTTGGCTTTGATGGCAGCGATGATGCTTGCAGCGAGCCTGTTCTTCAGCGGGTAGGTGTAGACCTTCCCATCTTCGATGGTGATGATCCTGGTGCGCTGTTGGCGGCGGAGCACCTTGATGTTCTCGGCCTCGTCCATCAGGCGGGCGACTTCACTTTCGAGATCGGGCTCCAGCTCGGTCCCGTGAAAGGCGCGCACGGGGCGGTTGGCCTTCAGCCAGGCATTGACTTCGGCCTCGGTGGTCGAGCCGACCTGATGATAGTCGTCCATGCCGCCGTGCCCGCGATTGGTGGCGTGGAAGGCCAACCTGCCGTCAATCCAGATCTCGGCAGTGTAGCACGGCGTTTCCTCGGAGAGCTCCTTGATGATTTTGAGCTTTCGCAATTCGATCAACATGACGGGGTCTCCATGGTTGGGGCCGCAATATCCCCGGCCTCGCAGCGGGCGAGAGATTCGATGGCGGCGTGATCAGCGACGTCGGCGGCCCGGGCCGGGTCCGATCGCGCGCGCGATATGGCCGGCATAGACACCGCATGCGGCCCAATAGGCTGCGACCGGCGGCTTCCGGCTGAGCCAGCTCTTTTCGGCGCGTTGGCGTGCGTCGCGCTGGATATCGAGAAGCACGGCCTGCAGGGCGTGCCGGGCGGCGGGGTCGAGCGCGCGGAGGTAGGCGACTGACGGCAGACCGAGGATCGGGTTGCGAACCTCGGCCCGGTTCGAGCGGCCGGTCATTGGAGCTGGCCCATTATCGAGCGCATGTCGAACGAGTCTATGTCGAAAGCGGCCTGGCGATTGTCGACCACGAGCGCGAGCGCGCCGGGCTTCACCCAGATCTCGCTCGCCGATAGAGTGAAGGTCGCGCCTTCTGCCGCGAGCAGGAGCGCCTCGCCGATGGTCTCGGCGATGCCCTGCGCCGACGGCGGGGGGACAGCGTTCCCGGTCCATTCGCGTTTCGTAGCGTCGGAACCGCCTTCGAGCTGAAATCCGAAGCCGGCGGCCAGCACTTCGTCAAAGGATTTGCAGCGATCGAGGATGTGCTGCGGGAATGACTGCTCGGGGTCGAACAGCCCCTGGATCGAGGCCAGCTCTATCGAGGTGAAGGGTCGGTGCCAGGTTTCGTCGAGGGCGATGATGCGCGCGACCAGTCGGTCGTCGGGGTTGGGAAGCGCGACCGGCTCGTCGTCGATCGGCACGTCGCGCGGTTCGGCAACCGACCACGGCCCGTTGTTATTCTTGGCGAAGGCCGGCACCGCGCCCGTCGGCTTCGACCAGTCGGCAACACCATAATGGCCCTGCGTCACAGATGAGTCGCGGTCGGGTCGCATGAGACAGACAGGCCTCGGGTCCGCGACCGACAGCGCGCCGGATCCGACGCGATCGGATGTCGTGACCACGGGTGACGGCGCCGACGCCGGCACGACGCGCATCTTGTTATGGTGCTGGCCAAGGCTGGTGCCGGCATATTTCGGATCGGCGACGACGAAGGCGCCCATCCCGGTGGTGCTGGCGCCGATGACTGCGTTGGCGACCATATCGTAGCCGGTGACGCGGTACTTGCCGTTCACGTGGCGTCCTGCTGGCGCGCGCGGATCCGCTACCGACAGTCCACCTGCAGGTCCGCCGGGTCCCGCGACCGTCGGCGACGGATCCTTGAATCCGACGATGCGATAGGTGTTGTTGAAACGAGGACGGCCGTCGATGCGCGGGTCCGCCACCGAGTTGGGCCCCGATCCGACCCACATGTTCGCGGTGACGACGCCTGCGGGCTGGAGCCAGGTCTTGACCCCGCATTGGACGCTAGCGGGATGGCCATCGATGCGCGGGTCGGCAACGCAATGCGCGCCGCTGGTCGGCCTGGATGAGCCGGTGACGACGCCCTTCGTTGTTTCCCAGCCCAGGACGCCGAGGACGTAGCGATGCGTCGCCAATCCATAGGTCGGGCGAGGATCTGCCACCGAGAAGGCCCCGTTGGTGGGCCCGCTCTTGCCCTGGATCACGCCGGACGCGGCGCCCCAGCGGACAACGCCAAGCGTGCTGTCGCGATCACGCTCGCCATAGCGAGGGTCGGCGACCGAGTAGCTGCCATTGGTCGGCAGCCCGCGCGAGCTGATGACGCCGACCGTGCCGGACCATCGATTGACACCCAGGAAGCCCGAACCCTCGCGGCTCGAGATTGCCCGCGGATCGGCGACCGAGAAGCGCCCCTGCCCGGGCGCCCGCGCGCTCGTGATCAGCGGACCGCGATCGTCCCACCGGCAGACGCCGTAAGCGTTGTCGCGCAGCGCCATCTCCGGAATGATGCCAAAGTCGCGCAGCACGCCGTTCTCGACGGCGAGGCGGTTGAGCGAGCGCCAGTCCTTGCCGGGCTCGACGAAGGCGAGGCGGACCCAGGTCTTCCACTGCAGCGCCGGGACGCGGTGCATCACACCGGCGCGAGGATCGCCCGGAAGCGGTAGCTTGCCGATGACTTCGCCGACACCGCGGAGGCGGTGTTCGCGGGGTTGGTAGATGTAGTTGGGGAGCTTCTCGGGATAGCGGGCAATCAGGAGGAAACGCTTGCGGCTTTGGGCCAGATTGCCGATCACGCCGCAATCGTGCGTATCCTCGTTGACGCTGTAGCCGAACGAGCGGAGCAGCGCTTCGATCTGGTTGAGCAGCCACCGGCCACGGGTGGCGATGCGCGGAACATTCTCGAAGATGATCGCCGCGACCGGATCGTCGCGATAGGCCTCGAGGAGCAGCCAGATTCCCCGCAGCGTGAGGGCGTTGAGCGCCTGATATTTGTCGGTCAGGCTGATCGACTGCGACAGCAGGCTGCTGAAGCCCTTGCACGGGAAGCTCGCAAAGGCGACGTCGAGTCGGCCGAACACCTCGCGGATATCGTCGGGAACGGCTTCTCGCCATTCAGGGCCGGGATCGCGTCCGTGGAAGGCGCGATATTGGTCGCGGCTGAACAGGTCCATGACCGTGCCCTTCACGCCGGTCATGTGTTCGAAGTTGGTGATCGCGCCGGGATCTACGTCGATGCCGCCGGCACATTCGAAGCGGCCGCGCAAGTTGCCGACACGCGGATTGGCCATGTTGAAGCCTTTGGCGCCGGCGCCGATCCCGCACGCGAGATGGCCATGGCGAAAGACGCGCTCGGTGATGGCGTGTGGTTGCAGCATGGGAGGGCTCCTCTGGTCGCGGGAGCGGCTCTCAACTGCCCCTTCGCTTGCCCTCGGCCTTCCCCCTCCCCTCGATCAGGCGGCGCGACGGTCGCGGTAGATGTCGGCGGCCCATTGCTCGATCCACGGCGCTGTCAGCTCGTCGTGATCGAGATCACCGGATTCGATGAGGGCGCGGATCTCGCTGCGCGCCTGCGCGATCGCGGCCTCCCAGGCATCGCTCGGACTGGGGTCGGGCATCGCCGGTGCGCGGACGGGAAGCTGCCGGGCAGATTCAGACAGGCGGGCGCGCTGGGTGTGGAGCCAGTGCTCCATATGATCCGCCACGAGCTGGTCGGACTTGGAGATGCGCCGCTGATGGGCCTCGCGGCGCGCACTGACGCCGTAGGCCTGGCTGTCGAGCGAGGCGATGCGGTGGGCAAACGGCAGGAGGTAGGGGATCGCCGGGCCTTTGACCCCGAATGCGTGAAGGCGGACGCCCTTCGGCAAAACACGATCGAGATGATCGATGACGGCGATCAGGCCTTCGGGGCCGTCGATTTCCCGTCGGCACATCGAGCCGACGCCGATGATCGCGCCAGGCTTCATCATGCCCCAGAGCGCGTCGATGCAGCGCTCATAGTCTTCGGGAAGGCGGCCCTGGATCACGGGCATCAGGGTGTCGGTTATGCCGAGATCCGCGGCACGCTGCCGGCAATCGCGGTTGGCGCGGATGGTGCGGGACAGCCGGTCGATGACCTCTTCGCGATCGCGGGCGACGCCCTGCTCGACACAATAGTCGAGGCTGGCCCACCACCGGAACGGGAAGGCGGCGGCGAGCGCGACATAGGAATCGACGGTCCAGGGAAAGCCGCCGTAGACTGACATCGCAGCATAACCAGCAGAATCGAGCACGAGGCTGTGAAGGCTATGGGCATTGGCGAGATGATGAAGCTTCCAGCCCGTCCATTCGCGCCAGCCTCGACGCGTCGACCATATGGACAGGCAGTTCGCGGAGATGAGCACCGGCTGTTGCAGGGCACGTGCCCGGGAGAGGAGCGGACCTTCGCACAGATGCGGCAAGCCGATGATGATCTCGATCGACATCAGATCAGCTCGGCACCGATCGCGGCGAAACTGTTGACGATGTTGCCGCTGTCGTAGCGGGCCGCATCGACCAGCGCGCGAACGTCGGGACCGTCATATTTGGCCCATCCCAGATGATCGACGCTTGCGACGCGGCGCCCGATCAATCCCGTCTTGCCCGCTGGGACCCAGGCCTCGTGGGTGCCGAAGGCAGCGGTGACGACGATCTCGCCGATCACGGCCTGATAAGCTGCGCGGCGGCGCATGACGTAGCTGTCGCGTGGCGCGACAGCTATACCTGTGAAGTCGCCGTAGCGCCGCGGGTGCCAGTTGCGGGCGATATCATGCGCAAGCTGAAGCGATGCCGCCATTCCGGGCCGTCGCAGGAGCTTCAGCTCAGCTTCGAATGCGAGGTAGACCAGGCTCCAGTCGACATCCTCCTCATAGTGGATTCCCTCGAGCCGCAATGCGCCGGGCATCGCCTCCTGTCGCTGCGCCGACAGGATCAGGCCACCGTGGGATGCTGTGCTGACATGCCAGACGCCGGGCAGGATTTGATCGGCGGTGGCGATGCCGCCCCAGATGGACGCGACAGGCTGCGCGGAAGATTCGAAGGACATTGCTCATCTCCGGAAGTGATTTGCCCGGCCCCCTCCCCCTCATCTCTTCCCGTGGGCGTCGGCTTGACGGCGCTGATTGTTCCCGTTACGTTCCGTCCGCCAGGAGGTGCGCCATGAAGAAGACCGTGTTTCACGATCGTTTCGATCTCGACATCACCCTGCGCGATGCGTCGCTTGATGCTGACAATCGCCCCACGCGCCGCATGATCGCGAACGCGGCTATCGGCATGCATGTCGAGGATGCCTATTATTCGGTGCGCGAGGTACGCGAAGCCGTCAGCTGGGTCCATGAGGGCATCCCGGCGGGCAAGGCGAAGCTCACTGCGATCCTGGCGAACGACGGCGCCGATGATTTCCAGCGGTGCATCTATTTCTGCCTTGCCGGTCGCGGCGTGGTCGGGATGCTCGACGATCTGATGTGGCTCGAGGATGTGCTCGAGCGGCGCGGCCGCGTGGCTGGAGAGATGCAGCGCCTCAAGGCGCGGGTGATGCCGCTCACAAACCCCTATGTGGCAGACGCGCCGGATGGTCCGTTGGTCGCACAGTCTGGCGACTTCACGCAGGGTCCGTCGTGGTGGGAGGATCCGACGCTTCTGGTCTGACCGGCTCGGAAGCGGCGGGCGCCTTTCCATCGGCGGAGCTGTCCGGCTCCCCCTCCTCGGTGACGATCAGCCAATCATCAGCGAACCAGTCGGCACGCCGGGGCGGATAAGGCTGTTCCAGCGTATCGCTGCCTTGGCGATAGCGCAGGAACGGCTCGGCAATGCCGCCGGCGCGGGGGACATAGATGTAGAGCAGGCCATTGTGCCAACCGCCGCGACGGGCACGCGCACCAACCTGAATCCGGTCCAGCGCTTCGGACAAGGTCACCGCTCGCACGCCAGTCGCTCGCCATGGCGCCATTTCGATGGGGCGATCCATCGGCCGGCAAGGGCCCCTGCCCTCTTCGCTTCGGCCTGTGTGAAAGCGGCCTCGTAGCGCGACGCCCGCTCGGGATCGCCGCGCAGATATTTGCCTTCGGGAACGGCAAGGCCGGCGCGGATCATCATCTCCCCAAGATCCTCGCCATCAACCGTCACCACCGCAACCGGGCGCCCATAGCTTGTGCTGGGCGTAAGCTGGATGATGGCGGTCTTGTCGCGCAGGGCTCTGGCGGCGAAATCCTGCGCGGTCTTGCCGCACTGCCAGCAAGCATTGGCGCGCTCGCAAAGCTGCCTGCGCTCGAACGCGTCGACCCCGAGCAGACGGAAATCGACCGCGACCGTGTCACCGTCGAGCGCGCGCGCCTCGGCCTCGAACGTCGCACGCTCTGGTGGCTGGGGCGCGGCACCGCAGGAGGCCATCGCGAGGCCGAGAAGGAGGATGTTCCGTTTCACGACACCATCTCCACGACGACATTCTCGTCGCGTCCGGGCGAGGTCGAAACGCGAAAGGGCTGGAGTGGGTCGCAGGTCCGGATGATGCTGACCGGTCTGGTCTGGGCATAGAAGATCCGGGAGGCGACGCGCAGCGCATTTTCGCGACTGCAAAGGATACCGCGCTTCGGCGATATCGGAGCGGCAGGCAAACCAGCAAGCATCGTAAATCCTCTTCAAGGAGGCATGTTACAGGAGGGACGGTTCAAGCGAAGATGGTCTTGTGAACCTTGGTCACAGGAACGATCGACCAGCGCCGTTCCATGAAGCGACTGATCCGGTAACTACACAGCGTATCCGGATCGCGAAAGCTCATGCGGCGGCCACGCTTTTGGACGATGAATTCGTCGCCGACATGGCCATCGGTGAATGTGAGGGCGTCGGCCAGCTTGACCCGATCGCCATCCTCGACCTTGCGCGTGCGTTGCTGCAGCTTGGCGAGGCACCGCCGACGCCAGTCGAGAGCGTTTTCATTGTCGGTTGAGGTCAGCAGGTTGAGGATGCTCTCGGGGCAGCCATCCTCGCATGGTCCCATGCTTTCTTCCAGTCGGGTAGGATTGGTGCTGCTCAGAGAGTCAGCCCTGATCCCCCCGCCGAACCGCACGTGCAGCTTTCACTGCATGCGGCTCTCCGCTGCGATAATACCATCCATATTCCGGCTATCGGGCAGG
>NZ_LARW01000109.1 GCF_000971055.1 Sphingomonas sp. SRS2
CGACCCGTCCGTTCCAGCTGGTGACCGGCCGCAACTGGCGCGGCACCGCGTTCGGCGGAGCCAAGGGCCGCACCGACGTGCCGAAGATCGTCGACATGTACATGACCGGCAAGATCGAGATCGACCCGATGATCACCCATGTCATGGGTCTCGAAGACATCAACAAGGGCTTCGACCTGATGCACGCCGGCGAAAGCATCCGCAGCGTCGTGCTGTTCTGAAGCCAATTTCAACCAGGAGGATATAATGGCAGTGATTTCGGGTGACGGCGTGTTCTCGCACGCAACGGTTGGCGCCAGCGATCTGGCCGCGTCGACGTCCTTCTACGATGCGGCGCTGACGCCGCTGGGCGTGAAGAATCTCGGGCCGTTCGGCGACAGCATCATGCTGTACGGCAAGGACAAGCCGGCGTTGCTGGTGCTCAAGCCCGGCAATGGCGACGCGCCTTCCAGCAACGGCGTGACGCTCGGCTTCGCAGCCGCCAGCTCCGCCGATGTCGACAGCTTCCACGCTGCGGGTCTCGCTGCGGGTGGCGTTTGCGAAGGTCTTCCCGGTCCGCGCGGTCATCTCCCCGGCGCTTATGCGGCCTATCTGCGCGACCCGGCCGGCAACAAGGTCTGTGCCTACACCTTTACTGCGGCATAAGGCGCGGCATGGCACTCGACATCGTATCGACGAGCGTCAGCTTCGGTGGCGTGCAGGGCGTGTACAAGCACGCTTCTGCCGCCACCGGCACCGGTATGACGTTCAGCATCTATGTGCCGCCGCATGCCCCCGGGCAGAAGCTGCCGGTGGTCTGGTATCTGTCGGGGCTGACCTGCACCCACGCCAATGTCACCGAGAAGGGCGACTATCGCCGCGCCTGCGCCGAGCTCGGCCTGATCTTCGTCGCGTCCGATAGCTCGCCGCGCGGCGAGGGCGTCCCGGACGATCCCGAGGGGGCTTATGATTTCGGCCTCGGCGCGGGCTTCTATGTCGATGCGACCGAGGAGCCCTTCGCGAAGCATTACAAGATGTGGAGCTATGTCACCGAAGAGCTGCCCGCGCTGGTTGCGGAGCATTTCCCGGCGGACATGACGCGCCAGTCGATCCTCGGCCATTCGATGGGCGGGCATGGCGCGCTGACGATCGGGCTGACCTATCCAGACCGCTACCGCGCGGTCTCGGCTTTCGCGCCGATCGTCGCGCCGGGGCAGGTGCCCTGGGGACATAAGGCGCTCGGCGGCTATCTTGGTCCCGACCGGGCGGCCTGGCGCAAGCATGACGCGGTCGCGCTGATCGAGGATGGCGCGCGGGTGAAGGAGCTGCTCGTCGACCAGGGCGAGGCCGACGGCTTCCTCGCCGAACAGCTGAAACCCAGCCTGCTCGCCGCCGCCTGCGCCGATGCCCGGATCGCTTTCACCCTGCGCATCCAGCCCGGCTACGACCACAGCTATTATTTCATCTCCACCTTCATGGAGGACCATCTCCGCTGGCACGCCGAAAGGCTCGGATAGTCCGCTCCGCACAGGCGGGGGAGCCGCCGCACCGCATCGGACAGGCCTATACCGCGTCCAGCGGAAGCGCCGTGGTGGCCTTGACCTCGGACAGCGCGGCGATCGAGTTGATTTCCTGAATGCCCTGCAGCCGGCTGAGCTTGTCGAAGAAGAAGCGCTCATAGGCTTCGATATCGGCGGCGACGATGCGCAGCAGGAAATCGACCGGCCCCATCAGTACATAGGCTTCGAGCACCTCGGGAAAGCCGCGAATTGCGGTGGTGAATTCATCGAGATGCTGGCGGCCATGGGCGTTGAGCTTCACCTGCGCGAATATCTGAGCGTTGAGACCGACCTTGCGCCGATCGACCAGCGCCACTTGCCGCGCGATGATCCCCGCTTCGCGCAACCGCTGGATGCGCCGCCAGCATGGGGTGGTGGAAAGCCCGACGCGTTCCGCCACCTCGGCGGCGGACAAGGTGCAGTCTTCCTGGAGAATGGCGAGGATCTTGCGTTCGTAGTTGTCGAGTTTCATGCAATAACATTCTCATAAATCGCGAAAAAGCGAAACATAAAACACAAGAAGACGCGATTTGGCCGAATTGAGGAACGGATTTTCCGGGATTTTCGTGTAAAAGCCTCCTTCCACCACAGGAAGGTAGACCGTGACCATTGCCGCCATGCCGCTTGCCGACGCCCCGCTGCCGGCGACCGCCATCGAGATCGAGGCGGACGTCGATCTGGGCGTGACGAGCCGGCTGCTCGACCTGCTGGTGACGCATGACCGTTTTCCGCGCCGCATGGACCTTGCCCGTGACGGCCGGACGATGACGGTAACGATGTCACTGCCCCCGGCGGCTGACAATGGCGGCAGGCTGCTCGCCAAGATGCGCCAGATACCGGGCGTGCGGCGTGCCGATGCACTGGCTGACGCGCCGTGAGCGCGCTCGCGACGCCGGTGGCGCGGGCGGAGCCGGCTGAAGGCAGCGGCGCGGCCTACCTGCTCGCGTTGCTTGCCGATGCCGGCATCGACACGATCTTCGGCTATCCGGGTGGCGCGGTGCTGCCGCTCTACGATGCGCTCGCGCGGCAGGATCGGATCCGTCATGTGCTTGTCCGTCACGAGCAGGCCGCGATCCACGCCGCCGAAGGCTATGCACGCGCCAGCGGGCGGATCGGGGTGGCGCTGGTCACGTCTGGACCGGGAGCGACCAACACGATCACCGGGCTCACCGATGCGCTGATGGATTCGGTGCCGGTGCTGTGCATCGCCGGGCAGGTCAACCGCGCGCTGCTCGGCACCGATGGCTTTCAGGAGGCGAACACGATCGCGCTGTCGCGCGCCGCCACCAAATATAATGTCGCGGTGCGCCGGCCGGGTGAGCTTGGTCCGATGCTGCGCCGCTGCCTCCACCTCGCGACGGCTGGTCGGCCCGGACCGGTGCTGATCGACCTGCCCAAGGATGTGCAGGCGATGGTCGCGCCCGACCATGTCTTCGAGGATGAGATCGCCGCGCTGACCGTGCGGCCTGTCCCGTCCCCCGATCTCGCACTGATCGCGCAGGTCGCGGCGCTGCTCGCGGAGGCGCGACGGCCGCTGATCTACAGCGGCGGCGGCGTGATCAATTCGGGGCCGCGCGCGGCCGCGCTGCTGCGCCGCTTCGCGCAGGCGACCGGAGCACCGGTGACGTCGACCCTGATGGGACTCGGCGCCTTCCCCGCATCGGACCCGCAATGGCTGGGCATGCCGGGGATGCACGGCACCTATGAGGCGAACCTCGCCATGCATGGCTGCGACCTGATGCTGTGCGTGGGCGCGCGCTTTGACGATCGCGTCACCGGGCGCGTGGCGGATTTCGCGCCCCATGCGAAGAAGGTGCATATCGATGTCGACCCAAGCGAGATCGGCAAGATCGTCGCGGTCGACGTGGGCGTAGTCGGCGACGCGGCGGACGTGCTCGATGCGCTATGCGACGCGGTGGCGCCGCCCGCGCCCGGCGCACTCGACGGCTGGTGGGCGACGATCGGCGAATGGCGCGGGGCGGAGTGTCTCGCCTATGAACAGCCCGCCACGGGCGCGATCCTGCCCCAGCACGCGATCCGCCGGCTCCACGAGCTGACCCATCGCCGCGAGCCGATCATCAGCACCGAGGTCGGGCAGCACCAGATGTGGGCCGCGCAACATGTCGGCTTCGACGCGCCCAATCGCTGGCTCACCTCGGGCGGGCTCGGCACGATGGGCTACGGCCTGCCTGCCGCGATCGGCGCACAGATCGCCTTTCCGGGCGCGCTCGTGATCGACATCGCGGGTGAGGCGTCGGTCCAGATGAATATCCAGGAACTGGCGACCGCGGTGCAATATGGCCTGCCGGTCAAGCTGTTCATCCTCAACAACGGCCATATGGGCATGGTCCGCCAATGGCAGCAACTTCATCATGGCGGGGTCTATTCCGAAAGCGTGTCGACCGTGCTGCCCGATTTCGTCCGGCTCGCCGAAGCCTATGGCTGGACCGGCCTGCGGATCGAGGAGGTGGTGGATCTCGACGCCGGGATATTGCGCATGATCGACACGCCCGGTCCGGTACTGGTCGATTGCCGGGTCGCGCCGCTCGCCAATTGCTATCCGATGATGCCGTCGGGCGCCGCGCATAACGAGATATTGCTCGGCTGACATCGCGAAAGTGTTCAAAAGCACGGATGGACCGTGTCCTCCTGCACGCAAGCCGCTGATTTCCTGAAATCATTTGGCAGCTTTGCCGCGCACCGTTACGCAGGCGGCGATGATTGGAGCTCCAGAGACCAGCGAAAGACGGGAAGAGCGGCGTTTCGCGCGCAGCGTGCTGCTGTTCATCATCCTTGGCTTTGCGGCGGTGGCGCTCGCCGGAATCACCTCCGTCGCGGTGATGGTGCAGGGCGAGGAGCAGACAGGGCTGGTCAATCACACCCATGAGGTCGAGCGCGGCGTGTCGGGTATCCGCCTGGCGCTGGAAGAGATGCGCAGCGCGCGGCGCGGCTTTGTCCTGGGCCTCGCCGGCGATAGCGGGGCGACCTATCCGGAAGCGTCCCGGCGGCTGTTTGACGGCATCGCCAGGGTTGGCCGGCTTACGATCGACAATCCGGTCCAGCAGAATCGCGTGGTGCGGCTGTCGGCGATGGCCGGCACGCTCGATGGCCTTTTCAAGGCGTCGATGGGGTCGAGCGCCCAGCGCGTGGCGATATCCGAGCGCGAGCGCCAGCAACTGGCCGGCAAGGTCGAGGCGCTGGCGATGCAGATGCTGGTCGAGGAGCGCCGTCTGCTGGTCGCGCGTGACGCGTCACGCATCGCGTTGGGGCGCACTTTCTATGCGGTGCTCGCGCTGACGGCCTTGTTGCTCATCGCCGTCGCGATCGGATCGATCTGGGTCATCCGCCGCTATACCGGCGAGTTGCTCGCATCGCGTGACCAGATGCGCGCGCTCAACCAGAATCTCGAAGGCGCAGTGGCCGAGCGGACCACCGACCTCCAGCGCGCCAATGACGAGATTCAGCGCTTTGCTTATATCGTCAGCCACGACCTGCGCTCGCCGCTGGTCAACGTGATGGGTTTCACCGCCGAACTCGATGCCGCAATCGAACCGCTCGACCTCATGATCGGGCGGGTCGAGGCTGAAGCCCCTGCGCTGGTCGACGAGGAGGTGCGCCGCGCGGTGCGCGAGGATCTGCCTGAGGCGATCGGCTTCATCCGCGGATCGACCCAGAAGATGGACCGGCTGATCAACGCGATCCTCACCTTGTCCCGCCAGGGCCGCCGCACGATCACGATCGAGCCGATCGCGCTCGACCAGCTCGCCAGCAGCGTGGTCGACGGCTTGCGCCACCAGATCGACGAACATGGTATCGCCGTCACGATCGCGCCGGACATGCCGAAAGTGGTCAGCGATCGGCTCTCGATCGAGCAGATATTGTCGAACCTCGTCGAGAATGCGGTCAAATATATGAAGCCCGGCCGCGCCGGCGAGATTTCGATTGCCGCGCGCCAGCTGAATGGCCGCGTTCTGGTCGACGTCGCCGACAATGGGCGTGGGATCGACAGGCGCGATCATGAGCGCGTATTCGATCTGTTCCGCCGCTCGGGCGTCCAGGATCGGCCGGGAGAGGGAATTGGCCTCGCGCATGTCCGTGCGCTGGCCTATCGTCTCGGCGGCACTATTACCGTCGACTCCGATCTCGATGTCGGGGCGACCTTCACCCTCAACTTGCCCGCGGAGTTCGCCGGCGAGAAAGCAGCATTGACGTGAGAAAGGCAAAGGCATGAACGCCCAGCAGCCCGTGAATATCGTGATGATCGAGGATGACGAGGGTCATGCCCGCCTGATCGAGAAGAATATCCGTCGCGCCGGTATCTCGAACACGATTCATCATTTCCTCGACGGCACCTCGGCGCTCAACTTCCTCTATGAGGATGCGAGCGGGCCGGTGCATGGCGGCCCGGCGCTGATCCTGCTCGATCTCAACCTGCCCGACATGAGCGGCACCGATATCCTGGCCAAGATCAAGGGCGAGGGCAGCCCGCTGCGCCGCGCGCCGGTCGTCGTGCTCACCACCACCGACGACAAGCTGGAGATCCAGCGCTGCTATGATCTGGGTTGTAACGTCTACATAACCAAGCCGGTCAATTATGAGAATTTCGCTGCGGCGATCCGCCAGCTCGGCCTGTTCCTGTCGGTGATCCAGGTGCCGGACGTCGAAGAGGGCTGATGACCGACACGCCCCCAGCTATTCTCTATATCGACGATGACGAAGGCCTGCGGCGGCTGACCGCGCGCGCGCTGAAGCGGCTCGGCTATCGCGTGGAAAGCGCGGGCAGCGGAGCGGAGGGCGTGGCGATGGCGACGGCCGAGGCGTTCGATCTGGTCGCGGTCGACCATTATATGCCGGGACAGGACGGGCTGCAGACGCTGTCGGCGCTGAAAGCGCTCCCCGAGCCGCCGCCGGTGATCTTCGTAACCGGATCTGACGAGAGCCAGCTCGCGGTCGCGGCGTTGAAGGCGGGCGCGATCGATTATGTCGTGAAGACCGTCAACGAGGATTATTTCGACCTGCTCGGCCAGTCGATCGCCCAGGCGCTGGCGACCGGACGGCTGCGCCGCGAGAAGGAGGCCGCCGAGGCGCAGCTGCGTGAAACCAACGATCGGCTTCATATGCTGCTTCAGGAGGTCAACCACCGCGTCGCCAACAGCCTTCAGCTGGTGTCGGCCTTCGTCCACATGCAGTCGCGCACGCTGGGCGATGGCGATGAGGCCGCGAAGGCCGCGCTCGATGATACCCAGCGCCGGATCGCCGCGATCGCGCAGGTCCACAAGCGGCTCTACACCTCGGCCTCGGTCGAGGCGGTCGACATGGCTGACTATCTCGGATCGCTGGTTGAGGAACTGGGCGACACCTGGTCGACCCCGAAAGCGCCGCGCGATATCCGCCTGGCCGCGGAACCGCTCAAGCTCGCCACCGACAAGGCGGTCGCGCTGGGCATCATCGTTACCGAGCTCGTCACCAACGCCTGCAAATACGCCTATGCCGCGAACAGCGGGGGTGAAGTGCGGGTGACGCTGACCGACGCCGGCGGCGACCGCTTCTGCCTGCGGGTCGAGGATGATGGCTGCGGCATGCCCGCCTCGGGCACGGCGCAGGGCACCGGCCTGGGAACCAAGCTGATCACCGCAATGGCCCAGACCTTGCGGGCGACGGTGGATTATGAACCTGCCGATCGCGGCGTCCGTGTGATCCTTCTCGCCGCGCAATGACCGGCCTTCGGCACGTTTGGCCGCATGTTAGGGAACAATCTTAACCCAGCGCTGCCAAGGCGATTGACCGACTCAAATGGCTTGTGGTCGTTGCATCACAACAGCAGACTTGGGGGTGTGTTGATGCTGGTTTTCTTCATATCGGTCTATGGATTCCTGGTCATGTTCGTGCTGCCCAGCCTTTCGCGCAACCGCCGCGAGCAGCGCCCTGACGCGCCGATTCTGGCCTTTGCGGGACGGGGGCTGATGGCCGCCTCCGCCACCGGCGCCTGCCTCGCGCTCAGCGCGGCGGCCTGGGGCTCGCTGATCCATTAAGCGGGTTGAAGAGAGCCTCCGTTTTCGGCTATCAGGCCGGCCTCCGGCGCGGGCGTAGCATAGTGGTAATGCTCTAGCCTTCCAAGCTCCCCGGATTGGCGGCTTTCTGCGGATTTCGATGTAAAACCCTGCAAAAAGCCGCGCTATCCTTTCAATAGCTTAGCGACACCCTGTAAAATTATCCGGTGCCTGGAAACAGCTCGCCCAGGCGATCGGCCGGCAGGTTGCTGATGATCAGTTCGCGTGCCTCAACCTCATTGCCACCGCCGGCGATCGAATAGATCAGCTGCAGTTCGACCATTGCGAACCCGTCGAACGTGCGGCGGATATCCGGATGGTCATTGATGCTCAGCAGGAAGGTGCCAGCCATGGCGCGCATCATATCGGCCATGACCGCGAACTGGCCGCGATCGAACAGGTCGCGGCCATAGTCGCCCTCGCTGCCGTAATATGGCGGATCGAGATAGAAGAGCGTCTCGGGTCGGTCATAGCGGCCGATCAGGTCCTGCCACGGCAGCCGCTCAATCACGACACCGGCGAGCCGCTCATGGATCGCTTCGAGCAGCGGGCCGAGCTTCGTCACGTCGAAGCCGGCCGGTTCGCCGGGGCTCACGCCGAAGTTACGGCCGGCCACCTTTCCGCCGAACGCGAGGCGCTGCAGATAGAGGAAGCGCGCCGCCCGTTCGAGGTCCGTCATGGTGGATGGATCGACCCGCGCGAGCTTCTCGAAGCCGGATCGCGTGGTGAGCTGGAAGCGGAGCATGTCGAGGAAGGCGACATAGTGCCGCTGCAGGATGCGGAAGAACGTCGCTACGTCCTCCGACCAATCGTTGACTACCTCCGCCTTAGCCTTGCGGCCGCGACGCAGGAAGACGCCGCCCATGCCCATGAAGACTTCGGCATAGGTGTGGTGCGGAACACGATCGATAGCGCGGGTTATCGGCCGGGCCAGCCGGCGCTTGCCGCCGATATAGGCTGCAGCCGGGTGGGTAGATGCGACAAAATCGTCGAAAAGTAGACTCGACTCCATATCCGATGTTCCATATTCGTTCCGCCGTCCGGTGCCGGATGGCGGGATGCGACTCATGTGGCCGCATGGGGACATGGTGGGTTCTGTCCACCGGCTCGGAGCGTTGGCGCGCTCCGGCCCCCGCCCACCGGGCGAGGGAGATTTTGTGTCACGCCGCGTACCGACCACCCTGCATGATCTTTGCGAGCTGTATGGAGGCGGGCGCATGCTGGTGCGCTGCTCGAACAGCCAGTGCGGCCGCGCGAGAATTTTTGACGTGCGGGCGATCCGCGACCATTGGAAGAAGAAGCGCTGGAGCGATCGTTTCCGTGATGTGCCCCTGCATTTCTATTGTGCGATTTGCCGATCGAGACCGGAGCGGTTGCAATGGATCGAGCCGGGGCCTTACGGCCTCGGCAGCACCATCAAAGCCCCCGCCGCATGTCTCGCGCCCTTTGGGATCAACCCGCTGGCGTGGGCGCTCGCCAGCCCCGAGGACCGGGAGCGTTTGATAAAGGCGCGAAGATAGCGAGTGTCACTTTTATGTTGACAGTGAAGATGGTGTCTCTTAAAAGAGACGAATGAAGACGACGCAAACTCCGCAGTTCGCCAAGTGGATCGATGGTCTGAAGGACCGCAAGGCGCAGGCCGTCATCCGTATCCGCATCGTGCGGGTCGAGGCTGGGCTGCTCGGCGATGTGAAGTCGGTCGGCGACGGCGTCAGCGAACTCCGCATCGCCTTCGGCCCCGGCTACCGCGTCTACTTCACCCGTCGCGGCGACGAACTGATCATCCTGCTGAACGGGGGCGACAAGGGCTCCCAGAGCAGAGACATCGAAGCCGCAAAGAAACTGGCCGCTCAAATCGAATGAGCGGCCTCAACAGCCATTTCGGAGGCACTCGAAGCCATGGCTATCACACTGGAAAACTATGACAGCGCCGAGCATTTCACCGATCCGGCGGCACAGGATGAACTTATTCGCGACGCGATCGAGCAGGGCGACGCCGGCTATCTCGCGCATGCCATCGGCATCGTGCTGCGCGCCAATGGCATGACGAAGGCGCAGAGCGACACCGGCATGAAGCGCCAGGCGCTCTATCGCGCCTTCAGCCAGGCGGGCAACCCGACGCTCGACACCTTTCTGAAGGCGCTGAAATCCGCCGGGCTGGAAATCACGATCAAGCACGCCACAGCCGCCTGACGAATTACTTCGGCCAGGCAGCGACCGTCCACCAGTGCCGAGCCGCGCAATCCCCATACATGGCGATCACCTGAGCTTCCCAGTCTGCCCGGTCAGGGTCGCTCGGTGGCATCGGTGGGAGGTCTGGGCATCGCTGCGCCAGATTGGCCTGCAGCCGCACCGTTGGCGCGGATACGCGCGGCGTCGAGCATGACGGCAACAGCATCAGGAACGCTGCACTCAGCGGGAATAGGCGGGCCATCTCGGTAAATCTCCCTGATCGTGTTGCGAGTTTCTACGGTCGCAGGTTCGGCCTCGGCGCGGGCTTGCTCATATCTTGCCGCGCCGGCGTCGACCTTGCCCTGCATCCGCTCGCGCAGCGCATCGCGTGCCTCGACCGCTTTCAGCGCGTCCGCATCGGCCTTCCAGTCGCGGACGGTCCACCCGCCCAATAGGCCGGCAAGAAGGACGACTCCCGCCCCGATCGCGAGGATCTGCGGCGGGATCATTCCGTCGCCGCCTTGGCCTTGGCGACGCCCTTATCCTTCGCCGCCACGCCAAAGCCCCCTGCTATCAGGATCGAGCCGAATCCAGCGCCAAACTCGATCGCGTTGAATGCCTGCTTGTTCAGGTAGATGGCGACGCCCTGATAGACGATCATCGCCAGGACGCCGACTGCCCATAATATCCTTCCAAGCTCGAACTCGTCACCGATGCCCTTGAGCATGTTCACAAGGCCGCTCATGCCTCGTTCCTCGACAGCGCGCCGCCGCCATCGGCGATAAGCACGAGCGCGGTCGGCAGCGCGAGCGTCGCCGGCCAGCGGAAGCCAAGGACCCGCGCACGGTCGAACTTGGCCTCGCAGACCTTGTCGCCCTGATTGCCGCCGACACCCCAGACGAAGTTCTTGGACACCTTCATGACGAAGAACACATGGCCGCCGCCGTCGCGATCGAGAATGCAGACAGCGCCGTAGGCGGGCTGACATGCCCGGCCCCAATCGAGCCAGCCTTTCGCCCGGTACCAATGCTTCGGCAGCGCAAAGCCCGCTTTCTGAAGGACATGGCCGACGAACACGCCGCACCAGGGCGTTGCATCGTCAAACCACCAAGCCTTCAGGCCCTTGAGCCATCCGGCTATCACTGCGCTGTTGCCCGGTCCGGGCACCTCGCGAAGCCCGATCAACTGTAGCGCATACGTCATCCATGCCAGTGACGCTGTCGTCATTGGAACCTCCTTCAGGGTGTGAGTTGTCGATGGTGAGCCGCCGCCCGCTTAGGCCGTGCAGCGATGGGTCATTTCGCTCGCAGGATAGTTTCCAGCATGTCGGGCGGCAGCGTGCCGCTGGGGAACGCCCGCTTGAGCAAGTCAGGAAAGGTGGACCCTATCAGCGCCTTCGCATGCCCGATGACGGGCGCGTCCGGCCGATGCTGGCCGATATCGTTGACGAGAAGGAAACACACCGCGACTAGGCAATCGACCTGCCGGACGTAGTCAATCTGCCCACCCGCCAGTTGCTCGACTCTGGCTTCAAGCCGCGCGATCCTGCCCCTGCGATGACGGATAGCCCAGACGATACCTCGGCCAAGGATGGCCAGCACACCGCCGGACGCCGTGACGACGGCGGCGGCTTCCCCGCCCGACATGCCCCCCGTGTCGGTCATGGATCAGAACTCCCGCTTGAAGTGGATGCCGATTGTGGTGCCGGTGACGATCAGGTTGACCCGCGCGATCGTGCGGGCCGCGCCGGGGTCGCGGTCCTGCACGATCGACACGGCGACCGACGACAGGATGATCGTCCCCATCCGCGTGCCGATCACCTGCGCCGCGTTCGGATGCTGGCCGAACGCCAGCGCCATCGGCCCCACTTCGCGGCACGTTCCGCGATCGAGGCAGCGCACCGTCCAGGCGGCGTCGATCGCCGACACGGCGACGGCCGCCTTCTGTTCGTCGGGAAGGTCGGCGATCCGCTCGCCGATCGAGCGCGCAGCGGCCGGTGATGCGCAGCCCAGCAACAGGGCCGCGACAATGGCGGTTTTCATGGATCTTCTCCGGGCAATAAAAAGCCCGCGCGAGGCGGGCCAAAACACAGATGATGGAGAGCCGATCAGCCGGCAGGCGAGGCCCAGGGCAACGGCGGGGTGACCATCGGCGGCGACACTTGCACCGCTATCTGGCCTTCGATCGACTCGATGACCGCATCCATGCCTGCGTCGCCCATCGCCGATTGCGCCCAGCCGATCACCACCTCGGGCGTAAGCTGCTCATAGGGCGTGAAGTTCTCGTCGTCCGCGAACGGGATATTCTGCGCCCCGTAACGGGTCGCGACATAAGTGCCGTCCGTGCCGTTGACCCGCCAATGGATGCAGGACACGACATTGGTGAAGCCTTCTACCTCGGGAAAGCAGTCGATCTGCTCGACGATCCATTGATAGCTGATCATGCCCCCTTCTCCGTGCGGGGCTTGGGGGCGCCACGGCTCGCGGCGCGACGCTGCTGCCGGTTCGGGACATCTGCTGCACCGGACGCCTCCGCGCTGGCGGCCGCGATCTGCGCGTCCGCCTGCGCCTTGATGTCGCACAGCAGGGGAAAGGCACCCGATGATGTCGGCAGCTGGCCGAGGGTGTTGATGATCCCCTGCACCGCCTCAACGTCCAGTTCGAGTTTGATTTTGGTCACGATCGTCTCCTTGGTTAAGCTGCTGCGATGGTGGTGACGGTGCCCGAAGAGCCCCGATATTTCAGGGCGCCGGCCTCGACATAGAGCTGGCCGCCGCTGATGTTGGTGGTAGGCGCGGTGCCGTTGGCGAGGCCGATGACGCGCAGGGCGGAAGTTCCCACCGCCGTAACCCCGAGCATGAAGTTTCCGCCCTCGAAACGCGCGCGCGCTGTGGCACCATCGCCGAGGATCAGAGCTTTCCCGGTGTCTGCGTAGATGAACCCATTCCCGGATGTATCCACCTGCATCACCAGATCGGCGAGCGTGTTGCCCACGAGGATACGCGCTGCGCTCGCCCCCGAATCGCGAAACGCGCCGAGCAAGGCTCCGCCGCTATCGACTACCGTAAGCTTGCCGATGCTCGTTGGCGTGCCGATCGTGACATGCCCAGTAGTGTGAAAGCGTACCTTTTCGCCGAGCGATCCCGGATTGAACGTGATCGGCTCACCCGTCGTGCTGCCGAACGAAACACCCGAACTAACCCCGTAGCTTAGGATGCCGTAGGCCTTGGCGGTCGAGCCCCACTTGATCGGGAAATTGGTGTCCTCACGAACGTCCAGGCGAGCATCGCTAATCGTGGTCGTGCCGATTAACACATGGCCTGCGAAATGGTTGGGGGCCGTGCCCACCATAAAAGCATTCCAGCGGCCTGTCGCCGCGGCGAGGGCACCAAAGAAGCCGTAATTATTCGCCGCACCCGTGAGGCCGGGTTCCGCCTTAAACCCGTACTGATTAGTTACGGTCGAACCTGCTCCAATGGTGCCTTGATCGGCGCGAAACTGTGCGAGGTCTGTCAGCGTGAACGATGCGGCCTGAGTGCCCAGGTTTGAAAAATAACCGACAGCTTGGCTGGTAACGTCAGATTGCGCTACACCCGAAGCACGGAAGGCATAGGAGCTTGTCGAGCCCGATAAATTCTTCTGATTGAAGAAGTTGGTACGGGCCTCGGGGCTACCGCCCATGCTGATCGAGCCGTCAAAGCGCGAGAATGCACTTCCTGCGCCATAGAAAGCGTAGGTCGCGCCTCCTCCGGAGGCGGCATTCTGGTTCGTATAATAGGCATAATGCGTCTTGCCCGAGGTGACGGCGGCCGCATCCGCCGCGTAAAATGCGTAGTTGTTCGTAGCGCCGATGAGGGTGCCGGAAGCCAAAAATCCGTACTGTCGCGTTACGGTCGAGCCCGCGCCGAGCGTGCTTTGATTGGCCCCGAAGTGCACAAGGTCGCTTAGCGTGAAGGCCGCGGCGGCTGTCTGTGCCTGTGAGCGAAAATAATATGCAGACGTTACATCGGACTGGACAGTTCCATCAGAAAAGTGCGCGGCGGAAGTTGTGGCCCCGGTGATGGCCTTGCCATTGCGGAAACTGTAGCCGGTCAGCGCCGTTACACCGAGGCCGAGCGATCCATTCTCGATGCGCATCCACTCGGTGCCCGCTTGATTGCGCCACACATGCTTTGTGAATTCGGAGCGCAATTCCGTTACAGCCGAGCCGCTGCCGAAGGTGGCGAAGGGTGCACCGCTGTTGTCGTTTAACGACAGGTTGAGACCGGCATTTGCCGTCCCCGTCCCGAGCATAAGAGCAGCAGCCGCCGCCGCGCCGGTCGCCAAGTTCTTGATACGGTTGACGATCGACCCGGCCGACGACTTCTGGATATCGAAGTCATAGGCAGCGGCCGCGCCCACGCCGATCCCGGTGCCATCGAAACGAACCGTCTCGACCCCGCCGAGCGCGAGCGCGAGGCTATTGGCGCCGGGGCGAAAGAAGCCGGTGTCGAGATCGGACGCGAACTTGATCGCGGGCGCGGCCGCATCGCCGTCCCCAAAGCCGTTCATCACCAGCCCGGCAGACAGCGCAGCCGCCGACGCACTGGTAGCGGCTTCCCCCGCCTTGGTCGTCGCGATGCCCGCCTGCGTCGTTGCGGTGGTGGCAGATGCCGCCGCCGCCGACGCGCTGCCCCCGGCGGCCGCAGCCGATCCCGCCGCCGTCCCTTGCGAAGTCGCGGCATCGGTCGCGCTCGCGGCAGCGGCGGATGCGGAGCCGGCGGCGGCGGTCGCCGAACCGGCGGCGGCCGTCGCGCTGGTGGCGGCATCGCCCGCCTTCGTAGTCGCTATGCCCCCTTGCGTCGTCGCGGTCGCGGCCGAACCGGCGGCGGCGGTTGCGCTGCCGGCAGCGGCCGTGGCGCTGTCCTCGGCTTCGGTTTCCGATTCGGCTGCAGATGCGGCAAGGCTGGCAGCGGCCGCCGCGCTGGTCGATGCGTTGGTCGCCATGCTGGTGGCGGTGCCCGCACTGGTCGCGGCCGATGCCGCGCTGGTCGCCGCGTCGCTCGCCTTCGTGGTGGCGATACCGGCCTGCGTCGTCGCGGTCGCGGCCGAACCGGCGGCCGCCGTCGCACTGTCGGCCGCGTCGCCCGCCGAACCATCGGCCGCCGTCGCGGAGCCGGCGGCGGCGGTCGCGCTGGTCGCCGCCTCGGCGGCCCTGGTCGCGGCGGTCCCCGCCTGCGTCGTCGCCGTGGCGGCCGAGCCGCTGGCGGCCGTCGCGCTGGCGGCGGCCGCTGTCTCGCTGGCCGATGCGGCACCGGCTGAGGCATCCGCCGCCGTCGCCGAACCCGAAGCGTCAGCCGCGCTCGCCGAGGCCTCACCCGCCTTCGTGGATGCGATGCCGGCTTGCGTCCCGGCCGTGGTCGCGGACGTCGCCGCCTCGCTGGCCTTGGTGGTGGCGATACCCGCCTGTGTCGTCGCGGCCGTCGCTGAACCGGCGGCCGCGCTCGCGCTGCCGGCGGCGGCTGTCGCGCTCGCGTCCGCCTCGCCGGCGCTATCTGCCGCGTCGATCGCCTCATTGGCCGAGGTTGAAGCGGCGCTTGCGGCGGCGGCGGCGCTTGCCGCCGCCTCGCCCGCCTTGGTTGTCGCGATCCCCGCCTGCGTCGTCGCGGTCGCAGCCGAGCCACTGGCGGCGGTCGCACTGCCGGCCGAGGCCGTCGCGCTGGTCGCCGCAGCGGCCGCCGAACCATCGGCGGCGGCGGCGCTGGTTGCCGCTTCCGCTGCCTTCGTGGTGGCGATATCCGCTTGGCCCAATGCTGTCGCAGCGGCGCTGGCGGCGGCGCTGGCGCTTGCGGCCGAGGCGGCGGCGCTATCGTCCGCATCCTCGGCCGAGCCGGCCGCAGCCGTGGCCGAGCCGGCCGCAGCTGTCGCGCTCGCGGCGGCACCATCTGCCGACCCATCAGCGGCCCCCGCCGAGCCCGAAGACGCGGCCGCGCTGGCAGCCGCCTCGCCAGCCTTCGCCGTGGCGATCCCGGCCTGTGTGGTCGCGGTCGTGGCCGAGCCTGCAGCCGCGCTCGCGCTGCCCGCTGAAGCGGTCGCGCTGGTCGCGGCGGCATCCGCCGAGCCATCGGCCGCATCGGCGCTGGCGGATGCCTCACTGGCCTTGGTCGCGGCTATGCCTGCCTGCGTCGCTGCCGTCGCCGCCGATCCCCCAGCTGCGCTCGCGCTCCCCGCCGAGGCCGTGGCGCTGCCGGCGGCATCATCCGCCGAGGCATCAGCCGCCGTCGCCGATCCGGCCGCAGCAGTGGCGCTGCCGGCGGCGGCATCGGCGGACGCATCGGCCGCCGTCGCCGAGCCCGACGCAGCGGTGGCGCTGCCGGCGGCCTCGCCCGCCTTCGTGGTGGCAATGGCCGCCTGTGCCGCCGCCGTCTCGGCGCTGCCCGTCGCGGCCGTGGCGCTGCCGGCAGCTGCCGTCGCGCTCCCGGCCGCATCGTCCGCCGATCCTTCAGCCGCCGCCGCCGACGCTGCCGCCGCGCCCGCGCTCGCGGCGGCGTCATCCTTCGCCGCGATCAGCTCGGCCGTCGCGTCGCTTTGCGGTATCTCGAAATCCAGCACCGCCGTGGTGCGCGTCCCCACGTTAGTGACGCGGGCCGGCTGACCGCCAGGCACAGTCACGACCGCGCCGACATCGACAGTCGCCGGGCTGCCGCGCTCGACGAAGTTCACCCGGTTCGACGCCTGCACGATCGTCACCGCGACATAGGGCGAGGGCGAGATGCTGACCGGCGGCGATTCGACGGGGCTTAGGGCGGGCGAGCGCGACACGAACAGCGCGCCATCGCTCAACACGGTGCGGCCGTCCTCGACCACTTCCGCGATCTGAAGCCGCATGGCGCCCTCCACCGCGTCGGCGAACAGCGCCTCGGTATCGGCGCCGACAAAGGCAAGCAGCACGCTATCGCCGGCCGCGACCGCCGACACGCTCTTCAGCACCACGGCGCCGACCGCGCGATACGCCGTCATCACGAAGGTGCGATCGGTGAGGTCGATCGGATCGCCATCGACTTCGGTCACCAGCGTCAGTTCGACCGGAAAGGTCTCGCCGGCATAGATCGTCACATCGCCTTCGACAGAAAAGCGGGCGCGGATTCTCGTCATCTATTTTACCCCGTGCGTGGAAGATTAGGCGGTGGGCCATTCTATCTTTGCGGCGGCCGCGAACTCGGCGAGCGAGCGCGCCTGCCGGGCCGCTTCCTTGGCCGCCGTCCTGACCGCTTCGAGCGGCACCGCGTGCGCCAGTTCGGCAGCGCGGTCGGCTTCGGCGCGCTCGATCACGCGCGCCGCCAGCGTCTTGAGGGGGATATCCTTCAACCGCGCTTCGGCGTCGAGGAAGGGCGTCGGGCCTTTCAGGTCGCGAGCCTCGGCCTCTTTGGCCGCATAGACGCGCGCCAGCGCCTCGTCTTTGACGGGGCGGCGCGCTGCCGCCTCGGCGTCGATCCTGCGCAGCAAAGGTCGGCGGATCACATCGAAGTCGTAGCTTTCCTTGATGCCATCCTTGGCAATCTCATAGCTGCGAAAGCTGCCCTCGATCTCCAGCGGGATGAGCCGCCCGCTATCGGTGTTCGCGGCCAGCTCACTTTCATGAACGTGAAGGATATCGCCCTGACCCGTGATCGGGTCGAGCATCACATAACTGCCCATCAGTTGTTCCTTTTTGCTGCATCGACGGTCATCACCGCATCGGACAGGAGGATGCCTGCGCCGCCGCCGCGCCAGCGCATGCGAATTATGAAGGTGACCGGGTAACTGCCCGACGAAAGCGAGACGATCGCACCGGCAACGCAGGTCGCCTGATAGTCGCCAGCGCCGCCCGACGATCCCATGCCGTATTTCACCCCGTCGATCGTGACCGCGAATTCGTGATCGGGGATTGAGCCTGAGTAATTTTGCGCGCCATTGGCCTGAATGATCACCGAAACCGGCTGATCGATGGTCAGGCTGATCGCCGACCCGACGTTGACGAAGGCGCCAGAGCCCGCGACCGCCGACCCGATCTGCGTTCCCGCCCGCGTCGCGAGCGCGCCGACCTGTACGGCGAGCGAGCCGACCATGTTCGACTTCACCGTGCCGTTGCTGTTCAGGGCATCGGTGATACGGCCGTCGGTTAATTCGGTCGGCCGACTGTCGACCAGTGACCAGCTCGCCTTCGTGCCGGCAACTTCATCGATCTTGTTGAGCAGGGCTTGCCGGGCGCTATAAACGTCGTTGAACCGTGTCCGGAACGTACTCGCGACAATCGTCGTGTTGCCGGTGAGGTTGTTCCACGCGACCGCGCTGGTCAGGCCGCCCAGGTAGCTTGTGAGGGTCGTGACCGCATTGTTGTAGCTGGTGCGCTGGGAGGTGATCCCGTAGGCCAGCGCTTGCGACGATATACCGCTCTGCTCATTAAGGATCGCGGCATATTCCCTGATAAGGAAAGGCTTCTCACCGGGCGTCAACAGCGCATCGTTCGCGATATCGGCCAAGGTCGCGAGAGCGGCGGTCAGACCCGGATCGGCAGCCTGATAGAGTGACCAATAGGTGACGTTCGGCGGCGCGTTGCCGGCGGTCGGCGTCGTGCTGACATACAGGTATCGCGCACCGGTGGTGGGGCTGAAGACTATATGACCTTCGCGATAGGTCTCCCCCGCGTCATAGGTGCCCCGGTCGATCAGCTCGGCCGTGAACGCCACATCGCTCAGCGCGTGAACTTCCCATGTCCGTTCGGCCTGCACCGCCATGCGCCAATAGGGTTGCCCGACCGCGATCTGCGCGACATCGCCGACCGGCGGCCAAGCGGTGCCGTCGCTGCGCAGCGTCGTTGCCGGTGCGCCGATCGCGATAGGCACCACAAACAGCTGCCCCATCCACGATACGCCCGCGACCGCATTCACGCTGGCCGCGATCCGCTGGATGATGTCGCGCAGCGTCACTTGCTCCGCGAGGTAAATCGACAGGTTCCACGGCCGCGATATGTCGAGCGCATCGACCGATGCTTCCGAGACCCGGCTGACAAAACCGCGCAACTCGGCAAGCCGCTTGATCAGCTGGCCCGGCTTGCGCACCCAGCCATCACTGCCGGCGGCATCGCCCCGGAGCATGTAGCTGGGCAAGCCCTGCAGCGGAGCGCCATGGCGTACAAGGCCGAGGGCGTTGCACGTCGCCCACTTGCCCGGCGGAATGGCGGCCGCGACCAGTGCAGCGAGGCTGGCATGATTGCCGGTCGCGGCGCCGAAGCGATTGAGCTTTTCGAGCGCGGTATCGATCCCCTGCACCGTGCCATAGCTCGACAGCTGCAGGACGTTGTTGGCGCTGTCGATCAGCACGCCGGGCGCATAACGTGGCTGGCCCAGGCTGAGCGGCTTCGGCGTTCCCTTCTGCGCCGCCTCGCCCTCGATGCCCGTCGTGCCGGCGTAGAGGTCGAGCACCGGCGTATCGAGCCAGCGGTCATCTACCGCGAACTCAATCGCCGCCGTCAGTTCGTCGATCCGGGGTTGCCCCGTCACGATCCCGTCAAAGCGCTGGGTGAAGCCCGCCCACGCCGCGCCGACCTCGCCCGTCCAGAGCTGCAGCCGGGCATCGGCCAGCGCGAGGCGCGGCAGCGTGGGGAACGCTTCGGTCATCAGCGTGAGGTTCGATGACGGTGTATCGATTACGCCGTCGAAGCTGCCCGAGAAGAAATCGTACCGCAGCTTCGGTAGCTCGGCGATGGCCGGCCACCACAGCTGTCCGTTCAGATGACAGACCGCCGGATGATCGTGGCTGGCTGCGCGCAGCGTCACGGTTGCGGCAGCCACCGGATCATAGGCGTCGATCTGGATCAGGGTGGCGAGCATCAGATCAGGCTCACCATGTTGAACCCCGACTGCCACGCATCGGCCTTGCGCCACACGGCATTGATCTCACCGACGCAGAAGCCGAAATAGGCCCGACGCTGGCGCATCGCATGCTCGGCAGGGTCGGTGATAACCGCCAGCATGTCGGTGTTGCCGAGCGCTTCGATCAGCGGCAGCACGGCGGCTTCGGCTTCGCTCTTGTGGATCGACTGGAAGGTTAGCCCGAGCGTGCGTAACTTCTTGCCACGCGCCCGCTTCAGCACGCCGAGCCGGCTCAAGTCGATCGAACCCGTGTCGCGAATCCCGAAGGCGGCGGGGAACGAGAAATTGCGGGCGAGAGGCACGGCAGCACCCAGCACCACGCGCCCGATCGTCGCCTGCCCACCGGCCAGACCAGCGATCGTGAACCGCCAGTAGCGGGACGCCGGCGGCGGACTTGCCGGCGCCTGCCACAGCGCGACGCCTCGATCGTTTTTCGGCATCTCGCTGCCGGCAAGAAACGGCAGCGTTGCCCCCACCCATGCGCCGCCGGGAAAGCCCGAGCCAAGAGCGGCCGTGCTTGCCTCGACCTTCAGCGTCATGGTGCCCGTCGCGCCGTCGCAGCCGAACAGCATGGCCGTATCGCACAACACGTCCGCGCCCATATCGACGGTCAACGTTGCCGAGCTGCCCGCCGTGCTCTTCCAGACGATGCCCATATAGTCGTTGCCGACATAGGCCGGATCGTAGCCGGGCGCGGTTCCGCTGGCCGTCGCCGACGATATCGGCTCCGGCTTCAAAATCAGGACATTCGACATGCGCTATCCGAACAGTTCGAGGTTGGTTGCTTCGTCTTCGAGATCGATCTCGAACCGGGCCGGGATGCAGGCCATGTTGGCGGCCTGATCGGAGTCGACCAGCTGATAGGTGGGCAGCCCGGTGGTCGGGTCGATCCACAGCACATCCTGCACCGGCACCGTGAAACGGCGGCGCTCGACGCCAAGCAGCGCGCCGCGCTGATCGATGGCGGCCTGCGCGTCGGCCTGCGTATCGAAGAAGCCCTCGGCCGGCGGCGAGCCTTGGTCGCGCGCGCCGGGATAGCGCGTCTTGATCGTCGCGCTCTGCCAGGTGAGATTGACCGCTTCGCGCGATGCCGCGGCGATGTCGGACGGCAACGCAGCCATCAGCCGAACTGCCTCATGCCGCCGAGGAAGCCTGTCCCGCCATTGGCCCGCAACGCCGCGAGAATGCCGTCAAGCGTGCCCTGCTGCGTCGCCGTCTGCTGGCTGATTTGCGACAGCAGATCGACGCTCGCCTGCGTCGCGGTCGATATCTTCTCGGCGAACGGATCGCTGGCAGGGCCGCCGATCGGAACGGCATTGTCGATCGCCGCGATGGCCTTGGTGGTCGCCGCCTGGATCTGATCGAACGCCGCGAAGAAGTTGCTGGTCGAACCATATAGCTGCCGCTCGATATCGAGATAGGTCTGCGCGGCCGCCTGATAGGCCGATTGGTCGATGCTCGAACCCGCATTGATCTTGTCGAGGAACGGCTTGAGCGCCGCTTCGGCCATCGCCTCCTGATCGCGCAGCGACAGTGGCGACGCGGAGCCCATCCCGAGCGCCTGCAGGAAGTCCTTCAGATCGGCCGAAGCCGCGCGCGTCGTATTCTTCACCTCGTCCAGTTCGAGATTATAGAGCTTCTGCGCTTCCGCCATCTGCTCGGCCGAGGCGCCGCCCTCGCGAAGCGCGTCGACGGTCCGTTCCCACTTGTCGTTGAGCGCATCGATCGCCGCGCCGAGTGGATCGAGCCGGGCTTTGAGGCTCTTCGGCACACCTTCGATCAGGCCGGCCTTCATCACCGCGTCTTCCAAGTCCTGATCGGATTTCAGGATATTCTTTGCCGCCTGCGAAATCCCGTCGATCACCGCGCCCGACAGCATCTGCTTGATCGCATATTCGATCGCCGCCTGCTGATCGTCGTCGAACTCCATCGCGCCCTTGGCGATCTTGAGCGAGGTGCCGCCGGTGTTCACGCGATAGTCGCCGTGACGCTGGCCGATCGTGATATCCGGGGCGCTCAACAGATTGCCGCCCAGCTGCTCGATGATCGATTCGAGGCTGCCAACCACGGAAGACGCGCTCGCGCTAGCTGCCTTCTTCGCGCTGCCGCTGTTGCCCGTCGCATCGCCCGCCGACAGCGCGCCATCCTTGAAGGATATCGTGGATGCGCCCCATTTCACTTTCGTAAAGGCGCTCCCCAGTGCCGAACCGAGCAGGCCGCCGGCGATTGAGCCGAGCGGACCGGCGAAGCCCGCAAGCTTGCCGAGCGACTTGCCCATGGACTTGCCAAGCATTTCGCCGGCTTTCTCGCCCAGCGCCCCGCCAGCCATGCCGCCAAACTGCGACGCTTTCGACGACCCGATAAGGCCGCCGGCCTGCGCGCCGAGAGCAGCGCCCGCGAGCATGCGCCCGATCGACTGCGTGAACTCGCCCGACAGACCGAAGATGCCGCCAATGGTTTTGTCGAGCTTGCCGACCGACTCTGCCGTTTCGCCATCCTTTCCGGCAATGCCGCTATTCTTCCAGATGCTCCCGCCCTTCGTAAGCATATCGAGATAGGGCGAGGTCGAACGCCCACCGCCGGCAACGGAGAATAGATCGCCGATCAGCTTGCCTGCCTTGCCGCCGATCAGGTCGGTCATGATATCGGCGACATCCTCGACGGCGCGCTTGTTCACGTCCTTCCAATAGTCGGCCGTTTCGCGGATTGCGGCACGCTGCGCCTCGCCGATGTCCTGCGCCTCGCTCGCGCGTGTCGTCAGGTCGCCCGTCCCCAGCTGGGCCTTCACGGCGGCTGCCAGCTTCCCGTCCGGGTCCATGCCCGCGACCTGCACGTTGAGCTTGAGCCGGCTTGCCTCGGCCGGGCCGATGGTGCCCTTGCTCTGCAGATGGTCGATCTCGCGCAGCGCCTCGACATATTCCCATGTCGCGGTGGAGACGCTGCCATATTTGTCCCGCAGCGAGTCGAGGCTGCTCGTCAGGTCGCTGGCTGTCTTTTCGGCCTCGCGCTCTGCATCGGACTGCGCCTTGGTGGCGGCCTTCTTCGCCGCCTCGGCCGCGCGATCCTTCTTTCGCTGCGCCTCGGCGGACGCGTAGGCGCGTCCGGCTGCCCCTTCTGCGATCATATCGCCGAGCGACGTGAAACCGGGCCGGCTGTCGAGGTCGCGCATCGTGTCGCGCATCTCGCGCGGTTTGGGAGCTGGCGTGCCCGGCGTGAGATATTCGACCGTCGCGTCAAAGATATCGCGTGCGGATTTAGCGTTGGTGTAGCCGTCCGCCAGCCTTCCAACCGAGTCCGCGAGACGGTCCACCGCGTCGCGCGACGCGTCATATGTGCCGGTGCTGGTCGCAAGCCCACGCGTTGCGTCGCCGACCGCATCCCCCAAGCGGAAGAACGCGCCCGACAGGCCTTCCCCGTCTTCCTTCTTGTTGCCGCCGACGCTGCCGGCGAGCGCATCGAGCAGGGCTTGCTGCGCTTCAGCCGTTTTGCCCATCTCAGCGAGATTGCCGATGGTGGTCAGCGTCTCGACGCCGAGGAACTTGAACCCCTTCGACAGCCCCGTCACCTCGCCCTGC
The DNA here is from genome assembly GCF_000971055.1 of Sphingomonas sp. SRS2. Lineage (GTDB taxonomy): Bacteria > Pseudomonadota > Alphaproteobacteria > Sphingomonadales > Sphingomonadaceae > Rhizorhabdus. Next base: position 23,228 of record NZ_LARW01000109.1, read on the forward strand.
GCGAGGTTCTGCAGCACCGTGCCGACCTTCTCCACATTCGATGTGAGATCGCCGCCATAGACCGCCGACAGATCGGCTGCGCTCTCGATCGCCCGCTTGAAGGTCGATCCGGCTACACCGTCGAAAGAGGCCAGGACCTGTTCGGCCTTCATGATCTCTTCCGCCGGCGTCGCCCAAACACCTTCCATGTCGTTGGCGAAGCCGACCAGCTCATCGCGCGCCATACCGGTGTTGTTGCCGGTCGCCTTCAGGACGGCATCGATCCCGCGCACCGCCCGCTCATAGGTCTCGGCCTCGGCGATTCCGTTCATCATCGCGAGCGTCACGGCGCCGAGGCCGGCGGCCGTGATGAGCGCCGTACCCGAAAGCCCCGTCAATGCACCGCCCAGGACAGGCACCCGCGATGCTGCCTGCTGCAGTCCGCCGCCGATGCCATCGCTCAGGTTCCGGCCGATGACGCTGCCCGTGCTGCCGAAGCGGCGCTCCGCATCGCCGAGCGTGCGGCCCAGCTCCGCCGAGAAGTTCTGGCCGTTCATCTTCAGGCGGGCAACAATATCCATGCGTACCGGCTCCAATGAAAAGGGCGCCGGTTTCCCGACGCCCTTCGTAGTGCTAACTCCCTCGGGTCACTGACCGGGGAGAGGTCTAACTATGCGCGTCGTTTTCCACGTCCTGATCGCCATCTCTTGCCTGATCGGCGGCCTTGCTCTGCTGCTCGCCGGTTTCAGCGGCGCAATGTCGGCAGTCCAGCAAGCAGCGATTGCGGCCATGGTCTCCGCCTGGGTGATCATCTTCCACGTTGTCAGTTCGATGCTCGATCGCCGGTTCATCGCCGAGGGCTGATCAGCCGATCTTACCGCGCACCTCATCTCGCGCGGCCATGATCATCCGCGACTGCTGATCGAACACTTGGGCCATCCGGCTGCCCGATCCGCGCATCACGCTCTCGACCGAGAACTTCTGCTGGAAGGCGAAGGGCGCAACCAGCACGAAGATCGGCACGGACATTTCGCCGCGCTGATAACCGCGCTTCGCATCGGCCGCCGTGCGCTTGCGGGTGATGGTCCGATAGCTGCCGCTGCGGGCGTTCAACGTCCCCTTCGCCACCAGCAGCGCCGGCTTGTTCCCACCGCGATACACATATTGCAGGCGTTGCCCGTTCTGGCGCTCCCACTCGCCCGGCGTCAGATCGCGCGTGCGGCCGCGCGATCCGGCAGCGGGCAGCGGGATCGCGAGATATCCGCCCGTCTTGGAGGTGACCGTCCCGCGTCCCGTCAGAAACTCGATCGCGCCGCGCGTCCGCTCACCGCCATTGACGTAGATGAACCCGGCCGGCTCGCGGGCAATCTGGCGCTTGCCCTTCGGGCGGACATCCGAAGCCCATGCACGCCAGAGCTTCCCCCGCGCCGCGACCTCCGTCGCGCGCTCCAACTCTTTTTCATATTCGCGGGTGACGATCGTGACCGTCTCTTTGGCCGCGTACAGCATCCCCCGGATCGTCGCCTCGCGGGCATCGCGCAGGGCCGGGGCATCAAGCACCAGGTCGGCAAATCTATCCGCCATCCTGCAGCATCCCGTCGAGAAGAGTGAAGGCTTCCATCAATCCCGCCGGCTGATCGGCCGGCCCGCCGGAGCAGGGCAAAGGGCGGCCGGAATAGATACCCGCCTGGGCGCGGCAAAAGCGCCAGAGATCGACCACGCCCCATATCCATTGCGGGACGATCAGGCGGGGGTTTTCGCTCCACGCTTCACCGCCGATGAGCCACCCTTTTTCGATCGTGCGCCCGAAGTCGAAATCGGCCGGGCGTCGGCGGACTTCGAGGGCGCCACGAAGTTTTTTAGCTGCGTGCCCGCCTGCAGCATCGCATAGGCTTCGCGCCCCGCGAACTTCATGAGCAACGACGGGATCGAGCCGGCAGCCGGCAGCGTCACCAGCCTGTCAGGACCCGCCGCATAGGGCAGGGCTTCGGGGAGATTTTCCCATCCGACGCAGAAACGACGGAAGGCCAGCAGCGGCACCAGCTGGTGCCGCCGATTATACTGCGCGACCAGGGCGCGATATTCCGGCCAGTGTTCGGTCAGGACCTCGCGCGCCACGGCGAGCTTCTGACGCTCATCGGGCGGCAGGACCGCATCGCCTTCAAGCGCCTGTTCGGCCGCCGCGAGCGCGAGCCACTCGTCCCGGCCGGGATCATCGCCCATCAGCGTCACGATACCGTCGTTGAACGCCCGCATCAGATCTCCGCCGAAAACATGGCCGGCGCGATATTCGCCGGCCAGTTCGGCTTCGAGCAGATCCCGCTCGATGACGGTGCCGGGGCGGAGATAGAAGGCCGGCGACGTCTCATCGCCTTGGTCGAAACAGGCCGGCACATAGCGCACCGGCGTGGTGGATGTTGGGATCATGTCAGTGCCCTGTTGGGGCGGCAGGCCCGGCCCGCCGCCCGCGCGTCGATCAATAGAAGCAGATCACCATGTCGGTGTTCCGGTCCTGCGCATCGCGCCCGCTGCCGAGCAGGCGATATTCGTTCTGCTCCGACCGCATCTTCTGCCGCTCGCTCGGCTGACTGCCCGTCGTCTGCACCTTCGGCAGGGTGATGGCGATCCGGTTGCCGGCGGCGCCGAGGAAGCGGATCGCTCCGGTAAACTGCGTGCCAGCGGCAAGATCGGCCAGCGTGTCGCGTACCGCCACGTGCGTCCCCAGCGGGTCGCAGCTCAGCATCGGAGTGCGGCCGCCAATCACGCCCGGCCCGAAGCCATAAGGCGTGTTCGGATCGTCCGGGCTGGTGAGATCGCCGCCGGTCTTGATGCTGAAATTGCTGATCGGCAGGGACGTGCGCTTGAGCGAGAAAGCCGGGCTGATGCCGCTCGGTCCGCGCACCAGCGTCGGTGCGCTGTGGCCGGGATATGCGATATCATCTGGGATAGCGACATCGGTGCGGCCCCGGAAAATCCCGCGCAGCTTGAACGTAGCGAAGCCCGGCTTGGCTGTGTTGGCGGACAATTCGTCCATGACAGCACGGCAACCCGTGAACTTCAGCAGCGCGCCATCCTCGTAGATGTACAGCGTGCCCGAAGGATGGTCTGCCGCGCGATCCGCCACGCCCTGCGGCGAGGTGCCGGCATAGGTCCAGTTTGCAGGCAGCGCTGCGCTGCTGTCCGTCGCCAGCGGCGCGCCGAACAGATCGGTGAGCGTTGCCACCTTGCCGGCGGAATAGGCGGTGATCAGCGCGATTGCCCCCGCCGAAGCGCCGCTCATCAACAGCGGCATACCGACATAGGCGTTGACCGTGGTGTTGAAGCCGGTGCCAAGCGTCGCCGAGCTGGTCGTGCCGCCGGTAAGGGCCGCCGCCGCGATGGCCGCCGTGAACAAGCCGCGCATGCCCGCGATCGTGAACAGCGCGTGATGCGGAGGCTTGACCAGCGACGTGTATGTGGCGGCCGCACCTTTCAGCCGCACGCGGATCGAGATATCCGCCGGCTGCCCGATGATCAGCGGCGCACCCGCCACCATGTCGCCGGTCGCCTCGTTCGAGTCTTCGCTGGTGAACGGGCTGTTGTAGCTATAGCCGTCCGTCTCGAACGGGAAGGCATCGACGGCCGCCGGGGCGGCATCAACGTCTTCGGTCGTTTCGACCTTCAGCAACATCGCGACGTTGGAAATGCGGATGATGGATTCGGCCATGACGGCGCTCCTTTCTACTGACTCGCGGGATCGCCGCGCCGGGTGGTGAAGATGATGGTGAACGCCTTCTTGAAGCCCTTGCGCGGCTTGGAGGCGAGCTGGGCCGTGTAGCGTTTGAGCGGCCCTTCCTCGAACCGTTCGGCCAGGCCGTCGATCGGGGGTTCCTGCATCAGCGCCTGCACGACGGCGGCGTGGATTTCATTCAGCTCGGCCGAGACCTCGCTGCCATGATAGCCCTCGGCATAACATTCGATGTCGAGCGACATCGCGTAACGGGTGATCCCGGACTCTTCTTCCAGCGGATCGTCGCCATTGTCCGTCATGCTGAGCGCGGGAAAGTTGGTGGGATCGGCCGAAGGGTCCCGCTCATATTCGGCGATTCCGGGGATCGACTGCAGGCGCTGATCGAGGATCGCGGCGATGCGCTCGCGGACCGCCGTCATCGCGCCTGCTCCACGATCGCAAACCATGCATCAACCGGATCGCGATCGGTCACGTCCTGCACGCGCCAGAGCTGGCGGCCGTCGTCGATCGTGTCGCCCTTTTCCGGCCGCCTGGGCAGGGAGACGCGCTTGATCTCGAAGCCGATCATGGTGACGGTTGCGCCCGGTCCCATGAACGGCTCGCCGGGCATATCCTCGCGGATCGCCGAGATGGGATCGTTGAGCGCGATCCCGCTCCCCGCATAAGTGACGGACACGGCAAACGCCGCGTCGATCGCCGCAGATGCCGTGTCCCAGATACTCACTTGGCGTCGCTCGGCGCCAGCTGATCGACAGTGATCTGTTCACCGGTCAGTCCGAGCGAGGCGCTGGCATCTTCCAGCATTTCGCCCTCGGCAAGGTCGCGCGGTTGCAGCTCGGCCGTGTCGGCAACATCGACTGGCGGGCGCGGCTGACGCGGCTTGCTGCCGCCCTTCCGCCCGTTATCGTCATGGTCGAGCGGGTCCGCCCTGACAGCGCCGCCACGCTCAACGAGCAGCGCCGCACGCTCCGTCGTGGTATCCCCGCCAACGACAAGGGTTTCCCCCGCATCCGCGAATATCCAGTTGCCGTCGACCAGCTTTCTATCGGCGGTGTTAAGGGTGATCTTCTTCATGGGAATCTCCTTTCCAGGCCGTCGCACACGGCGGCCTGAAAAAGAGGGCGGCCCCGGCAAACCGGAACCGCCCCCTCTCGTTCATTATGATCAGCTAGATCAGGTAAGGATCACGCCTGCCGCTCGAAGCTCGGCGAGCAGGATATTGAGCTTGACGACGACCGCCGCGACGTTGTCGCCGCCACCTGCATCGGCGATAGCTGCGCCAGCAGCCGCGATCCGGGGAACAAGTACAACCTTCGCCAGCGCAACCGTCGAAACCTTGTCTTCGACAAAGACGCCGACCAGCATGTTGCCAGTGGCCGTCTTGGTGATCTTCTTGGCCGTGGCATCCCAATAAGCGGAATCGCCGGCAGCCGCCGCCTGGTTGGTGGCATGCACCGCCGCTGCCAATTCAAACACGCCACGGCGGCGCCCGATAAAGGGTTCACCTTCATCAGCGTCGATCGTAGCGACGACAAATAGAGCACCGATCAGGACACCGCGAAGGGCGACGACACCCCCGGCGGGAGCAATGAGAGGAAGGGCATCGCCTTCCGGCTGAATAATACGAGCCATAGTCTTTCACTCCAAACGACAAGGGCGGCCCGAAGCCGCCCTTGTCGTGATTTCAGAATCTTCCGATGCGCCGGAACGCTTCGGATTGATGGTTTAGGCGACGCCGGTGCTGCGACCGGCCGATCGAGAGTTGACACCGCCGACGCCATAATCGAACCGCACCTTCCACTCGGTGCCGTCCACCCGCCAGCCTTCCTCACTGTCGAGGAACGGTTCCTGCACACCGTCGAGGAAGGCAACCTCGATCGCCGGCGCGATGTTCGGATCGGCGAAGCTGTACCACGGGGTGCCCGTCAGCCTTGGCGTCCCGACAACATCCTGGAACATGCCGGCCACCATGTTGGGCTTCTGCAACTTGTTTGCGGTATCCGGATCATATTCGGACCGATTGATGACGTCGACCGTGCCACGCAGGCTGAGCGGCCCGAGCCAGACGGCCGGGCGGATGTCGAGAAATTCATTCCCGCTCAAGTCGAGCTGGCTTCCCATCAGCACCGCCATTGCATCGAAGGCAACAACGGACGGCGCCCCCGTGCCGACATTCAGGTGGTCCACATGGAACAGCGCCTTGCCGTCGTTCATCGTCGGCCCAAAGCCGCCATTCTGCGCGAGTAGGGCATAGACGTCCTTCTCGATCGACAGCTTCGCCGCACGGCCGAGATCGACGGCCAGGCCCGAAAAGGCGTCCATATCGTCGTTGACGATCGCCTGTCGCGACAGGGCGATGATATTGCCCTTCGTCTTTGCGGTGATCGTTTCCTTCGCAGCGTCGGGGATCGGCTTGTTCTGGAACTCGCCATTTTCCAGCAGATCGTCGAGGCTGCTGAAGGTGCCGCGCAGATAGCGGTTGTGCGCCCGGAAATCGGACACGGAGCCGACGCCGCAGAAGCGCGACCACGTATCGGGCGTGATCGCATAGGCTGCCTGCAGCACCTTGTGCATCACGTTCTCCAAAAGAACGGGAAACTCACTGGTGGTCTGATAGGAGCTGGAGCCCTGCGCGCCGATCGCCATCTTGACGATCACGTCGCGATCGTAACTCGCACAGCGGATGCCCGCCATATCGAGCGACATACGCGCCAGCTCGACATTGCGAATGCCGCGGAACTCGCCCGGATCGAGGTCGATCTTATCGCCGCGCGCCTTTGCGGCCGCGTTGATGAGGCCCGCGAGACCCGCGCGATGGATGATCGAGTTCATCGCGCCGATCTTGAATTTCTCGCGCGCGTCCTGCGTCACAACGGCGGGTCCGCTATGCCCGATGCCGACCGCATCGCCGGCCTCGGCGAGCTTGTCGAGGATCACGCCGCGTGCGTCTTCGAGCGACTTGCCCTCGGCGATCAGCGTGTCGGCCAGGGCCGTGCCCAGCTTGTGCTTCTCGACCAGAGCGCGAATCCCGCTGATGCGCGTGCGCTCGGCCGTGACTGCGGCGGCCGAAGCCGTGCTGGCGAGCGCCTGGGCGGCTTCGGTCGTGATCGTGTCAGGTGCCTGGTTGCCCGGCACCGTGTCATTACCCTGTGGGTGGGGCATGTCATTACCTTTCGGCTTGGGACCGGCAAAGGCCGGCCGGGTGGTGCCCATCGCCATGGCGGCGATGCGCGAACTATCGGGCGCCTTGCGGAACCCGAATTGCTTGATGTCGAAAGCGGCCACCTGGGCGGCGGCGACTTCGACCGAACTGATCGACGTGATGAACTTCTGGTCGAGCGCCTCGCTCGCGGTCAGCCAGGTCTCTGCGTCGAGCATCGGGATCAGCGTCGCCGCGTCGATTCCCGTCTGCTTGGCGTAGATGCTGACCATGATGTCGCGGAGCTGGTCGAGCCGATCGGCCGCACTGCGTAGCTCGATCGCGTCGCCACAGGCGCAGTCCCACGGATTGTGGATCATCATCAGGGCGTTATCGGCCATGACGATCTCTCCACCCGCCATGGCGATGATCGAGCCCATCGAGGCCGCCAGACCATCGACATAGGTGGTGACCTTTCGGCCCTTGGCGCGCTCGCGCGTGATCGCGTTGAATATCGCGATCCCCTCCATGACTAGGCCACCGGGGCTGTTGATCCGGATGTCGAGATCGTCGTCACCCGCCGATATCAGCGGAATAAGCCGGGTCGCTTCGAGCCCGTCCCACCAGTCGCCGATCACCCCGTAAACAAGGATTTCTGTCATTTCGCGTCCCTCTGTTCGGTGTGCTTGTCCAGTGACACCGCGTTGCCGACCGCAGTCACCTTGCGGGGATCACTGTCGAAGGTCAGGCCGAGTGCGTCGAAACGCTGCGCGTCTTCGGCCCATTCGGTGAAGAAGGTGTCGGGATCGTGCCCGCGTTCGCGGACCGCCTCCGAAGGCGTCATCTGGCCCGAGCGGATCGCGTCGCGGATCGCCGGCACCTCGCTGGCCGGATCGAGCATCGGAACGCGGGGCGGCGTCCAGCGCATCGTGACCCCCTTCAGATCCTCGCCCATCATGTCGAGCGCATCGAACGTCCAGCGCTGCACCGCGCCGCAAAACTGCGGGATGAACATGAGCCACTGGTGCGTCGCGTTCTTGCGATAAAAATTGAGCCGGCCGAGACGGCCCGAGATGAAGCTGACCCCCGACAGATCGCCGGTCATGATCTCATAGGGAACGCCGAGCCCTGCGGAGATGGCGTGGAGCGAGACGCTCGAATAATCCTTGTAACCGTCGACCGTCGGCGGATTGGCGAACTCGATCTTCCCGTCCCCCGGCATGTCATAGATCATGCCCGGCTCGATGCTCTCCAGCTCGGCGCTGTCGTCATCCTCGTCATTGTCGTTGGCGAGCGCTTCGGCGCTGTCCGGATCGCCGAAGCGGAACGCCGCAAAGCATGCCGCTATCTTCTGCCGAAGCCCCTGCGCATCCTCATAGTCGGCGAAGTCCTTCATCCGCAGGATGACGGGCGCGAGCCATGGAACGCCATGCTCCTGCTCGGGCCGATCGGCGCGGAATACATGCGCGACATCGCTAGCCGGCACGAACTTCGACGTGCTCGATCCGGGCCTGATCGAGCCGGGGTGATTCGAGTAGAGCCAGTATCCGCGACGGCGGCCGAGCTGGTCGAACTCGATCCCGTTGATGATGTATCCACCGTCGGCCAGCGGGCCGTGCTTGCCCATGTCGATATAGTCGGCTTCGAGCAGCTGAAGCTGGAACGGCAGCGGCAGACGATCGCTTGCCCGGCGCCAGCGTCGGCGCATCACGATCGCGCCGCCGGTCACGATCGCCTTGGCCGCCTGCAATTGGAGGCCATAGAGATCATGGCGGCCGGCCGCGTCGCAGTCGGCCCCATCAAGATGGGCGCGGACCTTGGCGGTCAGCACCGGATCATGCTTGCCGTCGCGGTAGAGCTGGAAGGTGATTCCCTCCCCGACGATGTGCTCGGCATGCGCCGCAACGCCACTCGACGCATGCGGATTGTTCCGCACTAGATCGTGCGAAATGCCGCGCAGAGCCATCATCGTGCGCGGGCTCAGCTCGGCATTGGCATCGCGGACCTTGCGGCGCCAGCTGGTCGAGCGGCGACCCTGCGTCGCGCCATCATATTCGGCGCTGACTCGGTGCAGCTTTCCTAGTACCAGGCGCGCATGCTCGCGCTTCGCCGCCCAGCGCGGCGACACGGCCTCAATGGCGCGATCGAGTGCGCTACGCTGGCGCATCACAAGCCGCTCCGATACGCGGCGAACCGCTTGCGGCGTACCCCTGTCGCGACATTGAGCTGCGATGCGATGACCCGCTCAGCCGCCATCAGCGCGTCGGTGGACTGATAGGTGACCTCGCGCCCATCGGCGAAGCGCACCTTCATGACGCCCGATGCGATGTGCGACCGGATCGTGGTCAGGTCATTCTCGGAATAGGCCACCGTCAATTCCTCTTCAGCCATGATCCGGTTGCCCGGCCCGTCAGCTTGTTCACGCCGCGTCGTTTCTTCTTCTGAGCAGCCGGCGCGGAGACGGCACGCGTGCCACCTTCCGCGCCGCGCCCCTGACCATCGGGCCGATCTCGCGCTGTTTCGTCGATCGCCCCCGATGCGGATGGCTTGATGCTGGCGCTATCGAGCGCCGCCGGTTGCGGGCCGTCGTCGTTCCTCGCCGCCATGAAGCTCTCCAGATCCTGTTCGGGCACCCGATACTCGGCCGGCACCCAACGCATATGCGTGCGCGTCCCCGCAAACGGCGGGCGCATCAGCGTAGCGATCGATTGCACCAGCAAATCGAGCGTTTCATTCCGGGGCCTGATCTTGACCCACTTGCCCTTCTGCTTTTCCTCGGCAGTCAGTTCGTCGAGATACTGATCGGCCAGCCCGTGCGGCAGGTGGATATATCCCGGCCCAGGCTGCTCCCGGCGGATGCGAGCGTCTAAAATGTTCTTCAGCTTATGGACGTTTACCGTCCACCGCGCCGGGCTGTTCCGCTTCACCCCACCCCGTGTCTTCTGGTCGGAGCGACGGGCGCGGCTTATCAGCTCGGCCTTCGGATTGTTGCCACCTTGCAACAGCGTGACCCGCTGCTGGTGGATGCCGGCCGCGACGCACATATGCCAGAACCCGGTCGGCAGATCGGATTCGCCGCCGCGCGCATCGACCGCGACCGATAGCGGCGGCGGGCTCTGCCCCGACCCGTCCGCGAGCGGCCAAGTGCGGCTGAACAGCGGCAGCAGCGCCGCCCAATGTTCGCGATATTTCAGCGGCTGCAAGCCGGTCAGCCCATCGTTCAAAGTCTCGATCGCCCAGCGATCAATCAGCCAGGTCTCGTTGCCCTCTCCGACGCCGACCGCCGCGCACTCGAAGCGATTGTGCTGCACATCGACCAGCAGCAGGATAACCTTCACCCCGCCCGGCACGGTGCCGATCTTCCATCCTGCCTCGCGCCGTGCGCCTAGTTCGTCGATCGTCAGCGGCTTCTCGCCTGCCAGCTGCGACCGATAATTCTGCCCGCCGCGCGAATTGAAGAAACCGATCAGCGGTGCTTCGTCCTGCCGCGCCTCCCAGGCGATCTGGGCGTTGCGCCATTCGAGCGCCAGTTTCGGCCAGCTGGTGACGTTCAGCAGGCCGTCGACCCGGAAGCCCCGCCGACGCCGCCCGACCTTCATGTTGGTCTGGACGAACCCGCGATTGGGCAGCCCGATCAGACTTTCCAGCAGCCTGCGCCGGTCGTCCGGCTGCAGGATGCACCCGTTCGCCGGGCAGATCACATGCGCGCTCGCCTCGGCCTGCTCCGCCGTGCCCTTGTCGTCGAACTTCAGATCGCGCCGGATATCCAGCTCGATGCGTTCGTCGCAACTCGGGCAGATCGGCCGCAGCCTTTCGTCAGTGCCCTGGGCGACGAAGGCTTCGACGCCGCCGCCATCCTCGCGCGCCGGCGAGCTGCTGATGAATTTCTTGTCGCGACCTTCGAACCATGTCGCGCGTGCGTCGAGCAATGTCGGCGCGGAGCCCTGCCCCTCGATGTCGTCGGGGATGGCGTCGAAGTCGTCGAGCCATCCACGCGGCACCGGCCGCGCGCGGAACTCCGAAGCCACCGGCCAGATCGAGGTCAGCAGCATCGCCCGAAATTGTTTCAGGAAGATGTTGTCAGCGCCGATCTCCGGCAGCAGCTGCGCCTTCACTACCGGCGTCTGCTGGATCATCGGCGCCACGCGGCGCACGACGAAATCCTGCATCAGCGATTTGCTGGGCTGGCAGATCATGAAGCCGGCCGGATCATGTTCAACCGACCAGCCCATCCAACCCAGCCCGATCTCGGACTTCCCCGCCTGCGCCGGCGCCATAAGCCCGACCTCAGCGGTTTCCGGATCGCTCAGCGCGTCCATGATCTCCGGCTGCCAAGGCGCTACCTCGGGATCATAGCTCCGGTGCTCGATCGCCCATTCGCTCACCGTCATCGGCCGCTTCGGCCGGATCAGCTTCGCCACCGGGCGCAGCAGAACCGCCGCCGTCGCGAAGGGCGGGATCGGCTTGATCGGTTGGAACAGCATCGCTCAGCTTTTCAAGTTGGTCGGCGACCCAGCCCAAGTCGGCCTCGACTATCCTTTGCAACGTCGCGAGCGCATCGCGCGCCAGCGTGATTTTTTTCGACACACGGTCGGGTAGGCTGAGAAACCGCCGCTGAAATTCGACGGCCATCTGCCCCAGCGCGGTCTCGACTTCCGCCCGCCGCACGAAATCGCCGCGCAGCACGCCGAGCTTGATCGCCGCGATCTCCGCTTCGATCAGCTGCTGCTGATCCTTCGCGGTCAGCTCTGGCCGGTCGGGCTGGGCCGAGGCAGCGGCGTCGCCGAGCAAGTTCAAACCGAACTGACGGACATCGAGCGCGCGCTGCCGGGCAGCTTCATCGGCCTTGCGCTGCAAGTCGCGGATGAACAGCGCAGCCGCGCCTAGGTCGATTTCCCACGCAACTCCACGATCGCCCCGCGTGATGATCGGGAAGTCGGGATTGTCGTCGATATACTTCTTGATCGTCGGCTCGGACCCGAGCCCCGGCATCGCAACCAGTTCAGACAGATTGCCGATCATGCGCGGCCGCTCAGCATTCGCGCCGTCGTCGATCATCGATCCGAACCCAAAAGAGAAAAAGAGCAATCCCGGAAAAACCGGACACTCACGTTTCATGCGCCTTTGCGCCCCGCATAGCGCAGGTGCCCAGGAAGGACCCAAAGGGTGGGGGTGGGTCTATGCCACCCCCACCCGGCGGGCTTCGCTCCGGGGGCATTATCGGTCGCTGCGGTGATCATGCCGCCCGGCCCACGGAACGGAACGGACGACATGACCAGCGAAGCGGTCGAAAAGCACCGCGCCCGCCGAGCAAGGGAGCAGGGCGGGCGCGGTCAGGCTTAGGAGAGGATGCCTGAAAGGCCGTTGGTGCCTCGCGTCCATAGCGGTGCCCCAACGTAGGAATAAATAGGCCCATTCACCCCTAGAAACGAACACGGAAAAGTTCACGCCGCGCAAGTTCTAGGGCTTGACGGCCTCTAGGCCCCGAAACTCCTAGCGTTCAGCGCATTGGCTATCGCGGTGATGGCGCGGCCATAGCGCATCCGGAGCGCGTCGGTGGTCCATCCCTTGCCGTCACGGCCAAGGCGGCGAAGCACCGCCGGCCATTCGATCCGCGAGCGGTTGCCGAGCGCGAGCTGCATCAACGCGATGCCGACGATCCGCCGCGCGATACCAGCCTCGACCCACGCCGCCACCCAGCCCATCGCCTCGTCCGCCCGCTCGACATCGGCGCGCGCCATGCCGCACGTCACCAGCACCTTGTCGGCATCCCCTGCGTCGGCGATCTCGGGCCGATACTGCCGCCACATCGCCAACGTGCCGGGATGCAGCCAGCCCCACTCACGATCCGACGATCGCATCAGCACCTCCATCGCCGCCCGCAGCCGTTCCTCGACCGCATTGAAGTCGTGAAACGCCTGCTGAAGCCCCGGAACCATCGCGGAAGGATCATGGAATGATCCAGCACCATCACTCACCATCACAAAACCCCTTATCTCAATTACTTAACCCAACCCTCGGAAGGGTTGGAAGGATTGGAAGGATAGATAGGGTTTGTGTGCGCACATCCGCGCGCACACCCGCACCCCCGCACATGGAAGCCCAGCAAGAAAACCCTTCCAACCCTTCCAGACGCGCAGAAATCCGCCATTTCACCCTTCCGTTAACCCTTCCGCCACCCTTCCACCCGGAAGGGTTACAACACCGGTTCGCCATCATCGGAGGTGCGGAACCCGTCGTCCGGGTCGCCCCAATTGCCCGCGCGATCGTCGGGTGGCGGCGTCGGCGGCGGCGCGGCCGAGGCGTCATCATCGACGCTGAAGCTGGTCCGCGCCTTGCCGGTTGCGGCGTCCACGAACTCGTCAGGGTCGCGCACGATGCGCATGCCCAGCCAGTACATCCCGTCGCTCTGTTTCTTCTGATAGCCCTTGGAGGACATCGCCCGGCTAAAGCCCTTCTGCTTCCACTCGGTCTCGTCCGCGCATTTGCACCACGCCTGAAACAGCTCGTAGAGCTTCGACGATCGCGCCGTGCTTTCCGGGTCGGGCACGGTGCAGAGCTTGAGGAAGCGCGCCAGCGGGTCATTCTCCGCGCGATATTGCGCCGTGTCCTTGGTCACGTCCTCCGGCTCGATCAGCCCGTTCGCCAGATAGTCGAGCAGGCCGGCGACCAAGCGGTTGAAGATGCCGCTCAGCTCGGGCGCCATCTTGTCCTTCAGGTACGGGTCCTTCTGCCGCGATCCGTGCGGGTTGGTCTCGTCTATGACGCGCTCGCCCCAATGGATCAGCTTCACGCGCCGCCAGATGCCGTCATCCGTCTGCCGGATGTCGGGCTTGTGATTGCCCTGCACCGTCAGCTTGAACTGGATCTTCAGATTGAAGAAACCGCGATTGAGGTGGCGCACCGGCACCGGCTCGCCGCCGGTCACCAGCTTGATCAGGCCGGTCGATAGCTTGGCCCCTTCGTCGGGCTCCGACGTGCGCAGCAGGCGCACACCGCCCAGCTTGGCGAGGTCGGGCGAGGCCTGATCGCCGCGCTTCTTGATGCCCTGGTCGAGGAAGCTCTCGATCGGGATGGTGTCGCTATAGTCGCCGAGCGCCTCGCACCACATATCCATAACGGTCGATTTGCCGTTGCCGCCTAGACCGTACCAGAAGTGGAGCATCTGCAGCCCGACCTCGCTGGTCATCGAATAGCCGCCCCACGCGTGGATATAGCGGCGCTTGGCGGCGATCGGCTGCGCCCACTGGATCAGATCGTCATAGATCGGGCACAGCGCCCCCGGCCGCCCATCGGCCGGCGGATCATAGATGACCGGAGCGAGCTTGCTCAGCAGATCGTCGCGCCGGTGCGGCGTAAGCTTCACCTCCGCCCGATAGCGTTCCTTGCCGTCCACGATGCCCAGCGGCACCTTCTTGAAGCGCAGCGTGCCGTTCAGCACGTTGATGGCGAGCGGGTCTGTATCGAACTGATCGACGCGCACCGCGAGCCAGCTGCGCGCGATCTGCGCGATGGCGGACAGCTTGCCCGACGCCTCCGACGTGCGCCCCCATTTCTTGATCAGGTCCGACCACAGCGGGTTGCCGCGTGCGTCGGTGACATAATCCATGGCATCGTCGCACTCGCCCGTCTCGATATACAGCGCCAGCTGCTTCTTTTCGCGAACCGTAAGGTCCTCGATCGCGACATGATCGATGTCGGGCCGCTTCACCCCGCTGCCGCCAACGAACGCCGCCTCGTCCTGTATGGCGCGCACCGTGTCGAACACGGCCTGCATCACGACGGCCGGCACGCTCTTTTCGTCCTGATCGAGCGCGGCCCAGCGGCGGCCGTCCCACCCCATCCAACCCAGCGCCGGCGACCAGCGGAAGTCGCGGCCAAATCGCGCGCGGAACCGCTCGGCATTGCCCAGGTCGGTATGCGGGAAGAACAGGCACTCGCGGTTGATCTCGTCCGCGTCGCGCTCGTCCTCATCCCCCCCGCCCCCTTCTTCAGCGTCAGGGCCGCTCCCTTCCGAACGGAAGCTTTGCAGGGCTTCCCCCGAGGCCGGGGGCGGGGGGCGCAGGCGAGAGGCGGCCGAGGGCGAGGACCTAGATCGCGAAGCCCGCGCGCGGGCCGCTTCCTCGATCTCGCGAAGGTCGCGCGGTTTCGCCTGCCCATCGCGCAGCCCGCGATCGAGCGTGGAGCGCGCGCCGTCCGGATCGTCATTGCCGGGCATCCGGTCGATCACGTCCTGTATCGCCGCGCGCGCCACGCCCTCGCTCAGCGCGCCGGCCGCGACCAGCGAGCCCATCTTAAGCCCGGCATGATAGATGCCTTGGTTGCGGCCGTTATATTGCCCGCCACCCTTCGGCGTCGCCGCCAATTCGCGGCACTCGCCGTCCAAGGCCGTCAATGCGTACTTTCGCACCGCATCGGAAGCGTCCGGAAGGGTCGCGCCTGTTCCCCCGGAGGGGGAGGAAGGGGAGGCCGAGGAAGAGGGGGGAGACGATGCGGATGTAGCGCGACAAGAGGTTCTGGAGTCTTGGACAAGAGGTTTTAGAGCACTCAATCGCGACGACATGGCTCCTCTTAGCAGCCGTTGAAGGGTCAATCAAAGGCCCTTCAACGGCCCCTTCCGAGTGTTAAACCTCGGCCCCGAAGCTCGCCTTGAAGCGCGCCAGAATCCCGTCAGCCTGATCATGTCGGATAACGGTTGGCGCAAACAGAATGTCACCGCGATTCATAGTGGAGACGGACCGCTCGCCCGAATATGGGCAGGTTGCCGTATGCACCTCCTGATAATGCCGCAGGCGTACTATGGTGGCTTTGTCTATGGTGCAGGCACCGCCGGGTACGATCGTGTTATCCTGTCCATTCTTCAGGCGTGATAGAGCAACGATCGGATCGAGCAGCCGCCCAGCCATGACACTGAACTCGGCAATGAACTGCTCGACCAGGATATCATGGGCGGTTCTCACAAAGCTCTGCCAGGCCTCTCCACGGGCTTCGCTAAGCGCAGGCTTCTCCGCATAGATCGAGGCGATCTCATCATCGATTCGCGATAGGGCCTGCTCAACAAGTGAGACGCCCGCGCGCCAAGCGTCCTCAGCCGCCCGAAACTCCGCCTGTCGGTTTACTGCGGCGGATATCACGTCCCCTCCGGCTTCAACTGTCGGATCGGCAGCGATAGCAGCGACCAGCCCGTCATCGACATTAGCAGG
This sequence comes from Sphingomonas sp. SRS2, assembly GCF_000971055.1. Lineage (GTDB taxonomy): Bacteria > Pseudomonadota > Alphaproteobacteria > Sphingomonadales > Sphingomonadaceae > Rhizorhabdus. The sequence goes on from NZ_LARW01000109.1 coordinate 39,279, forward strand.
CGGACTTGGTTTGGTGGCGTGAAGAGCAGACAGCCTACCCTGAAGCGCCGCGCGGCGGGTTTCGACCTCATCGACGCGAGATTTGATAGCGTCCTCGTCGGCGTCACGCCGCTGATACTCGCAATAGATGGCCGCGACTTTATTGAGATAAGGCGGCAGTGTGGTTGTGCTTTTCATAGTTACTCCATTGTGGCTTGGGTGAAATTATCGACCGGGCAGGCGCAGGCCGAAGTCTGAAAGCTGAGATGGGAGCGCGGAGGTGCCGAGTTTGGCGACGGCCGCGATCAGCTCTTGCTGGCCCGACAGCAGACGCGACAAAAGGTCGTTGCCTTCGTCAACGCCAGTGGCGGTTTCTTTCGCCGCCTGAAGAGCCTCCTGCGCCGCGCGTTGGGCCGCCTGGGCTCGATCAGTCTCAAGCTTGATGATCGCGTCCAGCTCGGTTTTAGTGCTGGAGCGGTCGCCCGTATATTCAGCCCCCGCCGTGCCGAAGAATTGCCGATCCAATTCTAGGAGCCGGCGACGCAAATCGGCATACTGCCCCGATGCTCCCTCAATGCCCGCCTCGGCATCGGCACGCGCCTTCGCTACCTGAGCGAGAAGCGCGTTACGCTTATCGACCGCTGAGCCTTCGGCCAGCTCGCCGAAGTTGAGATCGTCTAGCAGCGCCTTCAACGGCTCGATGCGGCTGCTCAGAACCTTGTCGAACGCAGCCGCGCGCTCTTTCGCGTTGAGCTCCTCCAATTTGACCAGGTCGAAGCCATATTCTTTTGCGACGCGCAGCCTGTCCGCTGCCTGCTGTTCGAACGCCTTGAATTCGCGCTGCATGATCGAACCGAGGCCACCGAGAAGATCTTCGACCTCTTGGACCTTCAAAGCCTCGCGCACCGACTTCTCTACGTCGGGCGAAGATTGGAGCGCCTTCTGCACCTGGGCAGAGACCCCGACGATGCCGCCATCCTTGATCGCGTCGAAAACGGCCGCCATTACGGCTTCCGCTTCACTTTTGCCGTAATTCGTTGTGCCAGCCCCCTTGGTCAGGCCTGAACCGCTTGGGTCAACGACGAACTTGTCTTTCCGCACGCCGATGGAAACTTTGAAATCGCCGAGCTGGCCGCCGAGCTGATCTACGATCTGCTGAAGAACATCGCCGACATTGCCCGCCAGCCCCTTCGCAGCTTGGATGCGACTCTGGCTATTACCGGATGTTCCGGTGACGCCGGCTTCCCCATTGACGTTGCCGATTGTCGCGGAGCCCTTTTTGACCGTCGCGAACATACCGCCCACCAGCGAGCCGAGCATGCCGCCCGCAATCGCGCCTAGCGGCCCTGCCGCTCCGCCAAGGAAGCCTCCGAGTTTGCCGCCCACGGCCTTGCCGATCTCCGGGCCGATTAATTTTCCGGCCTCTTTGCCGAAGATGCCTCCAAGCGCTCCGCCTACCCTATTCGCGGTGCCCCCGCCGACGAGACTGCCATATTGTGAGCCCAGGCTAGCGGCCGCGCTGATCTCACCAACCTTCTCACCCCAGGCCTTAAACAGCTTGCCCATCTCGCTGTCGGGCCCGAAATTCTCCTTGAACGACGATTTGAGTTCCGCGCCGAGCTTTGCATAGCCTCGATCGAAGGAAGCGCCGCCGAACAGCTTTTCGCCCGTAGCGCTTATTTTTGAACCCGCACCGAGGTTATCTAGCGTCTTGCCCAGCGCCTTCGACACGGAAGGGAACAGGTTCTCGATCGATTTCCGAGCACCCTTGCCCAACTGCTCGCCCGCCTGATCGAGTGACGAGCTGAGCACCTGCACTGGTCCCGAGACCATATCGCGGAAGGCTTGCGACGAAGCCTTGGTCAGACCGTCCTGATATGCCTTTGCGACATCCTCATCGAGCTTAATGCGCGCATCTCGCATGGCGCGCTCTGCCTCAAGGCGCAGCTGGTCCGCCTTAGCGTCGCTGATCATCTTCGCCTGGGTGAGTTTTTCGATATTTTTAAGCCGCTCGGCATATTCATTCTGTATCGCCGCGAGCGGGTCTAGATCCTTAAGCACTGAGCCCAGCGTGCTATCCAGGCTCTTCGGCTTCGGCGTCTTCACGTCCTTCTTGAACACCGATGGTAATTTGCCGGTGTCGAGAGCCCTGTCGATCTCACCCGCCGTGACTTCCTTCGCAGCGGCGGCGGCAAGATCGATAACCGCCTGCCGGAATTGCTCCGCCGTTACGTTCAGGCCCTTGAAGTCAGTCTTTTCACTGAAGTTGAGCGCACTCTGCACAGCCTTCTGACGATCACCGTCGGTTTTGGCGTCGCCGACGCGCTTAAGTTCGAAATAAGTGGCTGCATTGCGGCGGCGAGCCTCAACCGCACCGCTCAATCCGTCAGAAGCGAACCCCCTCAGGGTAGACAGAATGCCGGAGTTCTCGTTGGCGTCCTGCAGCGTCTTGCCAGCACTGGTCCGCGCCTGGCCGGCTTCGCCACGAAGATTGATCGCGGTCAGCCGGGCATTTGCGATCAGCAAAGCATTTTGCTTGTCGATTTTACCCGACGTGAGATCGAAGATGCCGCCGAGCGCACTCTGAGCGTCCGCCAGGCCGGAGCTGCCCGTTTCTGCGGCCTTGGCGGCTTCACCGGTTTCGAACAGCTTGGAAGCGAAAACGCCAGCGATGGCAACGATCGAGATGAACGCCGCGCCCAAGGGCCCTGATAGCGCCCGGCCGAGAATACCGACCTTGCCACCCATGTCGGACATCGCCGCCGTTACCTGCGCGGCTTGCTGACCGAAAATTAGAAAGCCGTTGGTCCCGGACGCGACCTGAACGCCGACATCGCTGATCTGATACCCCAGATTGCGCATACCAAATTGCGCCTGTCGCGCCGCGCCGGTCGCCTCGCGTTGCGCGGCGGCTGCCGCTCGCGAAGCCGATGACAAACGGCCGGTGGCTTCAGCAGACCGCTGCGCCTCGCCTGCCTGCCGGCGCAGCTCGGCGGCATTTGCGCTGCTGTCGGCGCTGAGCTTTCGCGTTTCGGCAGACGCGCTACCGATCGAACCCTTCAACCCGTCAATGGCAGATTGCGACGCGCGCGCCGTACCGACCAGGCCGGACCCGTCACCCTTTAGAACGACACCGAATACGAGCTGGGTCATCAGCCGGGAAACATCTCGCGTTGCGCCTGCTGATGTGCCTGGCCGAATGTCAGGCCAGACGATGCGGTCATGAGCTGCGAAGCGCGCTCAGCGACAGCGATCCGTCGCTTCGCGATCGGATCATCGGTCTGTTCCGCGAGGCTGACGAAGGTGTTGCGGTTATGCTCGGCCGCCAAAGCATCTGCGAACGACAATGTAGGATCGGCGGCGCTGGCACGCGAAGCAAGCGCGATGGCACCGACCCGCGCCGAACCGGCCTGCCCTGCTTGGCGGCGAAGATTGGCAATTTCGGCCTCTGTGGTTGCTTCCCTCATCGCTTCACCGAACGAGAGCGCCGGTCGATCAAGCTGGAGATCGACCGCGCGACGCACGCGCGCCAGGCGCGCGGCCTGCTTGGGATCGGCGCAGCCTTCGGCAAGACTGATAAAGGCCATCTGCTTGCTGGCATGCTCACGCGCCGCCTGGACTGACAATTGCGGGCGATCTGCCATGAGCATTTGCATATGACCGTGAAGCGTTGCGCGCAGCGGCGCGGCTTCGATTGTCACCGCTGATGCTGAGCGAGCTTCGCCGAATGCGAGCGTTCCCAAGCCTTTCACGGCCGGAGCGGCAGCGCCCAGGAATCCGACATGACGAAGATAATATTGGCCGCGCTTCGGGTTGCCCGGATGCTGCGGAGGATAAAAGGACGCAGAGACTTTCCGATATAGCCCCTTGCGCACCGCCTCAGCCATTTCAGGCACCATCTCCGATGGATCGGCAACAATATGCTCGCCGTCCATTCTTAGGCCGCCAATCCAGCCATAAGCCGGAGCGTCCATCTTAGGATGTCCCACGACTATTGGGGCCGGGTCAGATTTCGGATCGTAAGAGGCTACGATGCCGGCGAGATCAGTGGCGCTAAAGGAGACTTTCTCGCCTTCCATGCTCTCAAAGCTACCTGCACGAAATATCTTGATCGGCGAATATGAAGCGGCCGGAGAGATCATTGTTCGGTTTCCTTGGAAGAGGTGTCGGGCGGGCAGACCTGGCCAAGCCAGAGATCGACGATTTCCTGCCGCGCCTGCTCAATGGCCGGTCCCTCGGCGCCGGCTTCGATGAGGGCGCCAGTCGCAATGTCGGCGGCGTCTTCCACAAGGCAAAGCTCGCGGGGCCTGGGCAGTGGTCCAGGATTGATGCCGAAGCCCTCGGTTGAATTGTTGACCAGTTCGGACGTGTAGGGCCGCGTTGATCCAATGATCACAGCGGCCGTAGAGATACTGATTTGACCAACCCGCGCAGCGGCGATGACGCTAGCTCGCTTTGCTCGCCGTATGGAGGCATGTGCCGTCGCGATTTGCAGTCGGCACGAAGCGTATTGCTCAATCAGGATTTGGAAGGCCTGGTCGCCGACCAGCTCCGCAACGCGATGCGGCCTGTTGGACAGGCGCGCCGGTATGTAGATTTCTTGCCCGCCGAACCGCTCGCAGAGCAGCAATACGTTCGCTGCGCCGATATACTCGGCCAATTCCCGCATTTGCGGCCCCCAGGTCCGGTCGATCCGCACGTTGAGCGGGATCGGAAAGTCTGAGAGCTTCGGTAATAGATGGCGCGGGATTTGATCGTCATTGACGGCGTTGGGGGGACCGCCAGCGGTCGGTAACGCCCCATTTCCTGTCGATGCAGATTGTGCCAACATCTTGCCGCCCCGTCGCATTGCCCGGTGCGATGATCATGCGGCGAGGGAATTGAGATGCGCGCGTGCCAGTGCGCGGGCAACGAAATCAGGCTTCGGCGAACATATCGATTTGGCGAGGGTCAACCTTGCGGCCGATCGCGGGCGGTTCGGCTCCTAGCCCTTCCTGGGTTCGGTTGACCAGCTTCGAAGCATAGTCGCGCCGAACTCCCATGATACGCGCCGCGTGCGCCACGGTCAGCATGTCGCTGCGCACCGCCGCGATAATACTCGCGCGTCGTGCGACATTCAAAGCATAGCGCGCAGTGGGAATAGCCAGTGTCAGGCGACCGTAAACGAAACTGATCGCACGTGATTTCGCCGCACCGATCAGCGGGTGAAACGGATTCTTGGCGGCATCGATCGGAATGTAGACATCCTGCCCGCCATAACGCTCGCTGATAATAAGCGTGTCATATGCCCCAATATGGTCGGCCATCTCGCGCATTTGCGCGCTCCAGCCGGGGCCAGGCTGGACATCCCGAGGGATCGGGATGTCCGCCAGTTCTTTATAGGGAAAGCCGTCCACAGCGCTCAGCCCTGGCCTTGGCTGCTCTTGTCGCGCTTGATCAGCACATAGAACGGAAGGTCGAGCGTCAACCGCTCGATCACCGACATATCACGTTCTAGAATCCTGATACCGCCGAGCGTCGGCAAGAGGCGCTCATCGCCTCGGCCGGCATGGATACCGAGCCCGTCACGGCCCGCATTCCACGCGTCGCGGGCTTGGCCCGATTCCGGCGTCAGGGATATCCAGCGCCGGCCCACGCCGACGACGGGGCGAGGCAGGCGCACGACGCGGGTTCGCATAAACCGCCCCAATGGGGTGTGACCTCGTGGCCTGATCGGGTCGCAGTCGGGATTGTCGGCGCTAGGGGTGCCTTGACCGAGGCAAGGGCAAATGAAAAGCGGAGAGGCGGAGCCGGGAAGAAATAGCGACAGCGCACCCGCCTGGCTGCGATCGTCGGGAAGAACGATCTTGATGCGCGCGCCGGTCATAGCGCAGCCCTCCGTCGCGCCAGGAGATCGGCAAGCCGATCTTTAAGCAACTCGGTCCGCTCTGCTGCGCTCAGCCCACTAGGAACATCCTGATGCCAGCCATGACGTTCAGCCATAGCCTTCAGTGCCTCGATCAGCCGAAAGCCCTGCGCATGATTGGCCCAGTGCAGCCGATCGACACCGACCTGTCGCTTGCAAAAGGCCTCTAGCGCGCGCTCGGAGGGATCATTGATAGCGCCGAGCTGATGCAGCGATATCCACATCGCGCGCGCCTTCCGAGCGATAGGATGGCTGGCCGGCCCAGGCCGAGTTGTCGCGCGAACCTGTGATCGAAAACCGAGCCGTTCAAACTCGGCCACTATGGCGACCAGCTGACCAGCATCACACTGACCGGCGCTGCGCTTACCGGTTATCCTCTCCAGTACGGCGCGATAGTCGTCATCGTCCAGGCCGAGCGCCTTGCTTGCGAGGTGTACCTTGCCCAGAAGTGCGCGACGATCTGGCGCAACACTCGTATTGTGCGACCTGATCTTAGCCATTGGACGCCTCCCCGAAAATTTGACGCTGGAGGCCTTTTGGGCCGCTTAGGGGCGTCAGCCCCACAAATGCGGAGCGACCCTCATGGGAAGGCTTCCCAGCGCCATCGACGATAAGGAAGGCCGCACGCTCTCCAATGTCCTGTGCCATCAGCGGCCTCCCGCACGAAAATTGCGCCGCTTGGCCGCATCGCGCAGATGCGCGATCGAAATAGGCTGGCCCGCGCCCGAAGCTGTCAGGCTCGCAATCTCCAATATATGGGTCAGTTCACGCAGCGCGCCCGGCAATGCGCCGATCTTGCGCAGGAATGTGGCTTGCTCGGCATCGGTGACGCTCCAGGCCGACAGCAGCGCCTCAATATCGCCGGGCAGCGGTTCATATTGAACGTGCCGGTATGAGAACCGGCTGCTCACCTGAGCTAGTGCGCTTTTCCGACTGTCGAGCTGGCCGACAACCTTGTCATTGCCAAGCAACGCGACGCCCACCTTCGTGCGATCGTGCCAGCCTCGAATTTCGTTGAGCGCCTTGTCGTTGAGCTCTTGGGCTTCGTCGATGATCAGCAGGCCTTTCTTGCCGCTGATGTGCGCTCGAATCTTTCGCGAGAGCTGTTGCGGGCTGCCGGTGATTTCACCGAGGCCGATTGCCTCGGCGACTTCCGATGCCATAGTCGCAACGCCCGCCGTAGCGGGCGACATCGTAGCCAGCCATACGTTCGGATCGGCGTCGGCCAGGCGCTCCGCGACACGGGTTTTGCCGATGCCGGGCGCGGTTACGATCAGCACGATGCGGCCCGTCTGCGCATATTGAAGCAGGCCAGTAAGTTGCGTCGCCGTCTGCGTCTCATACCAGCTCGGCACCGCAGGCGCTTGAGCGCCGATCTTTGCCTGGACATCAAGGCGAGCGCGGTAGGCGAGCACTTTGCCCGCGACCTTCTCATTGCTCCCTCGGTAGCTGCCGCTCGCGAAGAGTGAGAGCGTGCTGTCGGCAACGTCGGTAAGCTTGCCCAAGGCGGGCCAGCTCAGCGTTTCATCTTCCTTGTGCGTGACTAGCCAGGCGCGCGCGCCCTCAATGTCCACGCTGTTGTCGATTACGATCTGCATGCTACCTGCTCCTTGCTCCTATGGACGGGAGTAAAAGGCCGCGTCGGGGTTGCAGCCCCGGCGCGGCCGACATCATCGGCGCTATCGCGCGGATGAACTGGAAAGCGCCGAACGGCGCGATGTTGAAGAGATCGGCGGGCATGATCAGCCGTCTCTCTTCGAACTGAGCGCGATCGGCGCTCCGTTCGGAACAGCCTTCAGCAGTTCCGAAACGTCGTCCGGCGAAAGCCCTGCCCGCATTATGTCGGCCGCAATCAAGCGACGATCGGCGAGCAGCTCAGCGGCCAAGTCGCGGCGATCGTGACGTCGAATCAGCTCCGCGACGGCTTCAAGATAGCCGCTCAACTCCGCGCGCCGTAGAACTTCTGCCATATCGATCAGCACGGCAGATCTCCCGCGAGGCGAAGCAGCGCGATATATTTGCCGAGCCGCGCGCGTGCGGCCCACGGCAAGAGGTTCCCGGTCAGATACGATCGCCGCACCATTGCCTCGGGATCGACCAGCGATGCCGCCAGGGCGGTCGGGGCTCCACGTCGCAGGAGCGTATCGATCGCGGCGAGGTAGCCCGCCAACTCCGCTGCTTGGGTGCGCGCAATATCGCCCGAAAGATCGGCGCTATCGATCAAGATATTATCGTTGGATGTAGTCGGGCCTGCCATAAACAGCTCAGTCCCCCACCGCGCGCAGCCGAGCGCCGCGCAGGAGGTTGTCCAGAAATGGCTGTTCAACGCCCGCTTCAACCGGCATTGAAGCGGGCTTCAACGCCGCCGCAGTTTGCCCGCGATGCCGCACAGGACGAACGACGGATGCGGTCGGCGTGGGAGATGGCTGGCGCGGCTGCGCATATGCCTCTGCGACCTTCTCCGCGACTACGAGATCATGCGCCCGCTCGGCCTCGCGAAATTTGCGACGCCAATCGGCCTCTTGTTTCGCCCGTCGAGTAGCACCGGCTCGATCGAAGAAACCCGTCGCTTCAATGACGGGCGCTGCACAGACATACTCGCCTGTCGTCCGGTAGATGTGGATTTCGCCGTGGAGATTGTCGGGATCGAACCGAACCGTGACCTTCTTGCCGGCGAAATTGTGTAATTCCGGCGTCCAGTAGCGGTTTCCATCGAGGGTGACGGCTCCATTATGACGGTCGCAACTACGATCCTCGGCGACAAGAAGGGCCAGGCGCATCTGTTCGGCCGTCGCCTTTCCAATCGGCGCGGTTTCATAGGAAGCCGAGAAAGCTGCATCGAAGCTCGCGCCGTTCGCTGCCTCGCTTCTACGACCGGCGCGCGCGTTCAGTGCTGCGACGCGACGCCGGACATGCTCGGCAAATTCGTCGAGCGGAATGGCGCGCTCACGGTAATTTTCCGGCTTCGCATCGGGTTTGTTGCCAGTGTAAGCGCCGGACATCGCGGGATGCTTGGCGATGTCGTCGCACATATCACGCCAGGCGCGCTCAATCGGCTTCGAAGATCCGCGATACGGCAGCGCCCAATGGATACGAATGCCCAACGCGGTCAGCACGCCGGTCGGATCGGTATCCTTGATCTTAAACCTATAGCGGGATTTCGCGCCGCCAGTGATCGCCTTCGATGCGAAGGCGCGCCCATTGTCGAGCACACATTCGAGGGGAATGCCCCAGTCGTCAAACAAGTCGGCGAAGGCAAGGCGGGTCAACAACGTGTTTTCGGTCTCACCGATCCGCCACGCCAGCAGCTTGCGGCTATAGATATCCTGGATGCCGACCATGACCGGCCGACCAACCCGGCCATCGGGCCAGCGAACGAACACATCGAACATATGGCCGTCGATATTGACGGCCTTCATCGCGTGAAGGTCTTTGACGGTCCGCGATTGCGCCGGGACAGAGCGACGTAGTGCCTCCCGTCCATTCCGCTTCGCGATCTTCAGCGACCGCTCAACCTCTTTCTCTAGCCGGCGCTGGAGGGTGCGCGGGTGCGGCAGCTCCATGCCACGCGGTGCGGCATAGTCCTCCAAAAGCCTGTAATAGCAGGACGCGAAGGTCGGCTGCTCAGGCCGAAGATAATCGGACTTGAGTATCTGCCACGCGTTGGCGTCGATCTCGACTTCTTTGCCGCCGCCAACGCGTCGCGGAGCGAGAAAGGGCAGCCGATCACTGAGCGCAACCGATTTGATCTCGGCGAACCAGTTGTGAATCGTGGCGGGCGAACCGCCCCATCGAACAATAGCCTCGCGGATCGCAATCGTTTTGGTTGCGCCGCTTTCAACAGCCCGTTCGATGTCGAGAATGATCGCAAGACGGCGCTCGGCCTCTGCCTTTACGCCTTCCGATTGCCGCGCAAACCAGTCCCATGCCTGCTCGACCTGGGGCGCATCGTTGGCAGCATCGGGCATGGAAGAAAGCGCGAGCTTCGTTTCCAGCGCTTGGCGCGCTGGTGCCGGCAGAAGATCAATGTGATATTCGAGCCCGCCACCGCGCCCCACGCGCTTCCGCGCGAGCGGAAGCCCGTAATCGCCACGGCGGACCGCCCAGCGCTCAACCGCGGCTAGATCAGATACCTGCCGCTTGTTCCGCGGCAAGCCCGGAAGGCTCAGCTCGGCCAGTTCGGCGGCTGAGAGCCATTCAACGGACGGCGCGGCGCTCAACGCTGCGCCTCCTCGTCGAGCAATCGCCGCAGCTCGGCTTTCATGCCCGGTGTCATGCTCTTGACCAGCTCGACGGTCGCCAGTCGCTTGCGCCTGAGATCGAGCCGATCCCAGTTCATGAAGAACCGCTGATAAAAGGCGTTCGCTTCGACGGCTTCCGTTCGCGTGGCCTTGCTCGTGCTGATGCCGAGCTGCACCATTGCCGCATCCACCGAAGCGAAATCCGGGTCAGCCAGGATGATCTCGATCACCTGGCGTCGGCCATCTTCGCCGACGATGCTGGCGATCTTCGCCATGTTCGTGAGCTGCTCGCCGAGCCGGTGAGTGTTCAGGGCTTCGGCAAGGTCAAGAAACGGCTCGGCGATCCTACGATAAATCACGCGATAATGGCGCAACGACCGCTCGGAAATTCCCGCCCTCTCGGCGGCAATGGCATCCCATTTTGATGCTACGGCAATCGTGGCCGTAGCATCGTGAGGGAACGCATCGGCGTTCCAACGGGCTCTGGCACCACGCGTCTGGCGGCTTTCTCCAGCCCGATCGCCGTACTGTTCAGCTTCGGCGATCTTCGCCAGCTCATTCAAAAAAATTGCGCGCTCAATCGGCCGCAACTCACGGTGATCAATATTCTCCGACAGTTCGAGGCGGCGCAACTCGACAGCGGCAGTGCTGCTGTCCGCAATTTGGATAGCGTCGATAGCGCTCAAGCCTGCCAATTCGGCACCGCGTAACCGGTGAAGACCAGCAACGAGCGTCCAGGCCAGCGCGGCACGATTGCCATTGCGGCGAACGTGAATGGGATCGTGCTGACCCTCGGCGGCCATGCTGGCCCCGAGCCGCGCTGCGTGATCCGCGTGGTAGAATCCTACGCGCTCACCGACAGCTATGTTGGCAAGCGGCAATCGCAAGATGGCGCGCGCGGTCATGGCTGTGCTCGCCAGAACTGATCGAGCGCAATCCAGAACCGATGAATCGACGATTTTGGAGGAACACGCCCTGGCCCGAACTGAGCAGCAAGCATTTCCTGAAGGCGACGCACCGGCATCTCGCGGTGCCAGCTGATCAACGCCCGGCGCACCTCCTGATCCGGCCAGAAATGGGGCTTCTTTACGATGAGATGCCACGCCGCTTCGACAGCCTCGACCCTCCGGCGCGACAGTTGATTAACTGCGCTGGAATCGAGCGACCGGAGCCCCATCACGATATATGCGATGTCGGCTCCGGTAGTGGCGATTGCGCGGAGATAGTCTGCATCGGGCGAACGTCGCCCGGCCTCATATGCGAGCTGCGAATTAAGGCTCTGACCGCCCAGCGCGGCTAAAGCGACCGGTGCAAAGCCCAGACGCTCGCGCTCCAGACGCAGCCGATCGCCTCCCGCCCGTCGGGCCTCAACCATTCTGGCCGCATGGCTCGCCCCCGCGCTCGCCATTAGTTCGCCTTTGCGATCCGCATGGCTTCCGACAACGGCGTGTTGTCGGCGACAATTATTCCGTCCTTGAGGCCGAGAATGACCGCGACTTTATGCGCATCCCCGCGTGCACCCTTCAGCTTGCCCGAAAGAACGCCACGCACGACCGGAACCGGCACGTCGAGCTCTCCGGCTACATCTACGGCAGTCTTTCCAATTCGCGCCAAACGGTCGCGAACCTCTTCCACTTGGAGTAAACTTGCCATAACGTAACTGCTCCATGGTTCGGATATCAGCACTATGGTGGCGAAATCAGAACCATGCAAGCGAAAGTGAGCAAACATTGTCTATTGGGGCGCGTCTGAAGGCAGAGCGATTGAGGCTTGGGCTCAGCCAGACCTATTTTGCTCAGATAGCCGGTGCATCAAAGAGTGCTCAGATTAGCTGGGAGAAGGATGAATCGTCGCCTACCGCGAAGGCATTGGTGTCGTTTCGCGAGGTGGGGGCCGACATCCCGTTTATATTATTTGGCGAACGCCGATCGGGGCAATCGGCGGAAGTCGATTCGCATTATGCAGCCAAGGTTCACGAACTAAAGGACCAAGTCGTCAATCCTGGCAAATATATGGCCGATGATGCGCTATCGCAGGCCGCCTCTTTCCACATTGTCCAGCGAGCTGCGGACGCCCTGGGACGCATAGCAACTTCGACCGACCCGCTAATCAGCGATCAAACCAAAGCGCTGGCTGACGATATCCTCCGCATTCATTGTAATGACGCAGCTGCGGCAGAGCGGCGGTCTGCCCGGTATGCAGCTGTCGTCGCAGATCGTAATCGTGCGGAGCACGATCTCCGGGATGCGCTAGGAGGCGTTGGGCTGAAAATTGGTCCTGACTTAAATCAAGCCTTACTGACGTTAATCGTGGATTATCGGATTGATGCTCGGGAGATACTTGGCCTTCTTCAAGCGTTGAAACTAGAATTAAAGGCTAACGCCGATGCTGCCTGATGGTGTCACCTTGGCCGACATTGCTGCCGATCTTAGTAAGCCCGAACGGTATGTCCGGCTTGCCCTCGCGAACATGCTTGCCGCCGAGAAGGAGCATGGCCCGCTTGCTCTCCGCATTGGGAAAATGGGTACGGGGCAAATACCCCACTATCGGCTCGATACCGTCAGCGAAATCGAATTACTCGATGCGTCGCTCACTCATCATTTCCCGGTGCAATCCTTTAACGGTCGAAACCATTTGGCGTTGGTTACCGAAGGTGAGGAGTCGGATATCCTCCGCGAAGAGCATTGGAGCCAAGGCAAAATGACCTGCTTAGAGCTTGCTGAATTGCTTGGTCAGATCCGAGCCAAGGGGAGACGAAGATAGAAACCGTTGCGATCTGGCGTTCATCCGCTATATTATTTTGGTCATTCGGCAGCTCCGCCGCGTCGATCTAATTTGGCCTGGGATGACACGGGCCCGAAGAAAGACGAAATAGGCAAATCAGGCCCCGCTTTGGCGGGGCCTTTTTATTCGGATATTCTCAATCAACCCGTTAAGCTATCGCGTGCCGGTCTGACAGCCGCGCGAGACGATTTGAACGAGGTGAGAGATGCGCGAGACAAAAGAACACCGAAGCGATGGCGATCTGCTGAGCGACGCAACGGCTCGCCTACATCACGCGACTGGCGGACTCAATTTTCACTTGGAGATGTTTGGTAACGAGTTGGCTAAGCGCGAGGGTTATCGCGAGTACAAGGCCATGGACGCCATTCATTTTTACCTGATGACCAAGCATGGTTGGCTACCGCGTGATATCCGATCGATGTCATTCGACGATTTGCGCTTCGCCCTAGGCGAGGAAATGGCTGGCTGGACGCTTCCGCACAACCTGCGCAATAGTTATCCGGGATAAATCTAAAACAGCGCCAGCGACCGCGAGGCGTTCAGGTCGCTGGCGGACAATCTGCGGCCGACCGTCTTCGTGGCTTGCCGTTGCCGCTGATTGGCAGAAATTCCCTCCCAGTTTCGCTAATGCCCGACCGTGCTGCATCGTGGCTACGCTCGCGGCAGAACGTTTATTACGTTGGGTTTTAAAGATTTCCCGCCGCCCAGCTCACCGCATTTCGGTTCAGCCAAGTTAATTATAGGATTCTGGAGAGCTGGAAGCCAAAAGCCGGTCGTTGAAAGCCAGTTGAAAGCGCAGTTTTCCGCCATTAAGAGGTCTTTCAAAGGTCGCGGGCGGCAAGCCTCTTAGAACGCGCAAACTCCAGCTTCTCTTGTCAAAATCGCGCGGATTCTGCCTTTGACTCCAGACACAGCATTTAACGGCAGATTTTGCCGGTAGTGCCGTACAGGATGCCTGATATGCCCGAATTACGGGGCGATTTTCGCCGACCCAGTTTGACCCCGCATACCCCGGCATGCCCCGGATTAGAGTCTAGATTCTCTTGTCATCTCACAGCGGACGCCGGCGTGCCGCCGGCGGCGCCGGTTTGTTTGGCGAGCGCACCGCCTGCGGCGGCCGCCTTCGGCTTGCGCTCGCGCAGGGCTTGGACGAGCGCTGCCGGCGCATCGACGGGGTCGATATCATGCTGCCCGCCCCGCCAGCGATAGCGGCCCTCGCTGCCATCCTCGCGATACAGCACGGACGGGGGCGCGACGATGTAGCCGCCCTTTCCGCGCACATCGACATGCCGCGGCAAATTGCCCCGGTTGATGATCGGGTCGCCTTCGGGCTGCCGATAGATGACATGCACCCCGTCAGACTGGGTTATTGAGGTGAGCGATACGGGCAGTTCGCAGCCGATCTGCTCTTCGGTCGCCGCCTTCAGGCTGATCAGGTCGAATATCTCGCCGGTCGACTCATCGACGCGCGGATCGAAGTCGAGCGCGAACCACTTATTGCCGCCCATCGCCAGGCCGATCATCGCCTGCGGATGCTGGCGCCACCAGGCGCGAATGCGCCCCTCATCGGTGGTCGCGTCGTTACAGCCTTTCCCGGTATAGGGCGACTTGGCCTTGTACAGCTTCGGCTTCGGCCCATCGGCGGTCTGCACCGTCAGCGTCTCGTCGCGCTCACGGCATGGGAACACCTTCCATCCCCGCCGCGCATAACGCAGCGCCGCCGTACACATCGGCGACGGCAGCTGCTCCACAACACCCATCGAAAACACCCCGCCCCTTGAGATACGCTGCAATCAGGCCGTCTTTCCGGCTGTCACGCCCCTGCGCGGGCGTTGGCGGCAATCGGCTAGAAGGGCACGTCGTCGTCATCGTCACCCGCTAAGGCCGCCGCTGCGGCCCGCTCGGTCCGCGCCAGGCGGTCGCGTTCCCACTCTTCAGCCAGCAGGCGATGTTGATCGGTGGCATGCGCGGCGAGGTCGTAACCGTCTTCGATCGCCAATCTGAACTGTTCCTGATGTCGATAGATATCGGTGCAGGCCGCGTTGAGCGGCCCTTTGCCGCAGTCCATGCCGGCGAGGCGTTCGTCGATCGGGTCACGATATTTCGCCGGCAACGTGCGCACGTCGAGATGGCTGGCCGGATCACTATCTTCCCGGTTGGCGGCGGCATCCAGCGCATACCAATAGGTCATCGGGAACGCTTGTTTATAAATATGGTAGATGCGCCGACCGCCGCACATCAGCCAGCCGTCGCGCCCCTTTTTGCTCTCATTCATGCTGGTAGTCTCCGCTCGGCTGTAGCTTAGAAGGGAACGTCGTCGTCGAGATCGCCGCCGGCAAAAGGATCGGCCTTGCTGCCACCGCCGGCATCGTTGCCCCAGCCGCCGCCTTGCCCCCCGCCGGCCGCGCCGTTGCCGGAATCCGATCGGCCCCCACCCGCCTGAGCGCCATCGAGCATCACCAGCACGGCGTTGAAGCCCTGCAGGACGATCTCGGTCGAATATTTCTCGACGCCGGCGTTGTCGGTCCATTTGCGGGTCGCGAGCTGGCCTTCGAGATAGACCTTGCTCCCCTTGCGCAGATAGCGCTCGGCGACGTTCGCCAGCCCCTCGCTGAAGATCGCGACGCGGTGCCATTCGACCTTGTCCCGCCGCTCGCCGCTGCCCTTGTCCTTCCACTGTTCGGACGTGGCGACGGTCAGGTTGACCACCTTGCCGCCATTCTGAAAGGACCGGCTTTCCGGATCGCGGCCGAGGTTGCCGAGCAAGATCACCTTGTTGACGCTGCCGGCCATTAAGCCGCCCTCGCCGCGACGTGCGGGCAAGCGCCAGAGATGCAGGAGCCGTGCCTGCGCGCGTCCCGAACCATTTCTGCATGGCAGGAGCAGCTTGCTACTGCCGCCTTCGCGTGGTCGACCGGAACGAGCTGAAGCATCGGCCCGAGAAAGTCCCAGCCGTGAGCGTAAATTTCATCGGGCAGGCAATCGATCGCCACGATTAGATCGTGATCGAGTATTTCCCGCGTATCACCCGGCCGCCAATCGTCGAGCAATCGCGCGCTATCGAAATGAGATAGCAAGGCATCGACGCGGCGCGTCGGCCCCGGAGCGATGCCGTCTATCGTGGCTTGGCCGTAAAGTATGGTTATCATGACTCACCTCCCATTGCCGCCAGCAGCGGCGCCTCACCCTTCGCCCCGAACCGAGCGGCATCGCTCGCCCGCGTCAGGCGTTTCTTCGTCCCGGCCGCGATCGGCCGGATTGGCATCGGATCGGCGCCCTTGCGCCATAGGAAGACGGCATAGGCGGTCGCGGTGCCGCCCTTCGGCTCCCACCGCCCCAGGTGCATCGGCACGCGTTCGATGAACGGCGCCAACAGTGTCATGGGCTGGGCTCCATAGAGCAGCTCGAAGCGACCCTCCGTTTCGAGGAATTGCAGGCGCAGCAGCATCGCCACGCCCCGCCGCGCGCGCTGCAGGCCCAGCTCGATGAACTCGGCCGCCGTGGCGAAGGGCGGATTGGTCGCTATCCAGTCGGGCGCGTAACCGGCGAACGGCTCCCTCGTATCGAGGAAGTCGATCGTCACGCCATGGCCGTGCGGATAAACATCGCTCGCGAACACGTCGGCGAAATAGTCGCGGAACGGCTCGGCCATATGGCCCTGTCCGCACGCCGGCTCCCACACGGTCCGCGCCTCGGGATCGAGCAGCAGGATCGCCTCCGCCATCGCCCGCGCAGCCCAGGGCGGCGTCGGCAGGAAGTTGAGCTGGCGATAGATCGCGGTCTGCGGATCGTCTCCCTCGACCTCGGCGGGGGCATGCGCCGCCATGACGGCGGTGGACATCGCCGGACCGGTCATGCCGCAGTCCCATTCGCCACGATGCCGATGATATCTGCATGGCAGGGCGCGCAATGGTCGCACTTCTCACGGAAGGGCTTACCGGCGGCATGCTTATCGCACAGCTTGCACCAGCAGCCGAGATCACGCCCGCGCAGCGGCTCGAGGAAATCGGGATTCAGCGTAACCAGCGCCATTAGCTGGCCGACGAACATATCCAGGCAACGGTCAAGACTGGCCGGCGTGCGCAGCCGCACGCACGGCATGGGATAGCCGCGATGGCCGAACGCCTGCATATGCTGGGTAGCGTTGAACATATTGCCATAGGCAGTCGACCGGTCGACCTTGCGGGCGGTCGGCGGCATACGCCAGCCTTTCGCGCGCGACAGTTGGATGCGGACAGGCTCAACCATGGACATGCGCCTCAACCATCTGCGCGACATGCGCGGGCACATCGAAGAAGCCGAGCTTGCCGGGGCAGGGGATCAGCTCGATCGGCCGCGCATTGCGCAGCACGAAGCCATATTTCCCATGGAACCACCGGCTATCCGATGCCGACACGCAATCGACGATCTCGACCATGCCGACGATGCCGCCCAGCGGCAGCTGATGCTCGCGGATGAACTCGCGGTCCTCTTCGAGCGACAGGCTCGCGTGGATCAGCACGGCGCCCCGATAGTTCGTGCGCCAGTCGCGGTTTTCCACATCCTTCCCGTCGTGCAGGATGTGGTGGCACCATGGCTGCCGAATGCTCAGCGCCTTCATGCCGGGAACCCGTTATGCTCGACGCCATCGAGCAGCCGCCCGGTGATCTTCTTCGTTCCCCGGAACATTGTGCCGGCCGGCGCGGTCAGCAGGGGCGCGAACACCCCCCATTGCTTGAACAGGAACGGGACCCCGGCTTCCGCGCATAGATCGCGCAGCAGGCGAACCCATTCAGGGTCCATCGGTCGTGCCCCGGCGCCGCTCTCGCCGCCGGCGACAACCCAATCGAGCTTCCGCGTCAATTGCCCATCCCCGCCATGGCGGCGGCAACCGGGATCATAGCCTGCGAAACTATCGCAGGCGCAGTCGCCCCAACATTCGGGGCTAAGCACGTCTTCGCCTTGCACGCCGGTCAGATCGATAAACCCCAGCAACGGCTCGGCGGAGATCCACCGCAACGCGGCCGGCGTCGCGAGCAAATCCGGGATGCGTTCATCTGCCGTCCGCTGATCCTCGACCGATACGCCGAGCCATACATTGGGGAGCGGCTGCCGGGGCCAAGCTGGCCGACCGATCAGATTGCCATCCTTTGTCCAGAAGCGGTCTCGATCGAAGAGTTCGCCGGCGGCGAGGGTGATTTCGTCGATCGCGAGGTTGATTTGATCCCATCGATCGCCCGGCCGGGTCTCGGCGGGGATTTCGATTACATCACTGCCGCCAAGGTCTAGGCGCCGCGCCGGTGCCGGCTGCCATGTCTCGGCGAAGTACGCCCGCATCCGGTCCGCGCGTTTCGTTAACACCTGAAACTGATGATGCGGGCAGAGCGCCATGACCGCGAAAACGCGGTCGATCCATTCATCCGGCACCGCCTCATGGAACAGGTCGCCATGGGCTACGACGAAGATACGGCGCGGCCGCGTCCAGCGCAGCGGCTGCATCAGCCATTCGTCGTTGAAGCGGACCTTGCCGGTCCACACCGGCCCCGCCTTACTATCGACCGTCAGCCCAGCCCGCGACGGGTGATGCCGCAGCCGCGTGCCCGCCAGCTTCATGGCGTAGCAGTTCGTGCAACCCGCGCTGTGGACCGAGCAGCCAGTGATCGGGTTCCACGTCGCGTCGGTCCATTCGATTGACGTTCCATCAGCCATGAGCCGCCTCCAATGCGTCGGGAAGATGCAGGCCGGCTTCGAGCCCGGCCGCGCAGGCGCGCAGACGTTGCGCGGCGAAGGCCAGCTCGCCGGCCGGCACGTCGAGGCCGGCGCCGCTCTTCACGGCATCGGCTTCGGCAGTCAGCCAGGCGACGGCTGCCGCGATCTCGGGGCTGGGCTTCATCGCGCCAGCGCCTTCAGGTCGGCGAGTCGCGCTTCGAGCCGCGCGATCGTCTCGGGCAGCCGCAGCATCCGATGATAGTGCGTGTTGTCGAGGCGGCGCAGCTCTTCGGCCTGAGCGGGGGTCCGCTCCGCAGCAGGGATCGCGCGCAACGTGTCCATATAAGTGCGCAATTCGGCCATGCTCAAGCCGGTGCGCTTATTGCCACCCTGTTGCCGGGGCGGGCGCCGATACTTCACCGTCGCCATCATTGGCCGACCCGCTTGAAAGCGTCCACGACGAATGCCCACAGCTCGCCCGCGCTCAGCTGGAAGCGGTCGAACGACTGATCGAACTCGTAACCATGCTCGATCAGCGACGCCGCATGAACCGTCCCTTCGGTCAGCTTCGTCATGAGCGTGATCACCACGCCTTCATTCGGCGTGTCGTGATACTGCAGCATCGGCATGAAGTAGCGCTGGCCTATCTGATGCACTTCCAGCTGCGGGTCATCGACATGAACGCGGCCCGCGACATAGGAAAGCCGGCCGCCCTTCTCTGATCGCGGCCCGTCATGGGAGATCAGGTCGTGGCCGCCTCTTGGGTCCTCGATCACCTTCCAGCGCCGATTGATCTGCGTGCCAGCGATCACTTGGCTCTCGAACGAGAAGCGGTGGTTATGGATCGCCGACTGCGCAAAGCAGCTCCGCCGGGGCAGATCAGGATGCCAGACATGCAACCGCTGATGCTCCGGCAGTTTCACCTGTATGAAGCCGAGACCATGCAAGCTGATCTGTTCGGCAACCGCCGCGAAGTCCTTCCCGTTCACGCCACTTTCCTCTGCTGTGTTTCCCATGCGCGCGCCCACAGGCGGGCAATCTCAATCGGCACGCCGACGCTCTCCGCGATCACTGGCAACAGGCTGGTGCCGTGATGGTCGAGCCGCGCGTCAAAGGCTTCGCGGCGATCCCCGAAGGGCTCGCCATCCGGGCCGATACAGTCCGGGCAGACGTGGAGCTTGTCTCGGCCGCTCGGCACCAGCTTCCAGCCGATGGGCAGATCGGCTCGGCTGAGCGCGCCGCTGCGCGCGTTGCGATGCTCGATCGTCTCGCCCTCGGCACCGCAGCCGTCGCAACGAGCGATGCAAGGGAAGCCGTGGAAAATCACCGCTTCACCCCCTCGACCACGCTGGTCGCGTTGCGCGACGACAGGATCGTGATGATCCGCCCCGGTGCCCAAGGGCTGATCTCGTTCGAGATGAAGCGGTCGGCGACCAGACACTTGAGCAGATAGCTCGCGCGGTTGCCGTCAGAGAGGCCGGCCTTGAGCGCCAGTTCCTTGTTCGTCGGGCAGGGCAGCGCCTTCTTCGCGTAAGCCTTCAGCACGGTCAGCAATCGCGCCTGATCGTCGTCGCGCGGCGGTATCTCGCGCGCGATGCGCATCGGTGCCGGCGGCGGCGTCCAGGGCTTGTCGAGCCGACGGATCACATACTGCACCGGCGACTTCGAGCTATCGTGGAACGCGAACACGATCTTGCGATCGTCGAGGTCGCGCACCGCCTCCGGCACCTTCGACCATTTCGGCAGACAACCCTCGGCATAGCCCAGCTCCGCGCCTGCAGCGGCCGACTTCACCCAGGCGATCACCGCATCGAGCGGCATCGCCGAGCCGGTCGCACCGAAGCGCACTGGCTCCATCGCGCCGACCATGCGGGTCCGCCCGTCCTGAGCAACGGCTGAACCTGTCGAAGCCGGCGCCGAAGGATCGTTCGCGGGGAGCGCAGCCGCCATCATCGACGCGGCTCCGGCAGTTCGATGCCCAGGGCGTTGGCAAGGCAGCTGACGATATCGGCGGCCGAGCCGCGATCGAGCGCGAGCGAGATGCCCTGCCCGGTCAGTATATAGCGATTCTCGCCCTCGCCACGGATGCAGCGGAACAGCTTGCCGACGTCTCGCGCGCCGAGCGTGCCGTGGATGATCGGCGACGACGGGGCTGGGGAGGCACTCGCGGCCCCGTCGTCACCTTCCGCTGCCGGGAGAGTCTCCGGGGGAAGCCCGGCGGCAGAATAGCTATTCGTCCAATCGCGCAGCCGGATCAGGCCGCCCGTCAGGTTGTAGATCACAAGGCCCTGTTCGGCGTGCAGCTTCGCGGTTCCCGCCAGCACACCGCCCAGGTCGATGCCAGCCGCCTCGATCGCAATGGACAGGTCGGCCGGATCGCTCATCAACCAATCGGCCAGCTTCACCTGCGCCATCGTCAGCGACATATCGGCGGGCACGCCCCACCGGCTGCGCGCGTGCATGATCAGCTCGAGTCCAGTTGCTTCGCGCTCGATCAGCGATGCCGGAATGTCGAATCCCGCCGCGCGCGGATGCGCGCTATCACCCCCCACCATGCTCACCCCTCCGCCTCGATCCGTTCGAGCAGCGCCCGCACCTCCGCCGCCTTCGACACAAGCTGGTCGGCCTCGGCCACCAGCGCCCCTCGGCGCACGTCCTCGGCGCAGAGTTTCCCATCGGCCAGCGCCACCGCCATCGCCGTGGACACGTCCGAAAATTCCTTGATCAGCTCGGCTAACCGCAGATGCGCTTCGGTCGATCCGGGCAGCACGACGTTGGCGACGAACGATCCGCCGTTGCGCGCGCACATTTCGCGCGTGACGTGCGGCCAGCCGGGCAGGCCGACGGTGCGCGCTTCCAGATCGAGAGCAGCGTCAACCGGGATGAACGTGTCGACGTTGACCAGCGCATAGTCGCTGAAGGACTGCTGCCGCTTTATGCGCCGGCTATATTCGGCCGCGCGCGCCTGTCCGCCGGCCGCGTCGATCAGCTCGCCGGTGGCGACCTTCAGCGACTGTCGCCGGGAATCATGCTGCACCATACGGTCACGCATCGATCCGCTCCCCGGTAAAACTCAGTGCATTACCGCTGGTGGCGGCGATCATTTCGGACTCCAAACCACCGTTATGAGCAGGGCTTGGCGACGGACCATCGGAAGCGTGATCGTTGGGGGCGGAGCCGCCGGCTTGCCGCGTGGCGTCAACGATAACGCCGTCTGCCCAATCGCCGCGAATGTCGAAGAAGCGGCCGATCTCCTCGGCGAGGTAATCCGCGAGAATGATGACCAGCCGCCAGCCCAGCCAGCCGAGCGCGACGATCAGGCCTCCGACTGTGAGCCCCCCCGCGTCCATCATGGCGCTGTCGCCGGCACGAGCGGCAGCTGCGGCTCATCAGCTATCGCTTCGAGCGCGCTCGCCAGCTCCTCTGACTTGCCGCGCGCGGCCGCAGCCAGGCACACATGATCGAACCGAGCCTTGGACATGCCGATGCGGCGCCAGCTATCGACGGTCGATGTCGGGGTGAAGGTGAAGCCGGATACGGTGCCGGTGCCGCCGAGGGCATCAAGCACCACGACGGCGCGCGCGCCGTCGAGGGCAAAGGGTTCGGGGAGGGTTTGTCCGTCCATGGGCTGCTACATCCGATAATCGGATGTAGATTACAAGCAGAATTATCCGATTATAGGCGTTGCGATAATCGGATGGGTCGCCTTGATGGCGAAATGGAAGAAACGCCGGCACAATGGGTCAAGCGCCGCATGGTCGAAAAGGGCCTGCGTCAGGTCGACCTCGCCAACGCGATCGGCGCCAACAACCCGAACAAGATCAGCAAGGCGTTCGCGGGCGATCGGCAGTTCAAGGTCCATGAGATGGACATCCTCCGCGCCCTGCTCGCGGAGGGACCACCCGCGACGCCGGTTGACGGCTCTGCAGTGCGGTACATCCCGTTTGTCGGAAAGGTGCCAGGCGGAAACTGGCGTGAGGCGGTTCAGCAGGCGCTGGGGACTATCCCCGTCGCGGCGGAAGGAATGCCCGTCAATGCCGTAGCGCTGAAAGTCGTGGGCGACTCAATGAACAGGCTGGTGGATGACGGGGGCTATATCATCTTTGACCCCGATGACCGCTCGCTTTTCCCCGACAAATTCTATGTCATTCAGAACGCCGAGGGTGAGACCACCTTCAAGCAATTCAAGTCCGATCCGGCGAGGCTGGTGCCCTGCTCACTCAATCCGGCGTATCAGGACATATTGATCGGCGATCAGCCCTTCTCGATCGTCGGCCGCGTGATCGCCTTTCACGGCCGGCTATAGGCCAGCGTCAGGCGGCCTGCTCTTCAATGGAGAAAACTTTCTCCATCCCGCCGGGCACGATGGTGAACCACTGCCCCCACTCGTCATAGGCGCCCAAGCCCAGCTCGATCGCATCGCGGCGCGCATGTTCCCGATCGTCGCGCCAAGGCGCACTCGGCTTCCCAAAACACGTCACCCGATACCATCGAACTGCTGTACGCATCCTTCACCCCCTCTGAGTCGCGGCGATGAAATGTGGAACATTGGCAGAACAAACGTCAATAAGGTCAATCACATAATCCGATAGTCGGATTTTCCATTTGCTATTAAGCTCCGATTATCGGATATGCCGACCGTCACAACGACGGAGGCAGCAATGCACAGTTCCCAATTCGATCCCCTCGGCAGCGTCACCGATTGGCTGAAGGCCCGCACGTACCGCGCCCCGCAGCAGAAGGACTGGACGCCCGAAGATAACCTCTTCGTGGACTATCATCGCCACGCCGAGGCCGCCGGTCTCGCGCCCAGCGAGCGGGTCGATCGCGAGACCTTCCGCAACGAACTCCACGCCATGTCCGATCGCGGCCCGGATCACCGTCTGGCGAAGGCCGAGGGATCAAGCCTCGAACGCTGGGTCGATTGCTGGCCGCGCACCTTGCGCCACGCCCAAAGGCTGGCCGCATGATCATCGTGATCCACGGCCCGCCGGCCTGCGGCAAAACCTTCAACCGCGAGCGGCTGCGCGAGCACTTCGGCTGCCGGCGTATCGTCGACAGCTGGGACGCGTATAGCGGACAGGGCGACGGCCGCAGTCAGCGCCTGCGCGACGGCGACCTGATCCTGACGTGCGACAGCCCGGAAGCGATCTACGGATCGAAGGCGCTACGCGGGATGTCCTATGGCGTCCACGCCTTCGAAGCGGCGATCGAAGCCGCCGGCGGGCGGATCAGCTGATGCGCTGTTATCGCACCAGCACCGGCCTGTTCGTCGGCACTCAGGCGGAGGGCGGCGACGCCTTCTCGCGGATCGTCGTGCCCGACGACAAGCCCGCCCTGCTCAACTTCCTGAACGCCCTCGCGGGCGAGCAGCAACCCGAGCCAGCCGAGCGCGTCACGCCTTCGGCACCGCCTCCCATCCAGCCTGCACCGTCGCGCCAACCGACCGGGCCGATCACACTAGCCGACGCCGAGACCTTCATTCAGGAGGCCGACCACCGTCAGCTCGCCAGCCTCGCCGAGAACGTCATCCTGCGCATGCGCGAGTTGGGCAAGGGCGCGGGGCTATGAGGCGACTTCGCCTGATCGAATGGGGGCCGACGAAAGGGGAACGCGTCGCCAGTGGCGAATGCGCCATCGCCGGCTGTCGCGCACCGACCGATGGAGTCGTTACGCCCTATTGCCGCGTTCACAGGACCACCTTTGCCGGTTCGCCGTCGCCCTATCCATTCACGCCAGCCGGCCGCATGACGATCGGAGGGCGGCCATGACCCCCGCGCCCGCCATGACGCAAGATGGCTTCCATCCGGCCTTTGCCGAACTGGCCGAGCATATGCTCCGCGAGCGCGAGCGAGCTTGGCCCGATATGGTCAAGGCCGGCAAGCTGCCTCAGGGCACGGCCAGCCACCGCCTGTTCGTCCTGCGCTCGATCGCCGAAATCTGGCGGTGCGCGGCCGACAATCTCAACCCGAAGCGGCACTTCATGGGCGTCACCCGCGCCGAGGCGCTCGAAGAACTCGCGGTCGCGATCGACGCAGCCGAGACCCGCTGCCGCCACAAGCCAGAAGACGCCCAGCGCCAACTGCAGCGCGATCAGCTGATCGCCATGCGCTGGTGGCACGCCCGCTATCCCGCCGGCCGCACCTCCTACGCCATGAACATGCTTCTAATGGTCAAGCACGAGGCCAACCAGCTCGCGCAGGCGGCCGCCACCCCCGAGCAAAGGAACGCCGCATGAGCGAACGTCCGTTCATCGCTTGGTATGGGCAAGGCCCGCTGCCTGCAACCGGTTCGACCGTGGTGGAGGTCCAGCTGCGAATCGGCACGGTCCACGCCGAGCGGGCTGACTTTATCATGTGGTACTGGTGCCGCCGCTCAAAGACATCGTTCGATGTCGTCGCTTATCGCTTGCCTGCGGCTGACTAAGGCCGTGGACCATGCCCCCGCTATAAAGCCCGCTGGCGGAAATAGCGCCCCTCCCAGCCGTAACCGGACCTGTGCGGAGTGCCTCGCGCCCTATGCTAGCCCGCAGCCGGGACAGCTATTCTGCTCCCCGGCGCACCGCTTGGCCTTTCAGGATCGCATGCGCATCCGGGGCCGCCAGCTCGTCCCGCTCGAACTCGCGGTGATGGCAACGCGGCAAGGCCGCATCGGCGACAAGGATGCCGGCGTCCGTGCGGCGCGATCCGCCAACCGCCTCAAGCGCCAGTGGATCGTTGAGGATCGTGACGCCGGCCGGATGCCGATGGATCAATATATCCGCCGGCTGCTCAAGCATCACGATCTGCCGATATGAACGCGCAGTCGGCCATGAAGGGCGCTCGCGCCTATCCCGGCAAGGTCGCGATCCGCCACGCGGTCGAGGCCGCGCGCGACCTCGGCCTTGACGTGGCCGGGATCGAAGTCACCCTAGACGGTACGATTCGCATACTCGAAGCCCGCGCCCAGCCGGCGATGAAATCAGAGTCGCTGTTCGATCAGCTCGAAGCCGAGGGAAAGATATGAACGATCCGGAACGGCAAACGCCCCCGATCGACTGGACCTATAACGCGAACGGCCACACTGGCATGATCCCGCAGGCGTCTGAAGAAGAGGCGATGGCGCTGATTGATGGCCGGCCAGCTGTGCTGGTCGGCTATTCGTTCGACTTCGACGCCAGGGCCATCAAGTACCGCGCGCTCTATCTCCCATGATCGAAGGCGTCCACTATGTCCGCAGTGCCAAGCCCGGCAAGCCCGTGCGCTGGTACGTCTATGCGTGGCGCGGCGGCCCCGTCATCCTGAAGGCTGACGGCCCGACCAAGCCTAAGCTCGGCAGGGCTGAAGTCGCCGCCATCGCGGCAGCGCACGAAGATCAGAAAGCGGTCAAGGCCGACATGCTCGCCGGCGTCGCCCGCGCATGGCAACGCAGCCCCGAATGGCTGGGCCTTGCCAGTTCGACCCGCACCCTTTGGGGCGGCGAACTGGACCTGATCGAGGCCAAATGGGGCACGTTACCGATCGGCCTTTGGAACGATTACCGCATGGTCGCCAAGGTGATCGCATGGCGCGACAGCCGCGCCGCCACCCCGCGCGCCGCCGATCAGGGCGTCAAGGTTCTATCCGAGCTGCTGAAGTTCGCCAAGCTGCGCGCCATGATCAAGATCAACGTCGCCGCCGACGTGCCGGGCATCTATCGCGCCGCCGATCGCGCGGAGATCATCTGGACGCCTGAAGATCTGGAGAAGGCCGAGGCGGCCGCCATCGCGATCGAGCGGCCGCGCGCGCTGGATATCATCCGCCTCGCCTGTCTCACCGGTATGCGTCGCGCCGATCTCGCCGCCCTGACATGGGACGAGGTCTCGGATCATGCCATCATCCGCACGGCGCTGAAGCGCAGCCGGGGCCGCCGGCGGCGCGCAGTCATCCCGATGCACCCCGAACTCGCCAAGCTGCTCGCCGAACTGCGCAAGCTGCCCCGCGCCGAAGGCGTCAATCATGTGCTGGTCGGCGCGCGCGGACGCCCTTGGAAACCGGAAAGCATCACCGAAGCCGTCATCGCCATCACGAAGGCTGGCGGCATCGCCGAGCCGGCCGTGCCCGAACTAGACCAGCCGGAACGCCGCAAGCACTTGCACGACTGCCGGGGCACCTTCGTGACGCACCTGTGCCGGGCAGGGCTTACCGACGAAGAGATCGCCAACATCGCGGCATGGTCGGTCGAAAGCGTCAGCCGAATCCGTCGCACCTATGTTGACGACGCGGCCGTTGTGGTGGCATTGAGCGAACGGATCAGGCGGGCGTTGTAAAACGCCCTGTAAAACGAGGTGGCGATATGGCTGCTAAGTGCTTGAATATGCGGGCGTAGCATAGTGGTAATGCTCTAGCCTTCCAAGCTAGCTAGGAGGGTTCGATTCCCTTCGCCCGCTCCAGCAATACAGTACCAGTGTCGATGTTGGGGCTTCCCGCAGCCAGGGCGAGGATGTTCGCCAAGCGGCCTGTGATCTCGATTTCCACGCCGCGCGGCCCCTCGGCTGGCTTCACCGTGATTCGTTCGATAAGGCTGCGCAGGACCGGCGCGGCTTCCTCCCGGTTGTCTGCATCGCCGGTCAGGGTGCGGGCGAGGTCGTCCATCTGGCGGCGATAGTCGTCGATGATTGACGGGTGGAGCGCGACGACGTTGTGGGCCTCGATCTCTCGCATGTCCTCGGCAAGGCGGTCGCGATCGGCGCGGGCCTTGCCCAGCGCGGCGCGGATTTCGGCGAAGTCGCTGCCGCCTTCGGCAACGGCGGCAACGAGGCGGTCGACTTTGCGCGATGCCTCGGCGTGGCGGCGCTCGATTTGTGCGCGATCGCGACGGGCGGCGGTCGCCGCCTCGGCGCTCGCCCGGTGGTATTCGGCGACGTAGATGCTGACCAGTTCGGGATCGAGCATCTGTTCCTGCAATCCGCCGATCACGCGGGCCTCAAGCCGATCGACGGTGATCATCCGGCTATTGGTGCAGCCGCCGCCGTCACGTTCACGGCTGCAGCCCATCTTGTGCGCGGTCACGACGCTGTAGCCGCCGCCGCAGATGCCGCAGACTACCAGCCCCGAGAGAAGCCGCTTGGGCCGGCGATGCAGAACGGGTTTCAGGGTGGCGACGCTTTCGAAGCGATGTGCGACGGCCCGCCATAGCGCCTCGTCGACGATGCGAAGGTGCGGCACCGGCTCGACAAGCCATTCGCTCTGCGGGTTCGCGCGGATCCGCACCTTGCGGCTCATGGGGTCTGTCACCTTGCTGGTGCGATTGTGGACCAGCTCGCCCCGATAGAGCCGGTTGATCAGCATCCCGTTGTGCCGGGTTCGATCGCCGTGAATGGTCGAGGCGCGCCATGTGCCGCCACTCGGTCCGGCTATGCCATCGGCGTTGAGGCGGAGCGCGATCGCGCGAGCGTTCGATCCGTCCGCATATTCGGTGAAGATCCGCCGGACGATCACCGCCTGATCGGGATCTATCTCGCGCAGGCCGCGAATCACCTCGCCGCGCTCGTCGAAGCGGTTGGCGCGGCGGTAGCCAAAGGCGAGGCCGGCGGGCGCGCGTCCCTGCGCGACCACGCCGCGCTGGGCGCGCTTGATGTTGAACGCCAGATCCTTGCGCTGCTGCGCGTCGAGGAAGCCTTTGACCCAGCCCTTGATGTCGTCGATCTCGCCGTCGGCGAGCGTGAACAGCCGGACCTTGGCGCAAGTGAGCTGCTCGCGGATCGAATAGGCGTCGCCCTGGTGCCGCGCTATGCGGCTGGTCGACTCGGCCAGAACCTGATCGATGCCGCCGGCGGTGGCGCGCGCCAACATGGCGTTGAGGCCGGGCCGTTGGCTGATGCCGGCCGCGCCGCTGATCGCATAGTCCGTATAGACGTCAACGATCTCCCAGCCTTCCGCATGCGCGCGCTCACGGCAAATGCGGATCTGGTCCTCAATCGACCGGGCGTTTTGAAGGTCGCTGCTAAAGCGGGCGTAAATCAGGGTGCGCATGCGAATCGGCTTTCTCGGTTCGCGCGCGAGCGTCGCGGCGCGCGGCGGCGCGCGCAAGCGCCTTGGCAAGTTCGACCAGAGCGGGATCGGGCTTGCGGCTCATAGCGGCAGATCGAAATGCTTGGCGTAGCGGGTGACATAGTCGACCATCGACATCCGGCGCGCGGCCTTGTCCTCGGCCGCCCACCGGGCGATCAGGCGCTGATAGACCGCGCGCGCCGCCTTGCCCGTCTCGCGGGCGGCGGCGTCGCCGGCAGTGCCGCTGCGGGTCATCCGGTCGGCCATGGCGTAGGGGAGCAGCTGACGGCCCCGGATCCGCATGCGCTGCTGAAAGGCCCTGCGGTGCGCGGTGGAGCAAAACAGCTTTCCCCGCTGTACGCCGGTCAGGGGCGCAGGGCATTCGGCGCAGCGGCAAGGATTGCCGACGACGGGCTGTGCGACGCTATGGGGCGTTTCGGGGGAGGCGTGGGCCACGGCTCAAGGTTTCGACTGATCGCCGGTAACATCGGGCTCGTCGAGCGCCATGATCAGGTCGGCAATCTCGCCGGCTTGATAGGCTGGAAGTTTGCCGTGCTCGATCAGGATCTTGGCGACGTTATCCCGGTTCCGATCTTGGCGTATCATCCATTCGGCCATGTCAGCGTAGTCGGTGTTGTCCCAGACCGCGCCTATTCCGCCGCATTCGCTACAGCCACCGCCAAGGACACACCGCAGGACGGCACTGTGCGGATATGAGCCGACGGGATAGCCGTCTTCCGTCTCGTAGCACCCCGAGCATGGACTCCAGAAGCCATCGCCGTTGATCTCGACCAGCTCGCGCACGTGCTCGCCGATGGTGAGCAACGGGTCGGTCATGCTGCCTCCTGACGGCGCGGGGTGCCGCGCATCTTGTGGGTGAGTTCGACCATCGTGAGCGGTCCGCGAGGGTGGCGGCGGAGCCACCACATCATCGCGAACAGGCAATCACGCCGATCGGCCAGCATCGGATTGAGCGGACTTTTCGCTGCCAGTGCGTGCGCCCCGGCATAAGCCGCCGCGAGCGCGCCGTGCATGTCGACATCGTCGACGGCGATCGGCTGATCGGGCAAGGTGCAGTCCGCGGCATGACGCCAGAGGCGGGCGATCTCCGACATGATAAGGATCCCGCGATCGGCATCCTCCTGCGTCATCTTGCCCTCGCCGACACGGGCCGGATAGTTGGAGATGCGCTGGTCGCGCATCCAAGCGGCATAGGCCGCAAGGTCCGGATGGCAGTGAAGCGCGAAGCGGGGCGGCGGCTCACCGATCATAGCAGGCCGCGCATCCAGGCGATCGCGACGCCGAAGCCCATGTAGAGGACGAGCGCGCCCGCCGCCGCGACGGTGATCATCCAGCCTTCGGGCTCGGGCTGCGGCTCGATGCGCATCAGTTGAAGGCCCCGAGCTGCCGCGCGGGGATCAGGTAGCGCGGCCAGCACATTTCATAGCGTTTGACCGCGCCCACCTGACACAGCAGCTCGCGCGGCTCGCGATCGCATCGCTTGGCAAGATCGGCGCCGAACGCCTGCTCGTCCTGGATCTGGTCGGCGGCGACGCCGGTCAGGCCGCAGAACTCGCGATAGTCCGAATAAAGGATCGTCAACGGGGTCCAGCCCGTGATCTTCTTCGGCAGTTCGGTGCGCTGCTTGAACCAGCTATCGATGGTGAGATTTACGCGCTTATCGATCTTGGCGCGGGTGCGGCGGCGAGCGGGTGTCGCGGCCGGGAGAGATGGGCTGTGCATCGGTGCCTCCGTCTGTTGAACGGGGCACCATCTACAAATCTTTTGTTATATTGGCAACAAAAGTTTTGTTATCAGTCGTCGGGGTATGTCTCGTCGGGCCAAAAATCCACGTCCTCTATGGGATCTGCGGCGACGTCCCGCTCTGGCAGCACAGGTTCCGAGCCGTCGAAAGTCGCGCGAATTATCGCGCCTTGGGGCGCGGCTGATTGGAAGATTGCCAAGACGTCTAGCCCGGCGCGAATCTTTGACCCGACCAAGGCGCAGCGGTCAGCCGTTAGATAGCCGATTTGTATTCCGCGAGCCGACATCACCATGATGGCGCGGGGGTCGACAGGGTTGTCGGGTTCAGGCGCTAGAATAACGCGCTCGCCGGGCTTGCAGGTTGCGATCTCGAATCGGCGTGGGATTGCCCCCCGCAGTCGTGGTTTGCGGTTAGGGTAGTCCGCGCCAACGACGACCAGAGATAGCGTCGTTATAGGCATCTCGGGTTAGTTGCCTAACACCACGCGCCGGGTCTGGCCGCCTTTGACGCTTACTTTCGCCATGAGCGCGCCGCCTTGTGTTTGCGCTACATATCGCCCTGGAACCGTCCAAGTGACTATGGAGATAACGTAGTAGCTGCCGTCCGGAACGCCATCGAACTGAAAGTATCCTTGGCCATCGCATCGCGTCGTTCGAGTCGAACGTATGTAGCCGACCGGCGGTTCTTCAAGTCGCGGATAAGAGTGGACGTCACGGTAGCCCTGCTGATCGACGCCGTAGATCCTCGATATCCGTTCGTCCGCATAGGCAGATTGCGGGACGAGCGTGACTTCAAGGGCGGCGCATGTGCGCGGCTCTCCTCCGCGGGTACGCAATAGGGCTGTGCCGGTTACGGTGTTCCTGCCGTCAACCGCGGCCCACGCGACGTCGGAGTCCGCCCAGGCTGGCCAACTTACCGTCGGTTGATCCTGCGCACTCGCTTCTGCCGAATGCAGCAGAAGCGCCGCGGCGGCAGCCCATAGTAATTTCATACCCCCTCCTAGAGCCGACGGCCAAGCCAAACGACGCGACCGAGTAGATAGATATCCTCGGCACTCACCTCTTGATTCTCCACGTCTTTGTTATCCGAAATAACCAGGACCTTGTCAGGCCCGATTGCCCGTAAGCGCTTGATCGCGCCAGCACCGTAGAGGCTGATCGCCCAAATCCGATCCTGCATATTTAATGTGCGCTGCATGGTGTCGACGATGACGAGGTCGTTATCGAGCATCGTCGGAAACATGCTGTCGCCCGCGCCGCTCGCGACGAACACTCTGTCGGCGGGCGATCGGGTAATGCGACTGAGCAGGCTTGCATCAAAATCAAGCGTGCCTTCCTCGACATAGTCGTCGATGTTGGCACCCGGCCCCATCGAATAGCTGAGATCGACTTGGCGGAGTGCGACCGAATTCTCCGCTGTTGCTGAGACCGTTAGCTCGCGGGCAGAGGGTTTTGGCGCATCTTGCTCGAAGGCCATCGCCACATAGCGCAACCAATGCGGGATCCTCTTGGCTCCCGGTTGCTCAAATCCGGATATCAACTGCTGCGACAGTTTGAGGTGGCTCCCGTCAGCTATGGCAAACGCCTTTGCACGCTCAGCCAAAGTGCCGGTCGACCATCCACGCGCCTCGCGATTAGAGCGGATCCAAGCGCTAGCTTCGCGCGGGTCGGTCGGAACATCCATCCGACAGCGCTACAAAAATAGTTGTAGATGCGCGCCTACAAAACTTCTGTTGCAATGATGACAAAAGTTTTGTAGCGGTCGGCGGATGGAACAGGAAAGCCTCGCCAAAGCTCTACGCGACGCGGTTGAGCAGGCCGGAAACAACCAGTCAGCCTTCGCCCGAGCGATCGGCATGTCGCAGCAGCGCGTCTCGTACCTTCTCGATAACGGCAAGGCACTGCCGGCTGAGTTCGTCTTGCGTGCGGAGGATGCCGGGTTCGGCTCGCGGCACCACCTGCGGCCAGATCTGTACGCACGGCCTTGTCCCGTTTGCTCGGGTGGCGAGGCGGCTGCGACGTGACGCGCTTGGGGGGATCCGACATCGTCGGCGTTCGCGGCAATCGGGCGGACGGGCGGCGGTGCAGGCAGGATGATGCCTGCGATGGTCCAATTCATTCTCATGGCGTGACGACCTCTGCCGAAACGATCGGCGGAACAAGCGGCAGGACGGGCAAATTTGCCGGGGCGGCGCGCCATGACTGACGTGCTGCCGCCTGAAAAACAGGAATTGAAGGTCACGTTCCGGGCGCTGGTGCGCGCCGTCGGCGGTCAGGAGGCCTGTCCCGGCGTGGCGCGCTACAGCCGGCACCAGACCTATTCCGAGTTCGCATCGATCGAGCATGTCGAGAAGTTCGCTCCGATCGACGTCATCGCGGATCTGGAAGCCGTCACGCACGGCCTGCCCGGTCATCCCCATGTCACGCGCAAGCTGTGCAGGATGGCGGGCGGGGCGTTCGTGAAGCTGCCGCCGGCGGAGATCACCGCCGTCGACTGGCACAAGGCGCTCGCCGCGCTGATCGAGGAGAGCCGCGACGTCTCAATGCGGCTGCTCGCCGCGCTGGGCGATGCGGCGACGCCGGGCATCGTGACGGCCAGCGAAATCGAGGCAAGCAAGATGATCGAGGAGACCGACGCGTTGATCAGCGTCGGCGTGAACCTCCGCGAAATGCTCAAGCGTGTCGTGGCGGGGGATAGCTGACCATGTTGGGGGGCAGTCTTCTCCAGCGGCTGGACCGGATTTTCCGTGATCGCATCGCCCATGTGCCGGCTCACGCCACCGCCCCCGTCGGTGGCTCGCTGACCGGCGCGGAGGCGGTGCGCCAGGGCGACGGCGCGGCGGGCCTGCTCCCCCACGCCGTGCTGTCGCCCGTTCCAACGATCGCCGGCGTGCCGCTGGGGGAAGCGCACCGCGGGCCGCTGTGGCGGGCGGTTCGCTGGGGCGGTCAGCAGACGTTGCTGGTCGGCCCCGGCGTCACGCTCACGCTCTGCCCGTCGGGGGTGGGCGCCATTCAGGCCGCTTTATCGGCCGTCGATCCGAAACGCAGCGAAGGGGGACAGTCATGATGGCATTGCAGGTGCATTTCGAAACCTCGGTCGCGGCGAATGACGATCCGGCGGCGACCGAACTTGGCGAGCTGCTGGGCTTTCATCGGATCGGCGGGGATGCCGCCGTCATGCTGCCCGACGCGGTGACCGCCTGGGTCCGTGGCGCGGGGAATGGGACGTCGATCGTCTATGCCGTCGGGCATCTGCCGACATGGTCGAAAGGGCCGTCGGCAATGCGCGAGCTGTGCGCGCGCGGGTTC
Organism: Sphingomonas sp. SRS2; assembly: GCF_000971055.1. Classification (GTDB taxonomy): domain Bacteria; phylum Pseudomonadota; class Alphaproteobacteria; order Sphingomonadales; family Sphingomonadaceae; genus Rhizorhabdus. Next base: position 72,959 of record NZ_LARW01000109.1, read on the forward strand.
GTAAACCTGACGTGCAAGCGGGACGTGGCCCCCAAGCAGTATATCGCGCAGCGGACCTCCAAGCCGTGGATCGAGGCGGCGCAGGCTGCGCCCGCCCGTCGCACGGCGCGCCCGGTCCCCTGCTATGCGGCCCATCTTGCGGAGTTGATGATGCTGATCGCGGAATGGTCGGCGGCGGAAACCCCGATGCCGACCAATAGCGAGATTGCGGGGCTCCTCGGCCTCGATCGCGGCGTGCAGGTCGCCTATCTGCTCGGCGTCCTCGACAAGGCTAACCAGATCCGTCGGCGCACGATCGACGGCCCGCCGCACCGGATCATCACCGTCGTCAAGACGGGCCTGAGCACCGGCACCTATGGGGGTGTGGCATGAAGGTCGCGGCGATCGACGGGTTTACGCGCGTCCTGGGCGCGCCGCGCGGCTGGACCCCGGAAACGAGCGGCGAGTGCGGGGCTCTGCCGATCCGCGACGGCCTTAACGGCGACGTCTACTGCATGACTTCGGCCTGGGAGCCGACGCCCGAAGATATCGCGGCGATCGTGGGCGGCGCGAAGATCTATCTGCGCGTGCTGGGCACCGTGCATCCGCCGGTGTCGGTGTTCGTGGAGGGGCTCGATTGATGTCAGCCCGTCGGATCCAGATCCGCCGCAGTGATCGTCAGGCGTCCGCCTTCGGGCACCTGCCCGCGATTGAAGCGGCGCCGCACGGCGTGCTCGATTGCGTAGCGCGGAGCTTTGCGCGCGTCGGCGGCGACTGTCACGTCAACGTTCACCAGCACCTTGATCGTCGGATCTTTCGCCATCGCGCCGATCTGCCGCGCCGGGCGCATGCTTGCAAGGGCTCGCTGGCATGATGCTGCCTCGCGCCTTCCTCTCGACAGCCGTTTTGCTCCGGATTCCGAACTACAGCTGCTCGCTGCCGACCGGCACGACACCGGGAAAATATTGGCGGCGCGCTGCGGCTTACCGGTTTCAGGAGCCCAGCGACCAGTGGTTGATCGGCCAGTATGGCGAGCCGTTTCCCGAGGGGCATGAACTCCAAGGCCGGTCGCCGATCAGGTGGTGGCAGGTGGTCGTGACGGACGCGCCCCGCTTCTGGCCGCGCGACGTGGTCGTGGCGCGAGATCAGCGCCCCGAGTGGCGCCGCAATTGGGCAAGTGGCGGGGTTTTGCCGAGCCGCTTCTATATCGTGGGAGAGCAAGCGTGAAACTGACAATCGAACGCGCCGGGCTGCTGGCGGTGCTGGGGCAGGCCAAGGCGGTGGTGGAGCGGCGGAACACGACGCCGATCCTCGCCAACGTGCTGCTCGATGCGGGCAACGGCTTCCTCAGAGTGACAGCAAGTGATCTCGATATCGAGATCGTGCTCGTCGTCGAGGCCGCGGCGATCGATATGCCGGGGCGGATCACGGCCGATGCGAACATGCTGTTCGATATCGCCCGCAAGCTGCCCGAGGGGTGCCAGATCGCGCTAACTGCGGCCGACGGCAAGCTGGCCGTCACCGGTGGGCGGGCGCGGTTCAGCCTGCAGACCTTGCCGGCCGAAGATTTCCCGACGCTGATCAGCGGCGACATGCCGACGGTGTTCAGCCTGTCGCCGGATGTCCTCAAAGGCCTGATCGACAAGACGCGCTTTGCGATTTCGACCGAGGAGACCCGCTATTATCTCAACGGGATCTACTTCCATCTTGGCGATGGCGGCGCGTTGACCGCCGCCGCGACCGATGGTCACCGGCTGGCGGTGGTCACGCTGCCCGAAGACGCTGATCTCGACGGCGAGGCGATGCCCGACATCATCATCCCGCGCAAAGCGGTGGGCACGGTGCGCAAGATGCTCGACGGGCTGGACAAGGAAAGCCTTGTCGAGATCGGCGTGTCGTCGACCAAGATCCGTTTCCACCTGGGCGATGCCGTGCTGACCGCCAAGCTGATCGACGGCCAGTTCCCCGATTATACGCGGGTGATCCCGCGCGATAACGAGAAGTTGCTGCGCGTCGATCCGGCCGCGCTGGCGCTCGCGGTCGACCGGGTGGCGACGATCGCGACGGAGAAGACCCGGTCGGTGAAGTTCACCGTCTCCAAGGATCTGGTGACGCTGTCGGTAACGAGCCCCGAATTCGGCGTCGCGGTCGAGGAGGTCGTCGCCGACTATGGCGACGCGGCGATCGAGATGGGGTTCAACGCCCGCTATCTGCTCGACGTGCTCGCCCAGGTCGGGGGCGATAGCGCGGAGATGCTGTTGAGCGTGCCCGCGGTAGCGGCGCTGATCCGCCAGCATGAAGGCGCGGCGGCGACCTTCGTCATCATGCCGATGCGGGTCTGACCATGGCGGACGGCACCAAAATCGAATGGACCGACGCGACGTGGAATCCAATCACGGGTTGCTCGGTCCACAGCGCGGGCTGCACCAACTGCTATGCGATGCGGCTGGCGGGCACGCGCCTGCAGCATCACCGGTCGCGCGCCGGGCTGACGATCGACACGAAGGCGGGGCCGGTCTGGAATGGCGAGGTCCGCTTTAGCGAGCAGTGGCTCGGCGATCCGTTGCGCTGGTCGAAGCCTCGCCGGATCTTCGTCGTCGCGCATGGCGATCTGTTTCACGAAGCGGTGCCCGACGCTTGGATCGACCGCGTCTTTGCGGTGATGGCGCTCTGTCCGCAGCATCAATTTCAAGTGCTGACGAAGCGCGCCGATCGCATGCGTGCGTATTTCGCCGAGCGACAGACGGCACATCATGTCTGGCGCGCGTTGGATGGGCTTCCTCTGAACCTCGGCCAAGCTCTCATCCGCGATAGCTGGTATGGTGGCCCGGCCGGTAAATGGCCGCTGCCGAACGTGTGGCTTGGCGTATCGGTCGAGGATCAGCGCGCGGCCGATGAACGGATCCCGCACCTTCTCCAGACGCCCGCAGCGAAGCGTTGGATATCGGCAGAGCCCCTACTTGGGCCGCTGGACCTGAGCCGCATCTGCATTGGCGAGGGTGACAATGATCCAGCTTTGGCGGCGGAAAACGGCATCAAGCATATCCGCTTCACCATCAACTCCCTTGCGGGCGTCGAGTCCTTCGGATGGCCCGGCGTCGATTGGGTGGTGGCCGGCGGCGAAAGCGGGAATGGCGCGCGGCCGATGCATCCCGACTGGGTGCGCGGCGTGCGCGATCAGTGCGCGGCGGCCGGAGTGGCGTTCCTGTTCAAGCAATGGGGATCATGGCGCGAGGCGCAGCCGGACGACGTGTTCGATACTGCCAAGGGGCGAGCCAACAAGCCGCCGGCATTCATCGTCAAGCCCGATGATGGAACCGTTCATTGCTTCCTGCCGGAGGATGCCGATCCGCGTTGTCGGGTAATGCTCGAAGTCGGTAAGGGCAAGGCTGGGCGTCTGCTCGATGGTGTCGAGCATAACGGGTTTCCGTCATGACGGACCACGGCATCATCTTCTCGGCGCCAATGATCCGAGCGAAGCGCGCGGGGCGCAAGACGCAGACGCGGCGACTTGCCAGTTTGCCGCTGGGGCGCGTCGCGGTCGGCGATCGCCTGTGGGTTCGCGAGGCGTGGCGGGTGGCCGCTTGGCGCGACCGTGGGCAGCAAGGTACCGCACACGGCAGGATCGCCGCCGATTATCTGGCGACGCCGGAGATCAACCGCACACCCTGGGCGGTGCCCGGCCCCGAGATTTTCGACCGGTTGCGCCGCCAGTCGATCGAGGATGCCGAAAAGGCGATCGCTGCCGGGCGAGGCTCGGCGAGGCGCGACGGCGATCAGTTCGCCTGGAATCGCGGCGACAGCCCGTGCCGTGGCCGTCCGTCCATCCATATGCCGCGTTGCGTGTCGCGCCTGACGCTGATCGTCGAGGAGGTGCGGCATCAGCAGCTCCACGACATCGACGAGGCCGACGGCTGGGCGGAGGGCGTTTGTCATGCGATCGAAGATGGTCGGCCCGGCCTCGACATGGGCGATGTCGACGAGTCGATGCGGCGTGCGATCGTCACGGGCTATATCGGCGGCGGGCGGCGAGCCTTTCATTGGCTTTGGGATCAACTCCACGACAAGCCGGGCGAGCGCTGGGACGACAATCCAGCGATCGTCGCGCTGACGTTTCGCGTTATCGAGCAGAATATCGACGAGGTCGCGCGATGACGTGGCCGTTCGGCGCCCTTCTGCCCCTGTCCTATGACGTGATCCTCGCGGATCCGGCGACGCGGTTCGAGACCTTCTCCACGAAGGGCGAGGGCAAGAGCCCGCAGGCGCAATATCCGACGATGTCCTGGGAGGAACTCGCGGCGTTGTCCGTCGGCGAGTTGGGGCGCGGTGACTGTCTGCTGATGATGTGGGCGTGCTGGCCGACCCTGCGCGAGTCGCTCGCCCTTATGGATGCGTGGGGGTTCCGCTATGTCACCGGCGGCGCGTGGCATAAGCGGACGCGGCACGGCAAGACGGCGTTCGGCACCGGCTATGTGCTGCGCAGCGCCTGCGAACCCTATCTGATCGGCACGCTCGGTAGCCCCGCCACCGCGAACAATGTACGCAACATCATCGAAACCGAGGCGCTGTCTGTCCTCGATGCCGAACGGCGCGAGCATAGCCGCAAGCCCGACGAGCAATATGGCTATTGCGAGCGCCTGGCGCCGCGCGCGCTCCGCTTCGTCGAGCTGTTCGCCCGCCAGCGCCATCCCGGCTGGGATTGCTGGGGCAATGAGGCCGACAAGTTCGAGGTGGCAGCATGAACGCGCCTGCAGCCTTCCCGCCGGCCGTGACGCGTCCGCCGTTGCGGTGGCTCGGCGGCAAGTTCCGCGATGCGCCGAAGATCATCGAGCAGTTCCCGCCGCATGATCAGTATGTCGAGCCCTATGGCGGCGGCGGGAGCGTGCTGCTGCGCAAATCTCGGGTGGATAACGAGACCTATAATGATCTCGATGGCGAACTGGTGAACCTGTTCCAGGTGCTGAGATCGTCTTCGGCCGACCAGCTGCTCCGCGCGATCGAACTGACACCCTATGCACGACTCGAATATGAGGCGGCTTTCGAACCGATCGAGGATCCGGTCGAGCGCGCACGGCGGGCGCTTGTCCGGTCGCACATGGCGCACGGCACTGGCGGCGCGCGCATGGATCGACCGACCGGGTTTCGCACTGACGGGACCAGCGGCACGACCAACGTCGCGGGCGAATGGGCAAGCTTCCCGATCGCGCTCGCCGCCGTCCGTGAGCGCATGCGTGGGGTGACGATCGAAAGCCGTCCGGCAATCGAACTGATCCGCCGGTTCGACGATCCTAAGGTCATGATCTACCTCGATCCGCCCTACCCGCCAGAGACTCGCAGCACGAAGTCGCGCAAGCCCGGCGAACGCTATCATACCTATGTCTATGAGATGACGGTCGACGATCATGTCGAGCTGCTGGACCTGATCCGCACGTCCCGCGCGATGATCGCGCTCAGCAGCTATCCGAACGCGCTTTACGACGAGCAGCTCTCCGGGTGGCAGCGTCTCGAGTGGGGCGCTCGTGCGCACCGCAATTCACCGCGCACGGAAGTGCTGCACCTCAATCCTGTCGCGGTCGAGCGGCTCGGGCTGGGGCGTTTGCTATGACGCTGATCCGCGAGATCCTCGACTATTGCGAGCGCACAGGCGCGAGCGAGACGCGGTTCGGGCGGATCGCGGTGAACGACCCGCATCTCGTCCGCGATCTGCGCAAGGGTCGATCGTGCGGGCCTGCGCGCGAGGCGACGGTGCGACGCGTCATGGCGGCGCATCCGCATGGCCTGCCCGGTGCGAGACCTCGCCCCGAGCGCGCGGGTGCGTTCGGACGACCCGACGCCGACGACCCCGGCATCGTCGACACGAGGCGCAGCGTCGAGGCTATGGCGGCGCGGACGGGAAGTCATGCGCTGCTGGCCGCGCTGTGCCGCCTCGGCTTGCGGATGGGCGGCTTGCCCGGCCTCGACGAGGCGACGTTCCGGGCGCGCTGCATCGAGGTCGGGCTGCTCAATCCACGGAGGCGCGCATGAGCATTATCCCTGATCGTTGCCGCTGCGGGCGCATGCCGTCGGTGCGGGCGCTGCGCGTCGCCGAGGATGCCGTCGAGACGCGGGTGCAGTGTCCCGGTTGCGGCGCGGTCGGCGAGGAGGTGGAGGACGCCTATCGCGACGATGCGACGGCGATCGACCTGTGGAACATTCATGGAGGGCGGAAGCTATGAGCGCGTTGCGGAATCATGTGCGGCTGTGCGGGTCTCTCGGCCAGGATGCGGTGAAGCGCGACTTTGCCGCCGGCGGATCGGTCGTCAATCTGCGGGTCGCAACGACCGAGCGGTGGACCGATCGCGCGACCGGCGAGGCCAAGGAGTCGACCGACTGGCATAATGTGGCGGTGTTCACCGACCGCGACGTCGAGCGGGCACGCGACCTGCGCAAGGGCGACTGGATCGAGGTCGACGGCAAGCTGCAGAGCCGGAAATATCAGAAATCGGGCGTCGATCATTGGGTGACCGAGGTGGTCGTGCGCGGCCCCGATCACCGTTTGCTGGTGCTGCCGAAGCGCCAGCCCGGTCGGCATGACGCGCCGCCGGCGGAGACGCCGGCCGCGCCGGCAACCTCCGAGGGCTCCGGTCAGGAAGGCACGGCGGCGCAGCCGCCTGGGGCTGTCGACGATTACGTGCCCTTCTAGGGGCGGTGGTCGGGATTCGCGGTTCGGTTTTCGGGGGTAGCAGGTGACACAGGAGCATGATGACGCATTCCGCGACCGCATCGAGCGGCTTCGCGATCGCGTCGACATTGCCGGCGTCATCAGCAAGGTGGTGACCCTCGGCCGGGGCGAGAAGCCGCGCGGGAAATGCCCGTTCCACGGCTCCAAGTCGGACAGCTTCGCGGTCGACAAGAAGAAGGGCCGGGCGATCTGCTGGGGCTGCAACTGGACCGGCGATGCCATCAAGTTCGTTATGGATTATTACGGCCGGGCCTTCATGGACGCGGTCGAGCTGCTCGAAAGCGATCACGGACTGGACGGGCAGACCGCTGCACCCGTCCATCGGGAAAAGCAGGCGGCCCCGCGGCGCGAGCGCGAAGCGGTCGACTCGCTGACAATGGGCCGCTGGATCTGGAAGCATGTGGCGATCGTCGATCCGGCCAAGGTGCGGATCTATTTCATCGGGCGCGGGGTGCCGGCCGAGCTGCTGAGCGACGACCGGCTTGCCAATATCCGTTTCGCGAAGGCCGCGCCGATCGTGGCGTGGGAGGAGGGCCGCAGCCCCCGCAAGGTGCCGCAGGCCCCGGCGATCGTCGCCCTGGTGCGCCGCCCGCCCGACTGGACGCCGTGCGGGGTGCATGTGACCTATCTCGAAGCGTCGCTCGCGGCGAAGATGGACCGGGCGCGGCAGGACGGCTCGAAATATCCGGCGCGCAAGATGCTGGGGCCGGTGGGTGGTGGGGCGGTGCTGTATCCCGGCGCCGGATCCTCGGCCGACGCGATCGCCTTCGACGCGCCGCTGTTCGTCGGCGAAGGCAATGAGACAGTGCTGTCGGGCATGGCGATCGCCGGCGCCGACGCCACGGCATGCGGCGTCGCGACGTTGAGCCTCGACAATCTGCAGGGCCGTCCGTTGATGAGGCGTCAGGCGTTGCCGCTCTACGATCCGCAGCCGGATCCCGACGGACGGCCGCTGGCGTTCCGGCATGGCGGGGCGGTGGTCGGGCTGATCGATGCGGACATGAAGCCGCTGCGTGGTCCGCTGGATCCGCTGAGCGGCTTTCACCGCGGTATGCCGGTGATCGAGCGCAAGGGTGGGCCGGTGGTGCATCGCACGATCAGTTCGGCGGAGCGGACGGCGGTCTGTGGCGCGCTGTTCACGCAAGCATGGCGCGCGGCCGGAAGCCGGGCGCGGTCGGTGCGGCCCCGCATGGGGCAGGATTTCAACGATGCTGTGAGGGGTAGGACATGAGCGATCTCTTGTTGCTAGGCGGCGGCTTCTATTGTGGCGTGGGGACCGCTGTTGCCTTTATTGTCGAAGGCGGGGCGTTCAATCGCGTCGTCTCGGCGATCTTGTGGCCGACATTCCCGCTTTGGCCGTGGTGGAGGCACTGATGCCAAGACTCACAGCTTGGCGGTGGTGGGCGGGGAACGCCAACAGCGTCGACGAAGACGGCGTCTTCGATCTTGCCCAGGAAGGGACGCGCGAGGCGGTGATCCGGTCTGCGGCGCTGTCGCTGCGCGTGGGCGAGGTGTTCTACATCATCGAGGCGCGCCATTGGGAGCGCGCGCGCGAACCGGTGGACGGCGTCGATCGCTTTGCGCGTTTCAAGAACAGGGAGCGGCTTGTCATGGGCGATGCTGCCTGCGTCGCGGCGGGTGCGCGATGATCAGCGCCGACCACAGCGTGCGGGAGCGCGAGCGACTCCACTTCAAACGTCAGATCGCCACGGCATGCGAAAAGCTGCGTGCGGCCGGTCGCCAGCCATGGGAGTTCGGCCTTGAGTGACGATCCGAAGCTCGCCGCCGAACGGCTGCGCGCGTTCATCGACAGCATCCGCGCGAATCGCGCCGATATCCGCCAGATCGGCGCGGAAAATCGCGAGCTGTTCAAGGAAGCCGAGAAATCGGGCTTCTCGCCGAAGGCGATGCGCGAGGTGATTGCGCGCATGGAGCTGTCGCCCGAAGTGGTGATGGCGAACGATGCCCTGATCGAGAATTACGAGGCGCTGCTTGGTACCGGCGCCGGGGCGGTCGGCCAGCTCAAGATGGAGCGGGACGCCGCCGGCGTGTTCGTCGCCGCGATGGTGCAGGACGACCCGCCCGAGGTGAAACCCAACAAGACGGTGCTGGCGCGGCGGAGCAGCGTCGCCCTGGCCGAAGCCGCGCGCCGCGCACGGGAGCAATGAGGATGAAACGCAACCTCAAACATGAGGCGCTGGGATGAACCAGATGATTCCGATCCCGACCGACGACCCGTTGCAGATGGCGTGGTTCGATCGCAACGACCTCGGCAATGCCGAGCGGCTCGTGCGGATCGCCGGCCGGCGTCTGTTGTGGGTCGAGGGCATTGGCTGGGTCGCCTATGACGGCAAGCGCTGGTCGGCGCGCGAGGGCGATCGGCGCGCCCGCCAATTCGCTCATGACGTCGCGCGCCATGTCGATCAGGAGGCGGTGGCGCTCGACAAGATCGCGAACAATGCCTCCGCGCTCAAGGATGCCTTCCCGTGGTTCGCCGGGATCGACGACGACGAGCTCAAGGCGCTGGTGCAGGAGCGGGTGATATCGCTGCGCAAGCATGCGGTGCAGAGCGGCAACGCCTCGGCCACCAACGCCATGCTGTCGCAGGCCAAGACGCTGATCAACGCCGATCGCGAGGAGTTCGACCGCGACGCGCTGGCCTATAACGTCCAGAACGGGACGCTGCGTTTCCTGCTGTTCGGCGACAAGTGGATCGCTCGTCTCGACGATCATGATCCCGAAGACCGGCTGATGCAGATGGCGAACGTCCGCTACGAGCCCGGGGCGGTCAGCAAGGAATGGATCGAGCGCATGAAGCTCGTCCAGCCATCGGAGGATCAGCGCGAGCTGCTGCAGCAGGCCTATGGCTATAGTCTGACCGGGCTCACGTCCGAACAGAAGTGGTTTCTGTTTCAGGGCAAGGGCGGCGACGGCAAGTCGGCGACCGACGACATTATCTTCGACATTCACGGCGACTATGCGCGCCACGCCGAGATCACGACGTTCCTCGCCGGCGCGCAAAAGAGCGGATCGGATCATAGCAGCGACATGGCGCGGCTCGCGGGCGATATCCGCTTCGTGCTGTGCGAGGAGCCGCCCGAAAATTGCACGTGGAACGGACAGCGGCTCAAGCAGGTGACCGGCAGCATGGTGACGGCCCGGCCGATGCGCGAGGCGGAAATCGAGTTCCGGCCGCGCTGGAAGCTGTTCGTGGAGGTCAACCCGCTGCCGGCGGTGCCGAACGACGATGACGGCTTCTGGCGACGCGTGGTGCTCATCCCCTGGTCCTTCCAGTTCGACAAGAAGGGCTCGGTTGCGTCCGAGCCGATGGAGCTGCTCAAGGCGCGGCTGCTCAAAAATGCCAGCGGGATCTTCAATTGGATGGTCGAGGGCACGCTCAAATGGCTTGAGACGCGCCGCCTGCCGATATCGGCCGCGGCGACCGAGGCGGTCGAGAATTACCGCAGCACGGCCAGCCCGTTCGGCGAATGGCTGACCGATCGGTGCGACACGAGCGATCGCGACGCCATGACGCCGTCGGGTGCGCTGTACGAGGATTTCAAAGCGTGGTGCGAGGCATCGAGCATCGAGCCGATCAAGCAGGCCAATTTCGGCCGGAAGCTGCGCAACCGCCAGCATCTGGAAAAGAAGGACGGCAAGGGCAAGCGGTTCCGCCGCGGCATACGGCTGCTGGCCGACGGCGTTGGGGGTGCCCTGGGCGCTGCCGCCGCCACCGCCGGGCCTGCTGCCCCCCAGCCTGTAGAGCATCCTGGGGCGGGTGGTCGGGCGTCGGGCGGCACGCCCGAAGGCGATTACGACCCCTTCTGATACGGCGGGTTACGGCGGGTTTGGGCCGATATTGGCCCGGTGAAAGGGCGCGGCGGCGCAGGTGAGCGCGGGTGGTACGGCGGATTTGATGGCGGGTTACGGCGGGTTGATTTGGCAAAGCCGCCGTTAGCTAAGCCGCTGAAATGTAAGGCGATACGGCGGGTTACGGCGGGTACGGCGGGTTTTCGGCAAGTTGGCGGGTTCAGGCGGGTGCCTGCCTGCATGTGCGCGAGGTCATGGGGTGTAACCCGCCGTACTCGCCGTTCTTATGGGTAAGGTGGATGATGATTGAAAATCAAATAGAAGATGGGTTCATGACCTTTACTGTTGTGGAGGAGCGCTTGGTCGCGGCCATGGCCGTGCTGTGGCGGTCCGGCGACCGCGAGCGGGCATGGCTGCGCGGCTCGACCCTACCGATCTGGCGCGAGGTGGTGGCGGAGCATAAGGACGCATCGCCCGACGACGCGGCGATCGTCACCTGCGCGCTGACGCGGGTCGAGGTGATGGACGCCGACGAGGCGATGGGCTGGGTCGCCGCCTGGGTGCCCTCAGGCCCGACCCGGCGGGTCGTGGGCGTGGTGCTGTCCTATCTCGCATCGGGCAACCCGCGCGCGGACTGGCCGACCATATGGGCGCGCATGGGCGGCAAGGCGGGTGGGTGGACGACCGAGGGTTTGCGCAAGCGCTATGGCCGGTCGATCACCATCATCTGCGAGAAGCTGAACGCCAAGCGTTCCGGGGGGTTAAGTGTGTCAACGTGCAAAATCGACAGGCCATGAAATTTTGCATGTCCGTCTCAAGGGGTAAATGAGCATATATATCGAGATGTTCGGGGAACCCCCATGGCGGCGCTTCGAACATCCTCTCTGAACCTTCACCGCGCCCGCCTCGTATCCCTGCGAGGCGGGCGCGGTGCGTTGTGGGCCATGATCGTGAGCAAGCTGGCGCGTCTCCCTTCGAGGCTTGCCTCCCTGCCGTACCGACTGGCTGCGATGCCGGACGATCGGAAGGAGCGGCAACGGTTTCGAGATGCCCAGCATTGGCGGGCATGGTATAAGACGAAGCGGTGGCAGGATCTGCGATGGGCGACGTTGCTCCGCGATCTGTTCACCTGTCAGCGATGCAAGCGGGTCGAGGCCGACACGTCGCAGCTCGTCGCGGATCACCGCAAGGCGCATCGCGGCGACGAGACCCTGTTCTGGGATCCGGGCAACCTGTGGACGCTGTGCAAGCGGTGCCACGACAGCTGGAAGCAGAGGCAGGAGCGGTCGGGGAAGGCCGACGGGAACGACGGGCCGATCGGTCACGACGGGGGCTGACCCTCGGGGGTGATCGATCGGCCCGACCCTCGGCGCGCAACATTGTTGCGCAAGGGGGGGGTGGTCGAAAGTCCGGAAGGCCCCATGCCGCTAGACCGCAACGGGTCTCATTTGGAGATTTTTTTCGTGGGCGCTGAGTTTTTCGACCTGCTCGGGGATCCGATCCCGCCGGAGCACGTGGGAAGGGGTCGACCGCCGCACGTCGTCACCGACGAAAAACGCTTTAAAGTCATGTTGTTACTGGCGCTCGAAAAAACAGAGGCCGAGGTGGCGGCGGCGATCGGCATCTCGGACAAGACGCTGCGGAAACATTATTCCCGTCAGCTCAAGGTTCGGGATGACGCGCGGCTCCGGCTCGAAGGTGAGATCTGGAAGACGGTCGCGATGAAGGCCGCGACAGGTGACACCGGCGCGATCAGGGAGCTTAACCGGATGCTCGACAAGCATGATCAGGTCCGGCTGTCGAAGTCGATCGCCCAGCGCCCGCCGTCCGAGGAGAAGGCTTCGCCGCTGGGCAAGAAGGAAAAGGCGCGGCAGGCTGCGCATGAGGTCGATGGCATGTACGCTCCGCCTGCGGCCCCGAACCAGATCAACTAATGAAGCCGCCCGTCTGGTCGACTGCCTGCGTCGATTGGCGCGAGCGGATTATCGACCGTAGATCCCTGGTGCCGTTCGCGCCGTTGTTTCCGGACGAGGCGGAGGCATCACTCGCCGTCTTCAAGTCGCTGCGCATTATCGATCTGCCGGGCCATCCGACGTTCGGGGAGGTGTCCGAGCCGTTCGTGTTCGACTTCGTCGCCGCGATCTTCGGGGCCTATGATGCGTCGACCGGGCGGCGGCTAATTCGCGAATTCATGCTGCTGATCAGCAAGAAGAATTCGAAGTCGACCATTGCCGCCGGGATCATGATCACGGCTCTGATCCGGAACTGGCGTTACGCGGCTGAGTTGCTGGTGCTAGCGCCGACGAAGGAGGTCGCGAACAACGTATTCACCCCGGCCGTCGGGATGGTGCATCTCGATCCGAAGCTGAGCAATCTGCTCCACGTCGTCGAGAATCAGCGGACGATCAAGCATAGGGTCACCAAGGCCGAGATGAAGGTCGTCGCCGCCGATAGCGATATCGTGTCGGGCAAAAAGGCCGCTTTCGTTTTAGTCGAGGAGTTGTGGCTGTTCGGGAAGAAGCCCAACGCCAAGAACATGCTGATGGAGGCGACCGGCGGTCTGGTCTCCCGGCCCGAGGGGTTCGTCGTCTATTTGTCGACGCACAGCGACGAGACGCCGGCGGGGGTATTCAAGGAGAAGCTGGGCAAGTTCCGCGCGATCCGCGACGGGTTGATCGTCGATCGACGCAAGCTCGGGATGCTCTACGAATGGCCGGAGGACATGCTCGAATCCGAGGCATATCTCGATCCGAAGAACTTCTACGTCACCAACCCCAACATCGGCCGATCTGTCGATGAAGAATGGCTGGAGGAAAATCTAGCCGAGGCGGTCAGGGATGAGGGCGAGGGCCTGCAGGTCTTTCTCGCCAAGCACCTGAACGTCGAGATCGGGCTCCGGCTGAGCGGTACGCGGTGGCGCGGCGCCGATCATTGGGAAAAGGCCCGCTCCACGTCGCTGACCGGGCTCGACGAGCTGCTGAACCGCGCGGAGGTCGTGACGATCGGCATCGACGGCGGCGGCCTTGATGACATGTTCGGCCTGGTCGTCATGGGCCGTTGCGCGACGACCAAGCGGTGGATGATCTGGGCGAAGGCCTGGATTTTCCCGTCGGTTCTCAAACTGCGCAAGGAAATCGCCGACCGGCTGCAGGATTTCATCGCCGACGGCGATCTGGTGCTGTGCGAGGAGGGAGGGCGCGTCGACAGCCAAGAAGACGGCGACGACGACCTTGATGTCGACGACGAGCCTAATCAGGACATCAGGGAGGTCGCCGACATCATCGAGATGATCGAGGGGCGGGGCCTCCTACCGAAAGAATATGCAGTCGGCGTCGATCCGGCCGGCATCACGGATCTGATCGACGAGGTCATGGGCCGCGAAGCCTTCAAGGATCGCGAACGACTGATGGTGCCGATTAGCCAGGGCTGGCGGCTCAACCCGGATATCAAAGGCTCCGAGCGGAAGCTGAAACACGGGAAGATAATCCATTGCGGACAGCCGTTGATGGGCTGGTGCGTCAGTAACGCGAAGGCAGAGCAGCGCGGCAACGCCGTGTCTATCACGAAAGAAAAGGCGGGGACGGCCAAGATCGACCCGGTCATTGCGATGTTCAACGCGCATCATCTGATGGCGCGGAATCCGATGGCCGAAGGGCCTTCCGTTTACGCAGGTCGCGGCCTGCTCGTCATGTGAGGTTGTATGGGTTTGCTCGATATTTTTCGCCGCAGCCCGGACGCCGGCGCTCGCTCGCCCGCGGCATGGCCTGTTGCGGCGACTGGTATGTCGATCGCCACCACGCCCGAGCAGCTCGAACAGTTTCTTCGCGAGGGCGGCGGGGCGGAGACCATGAGCGGCGAATATGTCACGCCGCGCACCGCGATGGGCATTGCGGCGGTGTATCGTTGCGTTACCCTTATCAGCGGTGCCGTGGCGACGATGCCGCTGCACCTTAAGCGCCGGGTCGATGAGCGGACGCGCCAAGATGCCTCCGACCATCCGCTGTGGGAGGTGCTGCGTCGTCGGCCGAACAGATGGCAGACGCCGTCACAGTTCCGCCGGCAGATACAGTCACAGGCGCTGTTCCGCGGCATGGGCTATGCGATGAAGGTCCGGAGCGGAAAGTCGGTCGTCGCGCTGATCCCGCTTCACCCTGATCGGGTGCGAACCGAGCAAATCGCCGATTATTCGTTAGAGCATGTCTATACCCGCACTGACGGGAGCCAGATCACGATCCCCCAACGGGATATGTTCAATCTGGTCGGCATGTCGCTTGACGGCGTCCGCGGCCTATCTGTGCTGACATGTGCGCGCGAGACTATCGGCGCAGCGATCGCGATGCGGTCGCACGGTGCGACTCTGTTCCGGAACGGCACCAGCCTGGGCGGCGTCTTGAAGCATCCGGGCAAGCTCGGCACCGATGGGCAGGAAACGCTGCGGGCCAGCCTCGAAGCGTATCGAGGCACGGAAAACGCCGGCAAGAACCTGATCCTTGAAGAGGGGATGGCGTACGAGCGGCTCGGTATGAGCAACGCCGACGCGGAGTTCATCGCCTCGCGTGCCTTCGAAGACAAGCATATCTACATGTTCTTCGGGGTGCCGCCGCACATGGCGGGCGACACGACCGGCAGCACGAGTTGGGGCTCCGGTATCGAAATGCAGACCTTGGGGTTTCAGGCTTATACTCTCGAAGACTGGCTCACGACCTGGGAAGAAACGATCACGCGCGACTGTCTCGACGGCGAAGATCCGAAGCTATTTCCCTGGTTCAACCGCGCCGCTGCGGTGAAAAATGACATCAAGACGCGAACGGCCTCCTACAGCGCGGGTCGCGCCGGCGGGTGGCTGTCGAAGAACGACATTCGCGGTTTCGAAAACATGAACCCGATCGAAGGTGGGGACGACTATGACGCGCCGCTCAATTCCAACGTCAAGCCCGATGCTGCCGGTGACGAAGACGCCGCCAATGGCTCCGGTGGGAAAGATCCCGATGTCCCGCCCAAGCGATAGGCGCGTTTTCGCGCGCGAGCGGCCCGGCGCCATTCAGGTGCCGGGCGATCGCAAGGTGTCGGCCTTCACGCCTGCCAGCGTGATAGATCGCTGGAACGCTGATGCGGCAGGCGTCCGGGCGGTCGCCGCGGGGGACCATGTCATCACAATGTTCGACGTGATCGGCGAAGATTGGTGGACCGGTGGCGGGGTCACCGCGAAGAAGGTCACATCGCAGCTTCGCGCCATCGGCGAGCGGCCGGTCGAGGTCCAGATCAATTCACTTGGCGGCGACATGTTCGAAGGGCTGGCGATTTATAACGTCCTGCGCGAGCATCCGCAGCCAATCACGGTGAAGATCATGGGCATGGCGGCGTCCGCTGCCTCAATCATCGCGATGGCCGGCGACACGGTCCAGATCGGCGCGGCGTCCTTCCTGATGATCCATAATTGCTGGGTAGTGGCCGCTGGAAACCGTCACGAATTCCGTGAGGTCGCCGATTGGATGGAGCCGTTCGACCGCGCTATGTCGGACGTCTACGCCGCGCGGAGTGGTCAGAAGCAGACCGATATCGCGGCGTGGATGGATGCCGAATCCTATATGTCGGGGAGCCTCGCGATCGAGCGGGGCTTCGCCGACGAGTTACTCCCGGCCGATCAGATCACCGCCGACGATAACGCTCAGGCGGATGATCGCCGGGTGAACGATCTTCGCGCCATGGAGCTGATGCTCGTTTCCGGCGGGATGACGCGCAGCGATGCGCGCGCCCGCATATCCAAGATCAAGGGCACGCCGGGCGCTGCCCCTGAAAACGCCACGCCGGGCGCTGGCGATACCGAATGGCTCGGCGCTGCCGCCGCGCTCCTCAAGACACTACGCTCCTAGAAAGGAAGCAGCATGAAGACCGCAAATATCCTCGCTCTCGCGGGGGCGACGGCGCTCGCCTCCGCTCCACGTGCCGTGATGGCTCGACCCCGCGCCGAAGTGCCGACCGACCCCAAGGCCCTTTTCGAGCAGCTCAACACGGCTGTTACCGCCATGCGTGAGAAGGTCGACGCCACGGGGCAGAAGGTCGATGCTCTCGATGTCGAGGCTCTCAACAAGATCAACGCAACCGTCGGCGAGCTGCAGAAGGCGCTCAACGACTCGAACGAACAGATCGCCGCGTTGAAGCTCGGCGGACCCGGCGACGGCAA
This sequence comes from Sphingomonas sp. SRS2, assembly GCF_000971055.1. Classification (GTDB taxonomy): domain Bacteria; phylum Pseudomonadota; class Alphaproteobacteria; order Sphingomonadales; family Sphingomonadaceae; genus Rhizorhabdus. Next base: position 89,653 of record NZ_LARW01000109.1, read on the forward strand.
GATGTCCGCCAAAGACAAGGAGCATGTCGCCGCGTTCAACGACTTCACCCGGTCGGGCAAGATCGAGGCTCGGGGCGCAACCTTTTCCGATCCTGATGGCGGCTTCCTCACGCCGAAGCAGGTCGACACGTCGATCTCGCGCATCCTGGGCAAGACGGTGGCTATGCGCCGCATGTCGACCGTGATGTCGATCTCCGGCGACACCTATGTCAAGCACAAGGGTCTCGGCGGTGCTTCCTCGGGCTGGGTCGGTGAGGGCGACGCGCGCGGCGAGACGAACACGCCGCAGCTCGCCCGCCTCGAATTCGCAACCGGCGAACTGTATGCGGAGCCTGCGGCAACGCAGAAGTTCCTCGACGACTCGGTCGCGGATGTCGAATCCTGGTATGCCGAAGAAGTCGGCATTGAGTTTGCCGAGAAGGAAGGCGCTGCGTTCGTGAGCGGCGACGGCATCAAGAAGCCGCGCGGCTTCCTGAGCTATGCACCAATCGCCAACGCCAACTATGCCTGGGGAAAGGTCGGTTTCGTCAAGAGCGGCCACGCTACGGCTTTTCCGGCCGCCGGTGCGGGCGTGAACCCGGCCGATTGCTTCATCGATCTGGTGCATGCGCTCAAGGCGGGATACCGACAGGAGGCGTCGTTCCTGATGAACGATCTCACCCTCGCCGAGGTGCGCAAGCTCAAGGACTCGGAAGGTCGCTGGATCTGGCAGCCGTCGTTGCAGGTCGACAAGCCTGAACTGCTCCTCGGCAAGGCGGTCGACACCGACGACAATATGCCCGACCTCGGCGCCGGGGCGTTCCCCGTTGCCTTCGCCGACTTCAAGCGCGCTTATCTTATTGTCGAGCGGCTCGGCCTCCGCGTTCTCCGCAACCCTTATAAGACCAACGGCGTCGTGTTCTTCTACACGACCAAGCGGGTCGGCGGCGGAATTCAGAACTTCGAGGCGATGAAGCTTCTGAAAATCTCGGCGTAAGCGCTTTGGAGCGGGCCTTCGGGTCCGCTCCATCCACATTCGGCGATCCGTCCGAATGCCCAGGGATCGGCCGCAGTGCCGGATCCGATATCACAGGTGACACATGAAAGACCTTTACAGCCGTATCTCGGCGGATCGCGCGGTGTCGCCGGTCTCCGATGGCGACAATACCGCGCTCGTTTCGCAGATCATCGATCTGCAGGGCTATCATAGCCTTGTCTTCATCATCGCAGCGGGTTCGCTTGCCGATGCCGATGCCACGTTCGCCGTGCTCGTCGAGGATGGCGAAACGAACAATCTTGCCGATGCAGCCGCCGTTGCTGACGGCTTCCTGCGCGGGACCGAGGCCGACGCCTCGTACACCTTCGCCGACGATAATGTCGTCAAGAAGATCGGCTATGTCGGCAACAAGCGTTACGTGCGCCTGACGATCACGCCGGCCAACAACGCCTCTGCGGCGCTGTTCAGCGCCGTCGCGATCAAGGGTGACGCCGAGCTGCAGCCGGCTGCGTAATCAGGGCCGGGCTTCGGCCCGGCCTTTCTTCTTTCCGGAGACGACGATGCTGATCACGCTCGATGAAGCTCGGCAGCAGCTCGGCTTTGAGGATGGCGAGAATGAGGACGACGATTTCGTCGGGGCGCTCATTGAGGCCGTCGCGCAGCATTTCGAAGGGTTTTACGGCATCGTCGCCGACCGGCGCGCGCGCGAGTTCGGGTTCGACCAGTTCGCCCGGCTGATGGTGATACCGTCGACGCCCGTCGACAGGGAGACCGTCGCAATAACCTATCTGGACGGCGCCGGCGCGGAGCAGGCGTTTGCCGATTTCCGCACCGCGCCGTTCGGCCGCTATCATGTCCGCTTGCTTCCCGCGATCGGCAAGGCTTGGCCGACGCCCGGTTGTGGTGATGGGGTGATCACGGTGGCGGCCACGGTGGGCTGGGCGACCGACGAGGATAGCAGCGAGGGCGTTCCCGCCGATCTCAAGGTCGCGGCGCGGATGATGCTCGCGCACTGGTACAATAACCGCGAGGCTTTCGGTGCTTCGCTGCAGGAAACGCCGGCAGGCGTCGACGCGCTGCTCGCGCCCTACAAGTTGGCGCGGGTCTGATGCAGGCCGGGAAGTATAATCGCCGGATCGCGATATATCGGCCGGTCCCGGTTTCCGACGGCGTCGGCGGGCAGACAGAGGATTGGCGGCTTATCGGCCATCGGCGGGTGCGCGGCCGGCCGGTGGGCGGTTCGCAGAGCGATGTATCGGGGATGCTCGCCGATCAGCAAAGCTGGCGGATCGAGATGCGCAAAATGGATATCCGCACGGGATATCGCGTCGTCCTCGATGGCGCGCGTTACCGGGTGCGGTCGGCGGTGGATCCTGACGGTGGTCGTCGCGATCTGGTCGTGCTGATCGATATGGAGTTGCCGGAATGATCGGGGGAAAGTGGCTGGGCGTTCGCTCCACGCGACGCTTCCTCGCCAATATCGAGCCCGAGGCGCGGCGCGAGCTGAACGACGAGTTTCAGGCGATCGGCGATCGGCTGTTGGGCAATGCCCTGGCCGAGACGCCACGTCGCTATGGCGGCCTCGTGTCGGCGATCCAGAAGCGCGTGACGATCGGCGCCAGCCTGATCCTTCGTCTCGGTCTGCTGACCCGTCGGGCAAAGTCGGAATTCTTCTACGGCTATATTCTCGACCAGGGCCGACGCGCGGGCCGAGCGAACGCCGCGCGCGTGCGGAAAGACGGCACGGTCGAGCGCTATCTCGTCAATGTCGGGGCGATCGGCCGCAGCAAATATAATTTCGTGTTCGGCCGGCGCGCCGACTTCGATGCAAATGAGTTGCCGCGTCTGCGTTCGATCTTCGACCGGATCCTGCGACGCGCTTCGGCGGGAGTGGGCAATGACTGATCCTGCGTCGATCGACTATGCGACGGCCTTGCAAAAGGCGACCTATGACCGGCTTTGTGCGCTGATCCCCGGCGGCAAGCGAACAGTATTCCAGCATGTGCCGGAGAAGACGCCACCGCCGGTCGTCATCATCGGCGACCTGCAGAGTGAGGCGCGCGGGGGAAAGGGCGACGTAGCCGACCGCTGGACGATGGTCGTGTTCGCGGTGACGATGGGGACGTCGCGGGCCGATAACTTTGCCTTGCAGACCAAGGTTCGTGCGGCGCTGGGCAACTGGAAGCCGGATGCAACCGACGATGTCTTCTTCGGGCGGTTCGACTGGCCGGCGACGGATACGAACCCGGTCCTGAAAGACAACATCTATTACGGCACGATCACGCTGAGCTCCACGACCGAGCCGGCCTGACCGCATCTGAAATTCGATGGAATGACGCCCGCGACGGTCGCGGGTGATGGAGGTGACTATGCCTTATTTGGACGCAGACGAATACCGCCTGTGGGTCGGCAACGGGGCCGGCCCCGAGGTCTTCTATGAGGTGCAGGGCCAGAAGGGCCTGCGCTATCGCAAGTCGCGCGGGAAGGTGGACCAGACGGTCAAGAGTGATGATTATGAGGCGGCGCGACCCGGTCTGGGCTCCCTGGCGCTGTCGGTCGACCTGTCGCCGAAGCTGCCCGACGCGAACGGGTACAGCCGGCTTGAGACCGCCCATGGCGCCAAGACGTTGCTGAATCTGCAGATCCGCAAGGGCGGCGACACCGGGACGGCCGACGATGCGGTCTTCGCGGTCGCCGCCTATGTGCAGGAGATCGGCCCGAACCTCGATCCGAAGACGGATGCGTCGGACAGCATCGTGTTCATGCCGAGCGGCGCGCCGACGATCGACGAGCTGGCGTGATGAGCGCGAACGAGATCCGGGGCGAGCAGGCAATCCTGCTCGATGGAATCACCCATGTGATGCGGCCGAGCTGGGCGGCGTTGCAGGCGATCGAGGACGCGACAGGGATGTCGATCGTCGAACTCGGCGCTCGCGCCGAGATGGGGCGGCTGCGCGGCCTGCAGATTGCGGTGGTCGTCACCGAATGCATCAAGGCGGATCTGCGTCATCACGGCAAAAGCCGCGAGGCCGACGCCTGGGATGTCAACGTAGTGGCTGCCAAGCTGATGGAGGCGGACGGCGGTCTCGTCGCCGCGATCAAGCAGCTACCGCCATTCCTGCGCGATGCGGTGACCGGTAGGTATACCGCCAAGGGGGAAGCCAAGGCGGCGGTCGGGGATCCGGCGGGCGAAAGCCCGACGACCGGCACCCCCGCCGCCGCCTGATGGGCATCGCGATCCTCGACCTGCACTGGTCGGCGGATCAGTTCTGGAACAGCACACCGCACGAGTTTTTCAGCGCCGTGGAAATCGGCGAGGATCGCGCGGCGCAGCGTGGGAACGAAGACTGATGGCCGAGATCGACAAGGGGCTGGTCCTCCGTCTCGAAGCGACGACGCTGCTGCTTACGAAGCAGTTGCGTGAGGCGTCGACCGAGGTCGAGGGGTTCGCCAACCGGTCGAACCGCGCGATCACGACGTCGTCGGCGCAACAGCAAAATGCGGTCAAGAATCTTGGCTTCCAGTTCAACGATTTCCTCGTGCAGGTGCAGGGCGGCACGCCGATCCTGCGGGCCTTTTCGCAGCAGAGCGGGCAGGCCGCGGGCGCCTTGGCCGACATGGGAGGCAAAGCCGGCGCCACCGGGCGGTTCTTCTCGGGTATCCTCGGCGGCGGTATCCTCACCGTCACGACGCTGCTAGCCTCCTACCTGCTGTCGATGGGCGAGGCCAACGAAGCCCTCGACCTCGCCAAGGTCGGATCGACCGGGCTTGCCGATGCGCAATCCGCGCTCGGCGACATGTTCGACCTGACGTCCGGCAAGCTCAAGACGCAGAACGAGCTGCTCCGCGCCAACGCTCAGCTGACCTCCCTCAATCTGCGATCAGAGGCCGGCGCGGCGAAGGCGTCGTCGGGGAAGGCGTTCGGCAATGCGGGCGAGATCTCGGCATTGCCCTTTTTCTACAAGCCCGGCTCCAATGCCGATCAGTTCGCAGTGGTCGACGCTTTCCAGAAGGGCCGGATGTCCGCGCGCGATGCGCTCAAGCAGCTGGGCTCGCTCGGCGACAACGGCTTGAAGGTCAGCAACCGTGAGTTGCAGCAGGCCATCATCGACAGTCTGGCCGCGTCTGAAAAAGAGAAAATCGCCGATCTTATCGACCAGTCGCTCGATAGCGGGACATTGGCGGGGGGGGTTCGGCGGCCGGATTCCAAGAGGGGTAGAAAGGGCCGCACGTTCAGCGAGGATGATCGCTTTTATCAGTCGCTCGGGTTCAAGGATGCTGCCGATTTCAATGCTTCTGTCGCAAAATCGGCGAAGAGCATGGAGGAGACGCTCGCGAATACGATGCAGACCCTCGATCCGTTTCCTGCGGTAAGTGGCGGCTCGGACGCTTTCGAAAAGAGCATCGGCAAATCGATCGCAGGCGTCACCCAAGAGGTGCTGTCACTGAACGTCGCGCTCCAAGATGTCAGCACGCCGATGATGGACTTGCTCCAACAAATTCAGCGGGAAGGCGAGAACGCTGAGATGGTGTTGAACGGGATCGCAGCGGACGCGCTTGAGGGGCTGGGCGATGGCATCGCAGACGCGATCACCGATGCGAAATCGCTCGGCGAAGCATTCAGTAACGTAGCTGATCAGATCATCGCCGACCTGATCCGGATAGCGGTCCGTCAGGCGATCGTCGCCCCGTTGGCCGGGCTGCTCGGCTTGGGTGGTGGTGGCGGTGGCGTGCTGGCGGGGTTGCTTGGCTTCGCGGACGGCGGCGATCCCCCTGTGGGGACGCCGTTTATTGTCGGCGAGCGTGGCCCGGAAATCATGATGACCAAGTCGCCTACGACGGTAATCCCGAACCATCAGATCGGCGGCTTTGGTCGCGGCGGAACGACCATCTCGGTCGCGGTCGACGCTCGCGGTGCGACCGATCCGGCGATGGTGAAGGACGCGGCGGAGCGCGCCGTTCTTTCGGCCGCCCCTGCGTTGATTGCCGCCGCGCAGGGAAAGACCATGGCGGGGCTGCATCGGCGATCGCTTCCGTCGGGAGCAGGCGGATGACGACGATCAGCTTTCCAACCCAGCCCGGCATCGCCGAGATCCGCTGGACGCCGCCTGCCAAGACACAGGTCAACATGTCCGAGTGGAGCGACCGTCGGCGGATCACGAAATTCACCCATGCGCGGTGGAAAGCATCGATCGCCTTGCCGTCCATCGTCGGCGAGGCCGACTTCCTGGAATGGCGCGCCTTCCTGCTCGCCTGCGAGGGCCGCGCGAATAGTTTCCGAATCGTTGCCGTCGAGAATTCCCAGAATGCCCAGGCTGCGGTGCGGGTCAACGGCGGCGGGCAGACGGGGCTTGCCCTGGTCACCGATGGCTGGGCCGGCGCAGGCGCCGCTTTGAAGAAGGGACAGCTCATCACCGTGAACGACCAGTTGATCGGGATCTCCGCCGACGTGGCGATCGGCGGGGGCGGCAGCGCGACGCTGCCGCTGAGTCGCCGCCTGCGCATCAGCCCCGCCGATAACACGCTGGTCGAGGTGCGCCTGCCGACGGCGCTGATGGCGATGGACGACGACGATCTGCCTTATGCCGTCTCGCCGGCGCAGCTCTACGGCGTTTCCTTCGCGTGTTCCGAGGTGTTCGACGGATGAGCACCCGCCCCGACGCTACCGCCCAGGCGGAACTGAACCAGTCGGTGAACGAGCCGGGCTATTGCGCTTTCCTCGATCTCGATGGCGATCCGCTGCGCGTCACGACGGCGCCCTATAGCATGACGTTCGCCGGGACCGGCGATACGCAGCTCGATGGGCACACGTTCGATGCGCAGGACGGCCTGCTAATGCGGGTTGCGCCAGTCGAGATGAAGGAGGGCGGTGGGTCCACCGTCACGGTCACCATGTCGGGGCTGATGGGGATCGACAGCGATACGCTCAACATCATCGGCGATAAATCGAAATGGCAGGGCCGCGAAGTCGTGCTGTGGGCGATGATGCTCGATCCCTACGGCGACCGCATCGGCAACATCTGGTCCTATTATCGCGGCTATATGACGGTCCCAAGGATCGTCGGCGATCGCAGCGAACAGACGATCGTGATGACGATCGAAAGCTGGCTCAATTTCATGTCGCAGCCCAGCGGCCGGACATGGCTCGCGCAGAAGCGTTACGATGCAGGCGACATGAGCGCCGAGGCTTCCATCGCGATCGCGAATGGAACGAAGGGCAACGCGCTCGGTCCTTCGGCACCCTATCTCGACTGGTCAAAGGGGTTCGCCGGCGCGCTGGATTATGCACGGGCGATCACATGACGCGGCATCATGACTGGGAAACGCGCCTCGGAGCCTATCTCCGGGAGTGCCGGGACGTGCCGTTCGCCTGGGGCAAGCATGACTGCTGCACCTTTGTCGGCGGCGCGGTGCTGGCGATGACCGGGGTCGATCATATCGCAGCTTTCCGCGGCCATTATCGCACGGCGCGTGGCGCGGCGCGTGCGCTGCGACGGTTCGGCCGAGGAACGCTGGTGAAAACCGTCACGTCCAAGGCGAAGCCGATCAAGGTGGCGCTCGCGCAGCGCGGTGATGTGGTGCTGGTCGACGACGGCCAGGGCGGCGAAGCCGTCGCGATCGTGCTCGGTGCTTTCGCTGTCGGTGTAGGCGCACATGGCGATCAGGAGGGGCTTATCAAGATCGAGCGCGCGGCGTGGCGCCGTGCCTGGCGGGTGAACTGATGTCGAAGGTTCTGAAACCCCTTCTGATCGTCGCGGCAGTTGCCGTGGCCTTCATCCCGGGCGTGGGCACGGCGCTCAGTGTTGCCTTATGGACGAGCACCAGCCTTGGGCTCGCTGCTGCTGCGGCAATACCCGGCCTGATCATTGCCGCAGGAGCAGCTGCGGGCCTGTCGATCGCCAGCAACGCGCTCCTTAAGGTGCCACGATCGCCGCTGGGTCAGCTCGACCGATTGAACGCGTCGGTAATACCCGGTGCATATCGTCCGGCGGTGTTCGGCACGACGGCGCTCGCTACCGATATCCGGTATACCGAGCCATGGGGCGCCGAGCAGGAGTACGTCGATTATATCATCGGCTGCGCGGCGCATAAGGTCACATCGATCGACGAGATCTGGATCGAGGACCGCAAGGCATGGTCGGCGACAGGCGGTGTGATTGGCGATTTCGTCGGCTACCTGACCGCGGAGACGCGCCTCGAAGGGACCGCCGCCAACACGATCGCGATCAATGGCGGCGGCAAATGGGGTGCGACGCGTCGGCTGACCGGCTGCGCCTATATCCATCTCCGCGTGAAGCGCACGGGTAATACCAAAAAGGCCGAAAGCCCCTTCGCGGGAGGGCTCGCGTCGCGTCTTACGATCCGCGGCAAAGGCATGGCGCTTTACGATCCGCGGCGCGACAGCACCGCGGGCGGTAGTGGATCCATGCGGGCGAATGATCAGTCGACGTGGAGCTTTGCGCCATCGGGAAGCGAGATCGGCAACAATACTGCGTTGCAGATCCTTACTTATTATCTGGGCTGGCGGATCAACGGCCTGATCTCGGTCGGGTGCGGAATCCCGCCGTCTAAACTAGACATGGCGTCGTTCATCACTGCAGCGAACCTATGCGACGAACTCGTTGCAAAATCGGCCGGCGGCACGGAGCCGCGCTACCGTTCGGCGGCGGTCGTTACCGAGGGCGACGACCCTTCGGCGGCGATGTCGGCGCTGCTATCGGCCTGCAATGGGCGCCTCCGCGACAATGACGGCAGGATTACACTGACGATCATGCATAATGATCTGGCGGCGACCGCACTCGACGACGGGCTCGACGACGACGATGTGCTCGGCCCTTTCCAGTGGGATCCCGACCCCGCGCTCAACGATCAATATAATATAGCGCGGGGCAGGTATATCGATGCATCCGACGCATCGCTCTATCAGCCGGTCGACTATCCCGAGGTCAGCCTCGCGTCTATCGACGGTTTTGACCGCGTACTGTCGCTGGATCTGCTGACCGTAGAAAGTCCGAGCCAAGTCCAGCGCATCGCCAAGCAAGTGCTGCAGCGCAAGCAATATGACCGGCGCTTTACGGCGACATTCAGCAACCGGGCTTGGAAATATCAGGTCGGCGATCCCCTGCCCTTTACGTTCAGCGCCCTGGGGTTCGACCGGGCTCTATTCCGGGTCGAAGCCAAAACGATGAATTACGACGGCACCTGCCCGATGGTGCTGACCTTCGAGCATGAAGACATCTACGCCTGGGACGCGAGCGACGCGGCCCCGGTCGTCGCGGCGGATCCGACGCTCTACGATCCGCTCAACGATCCCTATATCCTCGGGATCGGCGAAGCGCTGGCTGCCGCCATTCAGGCGATCGCCGACGCCGCCAACGCCCAGGACACCGCCGACGGCAAGATCGACACCTATTATCAGACGGCGGCGCCGACAGGCGCGAGCGAGGGCGATCTCTGGTTCGACACAGACGACACGAACAAGCTCTATGTCCGGCGAAGCGGGGCCTGGGTATTGGCGGCCGATACGCGGGTCGCGCTGGCGATCACAAACGCGGCCGGCGCGCAGGCGACCGCAGATGGCAAGGTCACTACCTTCTACACGACGGCGACGCCGACGGCGACCGCGCTCGGGGACCTTTGGTATAGCAGTTCCACGAACCGGTTGCGGCGCTGGAACGGTTCGACATGGGTCGACGTCGCGACGGTAGGCGCGAACTGGTCCACCAATCTTACGAACATCCCGACCGCTATCAGCGATGGACGGGTCGATGCCGGGCTTAATTCGGACGGCACGATCAAAACCGATCGCGTGACGACGCTGTCGGTGGACGTTGGGGCGCTCGTCGTGCGCGCCGCTGCGCAGCCGGCGGGATCGACGGCCGGCACCGGCGCCAACATCAACGTCTGCACGATAAACGTCTATGTGCCGATCGACGCGTCGGTCCTGATCACCGCGACCGGGGCACAGAACTACGTTGGAGGCACTCCCGACCACGAACTGGACGTCACGGTCAACGGCGTAGTGCAGGGCTGGGGCAGCTCGGGCGGAGCGGGCGACTATCAGGCGGTCTGTGCGGCGGGCGCTCTGGTCACTTTGGCCGGCGGCGCGACGCATACGATCCGGGCGCGATGGCGCGGCGGAGCGGCCCAAATCATTCTCACCGACCTTCTCCTGGCGGTGGACGCAGCAATGAGGAATGGCTGATGGACGATTATCTGATCTATGATCCCGATGCGAACGAGGTCCATCTTCGATCGATGCGGCCGGAGCAATTGCCCTTCAATACCGAGGGCGGGACATGGCCTGCGGTCAAGCTTGACGGAAAGTATCGCACGATCAGCTTCGTCGATGGCGTGCCGGTCGAGACATTCGATCTGGACGCCGTGCGTAACCCGGTCCTGCGTCTAGTCGAAGCGCGGGCCGATGCGCTCATCGCGCCGCTGCTCGCGACGGGCGTCCGAGCGGCCGTCTATGATGCGAAGGTCACGGAAGCCGGCAATCTGGACGCGCCCACCCCGCTGCTCGACGCAGAAGCCCAAGCGATGGGCGTCACCACGCCTGAACTCGCGGAGCAGGTGCTTGCGAACGTTGCTGAAAGCTTCACGGACCGCGAGGCGATCGGCGCGATCGAGGCGGAACGGCGAACCGCTAAGGCCAGCATCATCGTCGCCGCGGGGTTGCCCGAGATCATGCTGGCCGCGCGCGCGGCCGGTGTCGCCTGATCTACTGCCCGGAGACCGTCATGACCTCGATCGCCCCTCACTTCAATTATGCGGGCGACGCCGCCGTGTTCGCGGGGGAGCCGCTCGTCGTCGTGCTCACGCTACTGTCTGAGGAAGGCGGCGCGCCGATCGAACTGACCGGCCGCACCTTCGTCATGGCGGCTTTTCGGGGCAAGACGCTGGACGTGCTGGCAAGCGTCAAGGGCGAGGGTGACGGCGATGTGGCGCAGCTCGCGTTCACGGGCGCGCAGACGCTGTCTATGTACGCCGCCGGCCGGGCGACCAGCCTGCGGTTGCAGATCTTCGAAGCGCTCGCGGTCGATAACGACGGTGAAGTGTTGAGCCGCAGCATGTTGAGCAGCGGGGCATTGACCGTGTTGGCGTCGCCGGCGCTGGCGGCCGACGCTACGCTGGACGTGCAGACCAATGCGCAGCCCTATGTCGCCGTCACGATCATCCAGGCGGCGAACGAGGTGCAGTTCGTCGAACGTGGCGCGCCGGCCGACCTGTCGGCCTTCGGCTTCCCGGTCGGCGCGGTGCCCGCCTATGCGGTGCTGATCGCACTCGCCGACGCGGAAAAGTTGCAGGACATCCGCGACAATATCCCGGCCGACATCAACGATGAGGTGGCGATCCGCTGGAACGCCGGCGCGCCCATCAAACCCGGCGATGCGATGGCCGAATTCATTCAGGACACGCTCGCCTATTCCGACGGTCAAATGACCGCGCTGTTCACGGCGGCTGTCGCCTCCGTTTAAGTCGAAGGACCATAATATGCGAAAGATCTTCGCGGCGATCCTTGCCGCCACGGTGTCGGTTGCGCTGCTCGCGCAGACCGCCCAGGTCGTGCCCCAGCTCGGCATCGACAAGTCGGGCACCTGCCGCCGCCTGACTGTGTATGATTCGACCAAGGCCGGCGCCGACAAGATGGTCGAGGTCGGATGCCTCGACGGATCGAACGCCTGGACGCCGGCGCGGATCAAGACGGTCAACGGCAACGTCATCACCGGCTCGGGCGATGTAGGGGTCGGCACGGTCACCAGCGTCGCCGCGCCAACGATCGGCACAAGCGGCACCGACATCGCCGCATCCATCGCCACAGCGACAACGACGCCGGCGATCACGCTCAACATCCCCACGGCCTCCGCCACAAATCGGGGGGCGGTGTCGGCAACCGACTGGTCGACGTTCAACGCCAAGCAGGCGGCGCTCGTCTCAGGCACCAATATTCGGACCGTCAACGGTTCCTCACTGCTGGGCTCGGGCAATGTCGGGGTGGGCACCGTCACCAGCGTCGCCGCGCCGACGATCGGCACCAGCGGCACCGATATAACCGCGTCGATCGCCAACGGCACCACCGCGCCCGCGATCACGCTCAATATCCCTACGGCGTCAGCCAGCAATCGCGGCGCATTGTCCGCGGCCGACTTCTCGACATTCGCGGCGAAGCAGGCCGCTCTCGTCTCGGGCACGAATATCAAGACGGTCGGCGGTGTCTCGCTGCTCGGATCCGGGGACGCCGGCACGATCGGCGTTGCTTATGGCGGTACCGGCGTCACCTCGTCGACGGGGTCAGGGAGCAACGTCCTCTCGATCAGCCCCGCGCTGGTAACGCCTGCGCTCGGTACGCCCTCCGCCGCGGTGTTGACCAACGCTATCGGACTGCCGCTGTCGACCGGCGTGACCGGCACGCTGCCAGTCGCAAACGGCGGCACCGGCGTCACCGGCTCGACCGGCACGGGATCGGTGGTGCTGTCGAACAGCCCGACGCTGGTGACTCCGGCGCTCGGCACGCCGGCATCGGGCGTGGCGACCAATCTCACCGGCACCGCCAGCGGCCTTACCGCCGGCACCGTGACGACCAATGCTAACCTCACCGGCGTGATCACCTCGGTCGGCAATGCGACCTCGATCGCGTCGCAGACCGGCACGGGTAGCAAGTTCGTCGTCGATACCAGCCCGACGCTGGTCACGCCGAACATCGGCACGCCCTCGGCCGGCGTGCTGACCAACGCTACCGGGCTTCCGCTGACGACCGGCGTGACTGGCACATTGCCCGTCGCGAACGGCGGCACGGGTGTCACCGGCTCGACCGGCACCGGATCCGTGGTGCTGTCGAACAGCCCCACGCTCGTGACGCCGGCGCTCGGCACGCCGGCATCGGGCGTGGCGACCAATCTCACCGGCACCGCCAGCGGCCTTACCGCCGGCACCGTGACGACCAATGCTAACCTCACCGGCGTGATCACCTCGGTCGGCAATGCGACCTCGATCGCGTCGCAGACCGGCACGGGTAGCAAGTTCGTCGTCGATACCAGCCCGACGCTGGTCACGCCGAACATCGGCACGCCCTCGGCCGGCGTGCTGACCAACACCACGGGCCTGCCGCTCACGACCGGGGTGACCGGTACCTTGCCTGTGGCAAACGGCGGGACGGGCGTGACCAGCTCCACCGGGTCCGGCTCAAATGTTCTTAGCACCTCTCCGACGCTGGTTACGCCGGCGCTGGGCACACCCTCGGCCGCGGTGCTGACCAACGCGACCGGCCTGCCGCTCACGACCGGGGTGACCGGAACCTTGCCTGTCGCGAACGGCGGTACCGGGGTCGGCTCCTATACTGCCGGCCGGATCCTGTACTCCTCGAGCACCACCGCGCTCAGCGGCTCCACCGCCTTCGTCCATGACGGCACGACCCTCGCCCTCGGCATATCGGCTTCTTCGGATTACCTGTTCCGGTTCGCGGGATCGATAACCGGCGGAACCAGCGCGCTTGGTATCTACATGGCGCCGACGATCCAGTCCGGGGTCACGGCATCGGCCGGCCTGTTCCGCTCGAACGCAACAGTCGCTGCCGCGTCCTTCACCATGACCCATCTGTCCCATTTCTGGGCCGAACAGGGCGCGATCGGAGCGGGCGCAACCGTTACCAACCAATATGGCTTTCGCGTCGGCGACAGCCTGACGGGCGCGACCAACAATTACGGCTTCTATGGCGATATTCCCGCCACGTCCGGCCGTTATAATCTGTACATGAGCGGTACTGCCGCCAATTATCTCGCCGGCCCTCTCGGTATCGGGACGACCGGCCTGACCGCATATCGTGTGCGCGTAGCCGGCAACGCGACCGGCGCGTCCAACGCCTTCGGAATTAGCGCGGAGCCGACCGTCCAGTCCGGCGTCACGACATCGTTCAACAACTTTTATTCCAGTCCCTCGACCCAGGCGGCGAGCTTCACTGTTGGTAATTTTCGCCATTTCTACGTCGAACCCGGGGTGATCGGGTCCGGATCCGCACTCAGCAATCAATATGGCTTTGCAGTAGCGTCATCGATGACGAACGGCGTCAGCAATTATGCCTTCCGCGTCGAGAATATCGGCGGCGCCAGCGCCACGACCGGCAAGACCATGTACGCATTCTCATCCGCGGTGGATGTGGCAACCGGCGGCGGCGCGGCCTTCAATATCTACGCACCCGGCACTGCGCCGAACTATTTTGCCGGAGACATGCGCTTCGACAAGACCATCACGGCGGCCGCGACGACCGGCGCGCAGACGATCAACAAGAACGCCGGTTCGGTGAACTTCGCCGCAGCTGCGACTTCGCTGGTCGTCACGAACGACCGGGTGACGGTCAACAGCATCCTGCAATGCACGGTCGCCGCCAACGACAACACGATGAAATCGGTTGCCTGTGTCGCCGGCGCCGGCAGTTTCACCATGTACGCCAACGCCGCCGCGAACGCCGAAACGCGGGTTAACTTCCTCGTCATCAACTAAGGAATTGGATCATGCCGATCACCTACGACTGGAGCCTGCAGGGCCCCGGCTCACTTGAATGCGTGCCCGAGCTCAACGGGCAGGAAAATGTCGTCAGGACCGTCCACTGGCGCCTGACCGGCAGCGACGGGACGTTTAGCGGTGTGACCGTTGGCTCCCAGAAGCTGGACAACCCGGAAGGCGATTTCACGCCCTATGCTGAGCTGACGCTCGATCAGGTGATCGGATGGGCCAAGGATGCGATGGGCGCGCCGCTCGTCGCGCTGAAGGAGAGCGCCGTCGCCGATCAGATCGCGGTGCAGGCGAACCGCCCGATGATCGCACCTCCGCTGCCATGGGAACAGCCGCCAGAGGCCTGACGACTAGCACTGCCAATCCACGACCCGCCACATGCGGGTTGTTAAATGCCGGGGGGTTAACATGGGGGCTCGGGATATCGCCTGGCTGTGGGTGCTTGCCTATGGAGCGGCGCTAACGGCGTTCGCGGCGCGGATCGCCTTTTTATTGTTCGGCATCGCCGGCGATCCGCCGGACGATCCGGCGCTCTACCAGCGCTGGTCGCGCAAGCGACGATGGTTGATCATCAGCGAGTTCGCTGCCCTCCCCATGTTCGCCACGCTCGCGGTTCTCGGCGCAGCCAAGGGCTGGGTCGATCCGGTGACGGCGGTGATCGCCGCGCTTATATCGGGGGCGCTGGGCTTCGCTTTCTTCCTGCACGCCGTGGAGGCGATCGTTCGCCGTCGGCTTTCGATCGAGGAGCGCGGATAATGAGCGGGATCGAGTTCGCCGCCGCAGCGGTAGTTTTTCTCTCGGGCGGCTCGTCCTTCGCCGCCGCCGTCAAGGCGTACCGCCCGCAGAGGGCAACGGCCGACGATATCGAGCGGATGAGCGGCGCACTGCAGGCGGCGCAACCGGATCCCGAAACCGAGCCGTTGCCCGATGACTTCGCGGCGCTGCTGGCAAGGCTGGAATGACACGAGGCCCGCCGGCGAAGAACGCCGACGGGCCTCTGTCGTCGAGCGGGGTCGCCTGGGGGGACGGGCGGCGCGGCTCAAACGGTCAACTGCCTGCGGCATGAGAAGTTCCGCCGGGCGAAATAATTTTTCGACATTAATAACAGGGGTGACCATGTGGACTTGGGATCAGTCCGCCGGCGAGCTGCGCCGCGCGGGGAAAGTCGTCTCGCGCGGCTATTCGGGCAATGGCCGGGGTAAGAACAATCCGTCCATGCAGGCGGCCAGAGGGGTAGGCCCAATCCCGCGCGGGCGCTGGAAGGTCGGGAAACCCTATGCCAGCGGCAACACCGGCCCGTTCACGATGCCGCTCTATGCGGATGACGGGAAGCTGGACGACGTTCATCAGCCGACCGGCCGATCGGCGTTCCGGATCCACGGCGACAGCATCGCCAATCCCGGCACCGCGAGTCATGGCTGCATCATCCTGCCGCGGGCGATCCGCGACCTGATCTGGTCGAGCGGTGACCGCGATCTCGAAGTGGTCGAATAGACCAAGCAATTCCCGACCTTTCCACGAACCTCCCAGCCCGGCGCCGACGGTCGGCGGCGCGGGCCTATGACGCACGGAGTTTGACCATGGATGCAATCCTGAAACTGTTCCCGCCGAAGATCATCGCGGCGCAGATCGCGGCGATCCTGTTCGCGATCGCCACCTGGGCGCACGTGACTTTGCCTACCGGTTTCACCCCCGACACGGTCGCCGGGTTCGGTCTGCTCGTTTTCACGCTGGTTACCGCCGTCCTTCGCTTCGGCCATGGCAATGTTCTGGCTGATGCCAAGGCATGGTGGCTGTCGAAAACGATCTGGATGCAGATCATCGGTGTGATCGTCGCCGGTCTGGTGCTGTTCGGTATCACGCCCAAGGGCATCAATCCCGCGCAGCTTGCCGAAGTCGCCGCCGTGCTGATCGGTCTGGTGACGACCGCGCTGCACGTCACCCCGTCGAAGCCGATCGGCTGATGTCGGTCGCGATGAGATGGCTAGGCCCGTACCTGTTCAAGGCGGGCCTTGTCGTCGCTCTCCTGGTCGGCGCATGGATCTATGTCCAGCGCGTCGACCAGACCGCACGGAGCGAGCAAAAGGCGGCCGACGTCGCCGAGGTGAAGCTCGCCCGCGAACAGGCGCGCGCCGAGGATCTGGCGCATGCGCGCCGGACTGAGAAGGCGCAGGCCCGAAATACGAAGGACGCCAATGATGCGCTCGTTACCCAATTGGCGGACGCTCGCGCTCGCCTCGCTGCTTATCTCCGCCGGGTGCGTCCACAAGCCGATCAAGGTAGCGCCCGAGCGGCGGCTTTGCCCGGCCTTGCCGACGCCGCCGACTTCGATGACGTCACCTATCAGGGTGCCGTCGTTTCTGTCACCGACCTAGACATCTGCACCGAGAATACCGTGAGGCTGCAGAATGTGCAGGCATGGGGCGCGAAGTTCGGCGCCGATCAATGACGGCCCTGGATCTCATTGCGAGCGGCTTCCGCAAGGAAGGCGCTGCGGGTGAGGTTCCGTGCGCTCGCGGCGGCATCGATCGCCGCGAGTGTTCCCCGGTCGAGTGAAAGATTGACGCGGGTCGCTTTCCCGCTGACCGTCATACGAGGGACAGCGATCAGGAAAGCACCCGCCGCCAGATCGGCCGATGTCGCTTCCCGAATCGCGCCTACGCCGCTGGCCTCCGGCTCCGCCTGATCCTCAAGCCAAAGCTCCATTGCCTCGATTGCGTTCGGCAAGACATCTTCAAGTTCATCCGCTGCCGAGAAACATCCGGGCAGATCGGGAAAGCTGACGCCATAGGCGCTGTCGTCATCCTTATGCACGACGGCGTAAAAATACTTCATGTCGATCCTCCGAGGGGATGGCCTAGAGCCATCCCACTGTCTTTGCGATGCTGCGGGCCGTGCCGATCGGCAAGTCCCGCTTGGGGTGGGGGACGATCACCGTGACGCTACCCTTGCGGAGCTTGTGGTGCGATCCTTTGACCGACACCAGTTCGAAGCCCTCGTCGGCGAGGCGCTTGATGATCTTTTTGCTGTCCCGTTCCATGCGCAAATATCTACACATCATCGGGCAAGGTGTCAACTATCGATGCGCAAATAATTACACATTTCGACGCGCCTTTATCAGCTTCTCACGGTCGCTGTCGGCCGCGAGCGCCCATGCGACAGGGTTTATCCCGAAGGGCGCTAAACATGCCGCGGGGGCGACTACGTTGCTGCCCAAGGTAGCACCGCCGCCGGTTCCGGGCTCGATCCATTGCGGGCGTTCGGGCCGGGACAGACAGATTGCGCAGTAGAAATGCTGGGGGAGATCGCGCCAACGGTCGCTCCACCGCCTCTTTTTCCAGTGATCGCGGATCTCGCGGACATCGAACGTGCGCGCCCGCCCACAATTTCGGTTCGAGCAACGGACCAGCATCCGCCCGCCGCCGTATAGTTCGCACAGATCATGCAGGGTGGATGGCGGACGTTTTGACACAAGAAACTCCCACGCCGCCGAGGCGGGGGCCGGGGCGCGCCAACGCCCCTCAGCCGGTGGAAAAGACCCACCATGTTCCCCAGGCGGCCGCCCAGGTCGCATCCCGCCATCCGGCACCGGATAGCGGAACGAATATGGAACATCCGTTATGGAGTCGAGTCCGCTTTTTGATCTTCCCGAGGTGTGTCGCCCGCGTTTGCAACCGCACGCAAAGCAGGGGCTTGCATGGCCGCGCCTTGCCTCAATGACGCCGATCGGCGGTGCGGCCGGCGAGGCGGCGGGGTATCTGTTCGATCCTACGCCCGACCTCCTCGGCAATCGCGTCCTGCTGGGTTTCGGCGATCAGGAGATGGCCGTCGCGCTGCTCGACCGGCAGATCGCCAACGGGATCATCATCGCCAAGCACTACAGCCATCGCGTCTATTCCGCCTCGACCGAGCATTTCGGCGTGTGGATCGACCGTGAGCTCGTCGGCGTGATGCAATATGGTTTTGCGATGAACCCGGCTTCGGCCGACAGCGTCGTCGCCGGCACGCTGATGCAACAATATCGCGAGCTCAATCGAATGTGGCTGGACGATCGCGCGCCGCGCAACAGTGAGAGCAAGGCTTTGGCCTATTCGATCAGGCTGCTTCGCCGCCTCGCGCCGCCCGTCAAATGGATCCAGTCATTTGCCGACGAGCGGTGCGGCCTGTTCGGCACCGTCTATCAAGCCGCCGGCTTTACCTTCCACGGCGAACATCTGGGCACGTTCTGGGAACTGGACGGCGAGTTCTATCACGACTCGCTGATGACGAACGGCCGGACGGCGAGCGCGCCGCGCGCCGCCTATCTCCGCGCCAACGCCAAGCGGGCGATCAAGCACCGCCTCCGCCAGTTTCGCTATCTGCGCTTCCTTCAACAGCGATTTGCCAAGGCGTGCCGCTATCCGGTGCAGCCCTTTCCAAAACCAGCTTATGCGGCCCGTCTAGACGACGAGCACCCGCCCAGGGTGTGTGAGGACGGTGGGAATCCGTCGGGCCGCTCCACTCCCATGGAGTAAGGATCGACTCCGGCGACGCAACGATGGATAATGTGGCTGCGTCGTGCGGGGGCTTGCCATGGATTTTCCGAAACTGCTGGATGTTCTCCGGAATATTCCTCTCTGGCTGACGGGTGCGATCGCCGCCGGATGCCTGTTCGTACTCTATGGCCCGTCCATCAGGGGGCTGCCCCTTGATGCCGCGCGCGACTGGCCCATGTTGGGCGTTGTTACGGTGTTCGCGGTCAGCCTTGCCCTCAGCCAGATCGTCGCGCTCGGAATAAAGGCTGCTCGTGAGTGGCAGAGTAGGCGCAAGCCCCCCCGGCTTAATTTTATCTGCGACGATCACCGAGGAAGATCATTCTGGGCCGACGGGGGCACTGCGACCAAGCCAATCACCCAGATCCGCCTATCATTAACCGCAAACAACCCGGCACCGGGAAGTGCGCGCGTGGTCAAGGTCCGGATTCGCCGTCCCCGGTTCATCCGAGCCGCCGAAATCTCTTCTCTGTCCTTTCAATCGCCAATGCAGATCGGCGGAAGTATCTATTCCTCGAAGGGAACCCTTTTTGGCAAACAATCAGCCGATTGCCATATTGATGCGATCATCGAACGGAAGCTGGGAGCCGCTGGCAAGGCCCTGCGCGTGGCGTTCGATCTTATCGACGAGAGTGGGCAGGTTTATCGCGTCCGGACGAAGCTGCTACCCTCGCCCTGAACGCGATGAAAGGTTTGCTCCTAAACCCGGGCCTTTCGTAAGGTACTGTATTGCGCGAGCGGCTTCGCCCGCTCCAACTAGCTCCTGACGGAGCTTTCCCGTATCGGAGTATTGCCCGCAAGCAGCGTCGATCGCGTCGGCACTGAACGCCTCCCGTCGACCGCCAGCCGTCAAAATCAAAGATCGGCGTATCGATCAGATTGTGGATAGCCATGTGCGCGCGAATTACTTCGCGGCCGGTGCCTTTTCCGGCTCATATCCCGGTTCGTAGCTGATCTTCGCGGTGCTGCGCGCAGCGGCGACCTGGGCCTGGCTCTCGCGCAGCAGGGTCGCGCCGCGTACGGCGAGGCCGGCGGCCAGTCGGCTCTCGGCGGGCGGCATGGCGATGGGCTCGCGTCGGGTGATAACCCCGACGATCAGCCGGTCGCCCTGCGGCAGCAGGATGGGCTCGCCCTCAGGAGCCTCGTCGAGTTGCCGTGCGACACCGGGTTCGGTCTGGCCGGTGTCGATCACCCCCTGGCCCCGCGCGGGAACGATGCCGATCGACTGGAGCGCCGCCACCGCCTCGTCCATCGAATGGGCGTCGGCGAGTACCGACAGGCTGGCCCGGTTCTTCGGCGGAGCGAAGGCGAGTTGATCCATGAACAGCCGTTGCCGCCGCGCGAATTGCAGCGGGTTGGCGTAGATATAGTCGCGGATTTCGGTGTCGACGGGCATCGGCACGGTCGCCGCGACCTTTTCCCCCAGCAGGCTGGCGAGCAATTCCTCCTCGTTGCGCTTTTTCAGCAAGACGAACTCGGGAGTCTTGTCGAGGCCTCGCTTGCGCGCTTCCTCGACTTCGAGATGGCGGTCGATCAGGCCCTGGAGGATCGCCTTGCGCAGCTGGGTGCGATCCATGCTGTCAGGCACGGCTATGTCCCGAATTTCGGCGGAAAGCTGCTCGATCGAAATCTCGTCGCCGTTAACGATCGCGATCACCTGCCCCTTCGGGGTCTTCTGGCAACCCGCGAGCAGCAGCAGGGCCATCGCGATAACCTTAAATTCGCCCGTGCGCCTGTTCACGCCACTTCCCCCCAAATCCCCAAAATCGTTCCGCCATTCCCTGGCAAGATGCGGCAAGCCCAGCGTCCGGATCACGGCATGTTGCCGCTGAAATGATATCATGAGCGTATAGCTGGCCGGATTATCACGGGGAAGCCAGCCGCGGGATCATCTTCGACAATAGTTTACAGTTCCGGGCGGTAAGCCGGATTGAATAGTGTCGGCCTATCTTACATTCAGGCCCAAGTAGCGAATGAGCTTGCGGCGCACCCTGTTGAAAAACAAGGATATCCAGCGGATGGCGCGGAAATTGCTTGATGAGCGATGCGCCTCGATGGCGTTGTTGGGGGACTTGAAATGGTGCAGTCTGAGTTCATGGGCGCGGTAAGGCGCTTCACCTCGGCGATGTGGGGGATGCTGGCGGTGATGCTGGCGGCAGGCCCGGCGAATGCCACGATTGATCCGGCGCACCAGTTCATCGTCAATGGCGGTTTCGAACAGACCACCAACGGCCTGGGGCAACTTCGCCGCAACACCAATGTCGTCGGCTGGACGTCGCAATATGATAGCGGCGGCAATTACGGCTATACCTATGTCCTCAACACCTCCACCGCGTCGACGACGGGCTCGCCCGGCGAAGCGCGGCTGAAATTATGGGGCCCCGGCAATGGCGCGAACAATGGCCTGGCCGCGAGCCCGACGGGCGGCAACTTCATCGGTTCGGACGGCGCTTATCACATGGGCAAGCTGACCCAGGCGATCGCCGGCCTGATCATCGGCCAGACCTATCAGCTGACCTTCAACTTCGCCGGCGCGCAGGAAAAGGGCTATAACGGCGCGTCGAGCGACAGCTGGTATTTCGGCTTCCAGAATCAGGGTCTTAATGCGCAGACTGCGGTGCTCAACAACGCCAACCACGGCTTCACCGGCTGGTATAGCCAGACCTACAATTTCGTCGCCACGCAGACCAGCGACACGCTCTACTTCCTGGCGCAGGGCACCCCCGCCGGCCAGCCGCCCTTCTCGCTGCTCGACAGCGTTTCGCTCACCGGCGCTTATGGCACGGTGAGCGCCGCGCCCGATCCCGCGACGTGGATGACGCTGCTGCTCGGCTTCGGTATTATCGGCATGAGCCTGCGCCGCCGCCGCACGCGCGCCGCCATGCTTTCGGCGGTCTAACGCGGAAGAACTGTGCAGTTTAAGATGGTGGACGGCACGCGGCCCGTATAGGCCGGTGGCGTGAAGGATTTTACCGACGATATTCGCCTGCTCGACGGGATCAAGGCCGTGCCTTCGATTTTGGAGGTCGTGTGTCAGGCGACCGGCATGGGCTTCGCGGCGGTTGCCCGCGTCACCGAAGACCGCTGGGTCGCTTGTAGCGTGCGTGACGATATCGGTTTCGGCCTGGTCCCTGGTAGCGAGCTCAAGGTCGAGACGACGATCTGCAACGAGATCCGTGATCACCGCGAGCCGGTGATCATCGACAATGTCGCCGCGGATCCGCGCTATCGCGATCACCACACGCCGGAAATCTACGGCCTGCAAAGCTATATCTCGATGCCGATCATCCTTTCGGACGGCAGCTTCTTCGGCACGCTTTGTGCGATCGATCCCCGCCCCGCGCAGGTGAGCCGGCCCCACATCGTCAATATGTTCAGATTGTTTGCCGAGATGATCGGCCAGCATATCGAGGCGGGCCGGAGGCTGATCGATAGCCGGCATGCCCTGCTGGGCGAGCAGGAGGCGTCGGCACTGCGTGAGCAGTTCATCGCCGTGCTCGGTCATGACCTGCGCAATCCGCTCGCCGCCATCCAGAGCGGCATGCGGCTGCTGGGCGCCGAACAGCTGAGCGCGCGCGGCGTGAAGATCATCGGCATGATCGATGATGCGGTGCTGCGCATGGCTGGCATCATCGACAATGTGATGGACTTCGCGCGCGGCCGGCTGGGCGGCGGCATCGCCCTCGAACGCTCGCGCCGCCCGCTGCGCGACATGCTCGACCAGATCGTCGCCGAGTTCAGCTCGAGCCATCCCGGCCGGACGATCAAGACGACCATCACCATGACCGAAGAAGTCGACGCCGACCATGGTCGGCTTGGCCAGCTCTTTTCCAATCTGCTCGGCAATGCGATCGTCCATGGTTCGCCCGATATGCCGATCCGCGTCGAGGCGCGAGTGGCCGACGGTCACCTGGAACTGCGCATCGTCAATGGCGGCGACCCGATCTCACCTGCCGCGATGGACAAGCTGTTCACGCCCTTCGCTCGCGGCGAGGTGAAGCCGAGTCTTCAAGGGCTCGGCCTCGGACTCTACATCGCTTCGCAGATCGCGCAGGCGCATGGCGGTACGCTGACCGCTTCCTCCGACGGGAACGAGACGGTATTCCTGTTCAGGATGCCAATCGCCTAACGGACTGGCTCCAAGCCTGCCGACGGAATCACGACCGGTGGGGCCATGCCCGACGTGGAAGATAGGGCATCAGTAGGTGTCGGAAGGCTCGGCCTCGCCCATTATCCGGCGCACGACGACGGTCAGCAGCGCCCATGTGGTGAGAAAGGCATAGGCAAGCAACGGCCATAGCATGCTGCGGACATCGAGCGTCGCCATGAACAGAAGCACCAGCAAAGCCGCGCCGATCATGGCGCACAACGCCTGGAGGGCGATCCTCATGATGTTAGAAGATCATCGCGACGACGATCAGGATGAGGACGAGCGCGCCGACGCTCAGGGTTACATTGCGGCCCATGACTATTCTCCCATTGTTCATTGCACTGAACCCCGCAGGGCGCGCGCTGTTCCCGGCTATGCTTGCGCTCGGGATACCGGGCGCGCAGGATCTGTTCGAAGGCCGAGGCTTCGAAAGGGGCGGCGATCCGAATATGCGGTGATCGCGCTGGTCGGTCCGGCCATGCCGCCCACCGTTCGGTCCGGCCTGGTCGGAAGCCCGGCTGCTCAGTCTCGGCTATGCCTATGAGCAGGGGTCGAAGGCGCGGATCGGGGCTAAGCTGATCTAGGCGTCGCTCCGGCGTCCGCCGAAGCGACCGGTCAGCCTTCCGCCTTTTCGACCCTTACCAGCATCGTCCCTTCGGACACCTGCCCGCCCGTGTTGACCTTGAGTTCGGCGACCACCCCGTCGAACGGCGCGAGCATCGCCTGCTCCATCTTCATCGCCTCGAGCACCAGCAGCTTCTGGCCTTTGATTACGCTGTCGCCCTCGGCGACCTCGATCGCGATCACCTTGCCCGGCATCGGCGCAAGGATCGCGCCGTCGGAGACCGCACCGCCGCCGCCCGCATGGTCGGCGCGCGGCGTCTCGAACGGCCAGGCCTCGCCTTCGACGAACAGCAGCCTTTCGTCGCCGACCACATGGTCACGCGCACGGATCGGGGCGTCATCGATGGTGACGAGATGCGAATGGCCGGCGATTTCGACCGCGACGCGCCGGTCGGGTGCGGCGTTGGATCGAAATCCGGAAAGCGCCCCCCACGCATCGGTCGCGGCGGGCAGCAGCGCGCGGGCGGCGGCCTGCTTCACCGCCTCGGACGGCTCGGCGGCGGGCACCAGCCGGTCGGCGTGTCGCTCGATGAAGCCTGTGTCGATATTGCCCGCGACGAAATCGGGGTCGGATGCGGCGCGCGCGAGAAAGGCGGCATTGGTACGCACCGGCCAGACCTCAACCCGGCTTGCGGCGTGGGCGAGTTTGGCGGCGGCGGCGCGACGGGTGGGTGCGGCGACGATCAGTTTGGCGATCATCGGATCGTAGAAGGGCGATACCTCGCCGCCTTCCTCGACGCCGCTGTCGACGCGGACGCCGCGCGGAAATTTCAGCCGGTCGAGCGGGCCGGTCGAGGGCAGGAAACCGACCGACGGGTTCTCGGCGTAGAGCCGTGCTTCCATCGCCCAGCCGTTGATCGAAAGCTGCTCCTGCCGCTTGGGCAGGGGTTCGCCGCTCGCGACGCGGATCTGCCACTCGACCAGATCCTGGCCGGTGATCATCTCGGTGACGGGATGCTCGACCTGAAGCCGGGTGTTCATCTCCATGAACCAGATGCGGTCGGGACGCAGGCCTTCCGATGCGTCGGCGATGAACTCGATCGTCCCCGCGCCGACATAGTCGACCGCCTTCGCCGCCTTGACGGCGGCGTCGCAGACGGCAGCGCGGGTCGCCTCATCCATGCCGGGGGCGGGGGCTTCCTCGATCACCTTCTGATGGCGGCGCTGGAGCGAGCAGTCGCGCTCGAACAGATGGACGACATTGCCCCGCTTGTCGCCGAAGACCTGCACCTCGATATGGCGGGGCCCAAGGATATACTTCTCGATCAGCACGCGATCGTCGCCGAAGGACGAGGCCGCCTCGCGCTGGCAGGAGAGGAGCGCGTCGGCAAAATGCTGCGCAGCATCGACCTTGCGCATGCCCTTGCCTCCGCCGCCCGCGACCGCCTTGATCAGCACCGGATAGCCGATCCGGTCGGCTTCCGCCTGAAGATGCTCTGGCGACTGATCGTCACCCATATATCCGGGTGTGACGGGCACGCCTGCCGCGATCATCAGCTTCTTCGCGGCGTCCTTCAGGCCCATCGCGCGGATCGACGATGCGGGCGCGCCGATCCACACCAGCCCGGCGGCCTCGACCGCCTCGGCGAACTCGGCATTTTCGGACAGGAAACCATAGCCCGGATGGATCGCCTCAGCGCCGGTCGCCTTCGCCGCATCGATGATCTTCGCCTGCACCAGATAGGATTCGCGCGCCGGGGCGGGGCCGATGCACACCGCCTCGTCGGCCTCGCGGACGAAGGGCATGCCAGCGTCGACATCCGAGTGCACGGCGACGGTGCGGATGCCCATCTTGCGCGCGGTGCGGATGATCCGCCGGGCGATCTCGCCACGATTGGCGATGAGGAGGGATTTAATCATATGCTGAAGTTCCTCCCGGAACGGGGAAGGGGACCGCCCGCAGGGTGGTGGAGGGGAAGGCACTATGCTCACCGGATCTCGAACGACCATCGAACGCGCGAGAAAATTGCGGCGAACGCTGAGCTTGCCCGAAGGGTTGTTGTGGCGGGCGCTGCGCGCGAGGCCCGGCGGCTTCAAATTCAGGCGTCAGCATCCGGCCGGTCCTTATGCGCTCGATTTTTTCTGCGCTGAGGCAGGGCTGGCTATCGAGATCGACGGGGAGAGTCATAGCTTCGGTGACAGACCTCAGCGGGACGCCGGTCGCGACGATTGGCTGGCGGGCCACAAAATCGTCGTGCTGCGAACTCCGGCAAGGGATGTTCTTCAGGACGAGATGGCCGCCGTCGAGCATATCATGCAAGCCGTCGCGTCGCGCATTCCCCTCCACCATCCTTTGGATGGTCCCCCTCCCCGTACCGGGGAGGAACTTTAAACTGGCGCTCATCATCACATCCTGAACAGGCCGAACTGCGGTCGCTCTGGGATCGGCGCGTTCAGCGTGGTGGAGAGGGCGAGGCCAAGGACGTCGCGGGTCTGGGCGGGGTCGATGATGCCGTCGTCCCACATGCGCGCGGTGGCGTAATAGGGGTTGCCCTCATCCTCATATTTCTGACGGATCGGGGCCTTGAAGGCTTCGGCCTCCTCGGGCGTCCATTTCTCGGCATCGCGGTGGACGGTGGCGAGGACCGACGCGGCCTGCTCGCCGCCCATCACGCTGATCCGCGCATTGGGCCAGCTGAACAGGAAGCGCGGCTGATAGGCGCGGCCGCACATGCCGTAATTGCCCGCGCCGAAGCTGCCGCCGATCAGCACGGTGATCTTCGGCACGCTCGCGGTCGCCACCGCGGTGACGAGCTTCGCGCCATTCTTGGCGATGCCCTCGGCTTCATATTTGCCGCCGACCATGAAGCCCGAGATGTTCTGGAGGAACAGCAGCGGAGTGCGGCGCTGGCAGGCGAGCTCGATGAAGTGCGCGCCCTTGAGCGCACTTTCCGAGAAGAGCACGCCGTTATTTGCCAGGATCGCGACCGGCTGGCCCCAGATATGCGCGAAGCCGCACACCAGGGTGGTGCCGTAGAGCGCCTTGAACTCGTGGAAGTCCGACCCGTCGACGATCCGCGCGATCACCTCATGCACGTCATAGGGCGCGCGGACATCCTGCGGCACGATCCCGTAGAGCTCAGCGGGATCATATTTTGGCGGGCGCGGTTCGGCGCGGTTGACGGTCGCGGGCGAGGACGGCTGGAGAGTCGCGACGATGTCGCGGACGATCAGCAGCGCATGTTCGTCATTCTCGGCGACATGGTCGACCACGCCCGACCTGCGGCCATGCGTCTCCGCGCCACCGAGCTCTTCGGCGCTGATCACCTCGCCGGTCGCGGCCTTTACCAGCGGCGGGCCGGCGAGGAAGATCGTGCCCTGGTTGCGGACGATCACGGTCTCATCGGACATGGCCGGGACATAGGCGCCGCCCGCGGTGCAGCTGCCCATCACGCAGGCGATCTGGGGAATGCCCTCCGACGACATCTGCGCCTGATTGTAGAAGATCCGCCCGAAATGGTCGCGGTCGGGAAAGACCTCGGCCTGGTGCGGCAGGTTCGCGCCGCCGGAATCGACGAGGTAAATGCACGGCAGCCTGTTCTCGCGAGCGATCTCCTGCGCGCGCAGATGCTTCTTCACCGTCATCGGGAAATAGGCGCCGCCCTTCACCGTCGGATCATTGGCGACGATCAAGCATTCGCGGCCCTGAACCCGGCCGACGCCGGCGATCACCCCCGCACCCGCGGGGCCGCCCTGATCGTCATACATGCCGTTGGCGGCGAGCTGGCCGATTTCGAGGAAGGGTGAACCGGGGTCGAGCAGGCGGTGGACGCGGTCGCGCGGCAGCAGCTTGCCGCGCGACACGTGGCGCTCGCGATGCGCCTCCGATCCGCCGAGTGCGGCGGTGGCGACGCGGTCGCGCAGCTCGTCCGCCAGCGCGCGATTATGCGCGGCATTGGCGGCGAAGCCTTCGCTGGCGGGGTCGGCGAGGGAGGCGAGGCGGGTCATGCGGCGATCAGCTCGCGGCCGATCAGCATGCGGCGAATCTCGTTGGTCCCCGCGCCGATGTCGAGCAGCTTGGCGTCGCGCATGTAGCGCTCGACCGGCCAGTCCTTCGTATAGCCCGCGCCGCCCAGCGCCTGCACCGCCTCATTGGCGACCTTCACCGCATTCTCGCTGGCGAGGAGAATCGCGCCCGCCGCGTCGAAGCGGGTCGTCCGCCCGGCATCGCAGTTGCGCGCCACCGCATAGACATAGGCGCGCGCCGAATTGAGCGCGACATACATGTCGGCGATTTTCGCCTGCATCAGCTGAAACGCGCCGATCGGCTGGCCGAACTGCTTGCGCTCGCGGACATAGGGCAAGACGGTGTCGAGACAGGCCTGCATGATGCCGAGCTGGATGCCGGCGAGCACGGTGCGCTCATAGTCGAGCCCCGACATCAGGACGCCGACGCCGCCGCCGACCGGGCCCATCACATTCTCCTCGGGAACCTCACAATCGTCGAACACCAGTTCGGCGGTGGGCGAGCCGCGCATCCCGACCTTTTCGATCTTCTGCCCGATCGAAAAACCCTTCATCCCCTTCTCGATGATAAAGGTGGTGATCGCGCGCGACGGCTTGTCGTCGCTGCCGCCGGTCTTGGCATAGACGACCAGCGTGTCGGCATAGGTCGCGTTGGTGATCCAGAATTTGGTGCCGTTGAGGATGTAGCGGTCGCCCTTCTTCTCGGCCTTGAGCTTCATCGAGACCACGTCCGATCCGGCCCCCGCCTCGGACATGGCGAGGCTGCCGACATGCTCGCCCGAGATCAGCTTGGGGAGATATTTCGCCTTCTGCTCGGCATTGGCCCAGCGGCGGATCTGGTTGACGCACAAGTTCGAGTGCGCGCCATAGGACAGGCCGATCGATGCCGAGGCGCGGGCAACTTCCTCCTGCGCCACGACATGTTCGAGATAGCCGAGGCCGAGGCCGCCATCCTCTTCCGCGACGGTGATACCATGCAGGCCCAGCGCGCCCATTTCGGGCCACAGCTCGGTCGGGAACCAGTCGTCGGCGTCGATCTTCGCGGCAAGCGGCGCGATGCGGTCGGCGGCGAAGCGCGCCGTCGAGTCCCTGATGGTGTCGGCCATTTCGCCGAGCCCGAAGTCGAAATCTGCCATGCCTGCCTCTCCAGCGCGGTTGTCGTCCCCTGATAAGCCGGGAGCGATCATAAGAAAAATTGAAATAAACCGTGGAACATCATAGATATCACCTATGATCGACCGCTATCTCCTGCGCTATTTCCTGGCGGTGATCGACCAAGGCAATTTCTCGAAAGCCGCCGCCTATTGCAACGTCTCTCAGCCGACGCTCTCGGCGGGCATCGCCAAACTGGAAACGCTGCTCGGCCGCCCCTTGTTCAACCGCACCAACCGGCGGGTCGAACTGACCGAGGCCGCGGTGCAGCTGGCGGGGCATGCGCGCCGGATCGAAGCCGAGTTTGCGGCGGCAGAGCGCGATGTGCAGCAGGCGTCTACCCAGACGACGATTCGACTGGGGATATTGTCTTCGATACCGTCGGCATGGATCGAGGATTATGCCGTCGCTCTGCGCGATAGCGGGGCTGGCGAGCGGGTCGAGTTCATCGAGGCGCGCGAGCGCGACCTGACCGAGCGGCTGGCGCGCGGTAGCCTCGATGCGGCGTTGACTGTGGTCCGTGACGATGTGCGCTTCCCGGCGGAACGGCTGTTCAGCGAAGGCTATGCTCTGGCGATGGCGGCGACGCATCCGCTTGCCGGCCGCGACCTTATCGACGGCGCCGATCTGGCGGGCGAGCCGATGATCGTGCGGCGGTATTGCGAACTGCTGTCCGACACCAGCCGCTATTTCACCGCGCGGGGCGTGCGGCCCTTTTTCCCCGCGCGGGTCACCAGCGATGATCGCGCGCTGCGGCTGGTCCGCGCCGGGCTTGGGCTGACCGTCATGCCCGATTGTTTCCACGCGCCCGGCGTCGTGCGTCCGCGCCTAGCCGATTTTCCTTTCACCCGCGAGATCGGGTTGCTCTTCGGCACCCATGCCGATGCGCGGCTGCGTGGCCGCAAAGCGCTGACACTGCTCGCCGAGGCCGTCGAAAACCGTTCAGCCGATGGGTTTGCGCGCCACCCTGTGTAGGATTGGCCCATCCGGGTCCGTCCTTGCTGCGTGCGGCGCGTTGATGCGCGCATGAACGAGGAGAGGAGAGTGTCATGGCCTATGTCGACGGTTTCATTGTCGCCGTGCCCCGGGACAAGATCGACGCCTATATCAAGATGGCGGAAACTGCGCGGGACGTGTGGATGGAGCTGGGCGCCCTATCCTATGTCGAAGCGCTGGCCGACGACGTCTCGCCGGGCGAGTTGACCAGCTTCCCGCGCGCGGTTCAGCTCAAGGACGACGAGACCGTCGTCTTCTCCTGGATCACCTATGAGTCGCGCGAATCGCGTGATGCGATCATGAAGAAGGTGATGGACGACCCGCGGATGAAGGACGGCATGGAAAATATGCCGTTCGATGGCAAACGCATGATCTATGGTGGGTTCAGGACCATCGTCGAAAGCTGAGGGGGATAGAATGGCGTTTGAAGGAAGCTGTCATTGCGGCAAGGTGGCGTTCGCGGTGGAGGCCGATCCCCCGGCGAAAGCGATGCAGTGCAATTGCTCGCACTGCCGGCGCAAGGGCTTCCTGCTTGCCTTCTTTCCGGTCGATCAGTTCACGCTGCTGCGCGGCGAGGACGATCTAAAGAGCTATCTCTTCTACAGGCATGCCATCGAGCATTGCTTCTGCACGACCTGCGGCACCCAGCCCTTCGCACAAGGTAAGACGCCCGGCGGCGGCGAGATCCGCGCGGTCAATCTGCGCTGCGTCGAGACGATCGATCCGGAGGCGTTGGAGATTCAGAAGATCGATGGGGCGAGCTTCTGATGGCGGGCGGCCAGAAAGGCGGGCAAGCCTATGTCGGCGTCGGCGGCTGGACCTATGAGCCGTGGCGCGACAATTTCTATCCTAAGGGTTTGGCCCAGGCGCGCGAGCTGCAATATGCCAGCGAGCATCTTACCGCGATCGAGATCAACGGCACCTATTACGGCACGCAGAAACGCGAAAGCTGGACCAAATGGGCGGAAACCGTACCGGAGGGCTTCGTCTTCGCGGTCAAGGCGTCGCGCTTCTGCACCAACCGGAAGGTGCTCGCCGAAGGCGCGGAGTCGATCGGCAAATTCCTCAATCAGGGCATTGCCGAACTGGGGCCCAAGCTCGGCCCGGTCCTGTGGCAATTCATGCCGACCAAGAAATTTGACCCAGTGGATTTCGCCGGCTTCCTGAAGCTGTTGCCGCAGGAGCAGGAAGGCGTCGCGCTGCGCCATGCGCTCGAGGTGCGGCACGACAGTTTCGTCTGTCCAGAGTTCGTCGATCTGGCGCGCGACCATGGCTGCGCGATCGTTTTCGCCGACCATGAAAGCTATCCCGGCATCGCCGATCTCACCGCGTCCTTCGTCTATGCGAGATTGCAGCAAAGTCGCAGCAATGAACCGACCGGCTATGACGCGGACGAACTCAGCCGCTGGGCAGCGGCGACGCGCGCATGGACCGGGGGCAAGGCGCCGCCCGGCCTGCCCTATGTTACGGAGCCGCCGTCACCGGCGGCGGCGCGCGACGCCTTTGTCTTCTTCATCAGCGGCGCGAAGGAGCGCAACCCGGCTGCGGCGCAGGCGCTGATCGCGCAATTGTCCTGACTGCATTTGTCACGGTCGGCCGAGCCGAACATC
>NZ_LARW01000011.1 GCF_000971055.1 Sphingomonas sp. SRS2
GGCTCTGTTGCAAAGATTGGCGGCAGTCAGAGGTAGGCTGTCGCTCTGCGCCGATCAGGCGGCTGCTGCGAAATGGTGGTTGAGCATGCCCATGGCCTCCGTCAGCGCCGAGGGCCCAATGCCAAAAGCTCTCTCCACAAGGCGCACCTCGCCCCTGATGCCGGGCTGCAGGCACCAGGGGCGAGCCTGTCCTTTGCGCAGGGCTCGCATGACTTCGAATCCCTTGATCGTGGCATAGGCCGTGGGGATCGATTTGAAACCGCGCACCGGCTTGATCAGTATCTTGAGCTTTCCGTGATCGGCCTCGATCACGTTATTGAGATACTTCACCTGCCGGTGGGCCGTCTCCCGGTCCAGCTTTCCTTCGCGCTTCAATTCGGTGATCGCTGCACCATAGCTCGGCGCTTTGTCGGTATTGAGCGTGGCAGGCTTTTCCCAGTGCTTCAGGCCTCGCAGGGCCTTGCCCAGGAACCGCTTCGCTGCCTTGGCGCTGCGGGTCGGCGACAGGTAGAAATCGATCGTGTCGCCCCGCTTGTCGACTGCCCGGTACAGGTAGG
>NZ_LARW01000110.1 GCF_000971055.1 Sphingomonas sp. SRS2
CGCATGTTCTGCCGCCTCAAGGACTATCGCCGTATCGCCACCCGCTACGACAAACTCGCCACCAATTTCCTTGGCGCTATCTACCTCGCCGCAGCCGTCACATGGTGGTTATGAGTCCCGACCCTAGTCTATGATTGCAAGAGCAAAGTTCCAAAAGACGATCACGCGAAGCGAGATTTGCCGTCGATGCTGGCGGCCATTGGCCTCGCGCACGATCTAGGAAATCCGCCCTTTGGCCATCAAGGCGAGAAGGCGATTGGCTCATGGTTCAAAAAAAATGCCGCAGTGGCTCTTGATATCGAAGGGGCAGAGGGCATCGGCGCGACAGAAATACAACGTATGCAGTCGGATTACCTGAATTTTGAGGGCAACGCCCAGACTTTTAGAATCCTGACTAAACTACAGATCCTTAATGACGAGTTTGGTCTGAACGTCTGTTGCGGAACGCTGGCAGCGCTGATGAAATATCCTGTAACCTCAGAACTTATCTCGGACGATAGCAAGGCTACCAAGAAATTCGGATGCTTTCACTCAGAACTGGTTTGTTTGGATGAGGTGTTCGATGAAACTGGCTTGAGAAAGGGGGTTAGGCATCCACTGGCTTACATCATGGAGGCCTGTGACGATATCGCCTACTCCGTTCTTGATGCAGAGGACGCGGTAAAGAAGGGCCTTGTCTCTTTCTCTGATATTATTGACTATCTTACTGCGACTTATCCAGAAGATAGAATGATCATAGAAATTGTAGATAACGCCAGGAAGCGGCATACTGTTCATAGATCCCACAAACTATCGCCTGCTGAGTTGAACGATATATCGACGCAGATGTTTAGGGTTTTCGCGATAGGTGCGATGATAAGCGCCGTCATTATGGCCTTCGAGGAAAACTATGATTTGATTATGAACGGCAAGTTCGGTGGGGATTTGATCGGATCGTCGACGGCTAAGCTCGCGTGTAAGGGGCTAAAAGATTTTTCGTTCAAGCATGCCTTCATTCACCGTAGCGTCTTGGCAATCGAGTTGCAGGGATACAATGTCATCCATTCCCTCATGGACATGATGTGGAACGCGATCGCAGCGCGCGGCGACCCATTGATTGTTGACGCCCGAGATTCAGAGGCGAACGTCTTCCAGCGCTACGTCTACAACCGAATTTCTGAAAATTACCGTAGGATTTTTGAGGATAGCAACAACCACCTCCCTCTGAATTATAAGCGCAGTCAGCTGCTAGCGGACATGATTTCTGGCATGACCGATAGCTATGCGGTAAGCTTGGAACAGGAGCTAAAAGGGCTTTGCTCCACCAACGGTTGAGAGTTGTTCGCGGTGGCGGTAGCGACAAATAGCGATGTTCTTAAAAAGAGGGTGAGGCGCTTTTTTGAGAATGTGCCGCCTGAACGGCGCGCTGTTATGAAGGTTGTATCAGCCCTAAGCGAACTAGCAGATGTTTACATTTTTGGCGGCCTACTGAGGGATTTGGCCTTGGAAGGGGTCGCTAGCTTCGAGAGCGATGTTGATATCGTTATCCGACCTTTTGATGTTCAGATTTTTCAAAAATGGGCGATGGAAAGCGGCTTCAAACTGAACAAGTTTGGTGGTTTTAGGTTAGTTAGGGATCGCTGGTTATTTGACGTCTGGGAGCTCGACAGAACTTGGGCTTTTCTTCAAGATACCTCCATTCCTCGGACGAAGTATACGTTGATTGACACTACGTTTTTCAACTGGGATGCCATTGTTTATGACATAAGAGCTAACCAGATAATTGTCGGTCAGTCATATTTTGAGAATATTTCTCAGCTTCGACTCGAAATAAATTTCGAGCCAAACCCGAATCCATTGGGCGCTCTGGTAAGGTGTTTAAAAACTCTAAAGAACTATAGGGCGAAGACAGGCCCAAGGCTTACGGAATTTGTTAACACAAATATTAGTATCTTCTCGGATATCGATATTTTGGAATATGATAGAAATAGGTCTCGCGTGCCGTCACTTGAATATAACTTTATATCAAAGATTCGGCGGCAAGCTGGCGTAACTCGATCTATCGGTGATTTTGAATGGATATCTGCGGAGCAAATGGCACTGCTCTGATCATGTGTGCTCAGTGGCAGACATTTCGGCACTCATCACTATACCCCGGATCAAGTCCGGGGTAATGAGAGCAAAGTGTAATTACGGTGATAGTTTAATTCCTCTTGAATTAAACCCGCTTCGCGAAGCGTAAGTATCCGACGCTTGAGCCACCCGGCGCCAGTCAAAACCTGACGAAGTCATCGAGCGTGAAATCGCTCGCGTCCGCGTTCGGCGCCAGCAGGCTCATTGTCGGGACATCGCTTGACGGCAGCGCGGTGTAGAAGAGGTAGGTGTCGGAGCCGACCTGGATCGCAGCGACCTCATTGTATCCAGTAGTGGCGACCATCAGCGCCTGCGCCTTTTGTGCCGCCGTCTGATAGGAGGTCGCGGCACCGCTCAACACCGCTTCGGGCCTCGTCCCGATGCCGGCGCGGATCTCGATACGGTCTTCGCCATGGGTGAAATCGGTTATCACCGTCAGTATGGAGGGGTCGGCAGGCAGGGTTCGAGTATCACCGGTCACGAAGCGATCGTTACCTTCGCCGCCGGTCAGCGTGTCGGTGGTGGCCTGGCCCTCAAGGAGATCGTTGCCCAGATCGCCCATCAGGATATCACGGCCGCCCCCGCCGGTCAGGGTGTCGTTGCCCTGGCCGCCACGCACGACATCGTCACCCATCCAGCCATCGACCCAATCATCGCCCTTATTGCCATTGAGGGTGTCATTATCTTCATTGCCGAAGATATAGTCATCGTCCGCGCCGCCCTGGATGCGGTCCGCACCGGGGCCGCCGTCGAGTTGGTCTTCTCCGGCATTGCCCTGGATATAGTCGGATCCGTAATCGCCGGTGATATCGTCGTCACCGTCCGGTCCACCGTTGGGCGACTGACCATAGAGATGGTCGTTGCCATCGCCGCCAAAGATGAAATCGGCGCCGGCGCCGCCCATCACGACATCATGGCCGCCCTGCACATTGAAAACATCGGTCTGCGACGCGCCTGTGGCATGATCGTCGCCAGCGAAGATCGCGATGCGCGCCGTCGATGCGCGCGCCGAAGGGGCGGCGGCGAAGACGGGGCCGAGGTCGAGATCGGTATCCGTCAGCGTGTAGGCGAGGGTGCTGCCGACATAGCTTTGAATGCTGTCGATCTGGCCATCGATCGGATGATTGCCGGAGTCATAGGCGATGCCGGCGCCGGTCAGCCGAAGTTGGGTCGTGTCGTTGAGCGCGAAGCGCAGCGCGGTCGGCAGGCGCTCGCTAAGCTCGGCGGTGAAGGCGAGTGAAAGATCGAGCTTGGAATGAGCGAAGACGAAGCCTTCGGTGACAGTAATGGTGGTCATTGGCGCGTTATGAAGGAGCGCCGGAAGGCGTCAATCGACGATCAGTCCATTTCGGCAGGAGTGCCGGGTCAGGCGCTCACTCCGCCGCGACCGAGTCCGCGCGCGCCACCTCGTTATGCCCCTCGACGACGATCACCAGATGTTCGACCCTTGGCGGGTTCTGGAAGTGGGGGCCACAGAGCTTGCGCCATTCTACGAAGGCGTCGGAGTTGCGGAACTCGATCATGTGGTCCTCGATCGTCTCCCACTCGACGAACATCCGGTAGCGGCTCGGCTGTTCCATCGAGCGGTGGAGGCGGAAGGCGATGCAGCCTTTCGAGGCCAGGAACAGATCCTTGGCGAGGGCGGCAGCCTCCTCGAAAGCCTGCTCATGGCCAGGCTTGATATCGATTTCGGCCAGTTCCTTGATCATCGGGTCCTCCACACACGCTGCCTGATGATCGAAACGCCCGGCGATGGTCAACGGTCCGCAGCATTTTTTCGCGCGGCATGTGATAATAATGGCGCGATTTCCCCGATCTGTCCCTGCTTCACGAGATCCCAGCTTTCGCCGGGATGACGGGGGGGGCAGGGCGGACCGGGATCGTTGACCCATGGCGACGGGCGGGGCTAGAGCGAGCCGGATGATCCGAAGCACGTCATTGAAGAGTCTCGCGATTGCGGCGTCGCTGCTCGGGCTGGGCGGGTGCGCCACGGTGCGGGAGCCGGGGCCGTCGGCGTCGGCCGCGCCGCTCGCGACGCCGCCTGCGACGATGCAATATCTCTATGGTTCGGCGGAGGCGGCGGCGGCGAGCGCGCAGGCTTATGCTGCGCTGACCGGGCAGGTCGCGGCGCGATTGCCGCGTCGTGCGTCGGCGGTGCTGGCGGCGGGGGCTACGCTCGATCGGCTGCGTTTCGCCGAATGCGGGGACAGGCCGACCGCGGTGCTGTTCGATATGGACGAGACGCTCGTCCTCAACCTGGGCTATGAATATGACGAGGCGCGCAGCGGCGCGTCGTTCGATGCTGCGCGCTGGGGGCGGTGGGAGCAGAGCGGCGCGCATGCGGTATCGCCGGCGCCGGGCGCGGTTACCGCGCTGACCGCTCTGCGCGCGATGGGCGTCACCCCGATCGTCAACAGCAACCGCAGCGCCGCGAACGCCAAGGCGACGGCGGCAGCGCTGACCGCGGCGGGGCTGGGCGATTTTCGCCATGGCGAGACGATGTTCCTGAAGGGCGATGTCGACGGCAAGTCCGCCAAGGATGGCCGCCGCGCGCTGATCGCGCAGCGGTGGTGCGTGATCGCGATGGCGGGCGACCAGCTTGGCGACTTCAGCGATCTGTTCACCGGCGACCCCGCCGCGCGCCGCGCCGCCGCACAGGCACCGGCGGTCGCATCGATGTGGGGCAGCGGCTGGTTCATCCTCCCCAATCCTGTTTATGGATCGGGCGTGACGGGTGATTGGGACCAGGTTTTCCCCATGGACAAGAGATGGGCCGATCCGGCCGGCAAGGGAGGCAGATAGGATGGTCCAGCCGCCGGTGCGACCGTCGCCCTGATGCCCGACAGCAGAAAACCGCCGGCGCCCGCGCCGCGCGAGCCCCGAGTCCCGACGGTCGTCCAGATCGAGCATGCGCTGGTCGTCGCCGGCGCGGTGCTGGTCGCGGTGCTGATCGCCTTTCTGGCGGCGGGTGGCTTCTACCTCCGCAAGGCGCAGGAAGCGCCGAAGCCGGGGGCGGCGCGGCTGTCGATCGACCTGAGCAAGATCGGCATCAGCAAGAGCGGGCCGACGCGGATCGACTATGGCCGGCTCGACCAGCGGATGCGCCAGCTTGCGGAGGATCGCGCGGTGGTCGGCGTGGCGATCGTGACGATCGAGAATGGCGAACTCAGCTTCGCCAAGGGCTATGGCGTCACCACCGATGGCGAGGGCGGCAAGCCCGTCGACGCGCATACCGTGTTCCGCTGGGCATCGGTTTCCAAGGGGGTGGCGTCGACGCTGCTGGTGCAGCTGGCGCGCGAGAAGAAGCTGTCGCTGAAGGACCCGGTGGCGCGCTGGGCGCCTTCGCTCAAGCTGCCCGAAAATGCGCAGAATGTCGCGACGATCGACAATCTCCTCTCGCAGAGCCTGGGCATCTGGAAGAACGCCTATGACCAGGACCTGGAGGATGGCCGCGACCCGAAGGAGATTCGCGGACGGCTGAACCAGATCCCGCTGCTGTGCCCGCCGGGCAAATGCTACAGCTATCAGAATATCGCCTATGACGCGGCGAGCGAGGCGGCCGAGCGGGCGGGGGGCAAGAGCTATGCCGAACTGACCAAGGAGAAGCTGTTCGCGCCGCTGGGCATGCAATCGGCGACGACGACGCGCGAGGGGCTCGAATCCTCGCCGAACTGGGCGCCGCCGCATCGCGGGCGCCGCGAGGTGAAAGTATCCGACGCCTATTACCGGACGCCGGCGGCGGGTGGGGTCAACAGTTCGATCATCGATCTCGGCATCTGGATGCGCGCGCAGATGGGCAGGGCCCCGCGCGTCCTGTCGCCCGCGATGCTGCGCGAACTGCATAGCCCGCGCATCCGCACCTTCTCGATCCACCGCCAGCGCGACCTCGACCGTGCATTGAAGGACGCGTCCTACGGCCTTGGCTGGCGCATCTGGCACTATAATGGCCGCGAGGTGATCGGCCATCGCGGCGCGGTCGACGGCTATCGCTCGCTGGTCCTGTTCGATCCGGTGCTGAAGGCCGGGGTGGGGATGTTGTGGAACTCGGCAGCGGTGGAACCGACGGGGATGCAGCTCGAGGTGTTCGACATGCTGTACCGGCAGCCGTTCAAGGACTGGATGGAACTGGGGAAATAATATGCGTCGCCCCGGCGGAGACCGGGGCCGGCACGTTGTACGCGAATACGTCGCAGCAAGAGCCTCTGGCGGCCCCGGCCTCCGCCGGGGCGACGATATGTAGAAAGCCCTGCTTTCCACCTTAAAGCCGTCTCTGCTTTGACATTGGCGCGGGCGGAGCTAGATCGGCCCGCATGTCGAACACGCCCCGCACCCTGTATGAAAAGATCTGGGACGCCCATGTCGTCGATCGTCGCGACGACGGCACCTGCCTGATCTATATCGACCGCCACCTCGTCCACGAGGTCACGAGCCCGCAGGCGTTCGAGGCGCTGCGCGTCGCCGGGCGCAAGCTGCGGCGGCCCGATCTCACCCTGGCGGTGCCCGACCATAATCTGCCGACCACCGCGCGTGTCGACGCGGCGGGCAAGCGGGTGCCGATCGCCGATGTGGAATCGGCGGGGCAGCTTGCCGCGCTGGAGACGAATGTCGCCGATTTCGGCGTCCCCTATATCGACGCGGTGGCGAGCGAGCAGGGCATCGTCCATGTCGTCGGCCCCGAGCAGGGCTTCTCGCTGCCCGGCACGACGATCGTATGCGGCGACAGCCATACCGCGGCGCATGGCGGATTGGGCGCGCTGGCGTTCGGCATCGGCACGTCCGAGATCGAGCATGTCATGGCGACGCAGACGCTGCTGCTCGCGCGGTCGAAGGCGATGGAGATCCGGGTCGACGGCGTGCTGGGCGAGGGCGTGACGCCGAAGGATGTCGTCCTGCACATCACCGGGGTGATCGGCGCGGCGGGCGGCACCGGCTATGTCGTCGAATATACCGGCAACGTCTTCCGCGAGATGTCGATCGAGGGACGTATCACCGTGTGCAACATGGCGATCGAACATGGCGCGCGATCCGGGCTCGTCGCGCCGGACGACGCGACCTTCGCTTATCTCAAGGACCGGCCGATGGCCCCGAAGGGCGCTGCATGGGACAATGCGGTCAGCTGGTGGCGCACGCTCGCGACCGATCCGGGCGCGAAATATGACAAGGTCGTGGTGATCGACGCCGCCGATATCGCCCCCTGCCTGACCTGGGGCACCAGCCCCGAGGATGTCGTGGCGATCACCGGCGTGGTGCCCGATCCGGCGAGCTTCGCCGATCCGTCCAAGCAGATCGCCGCGCAGAAGTCGCTCGATTATATGGGGCTGACTCCGGGCACGCGGATGCAGGATGTGCCGGTCGAGAATATCTTCATCGGCAGCTGCACCAACAGCCGCATCGAGGATCTGCGCGCCGCCGCCGCGGTCGTGAAGGGCCGCAAGGTCGCAGCCAATGTCCGCCAGGCGCTGATCGTGCCGGGATCGGGACTGGTCAAGCGCCAGGCCGAGGCGGAAGGGCTCGACCGCATCTTTACCGACGCGGGCTTCGAATGGCGCGAGCCGGGCTGCTCGATGTGCCTGGCGATGAACCCCGACAAGGTTCCGCCGGGGGAGCGCTGCGCATCGACCTCCAACCGCAATTTCGTCGGCCGCCAGGGGCCGGGATCGCGCACCCATCTCCTCTCGCCCGCCATGGCGGCGGCGGCGGCGGTGACGGGGCGTCTCGCCGACGTCCGCACGCTGGAGAAGATCGCATGAAGATAGCGCTGGGCGCGGTCCTCCTTGCGATGTCGGGCGTCGCGCAGGCCGCGCCGGGCACGGTGGACAAGCTGTGGCGGCTCGATTGCGGCGCGGCGCAGGTCAACCAGCTCAACCTCTTTTCGGACACGCAGAGCTATACCGGGCAGAGCCGCCGGCTCGTCGGGAGCTGCTATCTGATCAAGGACGGTGACGCCTATATGCTGTGGGACACCGGCCTGCCCGCGGCGGCGAAGGGCCTGCCGATCGACCCGGCCAAGCCGATGAGCGCGACGCTCGGCAAGACGATCGTCGAGCAGCTCGCCGAAATCGGGGTGAAGCCCGAGCAGATCGGCCTGATCGGCATCAGCCATCATCATTTCGACCATACGGGCCAGGCTGCCGATTTTCCCAAAGCCAAGCTGATGATTGGCGCGGGCGACCTGGAGGCCGCGCGCAAGAATGAGGAGATCGGCAAACCGATCGCCAACTGGCTGGGCGAAGGCGCGAAGGTAGAGGGCGTGACCGGCGACAAGGACGTGTTCGGCGACGGCAGCGTGACGATGGTGGACCTGCACGGTCACACGCCGGGGCATCATGGCCTGCTGGTGCGCCTGCCGAAGACCGGCGCGGTGCTGCTGTCGGGCGATGTCGCGCATTTCCACGAGAATCTCGACAGCGATGGCGTGCCGCCCTTCAACACGGATCGCGCGGATTCGCTCGCGGCGATGGATCGTTTCCGCAAGCTCGCCAAGTCGCTGAAGGCGGTCGCGATCATCCAGCATGACCCGCGCGATGTCGCCAAGCTGCCCGCCTTCCCGCAAGGAGCCGAATGATGAAGCCGATCCGTGAGGTCGAGGGCCGCGCCTATCCGCTGGGCCTGAAGAACGTCGACACCGACGTGATCATCCCGGCGCACTATCTGAAGACGATCACCCGCAAGGGGCTGGGCCGCGGTGCGTTCGAGACGATCCGGGCGCAGGAAGGCAATGTCTTCGACGACCCCGAATATGCGGGTGCGAACATCGTCATCGCGGGCGATAATTTCGGTTGCGGATCGAGCCGCGAGCATGCCGCCTGGGCGCTCAACGACATGGGAATCGACGCGGTGATCGCGCCGAGCTTCTCCGACATCTTCTCGGGCAATGCGTTCAAGAACGGCATCCTGACCGTGGTGCTCCCACAGGAGGCGATCGACCGCTTGCTCGAGGTCGCGAAGACCGATCCGATCAGCATCGATCTGGAGCATCAGAGCGTGACGACGCCATTCCAGGACCGCTTCTCGTTCGAGATCGACGCCTTCCGCAAGCACTGCCTGCTCAACGGCCTCGACGAGGTCGGTATGACGCTGGCGCAGGACGCGGTGATCTCGACCTTCGAGGGC
Organism: Sphingomonas sp. SRS2; assembly: GCF_000971055.1. Lineage (GTDB taxonomy): Bacteria > Pseudomonadota > Alphaproteobacteria > Sphingomonadales > Sphingomonadaceae > Rhizorhabdus. The sequence goes on from NZ_LARW01000110.1 coordinate 9,226, forward strand.
AAGATGGCGGCGGACCGGCCCTGGCTATAGGCGGCGCGATCCAGCGGGTGGTTTGATGGAATGAAACTCGGGCCGCCCGCTTTGTGCGGTTGCGCAGGCCGGGCAGCATGCCTATCTGATTTATGAACGATATTCGGTGAGCAGGGGACTTATGACGACCTTCGACGACCGCGAAAAGGCTTTCGAGAGCAAGTTCGCCCACGACCAGGAAATGGCGTTCCGGATCACGGCGCGGCGCAACCGGCTGCTCGGCCAGTGGGCGGCGGGGCTGATGAAGCTCACTCCCGAGGAAACCGACAGCTATGCCAAGGGCGTGGTCCAGGCCGATTTCGAGGAAGCAGGCGACGAGGACGTGATCCGGAAGCTGCTGGGCGACCTGACTTCGGCCGGGGTCGACATCGACGATGCGACGATCCGCACCGCGATCGATACCAAGCTGGTCGAGGCCCGCCGCCAGCTGATGGAAGGCAAATAAAATCATGCCGATGGCGGCGACCGAGATCGAGGCAATGATCAAGACGGCGCTGCCCGATGCGCTGGTCGAGATTACCGACCTTGCCGGCGACGGCGATCATTATGCGGCGCGAGTGGTGAGCGAGAGATTTCGCGGCATGCCGCGCGTGCGCCAGCATCAGCGTGTCTATGAAGCTTTGGGCGGACGGATGGGGGGCGTGCTGCACGCGCTGCAGCTCACCACCGCGACACCCGAATAAGGAGTGATTTCGATGAGTGACGACGTTCAGGCCCGTATCGCGACGGCGGTCAATGCGGCCGACGTGCTGCTGTTCATGAAGGGCTCGCCGCTGTTTCCGCAGTGCGGCTTCTCCAGCAAGGCGATCGCGATCCTCGAGCATCTCGGCGTCGAATATGCGACGATCGACGTGCTGCAGGATCCGGGCATCCGCGCGGGCATCAAGGAATTCTCGGACTGGCCGACGATCCCGCAGCTATATGTGAAGGGCGAATTCGTCGGCGGATCGGACATCATGATGGAGATGTACGAAGCGGGCGAACTGGCCGACATGCTGGAAGAAAAGGGCGTCGCCCGCGCCTGAGCCGTTAGTGCGCCGTCTCCTCGCGCTGTTCGCCGCGATGGTGATGGCTGCCGCTACGGTCGCGCAACCGATCGTCATCGCACATCGCGGCGCGTCGGGCGCGCGTCCCGAGCATAGCCTGCCCGCCTATAAGCTTGCGATCGAGCAGGGCGCCGATTTCATCGAACCAGATCTGGTGATGACGAAGGACAATGTCCTCGTCGTCCGCCATGAGAATGAGATTTCGGGCACGACCAATATCGCCGATCATCCGGAGTTCGCCGACCGGCGGACGACCAAGACGATCGACGGCAAGCCGGTGGTGGGCTGGTTCACCGAGGATTTCACCCTCGCGGAACTGAAGACGCTGCGCGCGCGGGAGCGGTTGCCGCAACTACGCCCGGCCAATGCCGGCTGGCTCGATGAGAATATCCTGACTTTCGACGAAGCGCTGGCGCTGGTCCGCACGGCGGGGCGGCCGGTCGGCATTTATCCCGAGACCAAGCATCCGAGCTATTTCGCGGCGATCGGCAAGCCGATGGAGCGCGCGCTGATCGATGCGCTCACGCGCGCGGGCTTCACGCGCGCCGACGACCCGGTGTTCATTCAGTCGTTCGAGGTGTCGAACCTCAAGGCCCTGCGCGGCATGACCCGGCTCCGCCTCGTCCAGCTGATCGATGGCGACGAGCCACCTTATGACCAGGTTGAGAGCGGCACCGGGCTGACGGTGGCGGATATGGTGACGCCGGCGGGGCTGAAGGCTATCGCGGGCTATGCCGATGCGATCGGCCCGTACAAGCTGCTGATCGAGCCCCGCGACGCGGCGGGGCAGGCGCTGCCCGCAACGACCCTCGTGAACGACGCGCACGCCGCCGGACTCCGCGTCCACAGCTGGACTTTTCGGAGTGAGAATATCTTCCTGCCGGCGGGGGACCGGATTGGGGAGGGTCAGGGGGGACGGGGTGATGCCGCTGCGGAGTATCGGCGGGTTCTTGGCTATGGGGTCGATGGACTGTTCAGCGATTTTCCCGGCGAGGCGGTAGCGGCGCGGGCGGCGGCTGGGCAGTGATGGACGGGTGACGATTGTGAGAATGGCTTGTCAGGAACGACCCAATGCCAGTCGTAGAGCTGGCTCGCTCAAACCCCTAAGACCGGACGGTCAGCTTTCCGCCCTCGCCGCGTCCGGCTGGCCGATACACGTGGCGGATGTTCCGCAGCATTCGCCAGGACATCATAAGGCAGATCTACTTGCCTGCTCCGGACGGAGGGTCGCAACGCTTTCGCGGGGACTTTGCGTTCTGCGAACCCGAGCAGCGTCCTCAGCTGGGTATACCTAATCGATTGCCTCGTGCGCCATCGCGGCGGCCGCAAGCTCTGCGCCAGGGACGAGGCGCCCCTCCGCCTTACGTTCGCTGAACCGGTCCACCAGATAAGGGGCGCGATCACGCGTGAGCAGGGTGAACTTGTAGAGCTCCTCCATCACGTCGATCACGCGATCATAGTAGGGCGACGGCTTCATGCGCCCTGCGTCGTCGAATTCCTGATACGCCTTAGCGACCGAGGATTGGTTGGGGATGGTGATCATGCGCATCCAGCGGCCTAGCAGGCGAAGGCTGTTTACAGCGTTGAACGACTGAGATCCGCCGCTGACCTGCATCACTGCCAGGGTGCGTCCTTGTGTCGGACGCACGCTGCCAATCTCCAAGGGGATCCAGTCGATCTGGGCTTTCATGATGCCGCTAATCGCACCGTGGCGCTCGGGGCTGCACCAGACCTGACCCTCTGACCACAACGATAGCGCCCGGAGTTCCTGCACCTTCGGATGGTCGGGAGAAACCGCGTCCGGAAGCGGCAGGTCTCGTGGATCGAAGATCCGCGTCTCGGCGCCGAATCGCTGAAGAATGAGCGCCGCTTCCTCGGTGAGAAGCCGACTGTAAGAGCGCTCGCGCAGTGAACCATAGAGCAGCAGGATCCGCGGGGGGTGCGTGGCGACAGCACGCGGCTCGAGCTTCTCTAACGTCGGGGTGTCGAGGAACTGGGGCTGTAGGGCGGGGAGCTCGGTCATGTGCGACTTTCAAAAGGCGACTTCAAACTGTCGCATAATTCCTATATCGTAGAAATATGGAAACCAAGTCCGTAGTTACAAGCCTTGCCGCCCTTGCGCACGAAGGACGGCTGGCGATCTTCCGGCTGCTAGTGCAAGCCGGCCCCAACGGGGTCGCGGCGGGAAAGATCGCCCGACGGCTGGGCGTACTGCCCAATACCCTCTCCGCCAGCCTCAACATTCTGAGCCACGCCGGGTTGATCGACTCGCGGCGCGAAGGCCGCTCGATCATCTACACCGCCCACTACGACACCATGCGACAGTTGCTTGCCTTCCTAATGGAGGACTGCTGCGCCGGCTCCCCGGAAATCTGCGCCCCCCTCATAGCCATCGCAAGCCAGAGCTGCGGGGCCCAAGGCGCCTGCACCTGAAGGAGCACCTATGACCGACAAAATCTACAATGTCCTGTTCCTCTGTACCGGAAACTCAGCGCGCTCGATCATCGCCGAAGCCCTCCTGAACAAGGAGGGGGCAGGGCGCTTCAAGGCCTACTCCGCTGGTTCGATGCCCACCGGCCACGTAAACCCGCACACCCGACCGATCGTTGAGGCCTGCGGCTTTGACCTGTCCGATTTCCGCTCAAAGTCATGGGAAGAGTTTGCAAGCCCAAGCGCGCCGCAGCTCGATTTCGTCTTCACCGTCTGTGACAGCGCGGCGGGCGAGGTCTGCCCGGTCTGGCCAGGGCAGCCGATTACCGCCCACTGGGGGGTTCCCGATCCCGCCGCGGCGGAAGGCTCGGAGGCTGAAATCGCCGCGGCCTTCAGCGACGCCGCGCGCCAACTCGGCAACCGCATTCGCCTCTTTCTCAGCCTCCCGATCGGCTCGCTCGACAAGATGTCCTTACAGGCGAGGCTGCGGGAGATTGGCCGGCGCGCCGATGAGACCCAGGCGAGCGGATGATGCGAACGGCCAGCCAAGATCCTGCGCCCCAAGCCAGCCTTGAGCCTCCGATTCACCCCTTCTCCACCACCCGGCGGCTAGTGGCCGAGGCGATGGGCACGGCGTTGTTGATGGCCATTGTGGTGGGGTCCGGCATCATGGGAGAGCGGCTCTCGGACGGGAACGACGCTATCGCCTTATTGGGCAACACCATCGCCACGGGCGCTGGTCTGGTAGTCCTAATCACCATATTCGGGCCGATCTCCGGCGCGCACTTCAACCCCGCGGTCACCTTGGTGTTCGCGCTGCGCCGCGAGTTCAGCGCTAGCCTTGCCCTTCTCTATACTGCTGCGCAGTGCCTTGGCGGGATTTGCGGGGTGTGGCTCACCCACGCCATGTTCGCGGAGCCGATCCTCCAAGTCTCGACTAAGTTTCGCGATGGGCCTGCGCAGGGATGGTCGGAGATCGTCGCCACCTTTGGTCTGATCGGCACGATTCTGGGATCGATCCGCTTCAAACCCGAAGCTACGCCGCTGGCCGTCGGCCTCTACATCACCGCGGCCTACTGGTTCACAGCCTCGACCTCTTTCGCCAATCCGGCCGTCACTATAGCCCGCTCGCTGAGCGACAGCTTCGCCGGCATTGCCCCAAGCTCCGCCCCTCTATTCATAGCTGCTCAGCTCGTCGGCGCAGTATTGTCCGCTGTCGTGTTTGGCTGGCTTCTCAAGGAACGACATCCCACATGAGCCATCCCTTCCAGATCACGATTTTCCACAATCCGTCCTGCGGCACCTCCCGCAATACCGTCGCCATAGTAGAGGCGGCGGGCTATGCACCAGAGGTGGTTCGGTATCTGGAGACCGGCTGGACGAAGGCCCAACTGCACGCGCTGCTCACGGCTATGGGCGCGCGACCACGCGATGTCTTGCGCGAGAAGGGCACGCCGGCCGCAGAGCTTGGACTGCTAGCTAGCGAGATCAACGAGGAGACCCTGCTCGACGCGATGATCGAGCACCCCATCCTGGTCAACCGGCCGATCGTGGTCACGCCAAAAGGGACAAAGCTCTGTCGGCCGTCGGAGACGGTCCTAGAGTTGCTCGACAAAAAACCTGAGCAATTCACCAAAGAAGATGGCGAGGTCGTGCGGCTTTAGCGGACTTGCCGACCATCGGCCGATCTCGACGCCAATTATGATCGATCGTTCGCACGGCTGTCGAGGGGTAGGTCGAGGTGATGATGGACGCGGGCCAAACAGGATAACCGCCGCCCCGCCGATACAAACGGCCGCTCCCAAAACATCCCATCGGTCTGGGCGGGTGCCTTCCACAGCCCACAGCCAAGCAATTGCCGACACAATGTAGACGCCCCCAGAGGCTGCGTATGCACGTCCTGCGTGCTCCGCATCAACGAGAGTAAGCAAATAGGCGAATAGGGCCAGGGCGCCCATTCCGGGGATTAGCCACAGGACTGATTTATCGAGCTTCAGCCAAGCCCAAAAGGCGAAGCAACCGGCAATCTCGGCGATTGCCGCTCCGATGTAGGCTATGGCTGTCATGCGCTGGCACATCGCAGCTTTGCCGAATGACCCAACGGCGCTTCCTGCCAATAGCCCGCAATCGTAAACGGACGACAGCTTGCGCCTTATGCGCTCCCGAGAGCGGACTGTCAGCACTCCACCCCATATCTGACACGTCAGCGGGGCCCGGCTCCCAGAGCTGTCGCCATCTCGGACGGACTCTGGCTGACGAGAGACATGGACCCCAGCCTTCGCTGGGGTGACGTGAAGGGTTAGAGCAGCGCCCTCACCAGCGCGAAGAGGCTCGTTGCGATCAGGACGCAGCCGACCATCGTCAGCAGCGGTTTCGGCGCGATCCGTTTCACCAGGAGCGCGCCGAGTGGCGCGGCCATCAGGCCGCCGATGATCAGGCCGACGACGGCGATCGAGAAGGCCTCGATACCGAGCGTGACGATGAAGGTAATCGAGATCGTCGTGGTCAGGAAGAATTCGGCGGTGTTGACCGTGCCGATCGTCGAGCGCGGTTCGGTGCCCTGGACGAGCAGGTTGGAGGTGACGATCGGGCCCCATCCGCCGCCGCCCGCCGCGTCGAGAAAACCGCCTACCAATCCCAGCGGCGCGACCACGCGGGCGGGCTTGTAGGCGGCGCCATGATCGATCCGCCACGCGCGCCACAGCAGGTAGATGCCGATCGCGGTGAGATAGGTCATCACATAGGGGCGGGCGACCGCGCCGTCGATGTTCGACAGCAGATAGGCCCCGGTCACGCCGCCGATCATGCCGGGAATGACGAGCCGCGCGAACAGCCGCCAGTCGACATTGCGCTGGACAACATGGCTGACCGCAGAGGCGGCCGTCGTGAAGCTTTCGACCAGATGGACGCTGGCGGAGGAGCGCGCCGGCGCGACCCCCATGACGCTGACCAGCAGCGTGTTGGTGATCACCCCGAAAGCCATGCCCAGCGCGCCGTCGATCAGCTGCGCGAAGAAGCCAACCGCAATGAAAGGCAGCACGGCTTGAATGAGGTCGATCGAAAGTTCGGGCATGAAAGATAACGGTCCGGCAAGACTTACATCCCGCCGGGTGACGGGCATTCGGCGCGGACATTAGCCAGATCGAGAGGCGTGGCAATGCCGCCCGGGCAATGTATCCTTGGCCCGTGGCAAGCTGATCTAGGCCGGCTAAGGATGCTATTGACGGACTCGCCTTGCCGGTTGGCGCTTCAGCGAAGGCAACAGGGCATGCGATTGTTTTGATTGAGGATTGCCGGAAAATGGCGGTTGAAGAGACTATCGCTTCCAAGCCGGTCGCATCGGAGGACGTGCCCTGGCGGGCATGGACCGAAGGAACGCGCTTCGGCGAGCGATACCGGCATCTGACGCTGGCGGCGATCGGCGAGGGATATCATGTCGGCGTGGCGATCGAGGAGCTCGAACCCGGTCGGCAGAGCACGCCCGCGCATTATCACATCTTCGAGGAGGAGCATGTCTATGTCCTCGACGGTGCGCTCACCGTGCGGATCGGCGACGAACGCCATGCGATGCGCGCCGGGGACTATGTCTGCTTCCCGGCCGGACGGAGGGCGGGTCATTGCCTGATCAATGAGGGGGACGCGCCCTGCCGCTATGTGATCATCGGCGAGCATAACCCCAGCGAGGTCGCGGTCTATACCGACAGCAACAAGCTGCTGGTGCGGGCGCTCGGCCCCAATGCGCTGTTCGATATGGCGGCGACGCGAACCTATTGGGACGGCGAGGATAGTGGAGGAGCATCGCATGGCGGATCGCCGGTCGAAGGCCCGGCCAGCTTCGAGCCCCACGCGCCGATCCCGCCGATCTCGTCGGGCGATGTCGAGTGGCGGGTGGAAGGCGAGGGCCCGCGCTTTCGCGGGCGGTCGCGGCACCTGACCCGGTCCGTGATGGGCGACGACTATCATGTCGGCGTGCTGATCGAATCTCCCGAGCCCGGCGTGCGCCTGTGGCCAAGCCATTATCATATGCTGGAAGAGGAGCATGTGCTGATCCTGGAGGGCGAGGCGGTGCTGATCCTGGGCGGCGAGCGCCATGTCATGACGGTGGGCGACTATGTGTGCTTCCCTGCCGGGCAGAGGGCCGGGCACAGCATCGTCAACGGCGGCGAAGGGCCGTGCCGTTATCTGATGATCGGCGAGCGCAACCCCAACGAAGTCTGCGTTTATCCGGATTCGAACAAGGTGGCCGTCGATGCGCTGGGAAGCGGCGACCGTATTTTCGACATGGGCGCGGTGCGGCAATATTGGGATGGCGAGGACGCCGGCTGACGCCGCCCCTTCACATTGCCCCCGCGCGATGCCACATGGCGGCCATGAGCGAGCAGCTTGCCGGTATTGCCCAGACGCAGCATCCCCTGGTGCGCCGCCTGCTTGCGGCTAATCCGGGGCCGTTCACCTATACCGGCACCCAGACCTATCTGGTCGGCAATCGCGACGTCGCGGTGATCGATCCGGGCCCCGACCTGGACGGTCAGGTCGATGCGATCCTGCGCGCGATCGGCGATGCGCCGGTCCGGGCGATCGTCTGCACCCACACCCACCGCGATCACAGCCCCGCCGCTGCCGAGCTGAAGGCGCGGACCGGCGCGCCGATCATCGGCTGCGCGCCGCTGATCCTCGATGACAGCGGCCCGCGCGCCGACGCCGCCTTCGACCGCAGCTACACCCCCGACGAGGCGATGCGCGACGGCGCGACGATTCAGGGGGATGGCTGGACGCTGGAGGCGATCCACACGCCCGGCCACACCTCCAACCATATCTGTTTCGCGCTGCCGGAGGCGCAGGCGCTGTTCAGCGGCGATCATGTCATGGGCTGGTCGACCACGGTCGTCTCGCCGCCCGATGGCGACATGGCAGACTATATGGAGAGCCTCGAACGGCTGATCGGCCGCGAGCAGGATGCGGTTTATTATTCGGCGCATGGCGATCCGATCGACCGGCCGCAGCGTTTCGTGCGCGGCCTCGCCGGCCATCGCAGGCAGCGCGAGGGGCAGATATTGCGCTTTCTGGAAAAGCAGCCCGGTGCGGTGCCCGAGATGGTAAGCCAGATGTATGTCGGGGTCGATCCCCGGCTGCACGGCGCGGCAGGCTTGTCGGTGCTCGCCCATCTGATCGATCTCGAGACGCGCGGTTTCGTGCGGCACGACGACGCGTTATGGAGTTTGGCGGCGTAGCGCCGTTGCTGGAGAGTTGAGAATATGAACGCCCCCGTGGAGAGCCTGACCGGCCTGGACCTGCGCGCCGAGATCGACCGGCTGCGCAAGGAGCGCAACGCCGTGATCCTGGCGCATTATTACCAGGCGCCCGAGATTCAGGACCTCGCCGATTTCGTCGGCGACAGCCTCGATCTCTCGCGCAAGGCGGCGGCGACCGATGCCGAGGTCATCGCCTTTTGCGGGGTGCGCTTCATGGCCGAGGTTGCGAAGATATTGTCGCCCGAGAAGACCGTCATCCTGCCTGACATGGATGCCGGATGCAGCCTGGAGGACAGCTGTCCGCCCGAGGAGTTCGCCCGTTTCCGCGCGGCGCATCCCGATCATCTCGCGCTGACCTACATCAATTGCTCGGCGGCGGTGAAGGCGCATAGCGACATCATCGTCACCTCGTCGTCGGCCGAGACGATCCTGTCGCAGATCCCGATGGACCAGAAGATCATCTTCGCGCCCGATCGCCATCTCGGCGGCTATTTCGCGCGCAAGACCGGACGCGACATGCTGTTGTGGGAAGGCAGCTGCATCGTCCATGAGGCATTCTCCGAGACCGAACTGATCAAGCTCAAGATGCAGCATCCGGGCGCGCCGGTGGCGGCGCATCCCGAATGCCCGGTCCATATCCTCGACCACGCCGATTATGTCGGGTCGACGCGCGGCATCCTCGATTATGTGCTGAAGGTTCCCGATCAGACAATCATTGTCGCGACCGAGCCGCACATCATCCACCAGATGGAGAAGGCGGCGCCGCACAAGACCTTCATCGGGGCCCCCGGTGCGGACGGAAATTGCAACTGCAACATGTGCCCGTACATGGCGCTCAACACGATGGAGAAGCTCTATCTGTCGTTGCGCGACCTGACCCCGCAGATCCATGTCGACGAGCCCACGCGGATCGCCGCGAAGCGTTCGCTCGACCGGATGCTGGAGATGACCGGCGGGTTGTCCGGGCCCGATGTGGGGCGGCCCAAGCTCTAAGCCGTCGCCCCGGCGGAGGCCGGGGCCGCAGGCGGCTCCTGCGGTACGCGATCCTCTAGCGGCCCCGGCCTCCGCCGGGGCGACGATATGAGAAAAGATGACGGCTTTCATTCTCGACGATTTCGATCTCGACGCTTTCGTTCGCGCCACATTGGCCGAGGATATGGGGCAAGGGGGCGACATCACCTCCACCGCGACCATCCCCGCCGATGCGCTGTTCGAGGGTGAGATGGCGAGCCGCGATGCGATCAGCGTGGCGGGCCTGCCGCTCGCCGAAGCCTTTTTCCGTGCGCTCGACCCCGACGTGGAAATCGAGACGCTGGTGCGGGATGGCGCGCGCGTCGCGAAGGGCGGGGTGTTGATGCGGCTGCGCGGCAAGGCGCGCGCGCTGCTCACCGCCGAGCGTTCGGCGCTCAATAGCGTCCAGCATCTGTCGGGGGTGGCGACGCTGACCAGCCTCTATGTCGATACGATCATCGGCACCGGGGCGACGCTGCTCGACACGCGAAAGACGATACCGGGCCTGCGCGTGCTGGAGAAATATGCAGTGCGGATGGGCGGCGGCACCAACCACCGCATGCGGCTCGACGATGCCGCAATGATCAAGGACAATCATGTCGCGGTCGCGGGCGACATCGGCGAGGCGGTGCGCCGCGCGGTGGCCGCGGGGATCGAGCGGATCATCGTCGAAGTCGACCGTGTCGACCAGATCGAGCCGGCGCTGGCGGCGGGGGCGACGCACCTGCTGCTCGACAATATGGACCCGCCGACGCTGCGCGGCGCGGTGACGCTGGTCGGCGGACGGGTGCCGACCGAAGCTTCGGGCGGGGTGCGGCTCGACACGATCAAGGCGATCGCGCAGACCGGCGTTACCTATATCTCAGTCGGGCGACTGACCCAGTCCGCGCCGGCGGCGGATATCGGGCTGGATTTCCGGGCCATATAGGCTCGTCGTCCCGCGAAGGCCGGCACCTCAGGAGTGCAGCGCGCGCGCCGTCTCACGAGATGCAGCCTTCGCTGGCATGACGTAGTGGGGCGAGTTTACGCAACGTCCTGCCTTCTGCGGGATGACGGGGAGAACAAGACCCCGTAATCCCAGGTGATGCGACTCAAGCTTCTCATGGCCCTCGCGGCGCTGCTGATCGGCCCCGCCTGCGCGAAGAAGGATGCGCCGAGTTGCGTGGTCCCCGCCAACCTGCCGCGCCCGATGCTCGAAGGGCCGACGGTCGACCAGCCGCGCCGGTTGCTGCCGATCGGCGGCTATACGCTCGCGATCACATGGTCGCCCGAATATTGCGCGAGCCGGATGAGCAGCCCGAAGGATCATGCGCGCTGCGGCGGCGAGGCGGGCCGGTTCGGTTTCACGCTCCACGGCTTGTGGCCCGACGGCGAGGGCGCGCAATGGCCGCAATATTGCGCGCCGACCCGGCTGGTGCCGGACAAGGTGGTTCGCGAGCATTTCTGCAGCACCCCGTCGCCCCAGCTGATCCAGCATGAATGGGAAAAGCACGGTACCTGCATGGCGAAGGCGCCGGCCGACTATTTCGCCCGGAGCGGTGAGTTGTTCGCCGCGCTGAAATTCCCCGACATGGAGAAGATGAGCGGCCGGACGATCACTGCCCAGGCTTTCCAGGAAGCTTTCGCCGCCGCCAATGCGGGGATGCACGCCGATCAGATGCGGCTGAACGTCGGCAAGCAGGGCTGGATGGAGGAGGTGTGGATCTGCCTCGACAAGAGCTTCCGGCCGACGGCCTGTCCGGCGCATCAGGGTGGGGCGGCGCCGGAGAGCAGCGTTCGGATACGCTGAGTCGCCCCGCCGCTAGAAAAGACTGATTTAAGCCTCGTCGTCCCGCTTCGGCCGCACCGCATCGCCCTTGAACCCCTGCGCGATCACATACCATTCAGACGAATCCTTGCGGCTGGCGGGGGGCTTGGCGTGCTTGACGGTGGTGAACAGCCGCTTGAGTTCGGCGACGAGATTGTTGTCCGCGCCGCCCGCGAGCACCTTGGCGACATAGGTGCCGCCGGGGCGCAGCACTTCGCTGGCGAACAGGCAGCCCGCCTCGACCAGCGCCATGGTGCGCAGATGGTCGGTCTGGGGGTGGCCGACGGTGTTCGCCGCCATATCGGACAGGACGATGTCGGCGGGCCCGCCCAGCGCCTCGGCCAGCACGCCGGGCGCCTCCTCGTCCATGAAATCCATCTGGAGGATCGTCGCGCCGTCAATCGGGTCGGTCGGCAGCAGATCGATGCCGACGATCGCCGCCTGCGGGCATTGCCTGCGCACGACCTGCGTCCAACCGCCGGGCGCGATGCCCAGATCGATCACGCGCTTCGCGCCCTTCAGGAACTGGAAGCGCTCGTCGAGCTCGATCAGCTTGTAGGCCGCGCGCGAGCGATAGCCCTCGGCCTGCGCCTTGCGGACATAGGGATCGTTGAGCTGGCGCTGGATCCATTTGATCGAGGAGGCGCTGCGCCCCTTTGCGGTCTTGATCCGCTGCCGTCCGCCATCGCCCCGAGTCATTGCATGTTCCGATTCTTGTCTGCCGCGATGTCCGGGCCGGCAGGCGATCCCGCCTGCCTCGACATCGCCTGGGCCCGGTCGCGCGCCATAAGCGAACGAAGAATGCCCTCGCGGATACCGCGATCGGCGACGCCGAGCCGTTCGGCCGGCCAGATATCGAGGATCGCATCGAGGATCGCGCAGCCGGCGACGACGAGGTCGGCCCGCTCCTGGCCTATGCAGGGCAGTTCGGCGCGCTCGGACACCGACATGCCCGAGAGCCGCGCGCTGATATCGCGCATTGCGGTGACGGGAACGATCAGGCCGTCGATCTGCCGCCGGTCATAGCTCGGCAGGTCGAGATGGACGCTGGCGAGGGTGGTGACGGTTCCGCTGGTGCCCAGCAGACGGCCAGGGAGCGTGCCCCGATTGAGCCGCGCGGCGAATTGGGAAAACCCCTCGGCGACGCGCGCGCGCATTCGGGCATAGCTGGCGAGCAGGCTGTCGCGGTCGTCGCCGACATGCGGTTCGGTTTCGGAGAGCGAGACGACGCCCCAGGGCGCGGAGAACCAGTCGATCACGCGTGGCGGGCTATTGTCGGCGTCGATCAGGATGAGTTCGGTCGAGCCGCCGCCGATATCGAAGACCAGCGCGCTGCCCTCGCCGGGTTCGAGCAGCGCGTGGCAACCGAGAACGGCGAGGCGGGCCTCCTGCTCGGGTGTGATGACCTCGAGCGCTATGCCGGTTTCGCGGTAGACGCGCTCGACGAACTCCCGCCCGTTGGCCGCGCGGCGGCATGCTTCGGTCGCAACCGAGCGGACGAGGCCGACGCGGCGGCGGCGCAGCTTGTCGGCGCACACCGACAGCGCGCTGACCGCGCGGTCCATCGCGGCGTCGGACAGCCTGCCCGTCGCCGCCAGCCCCTCGCCCAGCCGGACGATCCGCGAAAAGGCGTCGACCACCACGAAGCCGTCATCGGCGGGACGTGCGATCAGCAGGCGGCAATTGTTGGTGCCCAGATCGAGCGCGGCATAACTGTACCGGCCCTGCGCGTTGCTGGAAGGAGAATGCGCCCGACGCCCCCCTTCACGCGGAGGGCGGGGCGCGGCCGTATCGGGGCCATGCGCCATATTCTGTGTCTCTTCATCTCACCATGCGGGCAGTTTCCGCATGGAACTTGGCGCCGAGCCTAATGCGGGATGCGCGCCACGGCAAGGCCAGGCCGACCGGAGCCCGTTGACAGGCCGCGCGCCCATCCTTATGTGCGCCGCTCTGTCATTGATGCCCTGTCGTCTAAAGGTAAGACTACGGACTCTGACTCCGTTAATTGAGGTTCGAATCCTCACGGGGCATCCACTTTTCCTGAACGATAAAAAATGGTTTCCGTGGTTTCCGGACCGCCTGGAGCGTTTCCGCTGCTTTCGGAAAGGCTGTCGTCAACGAAAACGGTGCGCGCGAGCAGCGCCTCCGCGGGGCAGGGGTGTCTTCTCCTCCCTCCTCCGGACAGGTTGGCGCGCCGCAGCGCCATCCATCGGCAGTAAATCATTTTGCAGTATTTTTGGTGCATGAAGGTTGCCGGCGCAGGATTCCGTCCTGGGTGTGAGCAGCGTCACTTCGCGAATCGTCAAAGAATATAAACGCTGTGTTGCGGGATATGGTGTACCGATCGGTACCTGTCGTCCCTATATAGGTTGCAACAGGGGTCTGCGAAGGTCGCGATCCTGAAATGGTGATACTGGCGATGGCATTTCTGCAATCCGAACTCCCGCCCTCGACGGCGCCCGTTCAGCCCCGTCGGACCCCGCCTGCGCGCGTCGCCGCCGTTGCGGTTCCGCAGCGCCGCGCGGCGTCCAAGGTTCCTGTCCGGCTTGTCGGCGGGCTGGTCGCCGCGGCGATATTCGCCATCCCCGGCTATTTCGCCGCAACCGCGACCGAATCCCTCGCGATCGGGATATTGGCGGCGGACTTCGCATTCCTGCTGGCGGTCGCCGGCTGGTCGTCGATCGTAGGTGGAGCGCGCCGCTAAGGCTCGATCCATCGGGCGCGAAGAAACCGCGCGCCATCTCGTTCGTACTGCCACCATGCGCCTCGCACCGCTCGGATTCCGCCTGTTCGCGCTGGTGATTGTCGCAGCCGGCGGGCTGGCGCTTTATAGTTGGGGCAAAGGGCATCCCCAGGACCTGCCCTGGACGCCGTTGATCCTCGCCGACGCGACGGGGCGTTTCACCCAGTACAAGATCGCGCGGCTGCGCGATGATTTTCCGGGGTGCCGCGCGGTCCTCGATCGCGGTCAGGTCGACTATACGGTCCTGACGCCAGTCGCGGCAGGCGGCGCCTGCGGATATGACGATGGCGTGCGGTTGGGACGTGACAGCGGTGGGGTCTATGCGCCGCGGGCCGACACGTCCTGCTCCGTGGCGATAGGCCTGTTCCTATGGGAAAAGCAGGTGGTCGAGCCTGCCGCGATGCGCCATTTCGGTCAGAAAGTGACGCGGATCGATACGTTCGGCAGCTATGCCTGCCGGCCTGTGCGCGGCGGCCGGGAAGGGCGGTGGAGCGAACATGCGCGCGCCAATGCGATCGACATAGCAGCTTTCCGGCTGGCCGACGGGCGCAGGATCAGCGTTGCGGGCGGCTGGACACGGACAGATGCGGACGGCGCTTTCCTGCGCGATGTCCGCGATGGCGCGTGCCGGATGTTCTCGACGGTCTTGTCGCCCGATTACAACGCATTGCATCGCGATCATCTGCATCTGGATCAGGCATCGAGAGGCGGGTGGGGCTTTTGCCGTTGAGGATCGCGGGCGGCGGCCAGCGGCTCAATCGAGGGCCAGCATCGCCAGCAGGCCGAGCACGGCGCGCAGGCCGATGTCGCTGCTCTCGGCGATCGTCAGTGGCCGCTGTTCGCCCAGCGCATGATGCGGCTGATGCAGGAATGCGGCGGCGTCCTTGTGCCCGAGGCGCTCGATGGCTTTCCGGATGACGAGGGTTCGGCGGCTGATCTCGTGGCTGTCCATTCCGCATGCTCCCCAAGTCAGACGTTCGGATTGGAACCCACCGGCGGGGGGGCTTAGCCGGTGAGTTCCGTCCGATCGAGCCGGCAATGTGGGTCGCCGGCTCGTCCATCTGATTACAATGGGGCGGGGACCGTCCCGTGTGATCGTGCTCACAGGAAAACGGGAGGCGGATGCTTCGGTCGCCTCCAGCGCTCACCTTATCGTTTCGATGTCGAACCGATCACCATTTCGAGCGGAGCTACGTCCCATGCCCTTGGTCCAGGTCAGAGATAACAAGCGGCGCTAGTGGCGGCTACCGCCGAAGCGCGGCGCACGCTTTTCCGCATGAGCGCGCATCGTCTCGATCTGATCCTGACCGCCGAGCAGATCGAGCTGTTCGGCGGTCTCGGCGATCAGGGCTTGTGCCCGGTCGCCGGCCGCCGTTGCATTCAGCAGCCGCTTGGCGGCGCGCACCGCCGCGGGGCTGTTGCGCGCGATGGCGGTGGCGGCGGCTAGCGCCTCGGCATGCGGGTCCGCGCAGAGGCGCGTGGCGAGGCCGATCGCCACCGCCTCGCCTGCATCCACGATCCGCGCGCTATATGTCAGGTCGCGAAGATGATCCTCACGCAATATGCCCCGCAGCGTCACCATCCCGCCCATGTCGGGGACGAGCCCCCAGCGGACCTCCATGATCGAGAAGCGGCTATCGGCCGAACACAGGCGCATATCGGCGCCCATCGCTATCTGGAGGCCGCCGCCGAATACGGCGCCGTGCAGCGCTGCGATGACCGGCACCGGCATATCGCGCCAGGCGAGCGCCGCACGCTGGACCAGATTGGCGTCGCCATGGCTTCGAGTTTCGATCCCACGCCGTGCGTCGGGCGATTGCAACCTGACCGCCTCGGCAAGATCGATGCCGGCGCAAAAGCTGGCGCCTGCACCCGACAGGACCGTGGCGCGGACATCCTGCTGCGCGGCAAGCCAGTCGGCCGCCGCGCACAACCCTTCGAACATCGCCATGTCGAGCGCGTTGAGCTTTTCGGCCCGATCGAGCCGGACCTGCGCGACATGATCACTGATCTCCACCGTAACGCGATCGTTGAAGGTACGATGTTCAGCCATGCCCGTTTACGTCCAGCTATTGATAGGCCTGTCTAGGGACGGGGCCACTGATGGTTGAGCGCCGCATTTTGCATTTGTCAGGGGCGATGCTAGATGCAGCGGCTATGCCAGTCGCTCCTCTAATATGATATATTAACTTTTCTAATAATCGTCACTAATATTTGAATTTGCCTTTTAAGTCTGAAGAATGATCGGGTTCGCCGAGTGCCGTTATGGTGCCCCAAGCGACATGCCGAACCAAGATGGGAAAGATTTCCATCGAAGGGAAGCTGGCCGGATTCAGCAACGCAGGAGGTTGCGGCAATTCGTGCCGTATTGCTCGTCATCAACGAGGCGAGGCTAAAGGCCTTTCTCGAAATTATGACCCATGCGTAAGTAAAGCTGAAGTCTGATAGGGCTTTTTATAAGAAAAATTTCATCGAAATCAACGCAATTCAGTCAAGCCGATTGGCTTGATCGTTCTTGGCAGAAGTCTCGGTGTTATTTTGTCTAGACAATTAAATGTATGTATATAATCTCCACTTCCGGAGGCGGGGTAGCGTAAAACATAAGCTCCAGGCGCTGCCGCCAATCTTCAACCGATAACTAAGGGGGTTTAATGTGACCAGAATATCGCTGAAATCCAAGATGGTGCTTCGCTTGAGTGTCGGTGCTGCGCTGACGGCTCTGGTTGGTGGCGTCTCGATGCCCGCACTTGCGCAGTCCGGCGAGTCGCGAGCGGCGGCTGATGCCGATACATCGCAGAACGAGATTGTGGTCACGGCTCTGCGCCGGGAATCGACCGTGCAGACCACCCCGATGGCAATCACGGCATTGACGGGCGAGACATTGACCAATGCCGGTGTCGTCGATGTGCTGGATTATGCCAAGTTCGCTCCCAGCCTTCGCATCATCGATCTCGGGCCGGGCCAGCGGCGCATCAGTCTTCGCGGCATTCAGGCATCGGGCGAACCGACCGTCGGCACCTATTTCGACGATGTCGCGCTGACCGGATCGGTGGGCACGGCGAGCGACGCCGCAGGGCGCACCGGCGACTTCACGATGTTCGATGTCGATCGTGTCGAGGTGCTGCGCGGCCCGCAGGGCACGCTGTATGGCGCCGGTGCGATGGGCGGAGCCATTCGCGTCATCACCAACAAGCCGACCCAGAAGTTCGAAGGCCTGGTCGACGCGCAGATTTCGACCACCCGGGGCGGCGACAAGAACCACGCCATCAACGCAATGGTCAACGTGCCGCTGGTGGAAGACCTGATCGCGGCGCGTGCCGTGATGTATCGCCGTTTCAGCGGCGGCTATGTCGACAACACCTTCCTCGGCCGCGACAATGTCAACGAAGCCAAGGTGACGGGCGGCAGGCTCACGGTGCGCTTCACCCCGACCGAAACCTTCACCCTCGACGCATCGGCGATGTATGAGGATGTGGAGGCGATCTCGCCGATCTGGCAGGCCAATCTCGGCGCCTATAAGAATTTCGAGCAGGTCCTTGCGCCCAACAACGGCAATTCTCAGCTCTACAGCCTGACCGCGAACTGGGATTTCGGTCCTGCCGCGCTGACCTCGGTGACGTCCTATCAGGAGCGGAAGACCGAAGACGGCTTCGACGACACCTGGTATACCGCCACCTTCCGCACCCCGGGGCGCTGCGCCACGGTGGTCAATGGCGGGGCAGCCTGCTCCCCCACACAGCTGACCGGCTTCTTCGACTATGTCGACAGCCTCTTTCCGATGGCGGCCGTCGTGAACGCCAAGGTCAAGGATTTCGCGCAGGAAGTGCGTCTGTCCTCGACGGGCGAGGGCGCGTTCAGCTGGACGCTTGGCGGCTTCTACCAGAAGCGCAAGAATGAGGGCCGTTATGAGGACGTCCTGGCCGATGCGGCAACCGGTGAGATCATCAAGCCGCTGACGGCGCCGGCATATCGGCGGCGCGTCAGGGACGAGCTTCGCCAGCTCGCGGCATTCGGCGAGGGCACCTTCGCGGTTACGCCCGAGCTCAAGCTGACCGCCGGCATCCGCTATTTCGACTATGACAAGACGGTCGGCGGTTTTGTCGACATTCCGCTGCCGCTGATCGGCGCAGGCGCGCTGCCGCCCAAGTTCGTCGACGCTTCGGAAAAGGGCACGCTGCTGAAGTTCAACGCATCGTGGGAAGCGAGTTCGGATATCTTCCTCTATGCCACGGCGGCACAGGGCTTCCGGCCCGGCGGCGCCAACTCGGTGATCGGGCTGCCCGGTGCGCTGACGAGCTATGAGGCGGATCGGCTGTGGAACTACGAGGCGGGCACCAAGCTCCAGCTGCTCGACCGCAAGCTGACGCTCAACCTCGCCGCCTATCAGGTCGACTGGGACAATATCATCGTGCGCGGCCGCACGCTGGACGGTGTGTACAGCTTCCTGTCCAACGCCGGCGCAGCCCGGATCCGCGGCCTTGAAGCGGAGGCTTTCCTCCGTCCGACCAGGGGCCTTCAGTTCACGCTGTCGGGCAACTACAACAGCGCCAAGCTGTCCGAGGACCAGATCAACGCCAACATCACGGCAGCAGGCCGGAAGGGCGACCGGATCCCGTTCGTTCCACGCTGGACCGGCGCGATCGGCTTTGAATATACGGTGCCGGTCAGCGACGGTGTCGATCTGTTCCTGCGCTCCGACGCCAACTATGTCGGCGCGTCCTACTCGGAGTTCCGTCCCACCAACGTGAACCGCAAAAAGGTCGAATCCTATACGCTGGTCAACGCACGTATCGGTGTCGACTTCGAGGAGAGCAACACCGGGCTCTACCTGTTCGTGAACAATATGTTCGACAAGGTCGCGATCAACCGGCAGACCCAGGCTTCGTGGCCGTCGTCCAACAACACGACATCCTCGCCGCCGCGCACGATCGGTATCAATCTGCGCAAGGGCTTCTGAGGCGACGGGCCGGAGCGGCCCTGATCCGAGCCTATCGGATCTGCTGCTCCGGCATCTCGTTGAAGCATGATATTCTAGCGGACATCTAATATAGTCCGCTGTGAAATTGCTCCTTGTCATCCAACAGAAAACGAGGCGTCGGTTGGCCGGCGCCTCGTTTTTTATTGTGTGTTCGTGAGCCGGCGGGCGCAGCTGGGAGCTCTTGTCGGCGAGGCCGTCTTAGCGCTCGATTATCGAGCCCGCATGGCAGCGGCCTGATTAACAAGGTCCATAGGCCGTTTCTCCGAAGGGAAGGACCGTTGGGATGTCGCAGCGGCAAGCGGCAGACTTGACCCGAGGTTTCGGCGTCTGGCCGGGTGACCGCTTTGTCCGGCGCGCGGGCATGATCACCATCTGCTTCGACAGCCCCGCATCGTGAGATCCGGCCGGACCGATGGAGGCATGCGGTCGAGCTACGCGTCCACGCCCTCAAGCCGGGTCGCCAGCAGGAGGCACCCGTCAGAGGCTCCCCGTCTGGCGATCAGATATGCGTTGCGGCTGATAGGCCCGTCTCCGCACGTCGCGTGCGGGGACGGGGCAGACGGCGGCGGCGTCTCAGGCTGGGCGGCGCTTCTGACGGCGCTTGCGGAAAGTGAACTTCAGCCGGCGGATACCGAGGATCAGACCGGTGACGCTCATGACGAGGCCACCCGCGCTCAGCACGATCATGGCGATGTCCCAGGACGGCCGCGTATTCAGCAGCGGGGCCCATTCCCAGCTATGCACGAAATTGAATGTCCAATGCCATACGCGCGTCGACCGATCGTGGTGCGCTACGATCTCGCCGGTATGCGCGTCTATGTAGACGGTCGAACGGGACGGATCATCATAGCTCACGCGGAATACCGGCAGGCGGCGGTTCTCGTCGCCGCGCAAGGTGTGCTGGGCGCGGGCATAAAAATGGCTGTCATAGTCGGTCAGCAGCTCGATCTTCTCGACGGCGGCGCCGGGGATCAGCTGTTGCACGGCGCGGTTGATCGATGCCGCCGGGATGCGCGTTAGGACGGCGGGGGCGCCTTCCCCGGCGGGCAGGACGCGCACCCGATTGTTCGCGTCGGTCGCGACGATATAGGGATCGCCGCCGATCGACGTCCAGTCGAGCACGCGCGGCTTAAAGGACGGGCCGAGCCGCGCGATCGCCGCGGCCGGGTCGAGTGCGAACCGATCGGGCGACAGGCTCCCGCCGTGATAGGCTACTTTATCGACGCTGGCGGCCTTGCGATCGAATATGCCCATCGGGTTGATCGACGCGAGGCCGCTCAGCAGCCAGGTCAGCGTGAAGAAGGCGAAGAGGAGACCGCCGATATGGTGCCAGCGGTACATCGGCTGGGGATAGGGCGATTTGCTGCCGGACTTGTATCGACCCTTGAACCTCCAGCGGGAGATGCCGATCCATGTGCCGGTTATCACCAGGGCGATGCTGACCACGCAGAAGAAGACGGCCACCCATTGCCAGACCGGATCGGAATATTTGGTCTTGAACATGTAAAGCCAGTGCGTCCAGGCCCCGACATAGCCCCAGATCCGCTCGCTGAGCGGCGCGTCCCGCACCACTTCGCCCGTTCGCGAGGAAATGTAGAGCAGGGTCGAATCCGGATCGTTCATCTGGATGCGGTGAATCGGGCGGTGCGCAGCGAAACGCATCGTGCGCGTCCACACATCCTCCTCGATCAGGCCGTCGTGCCGCCCGGTCGAACCGGGCAGATATCGGGCGGCGATACGGAGCGCTTCGGCAGAGTTTACGTCGGGCAGCGGCTGACCCGTGCGTGCATCGGCGCGGCTGTAGCTCATATGGTAGCCAAAGCGGTAGATCGGCTGGCCGGCCACCACCAGCGCCTGGATGCTGGCGGGCTCGCTGTGCGAATGCTGGTGCTGATGCGCCATCGCGTCGGCAAGCGGCGCGCAGCAGCTGGCGGTGGTGATGTCGCCGAGATGCGACAGCCGTTCGGCCTGGGTCAGCTTCGGAAAGCCGACATACATCATGATGATGCCGGTCGCGAACCACATGAAGAGAACGATGCAAAGGGCGACGCCGCCCCAGCGGTGAAGGGCATAAAGCAGGCGCTGTGCGGCAGGGGACATCGTTCGTCAGACCTGACCGACGGGGAGTATGGAAGGCGTTTTCACCCGCTCTTGATATGCCATGGTCATCGCGATTTCCCCCATTTTCGATTCCTTGCCAAAGGAATCCACCCAATTCACCAGGCTCATTGGCGCCGCACGCTCAAGCCATATCTGATCATACGCGCGTCGCAGGGCTTTCCCTCAACATTGCCGTCAATTTCGCGCGCGCGCGATAAAGCCGCGTCTCCACCGCTTTTTCGCTGATCGCGAGGAGGGCGGCAACCTCTGCCTGGCTCATCCCTTCGATCGTGCGCAGCAGCAGCACCGAACGCAGGTTTTCCGGCAGAAGGTCGATGGCCCGGCGTGCGCGCGCAAGCTCCCGGCGGCGGTCGATTTCCAGTTCGGGACCGGGCGAGTCGTCGGCGACGTGGACGCTTTCCTCAATCGGTTTGGCGCGGAAAAAAAAGCTGCGGACCGCGCGCCGCCGACGCCAGTCGCGGCATTTGTTCAGCGCAATCCGCATGATCCAGAAGCGGAACGGGCGTGTGCGATCATAGCGATGAAGATTGGCGAAGGCCGCGATGAAACTGTCCTGCGTGACATCGAGCGCGGCATCGGCGTCGTCGATCTGCGCGTGGATCAGACGGTAGACCGCTGCGCGGTGACGTTCCATCAGCGCGCGACAGGCATCTTCCTGACCCTCGATCGCCCGCGCGGCGAGGTCGCTGTCGGCCTGGACCCCGTTTTCGCTCGCGGTCACTGCTGCGGCGCGGTGAGCGCGTCTACCATCGCCTGATCGAAGCGGCGCGCCTGTTCGGGGTGCAGCACGGCGCGCATGGCGAACAGGTGCCTGAGCGTCGCTTTCTGCAGCATGCCCATGGCCTGATGCGATCGATCGACGGCATCCCCGACCTTGGGACCATAGCCCTTTTCGGCCTGGACGGCGGCGGCGAGCCGGCGGTTGTCGTCGCGCATCTCCTGCTCATAGCCTTGCCGTTCTGCGGCGAAGCGCTCTTCCAGTGCCTCGATCCGGGCTTTCTGGCCGGCATCGAGATCGAGTTCGCGATGGATCATCGCGTGAAAGCGGTTTTCGATCGGCGGCTGCGGCAGAAACAGCATGCGCCCCGCCAAAACCCCCGCCAGCGCCGCAACGAATGCGAGGATGATCAACAGGACCGGATAGCGCGCCATGATCTAGCGGGCGCCCAGCAGGAGGCTGGACGGCGCATTGGCGGGAATGGCGTTGAGGGCGACGGTCTGTTCCGCTTGCGCGCGCTGCGGGGACGCGAGGCTGGTGATCACACCCACGCTCATCGCCAGAACGCCCGCCAGCACGAGGCTGCGGCGGCCCACTCTGCGCGCGCGCTGAGCGGCGGCGCCCGCCATCACCGCGGCGCCGATATCGTCCAGGCGGGGATCCGCGGCCGTGTCGCGCAGGCCGCCCAGCAGATCGTCAACGTCGTTCATCTTATACTCCTCCGGCCCGGACTATACGCACTTGCCGGAAAAATCCCTCATATCGATGAGGGCAGGGAAGGCGGCGCGCGTATTGGCCCTGTCCACATTGTAAAAATCGAAGGATCGCCAATGCGTCATCTCTATCCGGTCGCCGCTTCCGCTCTCATCGCCATGGCATTCGCCGGGACGAGCGCCATGGCAGCTGCCCCCAAGCTCGTCAGCGCCACCCCCGCGGCCAATGCGAAAGTGTCGAACCTCACCGTTCTGTCGCTGACCTTTTCCGAGGCGGTTTCGGACAAGGCATCCGGCGCGGAGGTCATCATGACTGGCATGCCCGGCATGGCGCATCACGGCCCGATGAAGATGTCGGGCTCCAAGACCGCGCTGAGCGCCAACCGCAAGACGATGTCCATCACTTTTCCGCGCGCGCTGGTGGCCGGCACATATGAGGTGAAGTGGCACGCCGTCGCCGCCGACAAGCGCAAAGCTGCCGGAGGATACAGCTTCTCGGTAAAGTAAGAGGCCGGGGATGCGCCGTGCGCCGTGCGACGCGTCCCCGTTTCACTTCTTCGGAGCTCAGCTTCGCGGCGCAGGGTCGGCCGTTGCGCTCTGGCCAAAGCGTGCGACGAGATCATAGGCGTCGCCCGGAAATATCTGGCGCACATAGGTAATCGCGTCGGACCCGCGCCAGGTATGCCTTTCGACTTGCAGGCATGCCGTGCCCGTCTTGACCTTCAGGTGGCTGGCCTCGTGCGGTTCCGCCGCAACCCCGGAGATACGCGTTTCGACCTCGGTCCAGGGAATATGCTGGAGCAGCCAGGTTCCGGGCGGTACGCTTTCAAGATCCGCCGCGAGTATCTCGGGAACCGATTTCACGCTGATCAGGCGGTGCTCGACCGCCAGCGGTATGCCGTTCGCAAGGTGAAGGCAGTCAAGCTCGAGCAGCGGACCGCCCGCAGCGAGAGCGGCGTGTTCCGGAAGCTGCTCCTTGTGCGTCCGAACGTGGCGCCTGAGCGCGACATAGCCATAATCCTGTCCCCGGGCGCGTACCGTCGCCGCCAGATCGGGGACGTCGAGCACCATCGAATGGACCTTGGGACGCGCGACGAAGGTGCCGGCCCGCTTGCGCCGATCGATAAGGCCTGCGTTGGCGAGTGCCGTGAGGGCCTTGTTCACGGTCATCCGCGAGCAGCCATATTGCTGGACCAGATCCTGCTCGATCGGCAGCCGGTCGCCGGGGGCCATTTCCCCGCGGAGGATGCGCGTTTCGAAGTCGGAGCGTATTCGTTCGTACAGCGATTGCTTCACGCGATCAGTTTCCCCAAAGCACTGCCGTATCGAACCGCCTACGGCTTTTCGTCGATGGCGGTCGGGAGCTTATGCCCATCGCCAGAGATGCAATCAACCATGGCGGGCCCGGAACAATAAGCATGCGGTGATCGGCATAGGCAACATGCGGTGATCGGCATAGGCAAGGACCACGCTGGCGATCTCTCGCGATCGACGATATCCACTCTGCTGAATCTTCCCGCCTGCGTCTCGCCGCGCAAAAATGTATAGACATTAGATCATATTTGCTCGAACACTTCGTATCGACGGTCGTATCGCGAGGGAGGTATCCAGAATGAAGATGCTCACTGGAATTGCTGCGCTGGGAGGCGCGGCGTCACTGGCTCTCCTCATGGCAATGCCGGCGGCGGCGCAGAGCGCCGTTTCGCTCGATGAGCGAGCCGCAGCGCAGGCCGCCGCGGTACAGGCGGACGTCGTGAAGTGGCGTCGCGACATTCATCAGCACCCTGAGCTTTCCGAAGAGGAAGTCCGGACCGCCAAGCTCGTCGCCGATCATCTTCGCGCGCTTGGCCTCGAGGTCCGCACCGGTATCGCCAAGACCGGCGTGGTCGGCATCTTGCGCGGCGGCAAGCCCGGGGGGGTCGTGGCGCTGCGCGCCGACATGGACGCGCTGCCGGTCGAGGAGCAGACCGGACTGCCCTTCGCGTCCAAGGTGAAGGCGATGTACGACGGCAAGCAAACTTCCGTGATGCATGCCTGCGGCCATGACGCCCATGTCGCCATGCTGATGGGCACGGCCAAGATCCTGGCGGGCATGAAAGCCGACATTGCCGGCACCGTCATCTTCGTCTTCCAGCCCTCCGAGGAGGGCACGCTCGGCCCCCGCGTCAGTGGCGCCGAGCTGATGATCAAGGAAAACCTGTTCGGCGCGCTGGAGCCCGACGCGATCTTCGCGATCCATGTCGTGCCGGGTGAATCGGGCAAGCTGCTCTGGCGTTCGGGGGGCATGTATGCGGCGTCGGACCGGATCGAGATCCGCCTGTCCGGCAAGCAGACGCATGGCGCGCGTCCGTGGGACGGCACCGACATGCCGGCCATCGCCAGCGGTATCGTCCAGGACTTCGCCCATATCGCGTCGCGCCAGGTGAACGTAACCCATGCGCCGACCGTGCTGACGATCGCCGCGATCAACGGCGGCAACCGGTTCAACATCATCCCCGAAAGCATGACGCTGCTCGGCACGCTGCGCACCTTCGATCCTGAAATGCGGAAGCTGGCGATGGCTAAGGCGGAGGCGAGCGTAGCCTCTATTTCGGCGCTTTACGGCGGCAGCGCCGAGTTCATCTGGACCGCGCCTACGCCTGCCGTGATCAACGACCCCAAACTCACGGCCGCGATGACCGATGCGCTACGCAAGGCGGCGGGCAAGGCGGGCATCGACAACCAGATCGACCCCGCGACGGGCTCCGACGATTATTCCTATTTCTCGCGCCTATATCCGTCGATCTATTATAATCTCGGCATCGGCTTTCCGAAGGGCACCAACCACTCGCCATTTTTCGACGTCGTCGATGAAGGCGCGCTCGAGGTCGGCGTTCGCTCCCAGGTGTTGACCACGCTCACCTTCCTGCAGAAAATCCAATCGGGAGAGCTGCCGCGCCGCAAAGCCAAGTGAAGCTGGCGCCCATCGATCGCATCACCGTGTAAAAAAAAGGGAAAGTCATGTCGCATCTTCGCACTGCGGTCCTGTCGCTCGTCGTTGCTGGCCTTGGCTTTGGCTGCCCGTCGCACGCGCAACGCGTGGTCGTCACAACCGACGAAGCGCCGAAGGCGATCGGCCCCTATGTTCAGGCCGTCACGGCTGGCGATACGCTCTACCTTTCGGGCCAGCTGCCGCTCGATCCCAAGACCGGCAGCATCGTCGAAGGCGACATCCGCAAGCAGACCGAGCAGGTATTGAAGAACTTGCAAACGGTGCTTGCGGCACGCGGCATGACATTGGATGATGCCGTCATGGCGCATGTCTTCGTGACCGACCTAAGCGAATTTTCGGCGATCAACGAGACATATGCCGGCTTCTTCAAGACCCCGCCCGCGCGGGCCACGGTCGAGGTTAAGGCGCTTCCCCGCGGGGCGCGGATCGAGATAAGCATGATTGCCGCGCGAAAACGCTGAGGCGAGGAGAGCAGATGACGAAGAGCCGCACTTTCGGGCCTTGGCCCTGGATCGCCATCGGAACGCTCGGCGTATTCGCGATGGCGATGGTAGCCATCAACCGCGGCGAGCAGGTCAATGCGGTCTGGCTGCTGGCGGCGGGCGTCTCGGTCTATCTGATCGCCTATCGATTCTACGGAATGTTCATTGCCCGAAGGGTGCTGGCGATCGATCCCGACAGGATCACCCCCGCGGTGGGGCGATGCGACGGCCTCGATTATGTGCCGACCAACCGATACGTCCTGTTCGGACATCATTTCGCTGCGATCGCCGGGGCCGGGCCGCTCGTTGGCCCGGTGCTGGCGGCCCAGATGGGCTATCTGCCCGGGACGCTGTGGATATTGGCCGGCGTGGTGTTCGCGGGCGCGGTGCAGGATTTCATCATCCTGTTCATCTCCATGCGGCGCGACGGGCGCTCGTTCGGCGAACTGGTCCGGATGGAGCTCGGCAATTTCGCCGGGCTGGTGGCGCTGTTCGGCACCTTCATGATCATGGTGATCATCCTCGCGGTGCTCGCGTTGATCGTCGTAAAGGCGCTCGCGGATAGCCCCTGGGGTCTGTTCACGGTGGCGGCGACGATCCCGCTCGCCCTGCTGATGGGCATCTATACGCAGTGGATACGCCCCGCACGCGTCGGCGAGGCATCGCTGATCGGGCTCGGGGGGCTGTTGCTGGCGATCGTCGCCGGCCAGTGGGTCGCGGCCTCGCCGGCCTGGGCCGCGGCCTTCACGCTGGACGCCACGACATTGTGCATCACGCTGATCATATATGGGGCGATCGCGTCGATCCTTCCGATATGGCTGCTGCTCGCACCCCGCGACTATCTTTCGACCTTTCTCAAAATCGGCGCGATCGTCGCGCTGGCGATCGGCATCGTCGTGATTCAGCCGGTGCTGCGGATGCCCGCCATCACGCCCTTCGCCGGTGGCGGCGGGCCCGTATGGTCGGGTGGGCTATTCCCATTCCTCTTCATCACCATCGCGTGCGGCGCGGTGTCCGGCTTCCATGCGCTGATCGCAAGCGGGACCACGCCCAAGCTGATCGCGACCGAGGCCGACGCCCGCTTCATCGGTTATGGCGCGATGATGATGGAAAGCTTCGTCGCGCTGATGGCGATGATCGCGGCATCGATCCTCGACCCCGCCATCTATTTCACGATGAACAGCCCGGCGGCGTTGCTGGGGACGACGGCGCAGTCGGCGGCGGATGCCGTATCGTTGCTGGGATATCCAACCACGGCGCAGACGATTTCGGATACGGCCGCCTCCGTCGGCGAGCATACGATCATCTCGCGCGCCGGGGGCGCACCCACGCTGGCGATGGGCATGGCCGAGATATTCAGCCGGGCGGTCGGCGGCGACGCGATGAAGGCCTTCTGGTATCATTTCGCGATTCTGTTCGAAGCGCTGTTCATCCTGACCGCGGTCGATGCGGGGACACGCGCAGGCCGCTTCATGCTGCAGGATATATTCGGCGCCATCGCGCCGCGGGCCAAGGTTCACTCCTTTCTGGGCGGCGTGATCGCGACCATGCTGTGCGTCGTCTGCTGGGGATATTTCCTCTATCAGGGCGCTACCGACCCGCTTGGCGGCGTCAATACGCTATGGCCGCTGTTCGGGATCGCCAATCAGATGCTGGCGGCGATGGCGCTGATGCTGGCGACGGTGGTGCTGTTCCGGATGAAGCGCGGCAGGCTGGTGCTCGTCACGGCGATACCCGCCGGGTGGCTGGTGATCTGTACCGGCTATGCGGGGCTGCTGAAGCTGTTTTCCAGCGAGCCGGCGATCGGCTTCCTCGCGCATGCGTCGAAGTTCGTCGATGCGCAGCGCGCAGGCACGATCCTGGCGCCCGCAAAAACGCTGGCGCAGATGGAACAGATCATCCTCAACGACCGGGTCGATGCCGCGATGTGCGGGCTCTTCCTGATCGTCATGGCCGTGATCCTCGTCCAGGCCGTTCGCGCCTGCCGTGCGGCGCATGCCGCGCCCGGGCCGAGCGTGACCGAAATCCATTATGCGCAGGCGGCCGCATGATCCGCGCGGGCTTCGCGAGGCTGCGGGCGCGCTGCGTCGAAGCGGCGCTGCACATGATCGGACTGCCGGACTATGACCGCTATTGCCGGCACGTCAGGGAGCATCATCCCGATCGCGAACCGATGAACAGGGTCGCCTTCTTTCGCGAACGGCAGCTGAGCCGGTACGGGGGACGCGGCGGCGGCCGATGTTGTTGAGGGCCGTACGTCAGCCCATGCGTTCGGACGCGTAGCTTCCGGGACTGGCCGGAAAGACCACGGTGCGGTTGCCATTCTGGAAGACGCGATGATGGATATGGGCGTGGATGGCCCGTGCCAGCACCTGCGCCTCGACGTCACGGCCCAGGCCGACATAGTCCTTCGCCGACTGTGCATGGGTGATGCGGACGATGTCCTGTTCGATGATGGGGCCTTCGTCGAGGTCGGCCGTCACATAATGGGCGGTCGCGCCGATCAGCTTCACGCCGCGATCATGAGCCTGCGTATAGGGGCTGGCGCCCTTGAAGCTGGGCAGGAACGAATGGTGGATATTGATCACGCGGCCCGCCATTTTGGTGCACACGCGGTCTGACAGGATCTGCATGTAGCGCGCGAGGACCACGAGCTCCGCCTGCGAATCCTCGACGATTTCCATCAGGCGATCTTCGGCGGCCTGTTTGCCGTCCTTCGTCACCTTGATGTGGTGGAAAGGGATGTCGTGGTTCACCACGAGCTTCTGATAGGTCAGGTGGTTCGATACCACCGCGACGATGTCGATCGGCAGGGCGCCGATGCGCCAGCGGTACAGAAGGTCGTTGAGGCAATGACCGAAGTTCGAGACCATCAGCAGTACGCGGGTGCGGTGCGCGCTGTCATGGAATGCGAAGGTCATCTCGAATGTATCGGCGACCGACTGGAAGCCGCTGCGCAGCGCTTCGAGGGCCGTGCCGCTTTCCGAATGAAAGGTCACGCGCATGAAGAAGCTGGCGGTCAGCGGATCGTCGAATTGCGCTGAGTCGGTGATGTTGCAGTCGCTCTGCGCCAGAAAGCCGGCAATCGCGGCAACGATGCCCTTGCGGGAGGGGCATTGGACCGTGAGGACATAATGTTTCATGCTGGGTGTCCTTCGGACTTTCCTGTCCACTACGAAGCTCGGCGAAGATGATCCGCCATCAGGTCGATCAGTGATTTCGCCCAGGTCGTCGGAACGAGCAGGTCGAATCTGTCGGCGGCGTGACGATCGACGAGCACGCCGACATGGTGGAGCGAGCCCTGGGCGAAGCTTCCCACCGGAAAGGCCTGCTCCGAGAAATCGAGCGCCATGACGCGGCTAAGAAGATCTCCAGCGCCGGGACCTTCCACGATCAGCCGCCTCCGTGCATGCGAAAGATCGAGCACCGCGATGTCGCCGGAGCTTTCCAGGCCGAGCGGTTTTGCCGACAGGATCAGCGCCCGGTCCGGCGCGGTGCGCCATATGCTGTCCATGTCACGTCGGATCGGCCGGCGATAATCGCGCGGGACCGAAAGCGAGAAGGGGTGCAGCAGGGCGTCTGCGACTTCCTCGAAACGGTCCCAACCGGCCAACTGGGTCAGGATCGGGACATCGCCCTCACGCATCGTGACGAGGTGGCCGTCGCTGGTGGCGCCGGTGAACGGGAGGGAAGGCCTACCCATTTTGACGATGTCCTTCCGGATCGAAGAAACGTGGCGAAACGACCGTGGCTTCAAGCGTCTGGTCGCCGAGAAAATCGACCACCCGGATCTTTTCGCCGAGACGTTCCGGTCCGCGTGACAGAAGGGCGAGCGCGATATTCCTGCCGAGCGCGGGGGAGTAGGTCGTCGAGGAAACCCACCCGTCGCCATGTCCGCTGACCGCTCCGTCCGCCGCGAACAGCAGCGATCCGGCTCGCGCGCCGGTATCGCCGACAATCTCCAGCCCGACGAGTGACGGCCGGGCCGGATCGTCGAGCAGCGCACGCTTGCGCAGTACCGAGCCGATGAAGGGCTTCTTGCCGGAAGCGAACCCTTCGAGCCCGAGATCCTTCAATGTGGTCCGGCCCTCGATTTCGGCGCCGGCGACATGGCCCTTCTCGATACGCAGCGCTCCCATGGCTTCGGTACCATAGGGCAGCAGGTTGTGACGCGCGCCGCCCTCGACGAGCGCCTCCCAGACCGTTCGTCCGGACTTCGCCGGGATGTAGATCTCGTAGGCGAGTTCGCCCGAATAGCTCATCCGGTGAAGTCGGCACGGGACGCCGGCGATGATGACATGCGTGAAGCGGTTATTGGGGAGCGCTATGCCAGTCAGGTCGGCGCGCGTCAGACCGGTCAGCACGTCGCGGGACTTTGGCCCGGCAATCGCGACTGCCGCCCATTGGTCGGTCACGGTCGTGACATGGACCTTGAGATCGCGCCAGGCGGTTTGCAGAAGATGTTCGGCAGTGGCGAGCACCTTTGCGGCGTTGGCCGTGGTGGTCGACATGAAATAGTCATTCTCACCGAGCCGCGCGGTCGCGCCATCATCCATGACGAAGCCGTCCTCGCGCAGCATCACGCCATAGCGCAGGCTGCCGACCGGCAAGGTCTTGAAGCCGTTGATATAGACGCGGTTGAGGAACTCGGCGGCATCGGGACCCTGCACCGCGATCTTGCCCAGCGTGGAGACGTCAATGATGCCGACATGCTCGCGAACATGGGCTGCTTCGCGGACATAGGCTTCGCGGAGGCTTTCGCCATCTGCCTTATAGTACCATGGCCGGAGCCACGGGCCCGCCTCGATCATCTCCGCGCCATGTTCCACATGCCAGTCGTGAATGGTCGACAGGCGGATGGGGCGGAAATGCAGTCCGTGATCGTGGCCGACGATCGAGCCGATCGCGACCGGTGTGTAGGGCGGCCTGAAAGTGGTCGTGCCGACCGAAGGGATATCCATGCCGCGGAGCGTGGCCATGCGGGCGAGGGCGTTCAGGTTGGACGTCTTGCCCTGATCCGCGGCCATCCCGGACGTGGTGTAGCGCTTCAGATGCTCGACCGAGACATAGCCTTCCAGATGCGCCTGATCGATATCCGCCAGCTTCACGTCATGCTGGAAGTCGACGAACGCCTTTCCGGGCGTGCTGCCATCCGGTCTGGTGATGACCGTCACCGGCATCAGGCCGCGACCCCAGAAATCGTCGCGTCCGGCCAGCGAAGGTTTCTTTCCGCCGCCGCCTCCGGCTTCATGACCTTGCGAGAGCGCCTCGGCCAAGGACGCCGCGCCGATCAGCGAACCGACGCAGGCAAATGCTCCCTTTTTCGCCGGGGGCAGGAAGGCGTCGAGCTCCGCATGATGAACCGGTTTGCCGAAGCGCTGGCTCCACAGGTGCAATGCGGGAGCCCAGCCGCCTGAGACGGCGACAAGATCGCAAGCGATGCGGGTTGCCTTGCCGACGACCCCGCCCTGGCCGTCGACCGGGACGATATGGACGGCCCGCACGGACTTTCCGCCCTCGGCCTTCAGCACGGCATGTCCGGGTCGCAGATCGATGCCGGCGTCGTGCAGGCCGTCGATGAGATCCGCGCGAACATCGTGGCGAAGGTCGCAGACCGTGACGCGCGCGCCGGCTTTGGCGAGATCCACAGCCGGCGCGTAGGCGCTGTCGTTGTTGGTCGTGAGAACGATCGTGCTGCCGGCCAGCACCGCATAGCGGTTGAGATATTTGCGCACGGCGGAAGCGAGCATCACCCCGGGGATGTCATTCCCGGAAAAGACCATTGGGCGTTCGATCGCCCCGGTCGCGAGGACCGCGCGCGCCGTCCTGATCAGCCAGTAGCGCTGTCGCGGCATGGCTGCGTTGGGAACGTCGACATGATCCTGGAACCGCTCGACACAGCCGAACACATCGCTGTCATAAGCGCCGAACGCCGTGGTCCGCGTCAGGATGCGGATATTCGGGAGGGTGCGCAGTTCGGCTTCGGCATCTCGCAGCCAGACATCGCTTTCACCGCCGGCGACTTCATCCAGAAGCGATCCGCCCAGCCGATGATCCTGTTCGATCAGGATGACGTTGGCGCCTGTGCGACCCGCAGCGAGTGCGGCGGCGATGCCCGATGGCCCCGCGCCGACAATGAGCGTGTCGCAGAAGGCGTTGATCTTCTCATAGGAGTCGGGATCGTCGCGCGTCGAGGCGCGGCCCATGCCGGCTGCCCTGCGGATGAAGCGCTCGCACAG
Organism: Sphingomonas sp. SRS2; assembly: GCF_000971055.1. Classification (GTDB taxonomy): domain Bacteria; phylum Pseudomonadota; class Alphaproteobacteria; order Sphingomonadales; family Sphingomonadaceae; genus Rhizorhabdus. The sequence goes on from NZ_LARW01000110.1 coordinate 41,788, forward strand.
CATCCAGAAGCCCGTGCCGCTGAAGGGCCCGATGAAGGTCTTGTAGTAGAAGCCCGCTCCCAGAAAGCGCGACAGCAGCCCGTTGACCGCACCAATATCGAACCGGAGGCTGGGCCAGGCATTTTGCGGATAGGCCTTCAGCCCGTCGAAGGCTTCGATCGTCGTCGCCTGGGCGTTCGGCTCATGCCGCGCTCCGTCGCGGAGATGGACGAGCGCGTTGGGCTCCTCGACGCCCGCCGCCATCAGCCCGCGCGGACGATGATATTTGAAGCTGCGTGCGATCAGTTTCCGGTCGCTGGCCAGCAGGGCCGATGCCAGCGTATCGCCGGGGTGGGCGGTGAGCGACCGGCCGTCGAATGTCAGTTCGAGGGTCCGGCTTCGGTCGATGCGTCCGCCGGTGGGGAGCCTGCGCGCGCTCACAATGCGGCCTCGCGCGCCAGTCTCACCGAACCGATGTCATGCGTGAGCGTATCACGTTCGACGACGAGCCATTGCCGGCAGGCGGCGACATGATGCCAATATTCGCTGTGCGGTCCCCGCGGGTTATCGCGCATGAAGACATAGTCCACCCAGACCTGCGGATCGGCTTCCGCCATGTCCGGCCGCTTGACCGTAGCGTCGCCGCCATAGGTGAATTCGGTTTCGTCCCGCACGCCGCAGACCGGGCAATGGATTCGTAGCATGGCCTGACCTCAATGCGCGTTGGGTTGAGGGCCCGCGCCCTTTTCATCGATCTGATAGCCCCGCGCGAAGCGCTCGAGCGTGAACTCGGCGTTGTCGGGGTGAGGCTCGCCTTTGGCGATCGTCCAGGCGAAGCACCAGCCGGATGCCGGCGTCGCCTTGAAGCCGCCATAGCACCAGCCACCGTTCAGCCAGAGGCCGTCGACCGGCATCTTGGCGATGATCGGCGAACCGTCCATCGACATGTCCATCACCCCGGCCCAGTGGCGCAACAGGCGCAGGCGCGACAGCGACGGCATCAGCGCCTTGGCGCTTGCCAACGCATGTTCGACGATCGGCAGGCCGCCGCGCTGAGCATAGGAATTGAACCCGTCGAGATCGCCGCCCAGCACGAGACCGCCCTTGTCGGACTGACTGATGTAGAAGTGGGCGGCCCCGAAGGAAATGACGCTGTCGATCAGCGGCTTGAGAGGCTCGGTCACGAACGCCTGGAGCACATGCGTTTCGATCGGCAGGCGAAGCCCGGCTTTCGCGGCGAGATGGCCCGTATGTCCGGCCACCGCCAGCGCAACCTTGTTCGCGCGGATCGGACCGCGGGTGGTTTCGACGCCGACGATCCGGTCCTTGTCCCAGATATAGCCGGTGACCTCGCACTGCTGGATCAGGTCGACGCCTTCTCGGTCCGCGCCGCGCGCATAGCCCCAGGCGACCGCATCGTGGCGGGCCGTGCCGGCGCGCGGCTGATAGATCGCGCCATGGATGGGGAAGCGGGCATTGGCCGAATAGTCGAGATAGGGGATCCGGCGCATGACCTCGGCCCGGTCGAACAGTTCGGCGTCGATGCCATTGGCCCGCATGACGTTGCCACGGCGGCGCGCGGCATCCATCTGCGCCGGTGAGTGGCAGAGATTATACTGCCCCCGCTGCGACACCATGGCATTGTAGTTGAGGTCCTGGCTGAGATTTTCCCACAGCTTCATGGACCGTTCGTAGAACAGGGTGTTGCCGGGCATCATGTAGTTCGAGCGTATGATGGTCGTGTTGCGGCCGACATTGCCGCCGCCGAGCCAGCCCTTTTCGATCACCGCGACGTTGCGGATGCCATGCTCTTTGGCCAGATAATATGCGGTGGCGAGGCCGTGCCCGCCGCCGCCGACGATTACCACGTCATAAGCGGGTTTCGGCTGCGGGTCGCGCCATGCGCGGCTCCACTGCCTGTTCCCGGCCAGGCCTTGCCGAAGGACCGACAATGCCGAGTAAACGCTCATGCGCCACAACTTCCGCGACGCCCGCACCGCGGCGCGCCGGCTGTGCGAGCGGTGGCGTGCTGGACGCGCGCTGAGACTTCGTCGATACGGATGCCTGGCATGATTTTCCACAAGCGATATGATGTGGCCAAGCATGACAAACCCGCCTTATGATTTGAACCATGCGTGGCGATCTTAAGGCAATTTACTGCATAAGATAATTTAAGCTTATTATCACCGCAGAGCGTTGCGGGTCGCGCGTCCGACCCGGTAATCATTCTACCTTGCTGCGGAGGGCTATGGGTTGCCGGTCAGGATCGCCTTCATAGGAACCGGGGGTACGATAGCTTCGATCGGAAGCGATCCGTTCGACTTGCTGGACTATAATGCCTCCGGCGAACGCGTGGACGCGGCCACGATCCTCGACCGCACTGGCCTGGATGGCGTGATCGCCGAGATCGTTCCGGTCGACTTCCGCCAGTTGGACAGCACGGCGATCTCCTTGCAAGACTGGGCCGATCTCGCGGACCTGTGCAAAGAGCTGGCGCGCGATCCGGCGTTGAACGGGATCGTGATCGGGCACGGGACAGCTAGTCTGGAAGAGACGGCATGGCTGCTGTCGCTGGTGCTCGACCTGGAAATACCCGTCGTCGTCACGGGCTCCATGCGGCCGCTGACCGGTCTGTCTTCCGATGCCGCAGCAAATCTTGCAGCGGCAGTGCGCGTCGCGGCCGATCCGACGGGCAGGGGCGGGGTCCATGTCGTCCTGAACGACGAGATTCATTCGCCGCGCACGGTCACGAAGGCGCACACGCTGCGGCTCAACGCGTTCCAGTCGCCATGGTCTGGCCCGCTGGGCACCATCGATGGACCGGCGGTCAATATCGGGCGGCGGGAGCAGCGGGAAAGGTCTCCGCTTTTCTCGGGCGATCTGCTGCGCCGCTTACCGCGCGTCGATATTGTCTACAGCTATGTCGGCGCCGATGGATCGGCGATCAGCGCCTTTGCAGCGGCTGGCGCGAAGGGGATCGTGTCGGCAGGGTTCGGCCCCGGACTGGGAACGCCGGCCGAGACGGAGGCTCTTGCCGATGCGATCGTGCAGGGGGTCGTCGTCGTCCAGTCAGCTCGCACCGGGGCGGGGCCGGTGGTCGACAGCGCCCATCACCAAAGGCTGGGGATCATCGCGGGCAACGATCTCAATCCTCAAAAGGCCAGAATATTGCTCGCGCTCTGTCTCGCGCGGGGCGATGATGCCGCCGCGATCCGGACCGTATTTCAGTCGCTCTGAGCCTCGTCTGGAGCGGGCGGCTTCCAGACCATCTCGTCCGCCAGTTCGCCCAGCCAGGGTATCTGCGCCGCGATCTGCGGAACCATGTGCCGCCGAAGCATGCCGCGTGCCGCATCGGCTATGCGCGGCCCCAGCGTATCGAATTCGTCGCGCCGGGTGATGAGGGTCAGTTCCCGGGAGAAGCCGGGGCTTGGCAGCGGCAGCACGACAAGCGCGGACCGGTTCATCGCGCCCTGCGCCAGGCATAGCGGCGTGGTGATCGCCACGCCCACACCCCCCGCGACCATCGCCAGCAAGGAATCCGATGTGTCGAAGGAGAGAACCTGCTCATGTTCGATACGCAGCCGCCGCAGATGTCGTTCGATCTGCATGCCCATGTGCGATCGGGCGCTGTACCGGATCAGCCGATGTTCGAGGAGCACATCGCGCAGCGGCCGGCCGTTGAGGGATTCTGCCAGGGGTGCGGGGCAGACAAGAACGAAGGGCTCCCGAAAAAGCGGGAAGCGGGTGAGGCCGTCGAGTTCGTCCATCAGATCCGAACTGATCGCGGCGTCGATCTCGTGGCGCATGAGCGCGTCGGCATGCGCATGCGCGAGCCCGGAAAAGGCGGTGACGCGCAGGGCGATCGAGCCCTCCATGAGATCGCGGATGAGGAGCGGCCCGACGGTTGACGCGAAGGTGTCGACCATCCCGAGGCGAAGATCCTGATGTTCGGGGCGCGATGCGGCGGCCCGAATGTCCTCGATAGCGCGCTCGACCCGAACCGCGATCTCATGAATATGGGCGGCAAGAACCCGACCCGCTTCGGTAGGGACGAGCGGCCGTCGATCGCGATGGACCAGCGTCACCTCGACCTGAGCCTCGGCGCGCTTCATCGCCTGCGACACCGCGGACTGCGTAAGGCCGAGCTGGGCCGCGGCAGCGCTCATGCTGCCTTCCTGGATCACGGTCGCGGCGACCTCGAGTGCGTATAGGTCTGGAAGGGGCATGAGCAGCCATTATAATGTTTTCTAGTAGATCTATTAATAATGTGGATTTACGCATTGCCGCAAGGCGGAAGTTTCAACAGGTTCGATGGCGTCGGATCGTCGCTGTTCAGCAGCGGATGGACCGGGCGGATCAAAGGGGACGCAAGTTTGGATCGATCAGAGAGACAAAGATGGCCAAGCTGAAGACGCTAGCGGCTTGCCTCCTTCTGATCGTCGGCACTGCCTGCGCCCGCACCACCGATTGCGGCGGCGATACGCTCTGCCGGATCAAGGCCGCTGGCGTGCTGAGGATCGGAACCAAGGACGATTATGTTCCCTGGTCCTATCGGGCCCCCGACGGCAGCTTCAAGGGCATGGAAGTCGACATCGGCAAGCGGATTGCCGACGCGCTCGGCGTCAGGGCCGAGTTCGTCAAAGTCAATTCGGCCAACCGCTTCGAATTCCTGGCGCAGGGGCAGATCGACCTGATGATCGCGTCCGCGTCCGACACCGCGGAGCGGCGCAAGGTGGTCGCCTTCGTTCATCCCAACTATTATTCCTCCGGCTATACCGCGCTGCTGCCCAAGGTCGTGAAGATGGACGACTGGCGCCGGATGTCGGGCAAGACATTATGCGCGGTGCAGGGGGCCTGGTATAACAAGCCCGCGCAGGAGAAATTCGGCGTAAATATCCTCGCCTTTGCGGGCACCGCCGAAACCGAAGCCGCGATGATCCAAGGGCGTTGCCTGGGCCTGATCGAGGATGACAACCAGATCAACGTTCGGCTCAGCAGCCCGAAATGGACCGGCTATCACATGCCGCTGCCGGTCGAGGACGAGACGCCGTGGGGCATGGCGGTCAGGCAATCCGACAAGCAATCGCCATATTATTATTTTCTGGCCGGGGTAATCTCCCAGATGCACCGTGACGGTACTCTGCTCGCGCTCGAGAAGAGCAACGGCATCGCCAATTCAGCCTATCTGGCCCGGATGCACGAAGCGCTCAGGGATCGCATTTAGGGGTGGCCGGACATGCTTGCTGAAGTGCAGCGCTTTTTTCGCGAGCTGGCGGATTCCGGCATCAATCTGACGATCTTCTATGATGCGTTCGACTTCAGCCGCTTCGTCACGGGTCTGGGCAATACGCTTCTGCTGATCGTGCTGAGCGCCTTTCTGTCCATCGTGATCGGCGCTTTGGGGGCGGCGGTGCTGACGCTCGGCAAAGGGCCTGGCGCGGCGCTGGTGCGGGCCTATGTCGCGCTGTTCCGGAATACCCCGCTGCTGGTGCAGATGTATTTTTTCTATTTCGCGATCGGCGGCATGATGCCGGTGTCGCAGGATGAGCTTGGCCTGCCGGTGCCGCTGCTTGGCAGCTTCAGCTGGGCGGTCATCTCGCTTTCGCTATATGCCGGCGCGTTCAACGTCGAGACGTTCCGGTCGGGCATTGGAGCGGTCCATAGTTCCTATGAGGAAGCCGCTCTGGCGCTGGGTTTCGGGCGTGTGCAGGCGTTTATTTCCGTCACGGTCCCGTTGGCGCTGCGCTTCTCCTTCGCCTCGCTGTCGAATAATCTGGTCGATCTCACCAAGGCGACGACCGTGGCCTATGCGATCGGCGTGGCGGAGCTTCTCTATGTGTCGAACCAGATCTGGTCGGATTCGCTGAACACCATCGAGATGATGAACGTGATGCTGCTGGTCTACCTGACGCTGACCGGCGGCGTCGTTTTCATCATCAATCGCATCGAAGCGGCGATGCGCTTGCCGGGCTTTGGGCTGGAAGGCGCATGACAGAGGACGCGAACCTGCTCGTCCGCGCGATGGAATGGATGCCGTTCGTCCTCAGCGGCTTCGGGCTCAATATCCTGATGAGCATTCTGGCCATCGTCATCGGCACGGTGTTCGGGACCTTTCTTGGCCTGGGACAGCTTTCGACGCTGCGCATCGCGCGGGTGCCCTCGCGGTTCGCCACGCAATTGTTTCGCAATGCGCCGTGGCTGGTTCTGCTGTTCTACTGTATTTTCCTGGTGCCCTATCTGATCGAGATAGGAGGGCTGGCGATCGTCCTGCCCAGCTGGCTGCGCGCGACCATCGGCCTGTCCTTTCCGGTCGCGGCGAATTTTTCGGAGATCGTGCGGGGAACGGTCAGCTCCGTCCCGCGCGGCCAATGGGAAGCCGCCGAAGCACTGGGCTATGGCCGGCGCGCGACGCTGTTCCGGATCATCCTGCCCCAGTGCATCACCCGGATGATCCCGCCCTGGATGAACCTCTACGCGCTGCTGCTGACGGCGACCCCGCTGGCGGTGATCGTCGGCGTGGAGGAGGTGCTAGGCCGGACGCAGGCGGCGGTGCAGGCTCTATCGGATTCGAGAATGCTGATACCGATGTATCTGATGCTGCTGGCGATGTTCTTCCTCTACACCTGGCCGATCAGCCGCCTTTCCCTGATGCTCGAACGCCGCTTCCGCGCGAAATGAGACCGATATGACCTTTTCCCCTTCATCGCCGCCGCTGATCTCGCTGCGCGCCGTCCGCAAGTCCTTCGGGGCCGTGGAGGTCTTGCGCGGCATCGACATGGATATCCGTAAGGGCGAGGTGGTCGCCATCATCGGCCCCTCTGGATCGGGCAAGTCGACGATCCTGCGCACGATCAACGGACTGACTCCGATCGACGAGGGCACGATCAGCGTCGGCGAGATCCGGGTCGACGATCCGCAGGTCGACAAGGTGAAGCTCCGCCACCGCGTCGGCATGGTCTTCCAGCAATATAATCTTTTCCCGCACAAGACGGTGCTGGAGAATGTCGCCATGGCGCCGATCCAGGTGCTGAAGCAGCCGCGAACCGACGTGGAGGCGCGCGCCCGGCTGCTGCTTGCCGAGATGCGCCTGCCGGACAAGGCGAACGCCTATCCCGGTGAACTGTCCGGCGGGCAGCAGCAGCGCGTGGCGATCGCCCGGGCGCTTTGCATGGAGCCCGAAGTCATCCTGTTCGACGAGGTAACGGCCGCGCTCGACCCCGAGATGGTGAAGGAGGTGCTGTCAGCGGTCAGGAACGTAGCCGAAGGCGGCATGACCTGCATCCTCGTGACCCATGAGATGGGTTTCGCCCGGGAGGCGGCCGATCATATCTATTTCACCGACCGGGGCGTCATCGTCGAACATGCCCCGCCGGCGGATTTCTTCGCGCGCGCAAGCGATCCGCGGACCAGGGAATTTCTCTCGAAGGTCCTCTAGCCGTTTCGGAGGCCACCCGGCGGCGGCCTCCGGCTGTCTCTCATTCGAAGAGCTTACGCTCGGTCTTGATCGCATCGACCAGCCGGTCGAGTTGCGCCGTGGTGTTGAACAGCGATGGCGTCACCCGCAGAACCGGGCCGGCCTTCAGCCCGGCCTTGGCGACGACCAGCAGCTTGTGCTTTTCAAGGAAGACCGCCTGGGCGCGCTTCGCCTGTTCGGGCGTGTGCATCCCCCGAAGGCGGAAGCCGGTCATGGCGCCATAATTGTCCGGCTCCGGCGGCAGGGTGATGGTGACGCCGGGGATGTCGGCGGCGCGGGAAACCCAATGGTCGCGAAGCGCTCGCAGATGCGCGAACTTGCGATCGATGCCAATCTGCTCCTGCTGCGCAACCGCCATCGGGATGGTGAGGCGGGCGGCGAAATCGGCCGTGCCGGTGGGGAGGCGCGATATGATGTCGTCGGCCGGATAGACCCGGTTCCCGAACCACGGCAGGATATCGGACAGGCGCTTCTTGTTGATGTAGATTCCGCCGGTGCCCAAAGGCGCGCCAAGCCATTTGTGTAGCGAGAAGCCGACGAAGTTGGCGCCGGTTGCGCGGACATCGAAGGGCATCTGGCCGACCGCCTGCGCGCTGTCGAGAATGACGTCGACCCCGCGCGCCTTTGCCATCGCAATGATCTCGACAACTGGCGGGATCAGTCCGTTGCGGTTGGACACATGGGTCAGCAACAGCAGCTTGGCGCGCGGTGTCTCGTCCAGCATCTTCTGGTAGGTTGCGAGGATGCTCGCGCGGCTATGCGGCTCGGGCAGCGAAAAGCGCACGACCTTCGCGCCGCGGCTCGTTTCCAGATAGTCCATCGCGCACTGCATCTCGTCATAATCGATGTCGCAGTACAGCACCGCATCGCCCGGTTTGATGTCGCGGTAATTGGCGATCAGCGCGTAGAGCGCGTCGGTGCCGCCCCCGCAGAGCGCGACTTCCTCCATATCCGCGCCGATCGTCCGAGCGACGGCGGCGCGCGCCTTGTTCAACTCGCCGGCGAGCGGCTTGCCGGGAACGCCGCCGCGCAGGAAGGTGGAGTTGTAGCGATTGACCCAGCCGATCCGCTCGACATAGGCGGCCTGCACCGCGCGGGTCATTGCGCCATAATAGCCGGCGTCGAAGTTGATCACTGCCGTATCGACGTCATAGGCCGCGACGAGCCTGCGCTGCATTCCGGCGAAATCGAGCCCTGCATAGCTGGGCGGAAGAGCGGATGAAGCGGCGGGCGCGGCGAGCAACCCCTGAAATCCGATGAGGGCTGCGCCCGGCATCGCGGCGGCTCCAGCGAGAAATCGACGACGATCGGTCATGATGGTCCTTCGGGATCGGGTGGCGTTCGGCGGGAGAGATCAACATCCGTTCGCTAGCACGCGTTGCGGATCGAATGCCATGCTGCCCGCCGGCTCCGTAGCGGGCGAAACTTACATAGATATTTTGTCTATACAATAAGAAATTGGTTGATCATTCACCGCTATGGATCAGCCCTGGAGGGCTGCCAATCATGAATATCATTCCCGGAGAATACTCTGCGAAGATGTCGGCTCGGTGGGGGGCGCTGGCCGGAAGTGACCGCAGCATCAAAGTGCCAGCAAGGGCAGCCTAATACCAACGCGCATTGATCATGACCCATGCGCCCATTGGCGTAAGCCGAGGGACATGATCCGCCAAGGCTGATCAACGAGGTTGTTCCATGCATGGCAACAGTGGTCGACGATATCGTCGTAGGATTTGAAGATGCGGTTGGACAGCCAATTGTCGCGCATGAATTGCCATATATTTTCGACGGGATTGAGCTCTGGACATCTCGGCGGCAGCGGCATCAGCGTGATGTTGGGCGGCCCGACCAGTTCGGCCGATCCATGCCATCCGGCCTGGTCGAGCAGGACCACGGCGTGCGCTCCCGGCACAACGTGGAAGGCGATCTCCCGAAGGTGCATGCTCATCGCCTCGCTGTTGCACCGTGGCATAACGATGCCGGCGGCCTTGCCCTGAGCGGGGCAGATCGCGCCGAAGATCCATGCCGAAGAGCGGCGCTGATCCTTTGGCGCTGAAGGACGGGTGCCGCGCTTCGATCCTTTGGCTTCGGTCCAAAAAAGATCGAGTGAGCTCTTTTATCGCGGCTCAGGTGGGGCTTCCGTCGCGCCCGCCTGTGTGGCCATGTCGGTTGACTCTGAGGGCGAATCCTTCGTCGGCGGCGGGGTGTCGTTGGCCCCTTCCGCAGGCTCGCTGCTCGACTTGCCCTCATTTTGAGGGGTATCGGACTTTTGCTGTTCCACCATAGTCTCCTCAGATCTTGCCGCCACCGTTCGCGCCGTAGATCGCGCCGCTCGCAAAACTGCCGTCATCCTCCGCCAGGCGCACATAGATGCCGGCAAGCTCCGCAGGCTGGCCGGGCCGGCCCAGCGCGGTGTCGCCGCCGAATTCGCGCAGCTTCTCCATCGTCGCCCCGCCGCTGACCTGAAGTGGTGTCCAGATCGGTCCGGGTGCGACGCCGTTGACGCGGATGCCTTTGGGGCCGAGCTGCTTGGCGAGCGACTTCACATAATTCGTGGTCGCGGCCTTGGTCTGGGCGTAGTCGTAGAGTTCGCCCGATGGGTTTTCCGCCTGTTCGGACGCGGTGCCGATGATCGCGGCGCCCGGCTTGAGATGCGGTAGCGCCGCCCTGATGATCCAGAAGGGCGCGTAGATATTCGTCTTCATGGTGGCGTCGAAATCGTCGGTGGTGATGTCCAGGATCGATGCTTTGGTCTGTTGCCGCGCCGCGTTCATGACGAGGATATCGATCCCGCCGAGGCCGCTGAGAGCATCGGCAACCAGCCGTTTGCAGAAGCTTTCCTGACGCAGGTCACCGGGGATCGCGACTGCCTTGCGGCCTTCGCGGCGGATCAGGTCGATCACCTCGCGGGCGTCGGGTTCTTCGGTCGGATAATAGTTGATCGCGACATCGGCGCCTTCGCGAGCGAACGCGATCGCGGCGGCGCGTCCCATGCCCGAATCGCCGCCGGTGATGAGCGCCTTGCGGCCCGCGAGCCGGCCGGAGCCCTTCTAGCTCGTTTCGCCATGGTCGGGTCGCGGCTGCATGTCGCGTGCAAGGCCGGGCCAGGGCTGCTTCTGTTCGGCGAAGGGTGGCTTGGGATATTTGGCGCGCGGATCGGCCTGGGCCTTCTGGCCGGCCGCTCCCATCGCCGGCGCGGCGGCGGCGGCGAGCCCGATGGCGGTGCCGGCCATGACGGTGCGGCGCGAAACGCCGTCGGTCCGCGCTTCAGGATCGTTGCCGCTCATTGAATCCGGGTGCGCATCGGTCATGTCTATCTCCGGCAGCCATGCCTTCGCATAACAATCGCAGATGGACGCCGTTCCGGCGTCAGTCGCGCAGATGCGAAATAAAAACACCTATTAACATAGGTTTAGTTGAATTATCCCGACCGACAGCGCAGCTATGCGACGTCCATCGACAAGGACATGCCCATGGCTTTTTGCAGGGGCGAAGGGGCCTTCTCGATCCCCCTGCTATACGCCTTGTCGAGATAGTGTCCGGCCAGATAATAATGGGCGCGAACTGCGGCTGGGTGGCTCGCTCGCTGGGCGAGGACGAGTTCCGCTTCGGCGCGGGTGAGATAATAATCGCTGTCCAGATCCATATGCATGCGTGCAGTTTATGATTTTCGGAACGGGCCGGAGCTAATCCACTTCATCGTCGTGGATCGCCACGTCGCGGATTAAGACCGGCGCGCCGACCTCATGGATGATTCAGCCTCGTCTCCACCCGCATCATCGACACTGCGGCGCGCCGAGGCTGGGTCAACATGAACTGCGCGGCGACCGCGATGTCCTCGGCGCGGAGCATCTTGTGCTCCTTGATCAGTTCGACCTGCTTTTCCGGTGGAAAGTCGGGATATTGGAAGTCCGCGCCGGTGAAGCCCGGCTCGATCAGTCCGACCTTGATATCCTTTCCCGACAGCTCCTTGCGCAGCGCCATGGAGAAGCCTTCGATGCCGGCCTTGGCGGCGACGTAGACCGACGAGCCGGGCGATCTGGACACCGCCGACATAGATCCGATCAGGATGACATCGCTTCCCGCCTTCATCCGCTTCACCGCGCCATGCGTCGTGGCGAGATAGGAGGTGAGATCGACCGCCGTCTGGTAATAGAGATCGTCTTCCGTGGTGTCGGCGAGCGCATCGGCGGGGATCGCGGCATTGATGACCGCGATGTCGAGCCCATCAAGATAGGCGTCGGCGGCCTTGAAGAAGCGTTCGACATCTTCCCGCTTACTCAGATCGACATTGATCCCGTCGCCTTCTCCTACCTCTCGAATGCGGGCGAGGGCGTCATCGAGATGTTCGCGGGTCCGTCCGCAGATGAAGACCTTCACGCCCTCGCTCGCGAGCAGCACGGCGATGGCGCGGCCAATTCCCGTGGTGCCGCCGGTGACGATCGCCTTGCGCCCATCGAGGCTCGGCTGTTCGGTATGTGCGTCGCTAATGTCGGTCATCTGTCTCTCTCCTTGTTAGCAGTGAGGGCAATCCGGGCATCGCCTGATCGAGCCCCGGCGGTTCGTGCCCCAACCGGAGCGCGGCGGCGCGTCATGTCGAGGCCCTCTGCCGGCGCTTTCGCGTGAACCGCAGCCGGACATGAGCATCGCGGACAAGCGTTGCCGGGATTTCGGTCAGAGCGCGCAAGCCCGCCACGGTCGACAGGTTCCGCACCGAGCGGCGCGTCTGGTGGAGCAGCTGCTCGATCATCTCGCGCCGTTCGATCTCGCCTTTTTCGCGGACGAGGCTGAGGCGGTGCAGCGCGAAGAGGCCCAGGATGCCGGCGGTCAGGAAATAGAAATCCCAATGCGAGAGCCGCAACGGCGACAGCAGGACGACACCATCGGGGCTCGTCCAGCGCAGCAGCAATTCGAGCCGCCGCGCGCTGAAGAAATCGGCGAAGGCTCCGCCGATGATCGGAGCGAGACCGGCAGCGGCCGATGTCGCGAGCGCGCTGGTGGCGACATAGGCTGTCGCCGAGCCTTTCGGAGAGAGCTTGAGCGCGATGTTGGTCGTCGCCAGCGTCACCCCCGCGACCGCGGCCCCCATCGCGAGGTGAAGCAGGACAAGATAGGCGGTCAGCGTCTCGCGGTGATCGATCTGGGATGCGCCGATCATCGCCACGATGCAGACGATGTAGGTAGGGGCCGCTACCAGCAGAACGGACTTATTGGTGAAACGGTCGCTCAATGTCCCCCAGTTGCGTAGCGCGGCGAGGTTGGACAGCTGGCTCACGACCGTCAGGATCATCACGAAGGTCATCGAGTAGCCGAGCTGGCGCACGAGGAAGACAGTGAAGAAAGGCGTGGCGAGGTTCACCGCAAACTGCCAGCTCGACAGGAAGATCATCAGGCGCCGGAAGTTGCGGTCGTGCAGTGGCTCGCGGAGGAGGGCTCCAAGGTTGAGCGCTCCCTCCGCACGTTCCTTCATCACCGGCTCCGGAATACGCGCGACGATGGCGGCGGAGATCAGTCCGGCGATGCAGGCGACAGTGTAGAGGGCCGCGAAGGCGATCGCCCGGCCGGATGATCCGGCCGCGGTACGGTCCAGTACCACCGCGGCGGCGACTCCGGCGATCAGGCTCACCGCCGTCGCCCAGGTGGTGCGCCGCGCGAAAACCTGTCCGAGCCGGCCTTCGGGCGCGAGGTCGCGCAACCAGGCATTCCAGGCGCAGCTGCCGAACGCGCTCATGCTGCACAAGACGATCTGCCCCATGGCGATGGCGGCGAGGGCCAGCGGCGGGGGGAGGAGAGCGGCGAACCCCATCACCGCCAGCATCGATCGTCCGATGATGCTCGACAGCACGGCGATGCGCTTGCGCTCACGCAATTTCTCAATGAGCAGAACGGCGGGAGCCTGGAGAAGCTGGCTGAGGAATGGCGCGCTCGCCATGATGCCGATGACGAGATTGCTCGCCCCGAGATAGAGGGCGAAGGCCGTCAAAATCACACCGCTCGTCAGGGCGGTGGTAGCGCTCGAATAGGCGGCCTCGGTGATGACGCGGCGGAGTCCCGCTTCGCACTCGGCTTCACTGATCGCAATTTGTGGTGCGAGCGGCATCACCCCCTCCTTGGGGGGCGGAAATCCCGATCGGCGTGCCCGGTTCCGTTCCTTAACGCAGGATAGTCAAAGTTTGCCGCCGTCACACGCCGCGTTCGAGGCCAGCGGTTTGACCCGGTCCTCGGCGGCATAATCCGGTCGAGCATGACACCAACGCGCTATTGGTTCGTTGATCTCGTTATCCGTTGAAGTGGCTCTTGGGAGAGCGGAATGGCTGGTGCCGGATGATCCATCATGTGTCGGTCGGGTCGAATGATATCGGCCAGGCGAGAGCCTTTTATGGGCCGGTGCTCGAAGTGCTCGGCATGCGGTTGCTCGCCGATCACAACTCGAGCCTCGACTACGGGTCCGGCACGGTCGAGTTCAGCGTGGAGACCCCGTCGGACGGCGCTGCCGCTGCGCCTGGAAACGGCGTCCACATCGCTTTCGCGGCCGAAGACCGGGCAATGGTCGATCGCTTTCACGCGATCGGTCTGGCCAGCGGCGGTGCGGATGCGGGCTCACCCGGGATACGCGCCAAATATGACCGCAACTATTATGGAGCCTTTCTGCGCGATCCGGACGGCAACAAGATCGAAGCTGTGACCTTCTCGGCAGAATGACCTTCGCCGCAGGCGTCGCCATAGGCTCGCGGCGACCGGCGTTGCTGCCTGGCTGTTGCGCAGGCGCACCGGACGCGGACCGGTCGGTCAGTGGCTGACGAAGATTATCAGCAAGGGCGTGGCTGAACCCACCGAGCGTCTGCGCGTTGTGTGTACCGAGAAGCAAGGAGGCCGACATGAGCCCGGAAGATCACAACATTTCTACCGATTATCAGCCGAAAGGCAGCGACCGTAATCAGAGCGATACGCTCGACCGGCGCGTGCCTGCCGACGAGCAGGTCGGCGCCTCCACCGTTGCCCCCGATAAAAAGCCGGGCAGTTCGCCGACCGTCGACGAGAAGGGTCGGCCTTTATCGGGAGACGGCACGACCAGCGATAGTGGTGGCTGACCGACGGCAACAAAATCACCGGCGTCAAATCGTCATGATCCATCGGGGCCGGAGTTTTGCGGCACAGATACACGAGCGAAAGCGTTGTTAGGCGGCAGTTGCCAGTCAAGGAGACAGATCATGGGTGGTGGATTATGGAGCGTCATGACGGTCGTTGGCCCGATCGTGCTAGCGATCGTCATCATCGTTGCGATGATCCGTAACCGTCGGTCGCGCGCCGAGAAGGAATCCAGCGAACGAGCCGTTCGTGAACAGCATGATATCCAGCGGCGGGCGGAGAACCTGCCGCCGAAAGGCGATCCTGTTTCAGCCGAGAAGAACTGAGATGGCGCCGGCGCCCTGGTGATGAACCCGGGCGTCGGCGCCGAGAGTCAGGCTTCGTTTGCCAGGCTGTGCTTGAGCGCGCTGGCCCGATCATGGCCTTCGCGGACCGAGACGAAGGCGCGTTCGATGATCGTGCGGGTTTGCGGCGAGACATCGTCACCGCGCAACGCTGCCTCATATTTTTCCTTGAGGAAATCCTCACCGCGCTCGACCTCGTTGACGACTGCCTCATCGTCTCGGGCCGAGAAAGCCTGCTTCAGATTCATGAAGGTGCGATGGGCGGCGGCGGCGAAGCTGCTGTCGTCTTCCGGATTCCCGCCCAGCCGGCGGACTTCGTCCTGCAGCGTCGCGACAACCGCGCGGCGCTCGCTGGCGAATTCGGAAAAAAGCGATTCGAACCGGCCACCCTCGCTGTCTTCGGCAGCATCCTCGAATCCCTTCACGCTGTCGATCGTCGTCTTGATCAAGCTATTGAGGACCGAAATGTCGGTATCATTATCCATGTTATCTGACTCCGCTGGTCATGTGGGACTGGGTAAACGACCGGCGGCTGAATCGGCTGCACTCGTGTCGGACCCGTACCCGCTTCATTTGGCACACCCCGCCCATCTTGAAATCTTCGCAGAGGATCCCACATCCAAGTCCTTGTTCAACAGCGGAAAGGAGGTGGTCGAATGTCTCATTGTCTCATGCCGCTAGCGGCGGATCTGGGCGCGGCCTCCCTCGCGGGGGACGTCCGCGCTTGATGAAGCCGTAACCGGCTGACAATGGAAGGGCCGCCCCGCAAGAGGCGGCCCTTCGTATTTTGCGGTCCGTGATTGCCGGGCCGGGGCGGTTAGCCGCGCACCTGTCGAACCATCGCCTTGAGCGTCAGTGCGTCGTGCACCGCGGCGGCCTCTCCATCATTATTGAAATAAGCCCAGACCGAGCGACCAGCCTTATCTTGTTCGGCGATCCAGTCGCTCCATTCGAGCAGGATCTCCTCCCGATAACGGCCGTAATATTTGCCGATGCCGCCGTGGAAGCGCACATAAGCCAGCGGACCTGTCGCCCAGCGGGGCGATGCCACACCCGGAAAATCATGCGCGACGAAGCCGGCTCCATACCGGTCGAGGATTTTCGCTACTGCGTCGGTGTACCAGCTTTTGTGCCGGAACTCGAAGACGTGGAGCAAATTAGCCGGCAGCAATTCGAGGAATGCCTCAAGCCGCTCCGCATTCAGCGCAAAGCCGGGCGGGAGCTGGTAAAGAATGGGGCCAAGGCCTTGGCCGAGATGTCCCACAGGCTCCATCATGCGTGCCACCGGCTCTTCGCAGTCCTTGAGTTTCTTGGCCTGCGTGAGAAAGCGGTTCGCCTTTCCGGCATAGCGGAAATCGGGTGGCGCCTGTTCCCGCCAGCTATCGAAGGTGTCCGGCTTGGGGAGCCTGTAGAAACTGTTGTTGATTTCGACCGTGCCGAACTGTTCGGCATAATAAGCGAACCAGCGCTTCACCGGCAGGTCCTCGGGGTAGAAGAGGCCACGCCAATGGCGATACATCCATCCCGAACACCCGATCCGGATTTCCGTTTGCGAGCTGGCATTCATGGCTGCTCAACGGCCGAGGATGCGGTGAGTTCAGCAACTGGCACGACGCAGCGCCCCGAAAAGACAGCAGGCCACGATATCCGTAGCCCGCTGCAGGTGGGGGAATCTCGCTAATCGGTGCTGGAAGGCGGCGCTGGAGATCCCGATTGCGCTTCTCCTGCCTCCTGCAGAGCGTTCTGGGCTTCGACCGCGGCGTTCGCGGACGCGTTGTCGCGAAGGTCGTCGGCTGCATTGCGCAGCACGTCGGCCGCTGCCGGGTCGCTCTGCGCGGCGGCGTTGTCGAGCTGTTCGGCGGCGTTCTCCTGTGCGGTCTGGCCGCAGCCGATCAACGCCGCCATGCCGGCCAGCATGATCGCGAAATTACGGCTGACCATCATTTCGCGCCGCTATGAAGTCTCTTAACCAGATCCAGGTGTTGCTGGATCACGGGCACCGCGCCGGCCGCGACCTGCTTCAGCGCCGGGGTGTCGCCACCTTTTGCGTAACCGCTGTGCAGCGCCAGCGCTTCCTGATGCGCTACGAGCTGTTGCTGGATATATAGCTTCTCCCGGGCGGCGCCCGAGCTCTTTTCCAATTTGTCGATCATCGCCTTGTGCTTCGGCATCAGCTTTGGCGGTGGCACCTGGAGGCCTGCCGACGTCGCGGCGGTCTTTACCTGTTGGGTGGTATTGCTGTGATCGCGGATCATCATGTTGGCGAAATCGCGGACGCCTTCGTTCCCGGCGTCTTTCAATACCAGCTCGCTCGACGTCTTTTCGTAGAGGTCGCTGGCCCCTGCCGATGCGATGTAATCGGTGGCCGTGGTTCGCGGCGATTGGGCGAATGCCGCCGCTGCCATGGACCCAACAATGAGGAGAGGAAATCGAGCGTGCATCTGGCATCCCTTCGGTTGCGGAGTTCTCCCAGCGCAAACGAGAAGGATCTTTGTTGGTTTCTGGAAGGGGATCTATTTATCTGGACTTTGACTAATCCAGTATAATGCAATTCTATATTCGGTCGGTTGTTTAACGCATGTTATCAAACCGGCCCTGGCGTCCAGCGGGAAAGGAATGGAGCTGTTCCCGTTCGCCAAGTTGCCGACAGGAGCCCAGCAGCGCCAGCCGGTCAGGCGCGAGCAGGCGGAGGACGCCGCTGCGAAGATCGATGAGCTCTTCGCGGCGCATCGTCTGCAAGGTCCGGTTCACATGCACACTTGTCAGCCCCAACAGATCGGCGAGAACTTCCTGGGTCAGCGGCATGGCGAAACGGTCATGTTCAACCATGCCCGCCAACTCGAACCGATCGCGCAGCTCGAGGAGCCAATCGCTCATGCGCTCGAGCGCATTCAGCCGTCCCAACCGTGCGATGTGCCGGAACAAATAGGCCTCGTGAAGCGCGGCGCTGCGCCGATATGCGGCGGCCAGCGCAGACAATTCGCCATCTCCTCCCGTCGCCGGCGGCATTGAGCAGACCGTGACATCCGTGAGGGTTGCGACGGTCGACGTCGCGGGCGCGTCGCGTTCGCCGTGAAAGGCGATCACGTCACCGGGCAGCAAAAGGCCCAGGATTTGCCGGCGGCCGTCGGCGAAGGTCCGCACATGACAAGCCCAACCGCTCAGCACGATTGACGGAGCCGCGCGCGTCTGCAGCTCCACCTGGATCTCGCGGTGCGGGCGCAGGCGGCGAGGCTGTCTTGCCGAAGCCTGGAGAAGGCTGACTTCGTAATCGGTAAGAGGAGCCAATGCGCTTAGCCGCCGGACGGCGGGCTCGACGAGCGGAGCGGAAGCCAGATTGATTTTCATGCCAATTCCAGTCTGTTGCGCGCCCCCGCGACAATAAGGTTAAATCACGGGAGCTGCGACCACGTCCAGCGGGATCGTGATGATGCAGGTTAATCCCCCCGGCCTTAAATCGAAGCTCGTCGTCGCCCCGATCTGATAGGGCAGCGCCTGTTCGATGAACTCCCGTCCGAACCCGCGGCGCAACGGCGCTGCGCCAATGATGGCGACTCCGGACTCCAGCCACTCCAGCGTCAACGCATTTCCGGCAACTGTCCAGCGGATAAGTAGCCGGACCCGCGCGTCGCCACCGGACAGGGCGCCGAACTTCAGAGAGTTGGTAACGAGCTCATGAACCGCAAGGGCGGTGAGTTGCGCCACGTCCTGATTTATGTGCGCCTCGTGGCCTTCGATGGTGATGACCGGATCGTCGCCGAACTGGAAGCTGTGGAGTTCGTCGCGCACGATCTGCTCGACATCCACCGAGCGCATCGGATCGATCGAATGAAAGGATTGGTAGCGCGCTATCGTGTCCAGCCTGCCGTGAAAATGATCGGCGATGTCGTCGATCGAACCGCCGCTCGTCATCGAGCGCGAGAAGATCGACCGGATGATCGCCAGCATGTTGCGCACCCGATGCTGGAGCTCGTTGCGCAACACCGCTTCGCGGTCGCGTGCGCCCTGCAGCTGTTCCTGGGTGCGCCGCAAAGCCTTTCGCACGGAAATGAGCTCGGCTTCAGCTGGTTCGTTTCGTTCGAGGGATGACACGGCCCTCTTATCCTTCGCCTGATCGACTAATTGCAGTTTAACGCTGCGTAACGTCCACTGTGCCACAGAGTTTTGCGGCGTGCACGACCGAGGTTTCTTTTTTGCCACAACCGGCCCGTGCATTGCACTGGCCAGCGCAGGAACCCCCCGGTGGACGGCGCGACCATGGCGGGGTAGCAGTCGATAGCGCCATCCTGGCGCGCACCGAGAAAAACATGGTCGAAAAAATCGCGCCCGATCCCGAGTTCGAATCCTTGCTGCGCTATATTCAGGAAAGCCGCGGCCTCGATTTCCGTGGGTATAAGCGCACCAGCCTGCGGCGGCGAATCGCATTGCGCATGGAAGCCGTCAGCGTCGAGGATTTCGCGTCCTATCGCGCGCATCTCGAAGCGCAGCCGGGCGAGTTCGAGGATCTGCTCAACACCGTGCTGATCAACGTCACGTCCTTCTTCCGCGACCAGGACGCGTGGGATGTGCTGAGGACGCAAGTGATCCCGCAGATGCTCGCCGATCCGGAAGACGATCGCGCGATCCGGGTGTGGAGTGTCGGCTGCGCATCGGGCGAAGAGCCATATTCGATCGCTATGTTGCTGGCGGAGGCGCTTGGCACGCCCGAGTTCTGCCGTCGCGTGAAGATCTACGCGACCGATCTCGACGAGGAGGCGCTCAAGGTCGCCCGGCTCGCGACATATGCGCCTCGCGATGTGGATGGGGTGCCCCCCGAACTGCTGGCGAAATATTTCGAGCGGACCAACAATCATTATATGTTTGAGCGCGAGTTGCGCAAATGCGTGATCTTCGGCCGCCACAATGTCGTTCACGACGCACCGATCTCGCGCATCGACCTGCTGATCTGCCGCAATCTGCTGATCTATCTGGAAGCCGAGACCCAGTCTTTGGTGCTGCCGCGCCTTCATTATGCGCTCAATGCCGGCGGCCACCTGTTCCTCGGCAAGGCCGAGACTCAACTCGCCCGCTCCGCGTTGTTCCGGCCGGTCGAGATGAAGCACCGCATTTTCGCCAAGGTGGCGCAGGAGTGGCGCCGCCCGCTGGGAAGCCTCGCCACTGTTCGGCAGGCGCGGCTCGAGCCGCCGTTGACCGATATCAAGCTGCTCGAATCGGTCCTGAACGAAGCCGGGAACGCGTTGCTCGTGGTGGATGACGCGGGCGCGGTTGCCTTCGCGAACCTTCCCGCCCGTCAGCTGCTCGGCGTGGGCGAAGCGGATGTCGGCCGGCCGTTCCAGGACCTGCCGATCTCCTATCGCCCCATGGAGCTGCGCGGGCCGATCGAGGAGGTCTTCCGGCTACGGCGTCCGGTGCGCCTCGACGATCAGGAATATCGCCTCTCCCAGAATCAGGTGATGCGCCTCACCATCGACTTGCGGCCCTTGCACCGGCCCGAGGGCGGCGTTCACGCCGTGCTGCTGCTGTTCACCGATTCCACGCGCACCTATGCGCTGCAGCGCGAGCTGGAGGCTGCGCAGGAAAATCTCGAAAATTCGATCGAGGAACTCCAATCGGCGAACGAGGAGCTGGAGACCACCAACGAGGAGCTCCAGTCGACCAACGAGCAACTGGAAACCACCAACGAGGAACTTCAGTCCACCAACGAGGAGTTGGAGACGCTCAATGAGGAGGCGCGCTCTAGCAATGAGGAGATGGAGTCGGTCAACGAGGAACTGCGCATCCAGGCCGAGCAGGCTTCGAGCTATCGGCTCTATCTGGAATCGGTGCTGCGTTCGATGAACGGCGGCATCATCGTGATCGACCAGAAGCATTCCATCCAGAGCTGGAACCGCTGGAGCGAGAATACATGGGGGCTGCGCGGCGAAGAAGTGATCGGCACCAATCTGGATTCGCTCGATATCGGTTGTCCGCTCCACCTTCTTCGCGAAGATCTGACGGCGGTTCAGTCGGGCCGCGATGAGCAGACCGAGAAGATCCTGGAAGGGATCGACCGGCGCGGGCGGCGCATATTGTGCCGGGTCCGCGTTTCGGGATTGCTTGATGAAGGGGGCGGCAATCACGGGCTGGTGCTGGTGTTCCAGGACATCACCGAGGACCGGCTGCACGAGGACTATGTCCGCCACCTCTGCCGCGTGATGGGTCGGGCGCTCAACGAGATCTATTTTCTAGATCCCGCCACCTTGCGGTTCACCCAGGTCAACGACGGTGCACAGAAGAAGCTTGGCTTTGCGGCTACGCAGCTCACGCAAATGGAATTGGCCGACGTCATTCCGGGCATAGCCGCCGCGGATATCCGCACGCTGGTCGCGCCGCTGCTGAAGGGCCAGGAACAGGAGGTCGTGTTCGAGACGGACGTGAGAGTCGCCGGCGGGCGCGAGTATCCCGCGGAGATCCGCATGCAATATTTCGCCGACGAGGCGCCGCCGGTCCTGGTCGCCATCGTCCACGAGAAGAGCGACCATCAGCAGCTTCCCGCAACGGCAAGCGCGGCCGAATGACATGAACGAATGCCGAATGAGATTATAAGCCGGCATTAAGCCGCCGGGGCTCAATCAGGGCGCCAATTTGCAGGCACTCTGACGATGACCGCATCCGCCGATCAGTTCCTCGAGAATGCAGTGACCAGGCTCAGCGCGCTGGAACGACGGCTGGAAGCGACTTATGCTGCGATCGATAGCGCTCGCGAACGGCTGGTAGGGGACACAGAGCCGGTGAAGAAGGGCCGGCTGACCGTATCGCCCGAGATTCCACCCGCCGAAATCCGCTAACTCAGCTCGACATCGGGGCGGCGCAAATTCTGCATCGCGCCTTCCAGCACCGTGATAAGCTGTGCGGCATCGCTCGACGCGTCGTTCCAGCGCTTTTCCGCATGGCTCAGCCCGCTGGCCCGCGCATTCGTGCTCATCTGCTCGAATAATTTTATCCGGTCGCGGTGGGTCCGCACCGCGATCGACAGCGCCCGTTCCAGTTCGTCGCTCTGCGCCGCCGCCAGCCCCAACGGGGTGAATGCGTGGCCGACCTGGCAGCGGAAGTGCGGCTCCTTCTGCATCTCGATATGGTTGAGCACCCCGCCGCAGTCGGGGCAGGAGATGTGGCTGGGTTGGCCTGGCGTGACGATCTCGGGTTCCATGACGGCGAATTCCTGTGCGGCTATGCGATCCTCGACACGATATTCCTCCGGAAGGGGAATGCCGATCCCCGCCTCTTCGCGCGTCAGCCTGTCGAGCAGCGCGGCGAGCTCGGCTATCGGCACCGCATGATCGACATGATCGCGCAACAGTGCGTTGCGCGGCATCGAGGGCCATTCGGCGTCTTCCGGATCCTGCACGACCGACATACCACTCGCGGCCTTGATCGCGATCAGCCCCTCGGTGCCATCGTCGAGCAGGCCGGTGAGCACCACCCCGATCACGCGCGGGCCATAATGTACCGCCGCCGACCGGAAGAGCGCGTTGACCGCGGGACGGGTGCGGTTTTCATAGGGGCCGCGCCGCATCAGCAATTTGCCGGGACGGAGCAGAATATGAAGGTCGGGGGCCCCGACATAGATATGACCCCGTTCGATCTGTTGGCCATCGGCCGGGCACAGTGCATGGAGCGGACCCGCCCTGTCGAGCAGCAGCGGGAGTACGCTGCGCGCGGAGGGCGAAAGATGCTGCGCCACGAAGACGCTTGCCGGTAAATCGGCGGGAAGCGCCGCGCAGAGCCGCTGAAGCGCATCGACGCCGCCTGCGGATGAACCGATCACGATTATGTCCCTGGTCGACACATGCACCTCCTTGTGTCGGCGGAACGAAGCATATCAGTTTTTGGGTGCAGCCTAATTGATGTATTTAAGGGTCCGTTTGTGGCTTCGTGCGTTACGCCCGGTGCAGGCAGGGATGAATGACACGACAGCCACCGCCCAGTAGCGCGCAGAATAAGCTGGTCGACGAGGTCGAGCAGCTCCGCATATCGCTTGAATCGGCGCTTGATGAAAATGCCAGACTGGTCGTCGAACGCGATCAGTTGCGGACGCGTGCTCAGCAGATTGCAGCCGAATTGCAGGCGGCCAATGCAGCCTTATCGCGTGAGAAGGAGGAAGAGGCGCAGGACGTCGAATTAAAAAAGACGGCGGCACGTCAAAACGAAGCTGAGGAGGAGTTGCGTGTCGCCTTCGAGGAGCTGCAGTTGCTGACCGAGGAGTTGGAGATCGCCAATACGAGCCTTCACAAGACCAATCAGGAGCTCGATGCGCGCGTCGAGAAACGTACGCGCCAGCTCCGCGATATCAACCGGCGGCTGCAATCAACCGAGGCATCGTTCGCCACCGTCGCCGATCTCGTGCCCGACCTGCTGTGGCGCGCGGACGGCACCGGTGCGGCAAGCTGGTTCAACCAGCGCTGGTTCGCGTTCACTGGCCAGGATCCGTCGGAGCCGTTCGGCCTGGGCTGGCTCGACGCGGTTCACCCGCTCGACCGGACGGGATCGCGCAGTTCCTGGGCATTGGCGACCGAAAATGGCAGCGCCTATCAGCGTCAGCACCGTATCCGCGCCGCTGATGGAAATTACCGCTGGTTCCTGGTCCGGGCGGAGCCGCTGCGCGACGAGCAGGGCAACATCGTCAACTGGTTCGCGGCGGGCACCGATATTCACGACCAGCGGACCGCGATGGAGGCGCTGCAGCAGACCGAACTCAGGTTCCGTACCCTGATCGAAGGCATGCCCCAACTCGTCTGGCGCGCGGTCGATGGCGGCAAGTGGACCTGGTCCAGCCCGCAATGGCGCCAGTATACCGGACAGTCGGAGGACGAGAGCCTCGGATTGGGCTGGCTCGACGCCGTTTTGCCGGAGGATCGCCACCTGGCGCAGGCGGCATGGGCCAATGCATATGACCATGGGTCTCTCGAATTCGAGGCACGCATATTCCACGCGGATGAAGCCCGACACCGGCACTTTCGTACCCGGGCGCTGCCGGTACGCGATGTGGAAGGGCGGATTGTCGAATGGCTCGGCACATCGACCGATGTCGACGATCTTCTTCAGCTCCAAAAAAGGCAAGACGTCCTCGTGCAGGAGCTTCAGCACCGTACACGCAACCTGATGGCGGTCGTCCATGCGGTGACGACCCGAACGATCAAGGAAGCGACCACGCTCGACGAATTCAGGAAATGCATCGACGACCGCCTTCAGGCGCTGGCGCGGGTGCAGGGCCTGCTGTCCCGCCGGGGGCGCGGACTGCGGATTCCGTTCGACCTGCTGCTGCGCGAGGAACTCCTGGCGCATGTGGCGCTGGACGAGGAGGGGCAGGGCAGCCAGGTGTCGACGCGAGGGCCTCAAGATGTGGCGCTGCGCTCCGCCACTGTCCAGACGCTGGCCTTGGCGCTTCACGAACTGGCGACCAATGCGGTCAAGTACGGCGCCCTCTCGACGCCGTCCGGCCGCCTTGATGTGGGCTGGGACATCCGTGTCGACGAAGCCGGGCGGCGCTTCCTGCTGGTCGATTGGCGAGAGAGCGGGGTGAACATGGTCGAAGCCGATGGTCTACCGCATGGCAGCGGATATGGCCGGGAACTGATCGAGCGTGCGCTCCCTTATCAACTGGGGGCAGAGACAAGCTATATATTCGGAGCCGATGGCGTACACTGCACGATCAAGATGACGGTGCCGTCCCACGACATATCATTGGAGAATGACGATGGGTGAACAGCTTCTGGCGCGAAGGCGCATTCTGGTGGTCGAAGACGAATATTTCCTTGCCGACGATCTCGACGGGGCGCTGACCGATGCCGGCGCCAAGGTGCTTGGCCCACTACCCAGCGTGAAGGAGGCCGCGAGGTTCATCGCCAGCGAGCCGTCGATCGACGCAGCGGTTCTCGACATCAATCTTCACGGCGAGATGGTGTTTCCAGTGGCCGACGCGTTGCGTGAACGCGGCATACCATTCGCCTTTGCCACCGGTTACGACCAGTTGGCGTTGCCGGCCCGCTTCGCGGACGTGCCGCGCATCGAAAAACCTTTCAAAAGCGATCGGCTTGCGGCGGTGCTCGGGCCGATGATCGCCACCTGAGCGGGCGCTCGACGAACTTACTAATCGCCGCCGGTATGTTGCTGTTCAGTGGCAGACTGCTCGGCGCCTTGATCGACGGTATCTGGCGGGAGATCGGGCAAGACATCGCCCCGCCGCACGGCAGAATGGCGGCGTGGAATCAGATCGTCGTGGTGGGCGACCTCAATAGATCTTCTGATTGAGGGGTTCGATACGCAGCGTCACCACGTCGACCCCAGGTGGCCGCGTGGCGGCGAACAGGATCGCTTCCGCAACCTGTTCGGGCGGCAGCAATTTATACGCCTCCATCAAGCGCTGCCGTTCGTCGGGTGGAAAGGGCTGCATCGCGGATGCGATCGCGCCGGGTTCGATCAAGGTCAGCCTGATGCCGTCCGGAATCAGTTCCTTGCGCAGCGTTTCGGCGAAGGAGGCGACGCCGCCCTTGGCCGCGTTGTAGACGCTTTCGCCAACCGCCTTGATGTGCACGCTGATCGAGCCGATCAGGATGATCATCCCGTCGCGCCGCCCGTTGGCCTTGATCCGTTCGATCGCGGCCTTGGTGCACGCGACGTAACTTACCAGGTTGCTCTCGATCACGTAACGCCATCCGGCGTCATCCATCTCCGAAATCTGCCCCGAACCGACTCCGGCGCAGGCGATAAGCATGTCGAGGCCGCCGAGCCACTCATCCACGCGTGCGAACAGCCTGGTGACATCCGCAGGACTGGAGAGATCGGCCGAAAGAAAGTCCGCCGAGCCGGATGCGGCGCCAATCCGTTCGACTATGTCGGGCGGGGCGCTTCCCTCCCGATCGGTCAGAAGCACATGGGCGCCAGCATCGATCAGCATGGTCGCAACGGCGCGGCCCACGCCACCTGCGCCGCCGGTGATCAGCACTCGCCTGTCGTCGAGAAGTCGGGCCATCTCGTTGCTCCGCTGAGTGATGCCGACAAAACGAAAAGGGGAGGGTGGAGTTGCACGCGGTTCGCCATTCAAGGAACGCAAAGCCGCATAGCTCGTTGTTCTGATATCTTTGATCGGAGTTGGAAAAATGAACAGGAACAGCAACTTCTCCGACATGCCCGGCGAGGAGAATCGGGAGCAGCGCGACCCGGACCAGGCCGATGCCGTCGCGGATGATGCGCTGCATCTAGGCGAGGATCTGGCCGAGGACAGCGAGCATGGCGGAACGGCAAATCCCGCCGGTTTGATTCCTGAAGACGTTCCCGATCTCGTCGACAAGATGAATGAAATGGTACGTAGCGGTCACATCGACAACGGCGCCTTTGCCGGTGAGCCGATGCATGACGACGAAGAGGAATATCTCGGGCAGACCGACGATGATTCTGAAGACTAGTATCGGGATTTAGCGCGCGGACGTGATGCCCAGAAGAAATAGGTGGTCCTGAGTGGCCGATGGCCGGGTGAGGCAAATATGACCGGTGATGAACCCCTGCAGAACCCGCATCTTCAATCGGGCTATGGCGGTGATGAGGAGCCGTCCTCTCCACAGTCCGGCCCACCCATCAACACCGAAGGTCGGAGCGCCGAAACCAATCGAGGCAAGCGAGCGCCGCGGGAAGGCAGCGGGGCCGTGGTCGGTAGTGGCGCCGGTGCCGGTGGTGGCGGTGGGGCCGAAGATTTCGACAGCGATCCGGCGGGCGGCGGCGGCGCGATGCCGCCATCGAAGGATCGCGGACCGAGGACGGGCCCGGATGCTCCGGTGGGTGGTAGCCGCTGATTGTTACCGGGGTGACGAGAAGGGTGACGAGGACGCCGCCGCTTTCGCTTCAAAGCGGAGCGGTTTTTCCGGTGGTGCGGTCGAGCCCGCGTGCGACAATCACGTCGAGAACGGTCGCGCCGACGACAAAGGCGATTGCGCCCCACACGGCTTTGTTTCGCGGAGCGCCGCGCGCCGCCAGTGCAAGCGCGCCGAGATCCATGGCGTCGCCCGCGACCCGGTTCCAGACGCGGGCCGAATGTGCCGGGCTTTGCAGCAAGCCTGCACCCGCTACGACTTCGCGACCGCCGAACCCTTTCACCACCCCTTCGTGACCTTCCGCGTTGAGTGCGCGCGTGATCCGGCGGGAGCCGAACAACTCGGCCGCGCCGAGGGCAATGGAAAACAGGCCCAGGCCAAGGCTCAGCTTCTTATAGTCCATGACGATCTCCGCTACCGTCGTTGCGGTAGCTTTGCGAGTAATGGAAAGGCGCCGCCCGGCCGGATCATGCGTCGATAACCCGGCGCGCTGCAGGGCGGTTACGCACCTTGGGTTGGCCGCCGCGGGACGACGATCGGTCGAGTTTCCCAACAAGATCGACGTCTCGCGTTCCGTGTGCCGATCAGCCTTTCTTCTTGGCGTTTCCTTTCTTTCCGCCGCCGCGTCCCGTACCGGTGCTGCCGCTCGCGCCATCACCACCTTTTTTCGTCACTGCTCCGGGATTTCCGCCGGCGCCTTTCTGAGCCATGTCTCATCTCCTTTGTTGGTTTGCATCCCTCGATGTAATAGGTGCGCGTGCCGAATAGGGACCGGCAGCCGGGCATGCCCGTCACGGCCGGCTGCTAGAGCAAGAAGGGCTACGCCCCGCCGATGCCCGTGATGACCTTGCCGGTGCCTCCGCAGTTCGCGCATGCCTCGCCCGCGAGCCACCCGTCGCCTCCGCAGTCCGGGCACAAATTCTCTCCCGTGCCCGGAGTTCCGGGCGCTGCCTGATCTCCAGGATTGAGCTCGGCGTCTTCGGGGGAGCCAGATATCGCGCACATTTTCCTGATCCTGCTCGTGATAGGTTGCGATCAGCCGCCCGGCTGTCCGGACCCGCCGGTGTCACCCGCAGCGCCAGTGGATATGTTCCCGCCCGGCGACATGCCGGTTCCGTCGGTTCCATTGGCCGGGTCCGCGGTGAGATTGCCGCCGCCGCCACCCATGGAACCCATCTCCTCAGTCCCACCGGCGCCGCTATCGAGCGCGCTATTGGCGTTGGAGTTACCTGCCGCCTGACCGCCGCCAGAGTTATTGCAACCGGTAGCGACAAGCATAGCCGTAGCAAGAATGCTACCAATGAAGATTTTCATCGTCGTCTCCATCTAAGAATATGCTCAAACGAACGTTATTTGGTAACGTTCCGGGCGGTGTCTAAGTTAATGGCGGATTGAAATTACATTTCATGAAGTAAATGCTAAAATATAATCTGGGTTAGTCGGTTTGGCTGGCATGAATATTTCGGGAGACTTGCTGTAAAGGCGTTTACGATCGATTTTCCTCAACATCCTATGGTATGTTACAGAAGATGATTGCCGGCGCTGGTACGGCTTAACAGTCGATTCACTCGACAGTCCCATCCTGGGCGAGTCGCCGCTGTTGCCGCGGCTCGCCCCTTTTCTCGGCGAGACCTGCTGCGTTGGAGCGCTTCGTCGATGCCAAGGAACAACCGACATGAGCGATCACAGCACTACAGATACCAACGGCGTGTCGCCGGATCACGAGGCGCACGACCCGGCGCAGACGGCGCTGCCCTCGCGCGCTGCCGTTGCTTTCGCTGAAGGAAGCGAAGCGATCGCGCAGGTGCGCGCGGGCGACTGCAATGCGGTTCGCGATGCTGGACCAGATGAAATGCGGGATCAGGATGGCGAGGCATGGGACATCGTGGATCAGGGATCTGATGAGTCTTTCCCAGCCAGTGACCCACCCTGTTATTCCCTGCCGAAGCGGCCCTAGGCTGCTCGACGCTCCTGCTCGGTTGACGGAGAAGCTCCAGTCGAAGACCGGCAGGCGCATTCCGCTGCCTCGTGTTGAGATCTTCGCAGGCTCACGCATCTTGCGAACGTCAGCGTTGGTCGCTTCGCGAGGCGTCGGCGGCGCTCGATGTTCCCGTCGATCGGTCGCCGAGCGAGCGGCCTCCATCCGATCCTCCGGTGGCAGCGCCGGCACCAGCCGGGCCCACCGTCGCGGCGCCCGGCGCCGAAGCGCCAACGGCCTGCGGATCAACGGCAGTGGCGCCCGAGCTGGTGTCGGCCATCGCGCCGTTCCCGGCCGGACCGTCGTCCGTCAGCCGTTCCTGCGGGATTGCAGTGCTGGGATTTTCTTCCAGGCTCGCCGCGTTGTTGCCGGCGCTGCCGCAGCCTGCGGCAAGGCAGGCGAGCGACAGCGACATGATGCGTCCGAAAGGACCGACATTCCTCATCCCAACTTCCTTGCGCAAGGCTCTTAGCGGATCATCAGAAAGTTATCGGGGGCCCGACCGGCGGCGGCCCTAACCTGGATTGGATGGCCCGGCAGGATTCGCCGCACCGGTATTTGGCCGCGCCTAACCGATGTATCGCGCATTACGCGCCGCCTTATCCTCTAGGGGTTGTGGGGATTCATCGCGAGTTGATGACGGCTGCGGCGAGGTAGATCATTGCGGAGAAGCTTAGATCGGTTTTGCAGGCGCGCATGGCGATGCGCTTGAACTCTTTGAGTTTGCAGAAGAA
>NZ_LARW01000111.1 GCF_000971055.1 Sphingomonas sp. SRS2
GGGCAATGGGGCGGGCCGCGCGATGCTGATGATTCGTTGCCGCAGCCGGGGCGATTGCACCCTTTTGGGGCGGTTGCGCGTATCAGCACCCGCCAGCCGGTGAATCCAGCCATTTGAATATCGCGCGCATTGTCCCTATGTTAGCAGAAGGCAGGCAGATGGAGGCCCGGTGACCACGATTGTCATTCTTGCGATGGTGTTCCTTTTCGTGGCGTTCCGCCTGTGGAGCGTGCTGGGGCGCCGTACGGGGCATGAACAGACGATCGCCCGTCCCGCTGAGGCCGCGCCCGCGCCCATCGGCGCAGGCCGCTCGCTGCCCGACGCATCGACCCCCGCGACGCCCGCCCGCTCGGCACTGGTCGAACCGCGCGCCGAAGCCGGCGTCCGCGCGATCGCCGCCGCCGATGGCGGTTTCGATGCGGGCCAGTTCATAGAGGGTGCGCGCTCCGCCTATCGTATGATTCTCGAAGCCTATTGGCGCGGGGATGTCGACGTACTTCGCCGGCTGACCGACGATGACGTCTTCGAATCCTTCTCTTCCGCGATCGATGGCCGCAAGGCGGCCGGACAGGTGCTCGACAACCGCCTCGTCACCATCGAGAATGCGGTGATCGAGCAAGCGACGCTGGCTGGCCAGGCCGCGAGCGTCACCGTCCGTTTCGACGCCGATATCGCCGCCGTGACGCGCGACACCGATGGCAATGTCATCGCCGGCTCGTTGACCGACGCCGTGCCGACGCACGATGTCTGGACCTTCAGCCGGAACGTCCGCGCCGACGATCCCAACTGGACCCTGATCGAAACCGACGAGGCCGCGTGATCGCGCGTCTCGTCGCGGGGCTCGCCGGACTGGCGATGCTCTCCGCCTGCGCCATGGTCCCGACCCCCGGCGTCTCCGACCAACATCCCCCCCGCCATCACGCGCCGAAGCCGGTCGAGCCCGCGCCGCCACCCGTTGCGCAGCCCGGGCCCAAGCCGACCACCGCCGCGCAGGCGGGCGTTAGGCCGGGCCCAAGCTTCGCCAGCTTCGGGATCAACCCCGATGGCGCGCGCGCCGCGCTCGCCGCCTTCCGCGTCTCGTGCAAAGGTCTGCAGCGCCGCACCGACAATAGCGGGCTGACCCGCGCCGGCGATTGGTCGGAGGCCTGCGGTCAGGCCGCTTCCTGGCCCGACGATGACGCATCCAATTTCTTCGTCAACCAGCTTGCGGTAGTGCAGGTCGGCGACGGCAAGGCTTATGCGACCGGCTATTACGAGCCCGAAATCGCGGGATCGCGTACGCCCGCGCCCGGCTATGAGGTACCTGTCTACAAGAAGCCGTCCGACCTCGTCGAAGGCGACCTGGGCGATTTCTATCCCGATCTCAAGGGCAAGAAGATCCGGGGCAAGGTGCAGGGCGGCAAGCTCATTCCCTATCCCGATCGCGGGCAGATCGAGGACGGCGCGCTCAAGGGCATGAAGCTCGAGATCGGTTATGCCGCCGATCCGGTCGAGTTCTTCTTTCTTCAGGTCCAGGGTTCGGGGCGGCTGCGGCTGCCCGACGGATCGGTGATGCGGATCGGCTATGACGGGCAGAATGGCCGCGAATATGTCGGCATCGGCAAGCTGATGCGTGATCGCGGACTACTTGGCCCCGGGCAATTGTCGATGCAGGGCGTGATGGCCTGGTTGCGTGCGAACCCCGCCGAGGGCGACGCGATCATGCGAGAGAACAAGAGTTTCGTTTTCTTTCGCGAACTGACCGGCGCTGGGCCGATCGGCGCAATGAATGTGCCTGTCACCCGCCGCGTCTCCGTCGCCGCCGATCCCGCCTTTGTCCCGCTCGGCGCGCCGGTGCTGCTCCAGCTCGACCGGACCGAGGCGAACGGCCTATGGATCGCGCAGGACACCGGCGGGGCGATCAAGGGATCGAACCGCTTCGACACTTTCTGGGGCGCGGGTGACGACGCCCGCACCATCGCCGGGGGCATGAGCGGGCGCGGGCGCGCCTGGCTGCTCATCCCGCGCATCTCGGCGGCGCGGCTGGCGGAATCCGGTGGGCAGCCGGCGGCTCGATCCTGAAGAAAGCGCGCTCTGGCAGCGCGTCACCGCGACGGTCAGGCCGATCGCGAAAAAGGTAGCGAGGACGATTGCGCCCGAGTCGGAACCCGCATCGCCGTCATCGCCCAAACCAACAGCCGCGAAATCGAAGCAGGGCCGCGTGCCCCCGGCGCGCGTGCCGGCAGCGACCCCGGTCGCACAGCAGAAGCCGCTCGCCGATAGCCTCGATGGTGGTTGGGACCGGCGGTTGCGGCGCGGCGTCACCCAGCCAGACTGGACGATCGACCTGCACGGCCACACGCTCGACAGCGCCCGGCGACTGCTGGACAACGCGCTCGATCAGGCGCTCGCCGAAGGGGTGCGGGTGATATTGCTGATCACCGGAAAACCGCCGCGCGACGGCGACCGGGGCGATGATGGACGGCCACGGCGCGGGTTGATCCGCGCTTCGATCGGCAGCTGGCTCGAATCCTCGCGCCACGCCGCGCGTATTGCCGCCGTGCGCAACGCCCATCCCCGCCACGGCGGCACCGGTGCGCTCTATATCATCCTGCGGCGCGAACGGGAGTAATCCAAAACTCCTCCGCGGTCGCGGGAGGAGCAGGATCGGTTTTGATCGAAACGTGGAAAGGCCGTGCCGCCTCCAGACGACACGGCCTCCCCTTTCCCGCCTTCCTGCCAGAAGGCGGGTGGTGGTCCGGCGCGGCGGCGTTGGGCCGACGCCACGCCGAAGCGTCAGTTGCTGTTGCGGCGGTTCGCCTGGGCATCGGCGCGCTGGCTGCTCGAGGCCTTGCCCTGCGACTTGGCCGTCTTCTTTACCTCGCCCTTGCCCATCGCCGAGACGAGGACATTGCCCGAGCCGTTGAAGTTGGCGGCGGGGAGAGTGGCGGTGGCGTCGCCGACCTGCATAACCACCGATTGGACGGTCCCGTTCGCGGTCGAGCGGACATTTTGCACCGTGCCGATCGCCCGGCCGCTCGCGTCCTGAACGATCATGCCCGGGGCGACATCGAAGCTGCCCGCGACATTGGCCGCGCTGCTGCCGGCGAGCGCAAGCTGACCGAGGCCACCCGAAGCGCTGCCCGTGGCACTGCCCGAGGCCGAGCCCGCCGCACTGCCAGCGAGCGAACCGGCCTGGCCCGCAGCCGAGCCCGCAGCCGATGTCGCGCCGCTCACCGCGCCGCGCGCCGTGTTGGCTGCACCGCCAACCGCACCGCGCACTGCATCGGTGCCGACGAGTTGGGCGTCGGCGTTACCGCCTGCCGAGCCGGTCGCGCCGGCGGTCACGCCATTGACCGTGCTGCCGACATTGCCGGTCGCATTGCCATTGCCCGAAACCTTGCCGCTGCGCCGGTCGGCACGCGCCGATCCGGTGGCCGACGCCGCGCCGCTGGTGGTGCCGCGCACGGTGTCACCCAGGCCGCCGCCGATACTGCCCGCGCCGCCCAGGCTACCGCCCAGCCCGCCGCCGACACCACCGACCATGCCGCCAAGCCCGCCGCCGAGGCCGCCGCCTCCGCCCAGAAGCTGGGCCGAAGCGGGAGCGGTCATGATTGCGAGCGCCGCGGCGCCGCTCAGGAAAAATTTGTTCATCGCTCTCATCCTTTGCAGTGGGCGGCATTATGTGCCGCTCATGGAAGCAACGGGAGGCGGTCGGGATTTAATCCCGGATGATGAAGGAAATTTTTATTCCGGCCTGTTTTCAACCGCTTCGTCATGTTGAAACAGGTTCGGAATGAGGGCGTGGGGTTAGCGCGTGGCGCAGGGTGCGCAGACGATGCCGCGTGCATAGAGCCGCGCCGCGCCGCCCTTGGACGCTTCGTTCGAAAGTAGCGCGACGGCGCGGGCTCGGGGCAATGCGCCTCCTGCCGCCAGTTGCGCCAGCCGCCCCGCCACGAACGGGGCGGCGAACGATGTGCCGCGCATCCTGGCGGTGCCGCCTGCGGCCTTTGCCGCGATAAGGTCCGCGCCGGGCGCGGCGAAGTCGAGATGCATCGCCTTGCCCGCTTCGATCAGCGCGCGTCCGCGCCGGTCGACGCCGGTCACGGCGATTACCTGAGGATAGGAAGCCGGGAAAGCGGGCGGTGACGCCGCGCCGTCATTGCCGACCGCGGCGACCATCAGCACGCCGCGTCTGTCGGTCGCGGCGACCGCGCGGGCGAGCAGCGGATTGGCGGGACCGGCGAGGCTGATGTTGACGACCGCCGCGCCGTTGACGCTCAGCCAGCCGAGCGCGCGGGCGATGGCGAGCGCGTTGCCGCCGCGCGGATCGCGGCCATAGATATCGGCGACGAGCAATCGGCTCCGTGGCGAGACCCCACGCACTGCGCCCTTGCCGACCAGGATCGAGGCGATGGCGGTGCCGTGGTCTCCGGGGAGGGGGGCGCCCAACGCAAAGCCACGCTGGACGATGGCGCGCGGCAGGGTGGGATGGGCCGCGACGCCGCCATCGATCAGGCCGATGGTCGCGCCCGGCCCGCTCGGTGACGCCGCGACGGGACGGGCGCTTCCGCCCGCCGCCGCGCCGCTCGGCTGGTAGATCGGATTGGACTGGATCGTCGCGCCGGGCATTATCCGCGAGAGTTGCTTCTCGGCTTTGGCCAGATTGAGGCCAGCGGGTGCGCGTAAGGTGGTCGAGCGGATGCCGAGACCTTCGATTTCGCCATGCTCGACCACGACGAAGCCCGCTGCGGTTGCTGCGGCGACAGCACCGGCTGGCGCGTCGAGCGCGATCAGTTCGCCCTTCACCGCCGGATCGCCGCGTGCATCGAACTCCAGCGCCTGCGGGTTCTGGCGCACCAGCGCATCGAGCCGTCCGAGGCGGGTGCGAGCGAGTCGGTCGACGAGGCCGCTTGCGCGATTGGCTGTGTCCGTCAGCGTCGAATCGACGGTGTCGCCCAACCGGTCGACGCCCCGCGTCACCTGGCCCAGGCCCCCGCCGAGTGGGGGCAGCAATTGCGCCGCGGTCGCACCCGACAGGGTCAGCAACGCCGCAAGCACCAGATATTTGCCGCCTTTCAGCACGGGAACCGTCATCCTTTCATGGCCGTTATGATCAACATTCGCCGGCCCATGTTGTTTCATGGGATTAAACGCGCCGGATCATCCGTTTCATCCATAAGGGCGGCTGGTTGGCCGAATTGCGGAAGGCATGGTCGATTTGACCCCGTTCGAACGCGGATTGCTGGACTTGCTGCCCCGGCTGCGGCGCTTCGCCCGATCGCTGGCGATCGACGCGGCCGATGCCGACGATCTGTGTCAGGTCGCGCTGGAAAAGGCGCTCAAGGCCGAGGCGCAATGGGAGCCGGGAACGAGACTGGATTCGTGGATGTACAGGATCATGCGCAACTGCTGGATCGACGAGGTGCGGGCCCGCCGCCGCCGTTCGGAGACGTTCGTTGCCGAAGAGGAAGGCGTTGCGGTTGGCGAGGCCGATGACCGCCGGATCGAGGCGCGCGTCGAACTCGGCAATGTCGACCGCGCAATGGCGGCGCTCCCGCCCGAGCAGCGCGAGGTAATCGCGCTGATCCTGGTCGAAGGGCTGGCCTATAAGGAGGCCGCCGAGCTGCTCGACCTGCCGATGGGCACGGTGACTTCGCGGCTAGTGCGGGGCCGGCAGGCGCTGATGGAGATGCTGGGAGAAGCGGCGTGACCGACGAACAGATCATCGCTTATGTCGACGGCGAGATGGGGCCGATCGAGACGCTGCGCTTCAAGCGCGCGACCGAGGCCGATCCCGCCCTCGCCGCCGAGGTCGAACGGCATCGCAAGCTGCGCGCCAGCATCGCCGGGCATTTCGCGCCGGTGGCCGGAGAACCAACGCCCGAAAGGCTGACTGCACTGCTCGGCCAGTCCGATAATGTCGTCGCGTTCCGCCCCAGCCAAAAAAAATGGTTCGGTCAGGGTGGGCGCTATGCCGCGCTTGCCGCCTCGCTGGTGGCCGGACTCGTTGCCGGGCAGTTGTTGCCGCTGGGATCCTCCTCGCCGATCGGGTTTAAGGGTGACGCGGTCGTGGCGCAGGGCGATCTCGCGGTCGCGCTCGACACCCAGCTTGCGGCGGCGCAACCGGACGGTGCCTATCGCGTGGGGGTCAGCTTCCGCAGCGGTGACAAGCGATATTGCCGCACCTTCACAGGCGATGCCGGAGCGGGGATCGGTTGCCGTGGCGACGACGGCTGGATGCTCGAACGCTTCGTTGCCGGCTCGCCGACGAGCGTGACCGGCGCTTATCGACAGGCGGGCAGCGCCTCTGCGGATATCCTCGCCGCCGCGCAGGAGATGATGGCGGGTGAGCCACTCGATGCGGCTGCCGAGCGGGCGGCGCAAAAGCGCGGCTGGCGCTGACGCTTTCATGAACCCAGGCTGTCCGACGCCGAACGGTTCATTTCAGGGCTGAAATATTCGGGCAAGGCTGGCGGCTGAAAGGGATGGCACGCCCCACCTGCGGAAGGATTCCGCCATGCCGCTCCAGCCGGCCCTGACCGTCCCGCCGAAAGGCGACCCTGTGAAACTGAGCGCCGCCGGCTGTGAAAATGGCCGTCACTCGGCGATCACCGCTTCGAAAGTGGAGATCGACGGAATCATCCATGCCACCTGCCGGCACTGCGGCTGCGAGCTGATGCGCCTGGGCGCCTCGCGCCGCTGGTTCCGGACGGGGCAGATGGGCGGCTAGATCTGAGCTATCTGTTCCTACAAAGAACAGATGTTTCAAATATTATCCTGATAGTGTCGAATGGCCGGCTCGGCTAAGTGGTTCGCCTCTCATGTTTAGCGAGGCAGTGATGACTACGATGATCGATAAGGCAGGGCTTAAGGTCGCGGACGTGCTCGCCCGCTTCGTCGAGGACAAGGCGCTGCCCGGCACCGGCCTGACCGCTGAGGCGTTCTGGAAGGGCGCGGCGGATATCTTCGCGCGCTTCGCGCCCGAGAATCGCAAGCTCCTTGCGAAGCGCGACGCGCTGCAGGCAAAGATCGACGCCTGGCATGGCGCGCAGGCCGGCAAGCCCATCGACACGGCTGCCTATAAGGCGTTCCTGAACGACATAGGCTATCTGGTGCCCGAGCTCGCGCCCTTCACGGTGGGTTCGGCCAATGTCGACGCCGAGATCGCAACCACCGCCGGGCCGCAGCTCGTGGTGCCGATCCTCAATGCCCGCTTCCTGCTCAACGCCGCCAATGCGCGCTGGGGCAGCCTTTACGACGCGCTTTACGGCACTGACGCCATCCCCGGCGCAGCGGCTGGCAAGGGCTATGACGCGGCACGTGGTGCGCAGGTGATCGCCTGGGCAAAGAACTTTCTCGACAAGGCGGTGCCGCTGGCGTCGGGCGGCTGGGCCAGCTGGCAGGGGGGCGACCTCGATCTCGCCGAACCGGCGCAGCTGGTGGGCCGCGCGGGCGACAATCTGCTCTTCCGCCACAATGGGCTGCACATCGAGGTCGTGATCGATCCGGCTCATGTGATCGGTAAGGACGATCCGGCGGGGATCGCCGATGTCCTGCTCGAATCGGCGCTGACCACGATTTGCGATCTCGAGGATTCGGTCGCGGCGGTCGATGCCGAGGACAAGGTCGCCGCCTATGCCAACTGGCTCGGTCTGATGAAGGGCGATCTGGAAGACAGCTTCGAGAAAGGCGGCTCGATGATCACCCGCCGTCTCAACCCCGACCGCAGCTACACCGCGCCCGATGGCACGGCCTTCACCCTGCCGGGGCGCAGCATCTGCCTGATCCGCAATGTCGGCCATCTGATGACCAATCCCGCCGTCCTGCTAGCCAATGGTTCGGAAGCGCCCGAGGGTATCCTCGACGCCATCGTCACCAGCCTGATTGCGGTGCACGACCTGAAGGGGTTCGGAAAGTACCGCAACAGCGCGACCGGCTCGGTCTATATCGTCAAGCCGAAGATGCACGGGCCCGAGGAGGCCGCGCTGACGAACAGCCTGTTCGATGCGGTCGAGGACCTGCTCGGCCTGGCGCGCCACACGATCAAGGTCGGGGTTATGGACGAGGAGCGCCGCACATCGGCAAACCTCGCCGCGTGCATCCATGCCGTGAAGGACCGGATCATGTTCATCAACACCGGCTTCCTCGATCGCACCGGCGACGAGATGCATACGTCGATGCGCGCCGGCCCGATGATCCGCAAGGGCGACATGAAGACCAGCGACTGGATCACCTCCTATGAGGATCGCAATGTCCAGATCGGCCTCGCCTGCGGCCTGTCGGGCAAGGCGCAGATCGGCAAGGGCATGTGGGCCGCGCCGGACAAGATGGGCGACATGCTGACGCAGAAAATCGGCCATCCAAGGACCGGCGCGAACACCGCCTGGGTGCCATCGCCGACTGCGGCCACGCTGCACGCGACCCATTATCACGACGTCGACGTCTTCGCGCGGCAGGCGGAGCGGAAGGCGGAGCCGGTCGTCAGCCTCGACCGACTGCTGAACATACCGGTGGCGCAGGGCCGGAACTGGACCCCCGACGATATCCGCGCCGAGCTCGACAATAATGCACAGGGCATCCTCGGCTATGTCGTGCGCTGGATCGATCAGGGCGTCGGCTGCTCGAAGGTGCCTGATATCCATGATGTCGGGCTGATGGAGGACCGCGCGACCCTACGCATCTCGTCGCAGCACATGGCGAACTGGATGCTCCACGGCGTTTGCTCGGCGGAAGAGGTCGATGCCGCGCTGAAGCGGATGGCGGTGAAGGTCGACGCGCAGAATGCCGGCGATCCGTTGTACAGGCCGATGGCGGGCAATGAGGATAAGAGCATCGCCTTCCAGGCCGCGCGTGCGCTGGTGTTCGAGGGGGTCGAACAGCCAAATGGCTATACCGAACCGCTGCTTCACAAATTCCGGCAAAGGGTGAAGATAGCGGGCTGACGCAGCGCGGAAGCGGAGGGGGTAGAGGATGGACTTTTCCGACAAGGCGCTCGGCGCGGCCTTTGCCCCACGGCGGTTGGGCGATTGCCATAATGTCGCGGATTTCCGGCGGCTGGCGAAGCGCCGGCTGCCAGGGCCGATCTTCCATTATATCGATGGCGCCGCCGATGACGAGCTGACCCGCCGCCGTAACGGCAGCGCCTATGACGATTGCGACCTCGTTCCCAATGTCCTCGCCGGCGTCGAGACCGTCGACATGCGCACGACGGTGATGGGCAAGACGATCGCGATGCCGCTGATGCTGTCGCCCACCGCGTTGCAACGCCTCTTCCACTGGCATGGCGAGCGCGGCGTCGCCCGCGCGGCGGAAAAGGCCGGTACATGGTTCGGCATCTCGTCGCTCGCCACCGTGTCGATCGAGGAGATCGGCGGGCAGATTTCGTCGCCCAAGATGTTCCAGCTCTATGTCCATAAGGACAAGGGGCTCAACCGGTCTATGATCGAGCGGTGCAAGGCCGCGAAGTTCGACGCGATCGCCCTGACCGTCGACACGATCGTTTCGGGGCGGCGGGAGCGTTGTCAGCGCACCGGCTTCACCTCGCCGCCGCGCCTCACCCTTGCCAGCATGGCGAGTTTCGCGATGCATCCCGCCTGGGCCGCCAATTATTTCCTGCGCGAGAAGTTCGAGCTGCCGAACCTCAATAGCCATGTCTCCGAAGGCACGAACATCGCCCTGTCGGTCGCCGACTATTTCAACACGATGCTCGACCAGTCGATGGACTGGAAGGCGGCGGAAGCGATCCGCGCCGAATGGGGCGGCGAGTTCTGCCTGAAGGGTGTGATGTCGGTCGCCGATGCGCGTCGCGCGGTGGATATCGGCGCAACCGCGATCATGGTGTCGAACCATGGCGGCCGCCAGCTCGACGGCAGCCGTGCCCCCTTCGACCAGCTCGCGGAGATCGTCGATGCGGTCGGCGACAAGATCGACGTGATCTGCGACGGCGGCGTGACGCGCGGCAGCCATGTCCTCAAGGCGCTCAGCGTCGGGGCGAAAGCCTGCTCGGGCGGCCGGCTCTATCTCTATGCGCTCGCGGCGGCTGGACAGGCGGGCGTCGAGCGCAGCGTCGGCAACCTGCGCGACGAGATTGAGCGCGGCATGAAGCTGATGGGTGCGAAATCGGTCGGCGACCTGACACGCGAAAATCTGCGCTGGCGGTGAGCGCCGACCCGGCCTCGGCCAGCGACGCTTACTTCACGAACAGCGCCGCCACCGATTGCTCGGCAATGCTGGCGACGCCGTCGCGATTGGCGTCGGCCATGTCGAACAGTTCGAGCGGGCGGCCTTGCGCCTCGTCGGGCGTCACCCGGCTATTGCCGTCGACGTCGCTGCGCTCGAACCAGCTGCGGCCGATCCGCGTAAGGCCACGGCCCTGATCCGGCATCGCCGCCTGTTTCTCGCGATAGGCGGTAAACTCGTCAGGGCTGATGCCGCCGTCGCGGTTCACATCCATTACCGCGAACTGCTTCTTGACGGTGGCGATCACCTCGGTGCGGGCGATCGGCCGCTCGCCAAGCTGGAGCCCGGCATGTGCCGCGCCGGCGGCGGTGAGGGTAAGCAAAGCTACACAGATGGTCCTGGTCATGACGTCGGTCCCATTCACACAAGGCTGATGCATAGCCGGGATCAACTGACGGCAGGCTGAACGGTTGCAGGATCAGGTGGGTACGAGTCGCCGCCGCCGGTCGATCGGCTCGAACCCGCCCGCCATATAGGTTTCGAATTCAACCTGGCTGATCGCGAAGCTGTCGAGGAAGCGGCGCAGGTGGAGCGGATCTGTACCGGGCGGGTTGAGCCCACGCAGCGTCGTCGTCGCGGTGGCGATGCCCTTGTCGCGCAGGATCGCATCGGCACCGGCATGATATTCGCCGCCGGGGTAGCAGAAATGGTCGAATGGTCCCCGGCAGCTACGGGCGAGCGAGGTGCGGTTGTCCTCGATCTCGGCGCCCAGGAAATCTACGCCGCCGCTCAATCCACGATGGCGGTGGGTGTGCAGTTCGACGCGCATGCCGCGAAGCTGGGCATCTGCCAGCTCCTCCGGGCTCATATAGGTGAACTGGTCGCCGAACGGCTCGAGCGGCACCGCGAGCCGGTCGCCGATCGCAAAGGCCGCAGCAGCGCGCTCCCCGGCGCTGGGCAGCGCATCGACCGCGCCATTGAGCGCATGGAGTGACGCGCGGCGCGCGGCAGGGCTGTCGAAGGTCAGCGGCCCCACGAGCGCGGGCAGCATGTCCGACAGGTCGGCGGTGATCAATGTGGTGCGGTCGACCGCGCAGGCAATCGCGATATTGGTCACGACCGTCTGCCGTTCGACATAATAGGTGGCGGCATAGAGGGTCGAGGGCAGGCCGAGCTCTTCGAGGATCGGCAGCATGTGCGAGTGGATCGAGCGCCAGCCGTCATCGATGGTGATCACGGTTGCGCCCTTGGGCAGCGTCCCCTGTTCGAGCCGCTCGGCCGCCTCCGGCAGGTCGAGCACCGGATAGCCCGACCGCGCGAGCCACCGCATCCTCCGGGCGAACAGGTCGACCGGCATGAACAGCGTGTTGCCATAGGGCCGTCCTTCGCCGATCCACAGCCCATGGTAGCCGAGGATGCGCAGCGACCCGCCGGTCAGCCGCCGCGCCAGCGCCAGTGCGCCCAGCGCGCGGGCGGCGGAGAGAATCCTGTCCTTCATCGCCGCGCCTGCCTGATGCGCGCGGCGATCGCGGCGATGCCGCTGTCGATCAGGTCGAGGCAGGTCCGCCAATAGGCCGTGTCGAGGCCATAGGGATCGAACAGCCAGGGCCGGCGCGGCCGCGACCACAAGCCGAGCAGCGTTACCTGCGCTGCGGGAAAATGGCGCTGCGCGGCGCGCGCCTGTGGTGGCTCCATGCAGACCATCAGGTCGCCGGGGCCAAGGTCAAGCTCGTCGAAGCGGCGGGTGCGGTGCGGGCCGAGGTCGAGACCGCGCGCCGCGCCCATTTTGATCGCCATCGGATTGGCGGGCAGGCCGGCCTGCGTGTCCAGCCCGCCGGAGACAGTCGCCAGTCCGGCTTGCCCGGCGCGGCCCTGTGCATAGGCGCTGCGGCAGATATTGCCCTTGCAGATGAAGACGAGCCGTTCGACCCGCGCCCAGTCGATCCGGCGCATCGGGCCGAAGGCGGGCAGCAGGGTCTCGACGGTCGCCAGCAGGTTGAGCGTGAAGCCGCGCTTTCCGCCATAGGCGTCCTTCAGGTGCTGCACGACCATCGTTACGGGCTTCTCCGAACCGGACCGTGTCCTGTTTGCAGGACGATCTCCGGGCTGTCTATTGCGCGTCTTCGGATCTGGCCCTGTTGCCGCCCTGCGAAGAAGGCAGCGCCTCGACCAGCTGATCGCCGCCCAGCGACTGATAGAGCGTGACGAGGTTCTGCGCCTTGATCAGCCGCGTGTTCACCAGCCCGCGCGCGGCGGAATAGGCGGTGCGCTGCGCATCGAGCGTGTTGAGATAGGGATCCACGCCTTCGCGATA
This sequence comes from Sphingomonas sp. SRS2, assembly GCF_000971055.1. GTDB lineage: Bacteria > Pseudomonadota > Alphaproteobacteria > Sphingomonadales > Sphingomonadaceae > Rhizorhabdus. The sequence goes on from NZ_LARW01000111.1 coordinate 12,476, forward strand.
GCGCGCGGTGGCGAGAAACAGCGAATCGCGTGCCGAGGCGTCGAGCTGCCGGCTTGCGCTCAGCTGGCGATCGATCGTCGCGCGACGGGCCAGCGCGTCGGCCACGTCGCGGAAGGCCGACTGGATCGCCGTCTGGTAATTGGCGAGGGCAAGATCGCGCTGAGCCTTCGAATAGCGCAGATTGCCGATATTCGCGCCGCCATCGAAAATCGGCAGCGTCGCCGAAGGCGCCACGCTCCAGGTGAAGGCGTCGCCCGTAAACAGGCCGGACAGCGCGCTGCTCGCGAAGCCGGCGAGCGCGGTCAGGCCGATCCGCGGGAAGAAGGCCGCGCGCGCCGCGCCGATCCGGGCATTGGCGGCGCGCAGGCCATATTCGGCTTCGACCACGTCGGGGCGACGCAGCAGGATCGAGGAGTCGAGACCGGCGGGCGCTTCGGCGAGCAGCCCGTCGATGCTCTCGATCGACACCGGGAGCAGTTCCTCCGCGACCGGCGCGCCGACAAGCAGCTGGAGCGCGTTGCGGTCCTGCGCGACAGCGGTTTCGAGCGTGGCCTGATCGGCTTCTGCCTGGGACAGGATCGTTTCGGCCTGACGCAGATCGGTGCGCGGCGCGACGCCGCCCTTGAGCAGGGCGCGGGTCAGTTCGACGCTGCGGCCCGCGCTGGTGCTGGTGTCGCGGGCGATGGCCAGCAGGCTGCGGTCGGCGGCAAGGGCGAGATAGGCGTTGGCGACCTGTGCGATCAGCGCCAGTCGGGTGCCGCGCTGTGCCGCCTCGCTGCCGAGATATTGATTGAACGCCGCATTGTTGAGGCTGCGGAGTCGCCCGAACAGATCGATCTCCCAGCTCACGCCAAGATCCGCGCTATAGCTCGTCCGCCGTCCGCCACTGGCATTGTTACCTGACGTCTGGTTCGAACTGTCGCCGGTGGTGAGGCCCGCCCCGGCATCGACCTGCGGGAAGAGATCGGCGCGGGCGACCGTCACCAGCGCGCGCGCCGACTGAACATTGGCGAGCGCCGCCTTGAGGTCCTGATTGTTGGCGAGCGCCTGATCGATCAGAGCGACGAGCTTGGGATCACGGAAGATGTCGCGATAATTGAGCGTCGCATAGGGCATGTCCGCGGTCTGCC
>NZ_LARW01000112.1 GCF_000971055.1 Sphingomonas sp. SRS2
CGGCCGGCGGGCTCATCTTCATAGCTGCAGCGACTGACAATCTGATTCGTGCGATCGATCTGCGCACCGGCAAGACAGTTTGGAAGGACACGCTGCCCGCAGGCGGGCAGGCGACCCCGGCGGTTTACGAGGTCAACGGCAAGCAATATCTCGTGATCATGGCGGGCGGCCATCATTTCATGGAGACGCCGATCGGCGACGCGCTGATTGCCTATGCACTGCCCGAGTGAAATCAGGGCGCCTTCCCAGGCCAGCTATCTCCGCTGTATTTCTTTGTTGTCCTGACCGGGCCAGACCGCCGGGTGACGAGCTGCGCAATGCGGTCGATGAACATCACTTCCGACCGACTGAGACCCGGCAGGACGCGGGCGGCAAGCCGAGTGGGAATACCCCTCGGTTTCGCGACGTAAACTCAACGAGGTCAAATTTATAACGAATAAGCGAAGCTTAATAGTGCCTCAAGGCACTAGGGTAGAGCGGTAACCAGTAACATTTATCGTTATTTTTGATCACAATGGTAGCGGAGGAGCGTGTTGGCCAGAAACATCCCTTGGTCCGCGCGTCCATTTAGCCCGGAAATAGCTCAACGAGCCGGTCCGGCGGGAGGTTGCTGATCACCAACTCGCGCGCCTCCACCTCATTCCCCCCCCCGCCGATCGAATAGATCAGGCTCAACTCCGCCATCGCGAAGCCGTCGAAGATGCGTCGGATTTCCGAATGATCGTTTATGCTGAGCAGGAACGTGCCGCGGATTCCCCGGAGCGCCTCTGCCATAACTGGAAACTGCGCGCGATCGAACAGCTCGCGTCCATAATCCCCCTCCGAGCCATAATATGGCGGGTCGAGATAGAAGAGGGTTTCGGCTCGATCATATCGCTCGATGAAGTCGCGCCAGGGCAGTCGCTCGATGACCACACCGGCGAGACGTTCGTGGATCGACTCGAGCAGCGGTCCCAGCTTCGTGACATCGAAGGCGCCCGGTTCGCCTGGGCTGACGCCGAAACTTCGCCCAGCGACCTTGCCGCCGAAGGCAAGGCGTTGAAGATAGAGGAAGCGCGCGGCGCGCTCGAGGTCCGTCTGTGTGGAAGGATCTATCCGCATGAGGCGCTCGAAGCCCGCCCGTGTGGTAAGCTGGAAGCGGAGCATGTCGAGGAACGCGACATAGTGCCGCTGGAGGATCCGGAAGAAGGTCGACACATCCTCTGACCAGTCATTGATGACCTCGGCGGATGCCCTCCGACTGCGACGCAGGAATATTCCACCCATCCCGACGAAGGCCTCGGCATAGGTATGATGGGGGATACGATCGATCGTCCGCGTGATTGGGCGCGCCAGTCTGCGCTTGCCGCCAATATACCCGGCCGCAGGGTGCGTGGATGATACGAAATCGTCGAAAAGCAGACTCGACTCCATGTCCGATGTTCCATATTCGTTCCGCCGTCCGGTGCCGGATGGCGGGATGCGACTCAGGCGGCCGCTTGGGGACATGGTGGGTGCTATCCACCGGCTCGGAGCGTTGGCGCGCTCCGGCCCCCGCCTCACCGGGCGAGGGTATTCTATTCAGAGGACTGCAAATCCGCCGTCAGTCCGCAGAAATCCGCCAAAGTTTGCAGATTTCACCCTTCGTTCCCGGCATGTGATTTCAACGACTTACGGGGCAAGTGAAAACTTTTCGCCCACTATTCCCGTAATTTCTGGTGCCTGTTTCGGGGAATCCCATTGACCGAATCGACGCTTATGTTCTCTTTGCGTTCTCATGGCGCGCGGCATTTCCCACTTTCCGGAATGGACCCACTGGGTCAGCGAGATGAAGCTGGTCCGGGATGCGAAGCCGGACGACTTTGGGGTGAGCGTCAACTGCGACATCTGCAAGCAATGGCGGTCGGTCGACCTCGACGCGATCATCGCGATGAAGGGTGAGAACTTCTCACTGATCAATAAGCGGTTCCGCTGCAAGTTGACCCCCGGGTGCGAAGGGTGGAACGCCTTCCATTATCAGAGCGGCGTATATCGGCCGCTATGGACAGAGGCGCAGGCTGACCGCTGGATATACCAGGACTATGAGCGAAAGCGCCGAGTTGAAGCCGCACGGGCTTATATCGGCGCGCTGTTGACCGGCAATGTTGTCAGGGACGATCCCGCGCCGCTGGGCGTTGATCCGAATGCCTGGGCCATTGCGAACGATGGGGAACGGCGGCGCCTGATCAGGCAAGCGCGCGGGTGAGTATGTTCGCGGCAGACGGTCTGTTGGACGGGGGAGGATTTACGCCTTAACGTACGTCCATGCGCTTTCACCTAGTCTATAGCGGGCCTCTCAAGGCGGGCGGCAATCGGCCTAAACCTGCAAATGCTGGCGAGATCCGTCGGGCACTTAGCCCGCAACTCCAGATGCTGTGGGAAACGCATGCGGCAATGCGTGAACTTCACAAGGACGGCGCCTTGCACCCACAAGGTGCTCGCTTAACCATGTCGCGAGATACGGGGCCTCTCTCACAACGTCAGATTGCAGCCGAATTCCCGCGATATGGGATTGTCGATTTGCTTACCCACATCGATGTCGCAGGCCGGAACTACATGCCGATCGTCCGGAGCAACCTGCATCTAAATTGCGAGTTGGACATTCTCTTCCTGCGCCAGCAAGATCCCGGCGACTTAATCTCCCAAGGTGGCGACATCGACAACCGCATCAAGGTTCTCCTCGACGCCCTCCGTGTACCATCGCCCGAAGAAGCTAGCAAAATAGAGGTGCCGGAAGGCTTGACGCACTGCCTGATGGAAAGCGACACCCTAGTTTCACGCCTGAATGTCGATACTGACAGGCTGCTCTGCCCCACCACAGCGCGTCCGGACGAGGTCCATTTGATTGTTAACGTAACCATCAAGGTGCTGCGCGTCACCAATTACAACCTCTGCCTTATCTAAACTTCGATCGTTGATATCGGGAAAGGTCAGCAATCGGGTGTCGGCGCACCTGCATCCCTGAACCATCGGCAAAGCCTCGCAACTTGATCCCAGCCACGCCGGCCCCAGGAGGCATGTTCGATATCATAGGCGTCAAGCGCCGCGGCGCTGTCGTTGGCCACCGCGCCCGCGTCAAGCTGCGGCTCTGCCTCGACGATCAGGTCAGCAGCCGGCGGGGCTTTCACGCCCGCGCTCTCGGGCCTGCCGCTGCAGGATGGCGCAAGCGCGCTGGCGCTGACGATCAGACAGGCGAGCATCAGGGAGCGGGGCGACAGCCGCGCGTTCGGCATTTTCATCGGCTTGGTTCCTCTTCTGGTCGGAAATGCGGGTATCCGCCGCGCTGGCGTCGGCCTGGCGGATCACAGGGGCGATGGCGGCCTCGCGCTTCGCCTCATGCTCATCGATGACGCCGCGATCATAGGCGCACTTGGCGACGGACAGCAGCGCGACGAGCGCACCTATGAGGGCTGCATAGCCAACGACACTGGCGGCACGTTTGGAAAGCCCGGCGCGCATAGCCAGCGCCGTGAGAGCGGTAATCATGGTCAGGATCCTTTGACGGGAATAGGGTCTGTCGGCGCATTCTCGACGCGAACCGGCATCGGGTCATCGCTCGAAGCCGAAGGCGAACCCTTTGCGAGCTGCTCGTTGGTTTTGCCTCGTGTCACCTCTTCCCACCCGGCGCGCACGGCGGCGACGAGATCGCGGAGGAAAAGTATCAAACCCGTTGCGATGCCGCCCAGCAGCACATCGCCCTTGTCGGGCACGCCGCCCGTCCTGAACGTGCCGATGACGATCGCGCCAAGGACGAGCACGACAAGGCCCGCAAGGATGAACAGCCCCAGCTTGTCCCGGCGATGGCAGGGGTCTTCCTCCAACCTCATGCCAGCACCTTCATAAGCTCCGCGTGCAGATCGAGAACATGGTCGAGGCCGATCGCGCCACCGTTCGTGATTCGGCGGGCCTCGCGCAGGTCGCCACGGTCGCACGCCGCGTTAACCTCGCCTGCGCGCCAGAAGTCGCAGGCGATGAGCAGTGAGATCGCCGGCTGCGCCGCCATGTCGGGATGATAAGCCAAGCCGATGCCAAGGCGGCGATCGGCGGCGGCGTAATTGTCCCGCCCGGTCAGCTGCAGCATACCCCGCCCGCGAAAATCATAGCCGTCCGTGCTCGGCCAGGGCGCGTTCCCCATGCGCCCGCCATAGGCTCTGGATGCGATCTCGACCGGCTTGCCCACGCACAGCGCGGCGACGGCCGGACTGAAATGGCGCGGCCAGATCGCCACCAGACGCTCGGCGCGGTAGTTTAAATTTTCCGTGAAAGTCGTGAAGCCGCCGGTCTCATTGGCGCATTGCGCGATTAGGTTCGCGAGCCTCGCCGGCGTCGTTATGTCGAACGCTGGCAGATGGACGATGCACGCCCGCGCAAGCTCGTCGATTGTCTCCGCTTTGGCATTCGGCCCCACCAGGCGCAGCAGCCCGGCATAGGTGTTGCGCCCGGCAATGCCGTCGGCGGCGAGGCTCAGGCGAGCCTGTACGCTTTTCCAGTCGATCATTCATCTTCTCCATCGTCGGATTCGTCGAACTCGGCCGCCTTCACCGCCGCCTCGAGGGACGCCTTCATTACGGCCGCCGCTTCGGCGGCCTCGGTCTCCCGATGCGCCTGCCGCTGCGCGACGATTTCGGGGATGAGTTCCGGCACCTTTTCGGGTGCGGCCTTGAACAGCATGAGGACGCCCTCGAACGCACTGTCGAGGTTGACCACCTTGTGCCTCTGCGCTGCCAGGCGCGCCTCGCACAGATGCCTTTCGACCCGCTGCTCGCGCCGGATCGCCTTCAGCTGCCGGCCCTGCTTGTTGACCAGCTCGAGCAGGACATTGTCGGTCTGCGCCCGCTTTCTCCGTTGGTGTTCCCAATATTTGGTGATCAGAACACCGATGCCGCCGCTGCCGACCGCCGTGATCAGGGCCGAGAGGACAATCCCCCACACCGGAACCGAAGGCATAAGAGCAGCTGTCAGCATTGATGATCTCCAGGCACAAAAAAACCCGCGCAAGGCGGGCAGAAAACGGGAGGAACAACTCTACTGCGGCTCTACTTTCGCGCCGCTTGCAGCCGTTCGCTTGCTTTCATCTAAACGCTACCTTCGCTATGCCCCGCCAATGCAAATGTTCAGGATTTCCAGACTGGCCACCGTCGTTATGGTCACGGGCGCGCTGAGCATTATTCCGCTGGCAGCCTTGGCCTTCAGCATGTTCCACATCTCGGCACTGGGTCGCTTCACGGAAATCATTTCCGACACCATCGCTACAAAGCAGGGCGGTGTTTTGATCTTGGGCGACAGCATCGCACTGCAATCTGGACTACCGCCCGCCTGCGCATCGCGGTCACTCAATGTGAGTGTCGGAGGCATAGGCGCGCTGCGGGCTTCAATTGTCGCCCGCTTTGTCGTTCCAATTGCGAAGCCTTCTAGAGCTATTGTCGCCATTGGCGTGAACGACGTAGGTGGATTTCGCACGATCTCGGATGAACTCTTTCGATCTCGCTACCACGCGCTTTTGGACAGCACCGGCGCAAGTCTTTACGCACTATCTGCCATTCTCCCTGTCGAGACAGACAAGATAACGATTGTGGATCCGGCGCGTATCGCGACCACGAACCGATTTATCCGTGAGGAAGCTCGTCGCCGAAGCGTTCATTATATTGCGCCGCCAGCAAACGTCCGTGGGTTGACCACCGATGGATTACATCTCAACGCCGCCGGACATCAGATGTGGCAGAAGCGCATCGAACCATTCTGCTCTGCGCTTTGATCAGGCTTTCACCTTCAGAAACGCCCACCATGCGTCGGCGATCTGCTGATAGCCGCTTGTCGCCGGGTGGAGCGCGTTCGACTGGCGCGCGATAGTCGTTGCGGAGTTGCGGCTGTTGACCGCCACGGCCGCCGCTCGGCTCATATTGTTCATCGTGTCGAGCGCGGTATTCGACGGCAGGATATAAATATTGTCGCCCGCGCTGCCGGCATAGCGCTCGATCGCCTGGCGCGACCAGATCATGATGTTGCGCTTGCTCCGCCAGCGTCGAATCGCGAGCCCATAGTTGGCCCCGAAGGCATCCTGATCAATCGACGGCGGCGATGGCAGAGCGATCGCCACCTTGATCCCTGCGTCGGCCGCATGGATGTTCGCGATCAGGAGGTCGAGATTATCCAGTTGGGTGTCGGCAAGGTCCGAAATGGAGGTGTCGTTGCCGGTCTCGCCGCCGACATCGTTGATGCCGAGGGCGATTGCGACCACATCCGGCGTGTCAATCGCGTTGAGGCTGAGATATTCGGCGAAGTCCAGTTCTCCGCCGAACCAGAACGGATTGCCTGATACGGCCGTCCGCGCGCTGAAGGCGATCGTTGCGTCGCCCGCCGCGCCGTTGCTCTTGGTCAGCGTTCCGCTGCTGAGTGGCGCGCTGCCGCTGACGAGCGAGCATGTGATCGTCCCAGCGGCGTCGGTGAGGTCGAGTTCCTCGACGCGGAAGGTCGCGCTATTATGCGTGTATTCGGTCGCGCCGGCGACCGGCTCGACGACTACGCCAGAAACATCAAAGGCGTAATAGGTGCGGCCCGCCGTGGCGTAATCGACGACCCGCCATCCGCCGCGCCCTTCGTGCAGGTTCGGCGCTGTGCCGCGCGTGCCGAGCATCTCGATGTTCATCACGTCGCTGCCGGCGATGTCGAGCAGGGTCTGTGTGATGGTCCCGTCCTGGACGAGGCTATCGCCGATCACGAGGAGTTTTTGCGTTGCGCCGCTGCCCGCCGAGGATGCGGCGACGCGAACGGCGGTGGTCGCGACCGCCAGCTCTGTCCCGCTCTGCCGGTCATGCACGCCGATCGATAGGTCACCCGTGGCGATTGCCCCGGTCGGGATCAGCGTCCATCGCTCATTCTGCTGCTTGCCGGCCTGCGCCGCCGAACACTCAACGTCATGCTCGTAATCGGAGGCTTTTCCGAGGTGCAGGTTGTCGAGATAGACATTCATTTCGCGGCCCTGAACGCCATAGACGGTCGGCGGTAGGACGATTTCGGACGATGGAAGCTGCTCCTGGATCTGGTCGACCGTTTCGGCCAGATCCGCCACCGCTTGATCGGCAGGCGCACGGAGATCGAGGCGGAAGGCGGTCTGACCGAAGCCGGCAGCAGGCGACGAAAAGGCGATCGTCTGATTCCAGCCATCGACGGTGCCGATCACAAACTTGTGACGGGCTGGCGTCACGTCGGCATCGTACAGCCAGCGCTTCACGTGCATGCTGCTGTTATCGACCGGCCGGAACAGCACGAAGACGAAATCACCATCCTGCGCGAAAATGGGATCGCCGACATCGAGCGTATAAAGCTGATCCGCAGTCGGGAAGTCGCCGGCCGCGACCGTCCCGCTGGCCACGGGTGTTTCGACGCTCGGATTGAAAGCGGTCGTGTCGCTGCGGATGAACAGCTTCCATTCGACATCGGTCGTGCCGTTCGCGGCCCAGACCCGCCAGAGGAGCGCGTTGAAGAGGGTGTCCTCGACGATCTCCTCGTAGCCGCCGAGTACGTTGTGGTTATAGCTGCTGTTTCCGACCGTCTCGGCCGCGCCCAGCACGCTCTCCCACACTGTGCTCGGCACATAGGCATTGCGGATCTGGCGGGCGTCATTCTTCCGAACCGTCGCGGCGAGCTGGGCCTCGACATCGATCAGCCGATGTTCGTCGGCCGGCGGCGGCGTTTTCGGCGAGCCGGCAAAGCTCGCCTTCGCCGCCCACAACGCGACCATATCGAAATCCTTGCCCGATACTCCAGTCGCCGGGATGATCCATAAGAAGCCGGCGTCGGCCGGGATGGTACCAGTCACCGTAATTCGCTGCGGTGTCGCTGTCATCGCCAGCGGGCTGTTCGAGGCGGCATCATCGACGCCTTGTATCTGCGACCCCAGGGGGCTCCCGTCGGCCGTGTAGAACCGTCCGAGGAGGCGAGCCGTGCTACCGCTGATCGCACCTTCTTTGCAGAGCGCCGAAACGCTGATCGTATCACCAGCTTGCCAGCCCATATCATCGAGCCAAATCCGCGGCCCTACCGACGATGTGCCCGACTTTCGAAGGGCGCGCCCATGGTAGCGTGAGTTCGCGACATAAGAGAGAACCGTATAGTTGCCGAGACCGTTACCTTCCCACCAGGCCAGGCGCTCATTGAACAGCCCCGTACCGATCGGCAGCCAGCGAAAGTATGGATCCGGCCATCCATTCACCTTGCCACGCCAGGCAGTAAGGTCAGCATTCAGCGGGTCGGTCAGCGCCGTGGCAGCCGACTCTGCAGCCGATACGAACAGATCGTCAGGCCCCGTCCAGCTGCCCGTGCCGGTGGCGCCGTTTTTTTGATAGAGACCGTTCTTTAGCGGATCGCTATCGAAAGCCACGAGCGCGAACAGATCGTCGTCGGGCGCTAGGTCCGAATAGAGCGCGGCGCGGGTCGCGTAGACGCGCGTATCAGGCGCCACGGCCGCAGGATTGGACGCCCGAGGCCGATCTCTATCTTGATTATCACGCCCACGCTGAAGCCGCTGGCATCCGGCCGCGCGCCCGCGTGAGCAAGACGGCCTTCGCAAAGGAACTGGGCGGCCTGATGCGCCGCGAGCCCCAGCTTCGCCTCGCCAAGCCGTTCAACGGCGGCGCGGCCCGCAACCTGCCCTTCTGGCCCCGCGCGATGCGCCACGCCCGCGTCCTCGCCGCCGAGGCCGCCGCTGCCTGATCCCCAACGTCCGCTCCCGCCGGCATGGCTGATAGCGCCCTGCTGGCGGGACTTGGGCTCCGCAAGGAACGCTCCAATGAACAAGCTCCTCGACCGCGTGACCTACGACCCCGATTTTCAGGCGGCGTGCCAGCGCTACCATCACGAAGGCGGTTCTTCGCGCGTGATCGCAGGCGCCGCCCTCCGCGCCGCCATGGTACCGTCGCTGCTCGAAGCGTGCCGGGGCTTGCTCGAAACGCCGGCCGCGAAGCCCTATCTGCGCGTCTCACCCTATCGTGAGATCGCCGAGGCCATAGCGCAGCTCGAGGGCGGGCTATGAGCCAACCGCCTTATACCGACAGCTTCCGGCCGGAGTTCGCCAGCCTGGCGGAGGCGATGCTGCGCGATCGGCAGATCGCCTATCCCAAGCTGGTCGACGAAAGCGCGCTCGATGCCGCGACGGCCAAGCGCCGCCTCTATGTGCTGCGCGCGATCGCCGAGATCTGGCGTTGCGCGACCAACGGCCTGATGCCTCGCCCTTCCCACATCCGCGTTACCCGCGATCAGCTTCTCGAGGAACTCGCGACGTCGATCGACACCGCCGAGCGCCGCTTGCGGCACAGGCCAGACGATCGGGTCCGTCAGGGCCAGCTCGCCGCGCTCGTCGCCATGCGATGGTGGCACGCCCAATATCCCGGCAGCGCCAGCTACGCGCTGAGCATGGCGCTCAGCCTCCGCTACGACGGCCTGCAGGCCATGCTCGAGGCCGATCGTAAGGCCGAGAAGCTGGTCTCGAAGGCGGCCGCATGAGCGAGCAGGCACAGATCAAGGCCCTCGCCGCCGCTAGCGCCGGCACAGACGCCGTCGGCGCTCTCATTGAATATGCTCGCCAAGGCGGACCGATCGACAACGCGCGCAATTACGACATGGTATATCCGCTCGCCGACGCCCTGCGCCTGGCGCTGGAAGCGGTGAACGATCGCGCCGATGCCCTCTCCACCGCCGACAATGATTTGCTGAACGCGGTTCAGAAAGGGATCGAGGCGTAAGGCCGTGGCCCACGCCCCCGCTAAAACGCCCCATAGCGCGGCACAGCCCCCCGCTGGCAGTGCTTGCCGGTGCGCGGAATGCCTTGCGCCTCTGACTGGCGCACAGCGCGGACAGCTCTTTTGCTCGCCCGCCCACCGCACGGCGTTCCAGCAGCGCCTTCGGATAAGGGGTCGTCAGCTGCTCCCCTATGCCATGGCCGACCGGATGACCCGCAGCGGCACGGCCGGAGACGACGCCGCAAGGGAAACCGGCAAGTCCTCGCGAGCGGTATCGCAGCGTCTGATCGCCAAGTGGGCGGCCGAGGACAAGGCGGCGGGCCGCATGCCGATGGTCGACTATGTAACCCGCTACGCCAAGCATTTCGATCTGCCGCTATGAACGAAGCGGTCGATCCTGTTTTGATGACGATCGTCAAGGCGCTTGCGCGCGATGCCGTCGCGCGGGACATTGCCGCCGCGCGGGCACGGCAGAATCACCCGGCGCAGGGAAGGCCCGATGAAGACCGTCATCTACGCCCGTTACAGCAGTAACCTTCAGGACGCTCGCTCGATCGACGATCAGATCCGGCTGTGCAGGGAACGCTCCCTGCGCGAGGGCTGGGAAGTCGTCGACGTCTACACCGATTATGCGATAAGCGGCGCCGTTCGCGAGCGGCCGGGTCTCAACGCCATGCTCGCGCGCGTCGCCGCCGGCGGGATAGATCAGGTCATGGCCGAGGCGCTCGACCGCATCGCACGACATCAGGCGGACAGCGCCACCATCTTCGAGACCATCCGCTTTCACGGCGCTCGAGTCTTCACCGTCGCCGATGGCGAGGTGAACGAACTACATATCGGCATGAAGGGGACGATGGACGCCCTGTTCCGGAAGGATCAGGCGAATAAGATCCGGCGCGGGCAAGCCGGCCGCGTCGCCGCGGGACGCATCCCCGGCAATATCTGCTATGGTTATCGCAAGGTCGTGAGGCTCAACGACCGGGGTGATCCCGAACTGGGCCTGCGCGAGATCGAGCCCGAACAGGCAGAGATTATCCGGCGAATCTACCGCGAGTTCCTCGCCGGGCAGTCTGCGCTCGCCATTGCTACACGGCTCAATGCCGAGGGAATACCCTCACCGACCGGCCGGGTGTGGCGGTCGACGATGATCAACGGCGATCGGGTGCGCGGCAACGGCATCCTCCAGAACGAAATCTACGTCGGCGTACTCGTCTATGGTCGCACGATGATGGTCCGCGATCCCGTGAGCCGACGCCGCGTGCCCAAGGTCCAGCCTCGCGACAAGTGGCAGCGTCAGCCCGTGCCCGAACTGCGCATCGTCGACCAGGCCGACTGGGACGCGGTGCAAGCGCGCCGCGCTGGTACCGAAGGGTGGAACTATCGGCTGCAGCGTCGGCCGAAGCGGATGCTGTCGGGGCTATGCACCTGCGGGGTATGCGGGGGTGCGTTCATCATCACCAAGCCCGACCGCTGGGGATGCGGGGAGGTGCGATCCAGTGGGAATTGCACGATCGGCCGCCGGACGATTCACAACGACCAGCTTGAAGCGCGCGTCCTGCATGGCCTGCAACAGCGCCTGCTCGCCCCCGAGCTGGTGAGCGCCTATGTGAAGGAATATCATGAGCAGCACGCCCGGCAGCGCGCCCAGCAAGCGTCCGAGGCCGATCGACTTCGGCGCAAGCTGCGCGACACCCAGGGCCGCGTCGATCGGCTTGTCGATGCAATCGGCCGGGGCGCTGATGTCGAGGAAGTCGTGGAAGCACTGAAAAGCGCAAAAGATGAACGTCAGCGCCTTGAAGCGCAGCTACAGGAAATCGACGCCCTGCCGGTGATCGCCCTCCACCCCAACGTCGCGGGCGACTATCGGCGCAATGTCGAGAAGCTGGGCGCGGCGCTCAACGGCGGCGACGCCGCCCGAATCGACGCGATCCCCGCGGTCCGCAGCCTGATCCACTCGATCACCTTGACGCCGGAGCCCGACGGCACCGGATTTCTTGTCGATCTGGAAGGCCGCCTGGCTAACCTGATTGGCCTCGCCATGGGCAAGAAACCGACCACCGAAACGGCAGGGATGTTTCTGATGGTAGCGGAGGAGGGACTTGAACCCCCGACCCCAGGATTATGATTCCCGTGCTCTAACCAGCTGAGCTACTCCGCCAAAGACCGCAGGTTAAGCGGTGGAGCGGGCCTATAAGCGGGGCTTTGTTCCCGGTCAACTGGACATATGCGCACGGCCCATTAGAGAGCGCTTCCGAGAAGTATATCCCAAGGGGAGATTCGAAATTGGCGCAGTATGACGTGCTCATCGTGGGAGCTGGCCATGGCGGCGCGCAGGCCGCGGTCGCGCTCCGGCAGAACAAGTTCGAAGGCTCCATCGCGGTCGTCGGCGACGAGGCCGAACTGCCCTATGAGCGCCCGCCGCTGTCCAAGGAGTATTTCTCCGGCGAGAAGACGTTCGACCGCATCCTGATCCGCCCGGCCAGCTTCTGGGCCGAACGCAATATCGAGATGCTGCTCAGCCGCCGCGTCACCGCGGTCGACCCCGGCAAGCATGAGGTCACGCTGAGCGACGGCTCGACGATCGGCTATGGCAAGATGATCTGGGCGACCGGCGGCTCACCACGCCGCCTGACCTGCTCGGGCAACGACCTGGGCGGCGTCCATGGCGTGCGCACCCGTGAGGATGCCGATCGCATGCTGGGCGAGATGGAGGGCACCACCAACGTCGTCGTGATCGGCGGCGGCTATATCGGCCTCGAAGCAGCGGCGGTGCTGTCCAAGTTCGGCAAGAAGGTCACGGTGCTGGAAGCGCTCGATCGCGTCCTTGCGCGCGTCGCCGGCGAGGCGCTGTCGCGCTTCTACGAGGCCGAACACCGCGCCCATGGCGTCGATGTCCAGTTGGGCGCACGGGTCGATTGCATCGTCGGTGACGGCCGCAAGGTGACTGGCGTCCGCATGGACGACGGTTCGGTGATCCCCGCCGAAATGGTGATCGTCGGCATCGGCATCGTCCCTGCGGTCGAGCCGTTGATCGCGGCCGGGGCGGCCGGGGGCAACGGCGTCGACGTCGACCAATATTGCCGCACCAGCCTGGCCGACATCTACGCGATCGGCGACTGCGCGATGCACGCCAACAACTTCGCAGATGGCGCGCGCATCCGGCTCGAATCGGTGCAGAACGCCAATGATCAGGCGAGCACCGCCGCCAAGGACATTGTCGGCGCCTCCGAACCCTATCATGCCGTGCCGTGGTTCTGGTCTAACCAATATGATCTGCGGCTGCAGACGGTCGGCTTCAACCTCGGCTTCGACGAGACGATCCTGCGCGGCGACCCCGCCACGCGCAGTTTCTCGGTGGTCTACCTTAAGAACGGCAAGGTGCTCGCGCTCGACTGCGTCAACGCGGTCAAGGACTATGTCCAGGGCAAGGCGCTGGTCGTCGGCGGGCTCTCGCCCGACAAGGCCAGCCTCGCCGATCCGGAGATTACGCTGAAGAGCCTGCTCCCAGCCTGATGCTCGGGAACCGTGGCTTGGCCTCCACGTTGGGGAGCCGGGACATGGCGCTGGGGACGAGGATCGAGACATGGAATTGACGGTTTCACTGGAAACGGTTTGCCGGTTGATCGTGCGTGCGCGCGAACTTGAAGCGCAGGTGCCTGCGATCGAGAATGACGATGAGGGCGATCCCACCGACAGCGACGATCCGCTGGCGGTTCTCGAGGATGAGGCCAATGAGGTGGTGGTGGACGAGGTCCGCACCTTGCTGGAGGACCTGCCCGAAGACGAGGCCGCCGAAATACTCGCGCTGGCGATGGTCGGGCGCGGCACCTTCGACGCCAGCGAATGGGATGAGGCGCTCGAGACGGCGAATGAAGAGGACAGCGACTCGGTCGTCGACCAGCTGCTCGATATGCCGATGCTGGCCGGCTATCTCGACGCCGGGCTGACCGCCTTCGATCTCAGCTGCGACGCGATCGGCCAGATCGACTGAACCTGTACTCCGCGATAGTCTCCCACGGTCCGCCGCGATACCAATAGGCGCCGAACCCGATCAGGGTGATGGCACGTGGACGGAAATCCTGGCGCAGCGCGTTCAGCAGCGCACGGGCTTCGCCGGGGGCGACCTTGTTCTGGATGGTTATGTGCGGTCGACACGCTGCCTGGTCCTGCGGCGTTAGCAAGCCCTGCATCGCCTCGGCGATCTGCGTGCGGATCGCCATGAGGCCGGGACTTTCCACCCCCAGCGCCACCCCCTGCCCCAAGGAGATCAGCCGCGTGATCCGGGCTGCGGGCGGCATCGCCATTCGCGCTTCGGCGATTAGCAGCCGCTTGAGCGCGTCCAGCGCCGAAGGCGGCAGATGGTGGAACAAGGTCAGATGTGCCGGGAGCTGGTTTCGCTCTGCCGGGAAATGCGCGCGGCGCAGCGCATCTGCCCAGGCGAAGTCTTCCGAGCCGAGCAAGGCGGTGACGATGATGGGGGCGTTGACCGAACCGGGCACCGCGCCTTGACCTAAATCTCGACCTGGCTGCCCAGCTCGACCACACGGTTGGTCGGCAGCTTGAAGAACTCCATCGCGCTTTCGGCGTTGCGGAGCATCCAGGCGAACAGCTTCTCGCGCCAGATCGCCATGCCGGGCTTCTCCGATGGCAGCAGCGTCTGCCGCGCGAGGAAGAAACTGGTGTCCATCATCTTGAAGTCGGCGCCGCAGCTCTTGGTCTGCGCCAGCTCGGCGGGCACGTCGGGATCTTCCATGAAGCCATAGTTGATCACCATGCGGTAAAATCCCTGGCCGAGATCGGTGAACTCGGTCCGCTTTCCAGTGATGACATAGGGCACGTCGGCTATCCGCACGGTCAGCAGGATTACTCGCTCGTGCAACACTTTGTTGTGTTTGAGGTTATGGAGCAGCGCATGCGGCACGCCCTGCGCCTGCGATGTCATGAACACCGCGGTGCCGGGCACCCGCACCGCCGAACTCACCGCCGATTGGACGAACACCTTCACCGGCATCGCCGCCTCGCGCAACCGGTTGATCATCAGCGCGCGGCCCCGCGCCCAGGTGGTCAGCATGGTGAAGGCGATGAAGCCGATCAGCAGCGGGAACCAGCCGCCATCGGGCACCTTTGTCAGGTTCGCGCCGAAATAGGCGAGGTCGACCAGCGCGAAGACTGCGATCAGCGGCGCCGCCACCCATTTCTTCCAGCCCCACAGATAGACCAGCACCACCGCGATCAGGCAGGTGTCGATCGCCATCGCACCTGTCACCGCGATGCCATAGGCGGCGGCGAGGTTCGACGAGGTGCGGAAGGAGATGACCAGCAGGATCACCATCACCATCAGCCCCCAGTTCATCGCCGGGATATAGATCTGGCCGATCGAACCGGCGCTGGTGTGGGTGATGCGCAGGCGGGGGATGAAACCGAGCTGGATCGCCTGCTGGGTAACGGAGAAAGCCCCGGTAATCACCGCCTGGCTGGCGATCACCGTCGCCATCGTCGCCAGGATGACGAGCGGCAGGCGCAGCATTTCAGGGGCGAGCAGGAAGAAGGGATTGTGGATCGTCTGGAGCGCGGTCGCCATGTCCTGCGACAGGATCATCGCCCCCTGCCCCAGATAGTTGAGCATCAGCGCGGGCAGCACGAAGACCAGCCACGACACCCCGATCGGCTTGCGCCCGAAATGCCCCATATCGGCATAGAGCGCCTCCGCCCCCGTCACTGCCAGTACCACCGAGCCCATGGCGAGGAAGGCGAAGTAGCCCTCTTCCATGAAGAAGCGCACGGCATACCAGGGGTTGAGCGCGATCAGGACATGCGGGTTGCCGAGGATATGCCACACGCCAAGCACCGCCAGCACGGTGAAGTAGACGAGCATGATCGGCCCGAACAGCCGCCCGACCTTCGCCGTGCCGCGCGACTGGATCATGAACAGGCCGATCAGGATGCCGACCGCGATCGGCAGCACCCAGCCTTCGAAGCCTGCCTCGACCGTGGTCAGTCCCTCGACCGCCGACAGCACCGAAATCGCCGGGGTGATCATGCTGTCGCCGTAGAAAAGCGCGGTGGCGAATACGCCGAGCAGGACGATGCCCTTGCTCCACTTGCGCCCTTCCGACTGGCGGTTGATCAGCGCGAGAAGCGCCAGGCTTCCGCCCTCGCCCTTATTGTCGGCACGCATGATGATCATGACATATTTGAACGTCACCACCAGCATCATCGACCAGAAGATCAGGCTGAGGACGCCGAGAATGTGGAGCTCGTCGGGCGGCAGCGGGTGGTGGCCCGCAAAGGTCTCGCGAAAGGCGTAGAGCGGGCTGGTGCCGATGTCGCCGAAGACGACGCCGATCGCGCCAACGACCAGAGCGGGAAAGCCGCCCTGGCTGTGCCCACCGGACGCACCATGTGCCCCAGGGGACGCCGGGGCCCCGCCATTCGCAGCGGCCTTGTCGCTCGTCATGCGATGGTGGACTTCATAGCAAAATAATGCCCATTCCCTGCGCCTCTGGTCCCCCCATCAGGCGCATAGCGGCGGGCAATTAGCATTTGTTCCACAGGGTAGCAACAAGAGGGCGGGACGCTGGGAAGAGCGAATGCCCGGCACACCCCTAATCTTCGGTTGCCAGCGTGCGGATGGTGAACTGGGTGACGAGGCGATGAACCCCGGGCAGCGCCGACAATATTTCGCGATGGACCCGCTCGTAACTGTCGTCGGATCGGACCAGCACCTTGATCAGATAATCGGAGTCGCCGCTCATCAGATAGGCTTCGCTGATCTGCGCGGTGCGTTCGAGCGCGCGTTCGAACGCCATCATCGTCGCCTGACGCTGATCGACCAGGGTCACCTGAACGAATACCGTCGAAGGATTACCGCGCGCCGCGGCAGACAGGCGCGCACGATAGCCGCGGATCAGCCCGGAGCCTTCCATCGCCTTGACCCGGCGATGCGCGGCGGATGGCGACAACCCGACCCGCCGGCCAAGCTCCTCGCTCGTCAGTCCTGAATCATGCGCCAATATCGCGATTATTTTGCTGTCTATGCGATCCACCAAAGATATCTTCCCGTATTTTTGCCAAGAATTGCACTATCAATGCGTCCGTATCGCGGTGACGATCCCACTTCGCAACCCTTTCCCGGTGCAACGGCGTTAAGATTGGCAATCACCGTCTTCAGGAGACAAGCGATGCGGATCGGCGTTCCCAAGGAAATCAAGAATCACGAATATCGTGTCGGCCTCACCCCGGCTTCGGTGGCGGAGCTGGTCGCGGCGGGTCATGCGGTGATCGTGCAGACCGGCGCGGGCCTCGGCATCGACTTCGAGGATCAGGATTACAAGGACGTCGGCGCGTCGATCGTCGCCGACGCCCCCGCGGTGTTCGCGGGCAGCGACATGATCGTGAAGGTCAAGGAGCCCCAGCCGTCCGAGATCGCCCTGCTCGAACCGCGCCACACGCTGTTCACCTATCTCCATCTCGCCGCCGACAAGCCGCAGGCCGAAGGGCTGATGAAGTCGGGCGCCACCTGCATCGCCTATGAGACGGTCACGTCGCGCTCGGGCGCGCTGCCGCTGCTCAAGCCGATGTCCGAAGTCGCTGGCCGCATGTCGATCCAGGTCGGCGCGCACTATCTGGAGAAGGAACAGGGCGGCCGTGGTGTGCTGCTCGGCGGCGTGCCGGGCGTGGCGCCCGCGAAGGTAGCCATCCTCGGTGGCGGTGTTGCCGGCGTCAATGCCGCGCAGATGGCGGTCGGCATGCGTGCTGACGTCACTATCTACGACATCAGCAACGATCGTCTCGCCGAGCTCGACATGTTCTTCGGCAGCCAGATCAAGACGGTTTATGCCTCCAAGACTGCGATCGCCTCCGCAGTCGCCGGCGCGCACCTGGTGATCGGCGCGGTGCTGGTGCCGGGCGCCGCCGCACCCAAGCTCGTCACCCGCGACATGCTCAAGACGATGAAGCGCGGCTCGGTGCTGGTCGACATCGCGATCGACCAGGGCGGCTGCTTCGAGACGAGCCATGCCACCACCCACAGCGATCCCGTGTTCGAGGTCGATGGCGTGATCCATTATTGTGTCGCGAACATGCCCGGCGCGGTCGCCCGCACCTCGGCCTTCGCACTCAACAATGCGACGCTGCCTTTCGTGCTGAAGCTTGCCAATCTGGGCGCGGAGCAGGCGATGGCGGCCGATCCGCATCTTGCGGCGGGCCTCAATGTTTCAGGCGGTCATATCCGTCATGAAGCTGTGGCGGAGGCCCTCAACCTGCCTTTCGCCCGCTGATCTCCCCCCCCCCCCGGGGGGCGGAGATGGGAGAGGGCGACGCCCAATGGCATATCGCGCGGATTCCCCTCCGCGCGACGCCCTCTCCCGACTTTCGATCTGAGGTGTCATCCGCCATGCCGAAACATTCGGCGTGCCGGCCGGAATCGAGGTCCGTCAGCGCGCCTGCTGCTTCATTTGCTCGATTTCGATCAGGCGTTGCTCGAGCTCCGGCCGCCAGGACGCATCCGCCGGGCTGCGGTCGAGCAGCGCGCGCCAGACGCTTTCGGCGCGATCGAGCTGGCCGGCCTGGGCATAGGCCAGCCCCATGAAGAAGGGTGGACCCGGATGGTCGGGCGAGATCGCCTCGGCCCGCTGAAAGGCAAGTTGTGCTGCCGGCGACATCAGCCCGCCATCGTGGATCACCAGCGCATTGCCCAACCCGACCCAGAGGTCGGGGCTCCGCGGCCGTTTCTCCAGACCGTTCTTGATCAGCGCGATCGCATAGAGATTGAGACCCTGGCTCTGCATGCCTTCGGCGCCCCGTAGCACGTCGGCGTCGCCGCCGACCTTGCTGAGCATCTTCCGCTCCTGGACCGCGAAGGCGCTGTCAGGCATCTTTACCGCCTCGGGCGGCGGCGTCGGCTTGCCCGGCAGGTTCGGGCTCCCCTGCCACGCATAGCCGGCGATTCCCAGGAACAGGGCCGCCCCGACCAGTTCGAGCCCGCCCTTGGGCAGGTTGCCGAAGCGCCACAGCACGCCCGCGACGATCGCCGCGAGCACCAGGAAAATCAGCCAGCCCATCAGATTTTCCTCCGGCGCTTGAGTCGCCTGCTAACGATCCACAACCCGAAGGCAAGAAAGACCACCGGCAGCGCGTAGAGCGGCCAGGTCAGCCCGTCGAGCGGCGGCTTGTAACTCACCCAGTCGCCATAGCGGTCAATCAGCCACCGCCGGATCGCCTCAGGCTTCTCGCCCGCCTCAATCCGGGTGCGGATCAGCGCGCGCATGTCTCCGGCCATCTCGGCGTCGGAATCGGCGATCGACTGGCCCTGGCATACCAGGCAGCGGATCGTTTCCATCAGCGCCTTGGCCCGGGCCTCCTGCGCCCGGTCGGGCAGTTGCTCATTGGCGTATTTCGCCGCCGGCATCAGCGAATCCGCGAGGACAGGAGCCGAAACCGCCAGCAGCAGCGCCACGAGAAGGGTCCTCATTTGGCCGCCTCTCCCAACGCCGACATGATGCCCGGCACATCCTCGGGATTGATCGCGCCGATATGCTGTTTGCGGATGATGCCCTTGCCATCGACGATGAAGGTCTCGGGGAGACCCGCCGAGCCGAGGGCGATCTGCACGTTGCTGTTCGCGTCGCTGCCGATCGCGCGATAGGGATCGCCGTGCCGCTGCAGGAAGCGCGCAAGATCCTCTGGCCGATCGCGGATGGCGATGCCGAGGATCGGCACCCCGGCCTGGGCGAGCTGATCGAGCTGCGGCGCTTCGGTGATGCAGGGTACGCACCAGCTGGCGAAGACGTTGACGAGATGCGGCTGCCCGTTGGCGAGGGCCGCGCTGCTAACCCCCGGCTTCCCCGGCAAAGCGGGCGCCAGCGCGAAGGCGGGCATCGGCTTGCCGACCATCTTCGACGGGATCGTCTTGCTCTCCGGCCGGATCAGCCCGCCGGCGAACACGATCAGGAAGAGAATGAACAGCCCGAGCGGGAGCCAGATCAGCAGCTTCTTCATGCTTCGTCCCGTAACGGCGCATGACGCATGTCGCGGCGAACCCGGCCGATCAGCGACAGCAGCCCGCCCAATGCGACGAGCAGACCGCCTAGCCAGATCAGCGTGACGAACGGCTTCCACCATAGCCGGAGCTGCCAGCGCCCCTCATCGTCGGACTTGCCGACGACGACATAGAGCTGCCCGTCAAGCACGGTCGTGATCGCCGCTTCGTTGGTCTCGGTCTGCGGCGACGGGAAATTGCGGGTTTCCGGGTGCAAGGTGAACGGCTTGCGCTCGCCGCGCTGGGCGATGACCGTCGCACGGATTGCCGTGAAATTGGGCCCCGCGACCGGCTCCACATCGGTGAGCCTGATCGTGTAGGGGCCGACGCTGTGCAGTTCGCCGATCCGCGCCGCGACCAGCGTTTCCTTGTTGAAGGCGCGTTCGGAGGCCATGCCGGCGAGGGCGACGGCGATGCCGAGATGCGCCACCACCATGCCGTAGATATAGAGCGGGGTGCGGCGCAGGTTGCGCTTCCACAGCGGGGCGAGGCTGGCGAGGGCGACGCCGCTGGCCACGACCAGTCCGAGCAGCGGCAGGATAGCGATACCGGGCGCGAGCAGGATCACCAGCAGCAGCGCAAGCGCCGACAGCAGCACCGGCAGCGCGAGCCGCGTCAAAGTAGCCTTCAGGTCGTCCCGCCGCCAGCGCATGATCGGCCCGGCCGCCATGACGACGACGAGCATCAGCGCGAGCGGCCCCGCCGCGCTGTTGAAATAGGGCGGACCGACCGACAGTTTCTCGCCGGTCACGGCTTCGGCCATCAGCGGGTAGAGCGTGCCGACAAGGACGATGCCGAGGATCGCCGACAGCAGCAGGTTGTTTATGACGAGCGAGCCCTCGCGGCTGACCGCGTCGAAGCGCGACCCCTCGCGCACGGTGCCGACGCGAAGGCCGAATAGCGCCAGCGCGCCGCCGATATAGATGGTGAGGAGCGCGAGGATGAAGCTGCCGCGCTCGGGATCGACCGCGAAGGCGTGCACGCTGGTCAGGATACCCGATCGAACGAGAAAGGTGCCGACCATCGACATCGAAAAGGCGACCACTGCGAGCATCACCGTCCAGGCGCGAAGTCCCTCGCGGGTGGCGAGCACCGTCACCGAATGGAGCAGCGCCGTTGCGGCAAGCCACGGCATCAGCGACGCGTTCTCGACCGGATCCCAGAACCACCAGCCGCCCCAGCCGAGTTCATAATAGGCCCAGTAGCTACCCGCGGTAATGCCGATGGTGAGCAATATCCAGGCCGCCAGCACCCAGGGCCGCATAGCGCGCGCAAAGGCCGCGCCGACATCGCGGGTGATCAGCGCACCTACCGCGAAGGAGAAGGCGACCGACAGGCCGACATAGCCGAGATACAGCGTCGGCGGATGGAAGGCGAGGCCGGGATCCTGAAGCAACGGGTTGAGCCCCTGCCCTTCCGCCGGCGCGGGATTGAGCCGGGCGAAGGGGTTGGAGGCGAACAGCAGGAAAGCGTAAAAGCCGAGGCCGATCGCCGCCTGTGCCGCCAGCGTCGCGATCAGGGTGCGCTCGTTCAGCCGCCGCTCGAACAGTGCGACAGCGCCGCCCGCCAGCGCGAGGATCGTCACCCACATCAGCATCGAGCCTTCGTGGTTTCCCCAGGTGCCGGCGAATTTGTAGAGCCAGGGCTTGGTCGACGCATTGTTCGCGGCGACCAGCTTCACCGACAGGTCGACCGTCATGAACAGGTAGATCAGCAGCAGGAAGGCGATACCGCTCAGCGCCGCCTGAACGACCGCAACAGGGCGGACCGCGCCAAGCAGGTCGGGGCGGTGGCTGGCAACGCCCATCGCGCCCAGCACAAGCTGCAGCGCCGCGAGGGCCGCGGCCAGCCATAATGCGGCCAATCCTGCCTCAGCGATCATTTCTGTCCCTTTGTCTGGCCGCTTTCGGGCTCAAGGCTATCGGTCTTGTGCATCTCGCCCGCGACCTGCGGCGGCATGTAGCGCTCGTCATGCTTGGCGAGGATATTGGTGGCGAGGAAGCTGCCGTCGGCCTGGAAGCTGCCTTCGGCGACCACCCCCGAATCCTCCTTGAACAGATCGGGCACGATACCGGTGAAGCGCACCGGCACCGTCTCTACATTGTCGGTCACGACAAAGTGGATGGTGATGCCATCGGGCTGGCGATCGATCGATCCCTTCTGGACCATCCCGCCCAGCCGGACAGCGCGGCCGACCTCGACATGGTCCTTCTTCGCGTCGGCAGGCGTATAGAAATAGGCCGCCTCGTCCTTGAGCGCCGACATGGCGAGCAGCGCCGCGCCGATGATCGCGACGACCGCAAGCAAGGCCAGGATCAGCCGCTGGTTCTTCGCTTTCATTGCTTTCAGTCCCGTCGGGTCAGCGAATCGGCCTGGCGTTCGGCGCGTCGCATGCTGGCGAAGCTGGCGAAAACCACGCCGAGGGTTCCCGCGATCGTGATCGCATAGGCGGCGGCGATGAAGGGCCAGTGGTTCATTCGGCGGTCATCCTCTTGAGCCGCGCCTCGACCTTGGCCTGGGCCAGCAGGGCGCGCATCCGCATCAGCACGATCGCGCCGAACAGCAGCGAAAAGCCGAGCGTCGACACGAGCAGCGGCCACAGCAGCGAGGGATCGATCTTCGATCCGCCAAGGCCGATGCTCTGCCCCTGATGGAGCGTGCGCCACCATTCGACCGAATAATGGATGATCGGGATGTTGAACGCGCCGACGACGCCGAAGATCGCCGAAATGCGATCGTTGCTGCCGCGCTCGGCGCCTGCCGAGGACAGCGCGATATAGGCGAGATAGAGGAAGAACAGCACGAGCATCGAGGTGAGCCGTCCGTCCCATTCCCAATAGGTGCCCCAGGTCGGCCGCCCCCATAGCGAGCCCGTCACCAGGCAGATCGCCGCGAACAGCGCCCCGGGCACCGCGATCGCCCTTGCCGCGACCGACGCGAGCGGATGCCGCCAGATCAGTTGCATGAGGCTGGAAACCGCGATCCCCGACCAGCCCGCCATGCCCAGCCATGCCGCTGGCACATGGACGTACATGATCCGCACGCTTTCACCCTGCAGATAGTCGGGTGGCGTAATGAAAAGCCCCGCGCCAAGCGCGACGACGATCATCACCGCGCCGATCCAGCCGAACCAGGAGGTTAGCGGGCGCGCGATGGAAAGGAAGCGGGCGGGATTGGCAAAGATGTGCACGGGCGGACGCCATAGAACAGCTTGAGGCGGCTGGAAAGTGCAGGCGTAACTAAGGGCTTGTCGACGCGCGCCTTCGGGCCCATGCCGCGGCGCATGGCCAAGTCCGAAAGCCGTCCGGCCCACAATCTGCGCGGCATCGTCCTGCGATCCTTGTCCGTGATGTGTTTCGCCGTGACGATCGCCGCGATGAAGAAGGCGAGCGAAGACGGCGTCGTCGCGATGGAGATGATCTTCTACCGCTCGCTATTCGGCCTGCCGCTCGTCTTGGCGTGGCTGATCGCCGGCCCCGGTATCCGGGTAATCCGCACGAAAAGGCCCGGCGCGCATCTCATAAGGTCGGCAATCGGCCTCATCGGAATCCTGATGAACTTCGTCGCGCTGATCCGCCTGCCGCTGGCCGATGCCGTGACGATCGGATTTTCAGCGCCGATCTTCGCCACGATCGTTTCCGGGCTGCTGCTGGGCGACAAGATCGGACCGCATCGCTGGGCAGCGGTGGTCTTCGGATTTCTCGGCGTCGCGATGATCGTGCGTCCCGGCGCGACATCGCTCGACCAGTTCGGCCTGCTGATGGCGATCGGCGGCGCGATCGGCACCGCGACCGTCACCATCACGGTCCGTCAGCTTGGCGGCACCGAACATGCCGGAGCGATCGTGTTCTGGTTCTTCATCTGCGCCGGGGTCGCGAGCGGGATCGGGTCGATCTTCCTCGGCCAGGCCCATATGCCACAGACATGGGCGCTGCTCGTCCTCGGCGGCCTGTTCGGCGCCGCCGCACAGGTGCTCATGACGATGTCGCTTCAGGCCGCACCGGTCTCGGTAGTTTCGCCGTTCGACTATCTGCAGATCGTCTGGGCAACCCTGATCGGCTGGCTGGTCTGGTCGGTCGGACCCAGCCTCGGCACTCTCGCAGGCGGTGCGTTGATCGTCGGCAGCGGCCTCTACACCGCCTGGCGCGAGCATCGCCGGAACCGCAACGTGATTCCGGCGACGCCGCCGCTCGAATAGATCAACCGCGACCGATCAGCTGCATCGCCATCCGGTCGGCGACGACCGCCGCCGGGACGTTGCTCGCTTCGCTCTCGGACCATATCCGGACAAGCCGCTCGGGTATCTTCGCGACCCGTGCCTCGACTTCGGCCCGGTCGCCCTGACCGAGATATTCGAGCGCGACATTGATGATGCCGCCGGCGTTGATCACATAATCGGGGGCATAGAGGATGCCGCGTTCATGAATGCGATCCGCGTCGGCCGGGGTCGCGAGCTGATTGTTGGCGCCCCCCGCCACCACCGGCACCTGAAGCGCCGCGATCGAACGTTCGTCGAGGATCGCACCGAGCGCGCAAGGACTCAGCACATCGGCCTCGATCGTCATGATCTCGTGCGCGGCAACCGCAACCGCGCCCAGTTCGTCGGCAAGCGCCTTGGCGCGCTTCGGATCGGCATCCGCCAAAGTGAGTTTGGCGCCATCTTTGGCCAGCAGCCGGGCTAACCCGCCCCCGACGCTGCCCACGCCCTGGATAGCAACATGGCCCCCCGCCGCATCCTGCTTGCCGAGGCCGCGCGCCATCGCCGCGCGAACGCCCAGATAGACGCCCTTGGCCGTGGTCGGTCCGGGGTCGCCACCCGCGCTGCCGGCCGCGACCGGTAGACCCGACACATGCTTCGTGGCCCTGGAGATCGCCACCATGTCGGCGTCGCTCATTCCGACATCCTCGGCGGTGACATAGCGTCCGCCCAGCGAATCGACCGCGCGACCGAAGGCGGCGAGCAGTTCGGGTGTCTTGGTACGCAGCGAATCGGCGAGGATGACCGCCTTGCCGCCGCCCATAGGCAGACCCGCCATGGCGTTCTTGAAGCTCATGCCGCGCGACAGGCGCAGCGCATCGGTGATCGCATCGGCGGGGTCGGCATAGTGCCAGAAGCGCGTGCCCCCCGCGCCAGGCCCAAGATGGGTCGAATGCAGCGCGATCACCGCCGTGAGCCCCGAGGCCGCGTCGCGAAAGAGGTGCACCCCCTCATGATCGTCAAAGTCGGGGTAGGTCCACGGAGCGGTCATCACAGCCTCACGAAATTAGATTACGTGACCGCGCAATAATATTATTCGGCTGTAAATGCCAGCCAGGAATCCAGGGAGAGAAAATGGGGCGATCGACGGGGATTGAACCCGCAACCTCCGGTACCACAAACCGGCGCTCTAACCAATTGAGCTACGATCGCCACAGGGGACGCGCTGGGCGTCGCCGACCCGGCGCTCCATAGGCAAAGCCCCCGGGGGACGCAAGCGTCGATAGGCCATAACGATAACTCTACCATTTTAACATGGTTGGGCTTGCCTCGTCTGCTGCTAGGTCCCACAAGACAAAGCTGTGCTCTCCCAACGAACTCGATATGCGATCCGCGCGCTCCTGCATCTGGGCGACCATTATGGCGAGGGGCCGATCCAGCTCGCCGAGATTGCCGAGAAACAGAATATTCCCGGCAAATTCCTGACGGTGATCCTGTCGGAGATGAAGCGCGCCGGATTCGTCGACACGATGCGCGGCAAGGAGGGCGGCTATTGGCTGTCGCGGCCTCCGACCGAGATCACCTATGGCGATATCGTCCGCGCGACGCGCGGATCGCTTGCGTTGGTCCCATGCGCGGCGCGGCTCGCTTATACACCCTGCGACCACTGCATAACCGAGGCCGAATGCCGGCTGCGCGACGTAATGCTCTCGGTTCGCGACGAAACGGCCAATATTCTCGATCGGCTGTCGCTCGCTGAAACGGTGTCGATCTGAACCTGCCAAACGGACGCCGACTCCGCAACGACCCCCGGATTGCCGCTGTTTTTCGACTTTTAACCAAGCCTGAACACCTCGGCGATATCATGCCACGGTTGACCTTAAGCCTTCGATTCATGTCGATTTTCCGTTGACGGCCCTAACGCCCACGTTATGTCAGCGTTCAGGAACGGCGTTCGAGCCGGGCCGATATAATGCTATGGGAGCTGCTCGAATGAAGAAGATCGCACTCGTTTTGGTTGCCGCCGGCCTGATGTCGGTTGCCGCTTGCAGCAAGCAGACGCCAGCTGAGAACGCCATCGACAACCAGGCGGCAGCGCTTGAGAATCAGGCCGACGCACTCGACAACGCCGCCGACGCCGCTTCGAACGAAGCCGTCGCCAGCAGCCTCGAGAACGCAGCCGACGCCGCTGAGAACGCGGCCGACGCAGTCGAAGCTAAGAAGTAATCGGCCAGCTCCTTCGGGGGTGGCAATTACGAACGGGATGGGCGCTCCTTCGGGGGCGCCCATTTCTGTTTCGGGGTTTGCGGCAGGACCGGCTTCCGCCGCTTATCCGTTTACGATCGTCCCGCCATTCGGGTGCAGCACCTGGCCTGACATATAGCTCGCGTCCTCGCAGGCGAGGAATAGGAAGCTCGGGGCGACCTCGTTGGGCTGGCCGGGCCGCCCCATCGGAGTGCTCTCCCCGAAATGTTCGAGCTTCTCCTCGCTGGCGCCGCCGGATGGGTTGAGCGGAGTCCAGATCGGCCCCGGCGCGACCGCGTTGACGCGAATCCCCTCGCCCACCAGATTTTCCGATAACGACCGGGTGAAAGCGGTGATCGCGCCCTTGGTGCTCGAATAATCGAGTAACTCCTTGCTGCCCTGGTACATCGTGACCGAGGTGCAGTTGATGATCGCCGCGCCCTTCTTCAGATGCGGGCGCGCCGCCTGGGTCAGGAAGAACATCCCGAAGATATTGGTCTGGAAGGTGCGGCGAAGCTGCTCCTCGCTGATGTCGGTGATGTCCTTATCGGGGTGCTGCTCACCGGCATTGTTGACGAGGATGTCGAGCCCGCCGAGCTTGTCGATCACTTCCGCCACCGCCCGGTCGCAGAAGTCCCTGTCGCCGACGTCGCCCGCGATGATGATTGCCTTGCGCCCTTCGCGCTCGACGATCTCCGCGGTCTTCTTCGCATCGTCATGCTCGCACAGATAGAGGATGGCGACGTCCGCGCCCTCCCGCGCATAAAGCGCCGCCACGGCCCGGCCGATCCCGCTATCTGCGCCGGTAATCACCGCCACCTTGCCCTGGAGCCGGCCCGATCCCGGATAGCGCGGGGCCCAGTCGGGCTTCGGCTCGAGCTCGCTCTCGTGCCCCGGGAGATTGTCCTCATGGATCATCGGTTGCTGCTGGTCGGTCATGGCGCTCTCCTTTTCGTGCATAACGAAAGGAAATCTCCACGGTTCAGTCCGTTGCGGGGACGATCCGGGTCGTGAGGCGGTCGCTCACGACATCCATGGTGAAGATCGGATCGGCATCGGGCGGCACCTCGGCCACGGCATCGACGAAGGCGTCGCGGGTGGCCGGCTCGTCATAGACCATCTTCTGGTCGAACGCCTTGCGCCAGGTCGCCTCGTCCGGCCACTCGGCATAGCCGACGAATCGCCCGTCAGCGTCGCGGTGCAGCCGCGATCCGTAGCTGCCATATTTCTCGCGAATCAGATCGGTCCCGCGGCTCCAGGCGCGGATGAACTGCTCTTCCTTGCCCGGATGTACCCGCCACCAATAGACCGCGACGAACATGACCGTCTCCTGATCCATCGCCCCGGCGGAGGCCGGGACTGCAACCGGATCCTGCCCTGGCTCGCCAGAAAGCATGTCCGCCCCGGACTTCGCCGGGGCGAAGGATCATGCGCCCATCAGCGACGGGAAGAAACCC
Organism: Sphingomonas sp. SRS2; assembly: GCF_000971055.1. Lineage (GTDB taxonomy): Bacteria > Pseudomonadota > Alphaproteobacteria > Sphingomonadales > Sphingomonadaceae > Rhizorhabdus. The sequence continues at coordinate 27,694 of NZ_LARW01000112.1, forward strand.
TCATGCGCGCGGCGCAGATCAGTGATCCTCACACCCGCGACCTTGTCGCCACCGGTCGCGCCGAGACGACGGGCCGTAACGCCCGCTGTCAGCGCGGCAGCGAGGATGGCGTCGCTATTGGCGGTGGTGACGATGTAGCGAGCCTGATCCTCGCCAAACGCCTCGGCATGGCCGAGTTCGCCGACATCCGCGCCGATTCCGCCTGCCAGCGCCATTTCCGCGACTGCGACCAGCATGCCGCCATCTGCGATATCATGGACCGCGCTTACCCGACCCGACAGAATCATCTCGCGGACGAAATCGCCGTTGCGCTTTTCGAGTTCGAGATCGACCGGCGGCGGCGGGCCCTCTTCGCGGCCGGCGATGTAGCGCAGCCACAGCGACTGGCCGAGATGGCCGTCAGTCTCGCCGATCAGGACGATATGCTCGCCGGGCGCCTTGAAGGCGAGGGTCGCCATCTGGTCGACATCGGCGAGCAGGCCGATGCCGCCGATCGCGGGCGTCGGCAAGATCGCGCTGCCCGATCCGTCCTCGTTCTTGGTCTCGTTGTAGAGACTGACATTGCCCGACACGATCGGGAAGTCGAGCGCCGAGCAGGCCAGCGCCATGCCCTCGATCGCCCCGACGAACTGGCCCATGATCTCAGGCCGCTGGGGGTTGCCGAAGTTCATGCAGTCGGTGGTCGCGAGCGGCATTGCGCCGACCGCGGTGATGTTGCGCCAGCATTCGGCGATCGCCTGCTTGCCGCCCTCGACCGGATCGGCGAAGACGTAGCGCGGCGTGCAATCGGTGCTGATCGCGATGCCCTTCTTCGACCCGTGAACACGCACGACGGCGGCGTCGCCGCCGGGGCGCTGCACCGTATCGGCGCCGACCATGTGGTCGTACTGCTCCCAGATCCAGCGGCGGCTGGCGAGGTCGGGGGTACCCATCAAAGCCAGGAGATTCTCCGCGACAGGCCCCTTGGGCGGCACCGCGCCCAGCGGCGCACGCGCGGGAGTCGGCACCCACGGGCGGTCATAGGCTGGGGCCTCGTCGGCGAGCGGACCGAGCGGGATGTCGCAGACGATCTCGCCATTGAAGCGCAGCACCATGTGGCCCGTCGCGGTGACGCGGCCGATCACCGCGAAGTCGAGCTCCCATTTGTGGAAGATCGCCTCGGCCTCGGCCTCGCGGCCGGGCTTGAGCACCATCAGCATGCGCTCCTGCGATTCCGACAGCATCATTTCATAGGGAGTCATGTGCGTCTCGCGGCACGGCACGGCATTCATGTCGAGTTCGATGCCGACGCCGCCCTTAGACGCCATCTCGACCGAGGAGGAGGTGAGGCCCGCCGCACCCATATCCTGGATCGCGACGATCGCGTCGGAGGACATCAGTTCGAGGCACGCCTCGATCAGCAGCTTCTCGGTAAAAGGATCGCCGACCTGGACGGTAGGACGCTTCTCCTCCGAATCCTCGGAGAAGTCGGCGGATGCCATCGTCGCGCCATGGATGCCGTCGCGGCCGGTCTTCGATCCGACATAGACGATCGGATTGCCGACGCCCGATGCCGCCGAATAGAAGATCTTGTTGGTCTCGGCGACGCCCACCGTCATCGCATTGACCAGAATGTTGCCATCATAGGCGCTGTGAAAATTGACCTCGCCGCCCACCGTGGGAACGCCGACGCAATTGCCATAGCCGCCGATGCCGCGCACGACGCCCGAAATTAGGTGGCGCATCTTGGGATGATCGGGCCGGCCGAAACGCAGCGCGTTGAGATTGGCGACAGGCCGCGCGCCCATCGTGAACACGTCGCGCAATATGCCGCCAACGCCGGTCGCCGCGCCCTGATAGGGCTCGATATAGGACGGGTGGTTGTGGCTCTCCATCTTGAAGATCGCGGCCTGACCGTCGCCGATATCGACCACGCCGGCATTTTCACCGGGGCCGCAGATAACCTGCGGACCGGTCGTCGGCAGCTTCTTGAGATGAATGCGGCTCGACTTGTAGCTGCAATGCTCGGACCACATCACCGAGAAGATGCCCAGCTCGGTCAGATTGGGCGTCCGGCCCATCGCATGCAGGATGCGATCATATTCCTCGGGGGACAGGCCGTGCTCGGCAACGACCTGGGGCGTGATGGTGGCGGATTCGGTCATGGGCGAGCCGATAGCGAGTTGCGGGCGCTGCGCCTAGCTTGATTTGGAGCCGGTGATCGCATCCTTCAGCATGTCGAGAGCGATCCGCATACAGGCTATCCTAACAGGACCGCGCGGCAATGGGCCAAGATGGACCTCGCGGTGCTCCACGGGGCCGCCGCGCCGGGCGCAGGCGAAATGGACGAGGCCAGCCTCGTCGTCGGGCCCCGCCGGTCCGGCAAAGCCCGTGATCGCGATTGCCACGTCGCCCTGAGAATGGGCGAGCGCGCCTATCAGCATGGCTCGGGCAACGGGCTCGCTGACCGCTCCGCAGTCGTCGATCATCACCTGAGACAGCCCAAGCAATTCGCACTTCGCCTGTTCGCTATAGGTGACGAAACCGCGTTCGAAGACGTGCCCGGCGCCGTCCACATCGGTGAGGAGCGAGGCGAGCATGCCGCCGGTGCAGCTCTCCGCAGTCACCAGGGTCGTGCCTTGTGCCGCGGCGCAATCGAGTACGGCGTGGGTCAGCGCCTCAACATCGGCGGGCATAGTCGCGAAGAGCGTTTCGGTCATGGCGTCTTCTCAACCGCCTGTTCATGGGCATGCGGCTGGGCATGGCCATGGGTGCGCAGATAGCGCTCGTCCAGCTCAGCGATGATCGCTTCGCCCCGATCGCCGGTCAGCCGGAGCAATGCATCGATCTTGGCTTCGAGCCGGTCGTCGTTTTCCTTCGACGCGGGGGAGCCGACGTAGAGGAAATAGGCGAGCCCGACGACCTGCCAGATCAGCTGGAGAAATTCAGACTGCCAGTTTTCGAAGGTGTCCCGACCGAGCACGACGGCGAATTCCGAGAATTGCGCCACCTGACCATGCTGGGTCGCTTCGTCGACATAGGCGTACCAGCCGAACACCCAGTGCAGGGCGATCGAGACCAGAAAGAAGATGGCCGTGAGCCAGCCATAAGCATAGCGTCGCATTTCGAACTCCTGCAGTCGCCGTCCGGGGCGTTCCGCAGGGACGGCGATGGGCCGCCGCCCGACCGCTGAGGCCGGGCGGCGCACAAGACAATCAGGCGGTGACGAGGTTGACCGCGGTGGGCTTGGCCATCGGCAGACCGCCCTGTTCCTCCTGCACCATCAGCTCTTCCTTGCGGGCGAGCATCTGGTCGCGCATCGCGACGAGGTCGACATCGGCGGCGCGGGCCTGGGCGAACATACCCTCGCTGGGCATCTCCTCCTCCTTGACGTGATGCTCGATCTCCTCAGAGAGCACCGAAACCTTCGCGTCGTAGAAGTCGGCATCGGGGGCGGAGCTTTCGAGATCGTTGATCAGCACCTTGGCGCCATCATGCTCAACATAAGCCTCGTCGAGCAGGTCGTCATCGATCTTGCCGCGCAGGGCGGGATAGAAGATTTCCTCTTCCAGCATCGTGTGGATCTTCAGCTCGACGCAGATCTGGTGACACAGCTTCTGCTTGGCCGAATCATCCTTTGCCTTCTCGAATTTCTCGAACAGCTCTTCGACGGTGCGGTGATCAGCCTTGAGCAGCGCGATCGCGTCAGTGAATTCTTTTTTGGCCATGTGAGTGCTCCTGTTTGACCGCCCCTTAACGCGTGCCACCGGAATGAAGTGCCGTGCGAACGACTCGCAGCGGAGAATTAACCTGGGTTAATCCATTGGAAAATAAAGATGTTTGTGCGCGGAACGATCGGAACGGGGGAGGTGGCGCTTTGTTTGCTGGTCTCATTCCATTTCGGAGGACAGCGTGACCGAAAGCCATGGCCGCGAGGCGCAGGACGATGCCCCGCCATCGACATCGAAACAGGGCGCGGTGATCGACGCCGCGACCGACAGCATGGGCGACTCGACTGGTTCGTCGCTGATCGGTCGCAGCGTCACGATCAATCGGCCGCGTGCGGAACTCTTCGCCTACTGGCGCGACTTCGCCAATCTCGCCAGCTTTATGGACAATATCGTGCGGATCGACGTGATCGACCGCCAGCGGTCGCATTGGGTGGTCAAGGCTCCGGCAGGCAAGACCGTCGAGTGGGACGCTCTTATCACCGAGGAGCGCGAGGGCGAGATGATCGCTTGGACGTCGGCCGAGGATGCCGATGTGCCGAATAGCGGACGGATCGAGTTTCGCGACGCGCAGGCCGACCGTGGCACGATCGTCACCGCGACGATCGTCTACGACCCGCCGGCGGGCGTCGTCGGCAAACTGATCGCAAAGATATTCCAGCGCGAACCCGCGATCCAGGCGCGCCGCGATCTGCGTCGCTTCAAGCAGCTCATGGAAACCGGCGAGATCGCCACGAGCGCGTGGACACGCGCACAGCTCGAAGAAGAGAAGGACTGATCGGATGCGCGCACTTACCTGGCACGGCAAGCACGACGTCCGCGTCGATACGGTCGACGATCCCGAAATCCTCAATCCGCGCGACGCGATCCTAAAGATCACCTCGACCGCGATCTGCGGATCGGACCTTCACCTCTACGACCATTATATTCCGACGATGCAGAAGGGCGACATCCTCGGCCATGAGTTCATGGGCGAAGTCGTTGAGGTCGGCTCAGCTTCTACGTTGAAGAAGGGCCAACGTGTCGTTGTTCCGTTCACCATCTCGTGCGGCAGCTGCTATCATTGCGGCAAGCATCAATATTCGGCCTGCGACAACGGTAACCCCGCCGACAATCAGGACATCGGACAGGAGCTTTACGGCCAGCCCATGTCGGGACTGTTCGGTTACAGCCATTTGACCGGCGGCTATGCCGGCGGCCAAGCCGAATACGTCCGCGTTCCTTTCTCCGATGTCGGCCCGATCGTCATTCCGGACGGCATCGATGACGACAAGGTTCTGTTCCTGTCGGACATCCTGCCCACCGGCTGGATGGCGGCCGAGAATGCCGATATCGAGCCCGGCGACACCGTCGCGGTCTGGGGTTGCGGCCCGGTCGGGCTGTTTGCGGTGCAATCGGCGTTCCTGATGGGCGCCGAACGGGTGATCGCGATCGATCACTTCCCCCACCGGCTGGAGCTGGCGAAGCGCTTCGGTGCCGAGACGCTCAACTTCGAGGAGAGCAAGACATACGAGGCGCTGATGGAGATGACTGGCGGGATCGGCCCGGATGCGGTGATCGACGCGGTCGGCCTGGAAGCGCACGGCTTTTTCGTCGACAACGTGATTGACCAGATCAAGGCATCGACCTTTCTAGGCACCGACCGCATCCATTCGATCCGGCAGGCGATCGTCGCCTGTCGCAAAGGCGGCCGCGTATCGATGCCCGCCGTCTATGGCGGTATCGTCGACAAATTTCCGCTCGGTGCCTTCATGGAGAAGGGGCTGACCCTCAAGACCGGCCAGACCCACGTCCAGCACTATCTGCCCGGCCTGCTGAACGCGATCATGGAAGGCAAGATCGATACGACCTTCCTGATCAGCCACCGCATGCCCCTGGAGGATGCGGCCGAAGGCTATCGGATGTTCCACGACCAGCAGAACGAGGTGACCAAGATCGTGCTGAAGCCGGGCATGGCCGCCGCGACAGTGGCCGCCTGATCACAGCGACACGTGAGGAGAGACGACATGGCAGACAAATTCGCGATCGTGACCGGCGCGTCGACCGGCATCGGCTTCGAGCTGGCGAGCATCGCTGCCGAACAGGGCTATGACCTACTGGTCGTCGCCGACGAACCGTTGATCGACGCCGCCGCGGCCGACTTCCGTCGCCACGGTGTCGAGGTCACTTCGGTAGAGGCCGACCTGTCCAGCATAGAGGGCGTCGATCAGCTGCTTCAGGCGGCGAATGGGCGGCCGATCGATATATTATGCGCCAATGCGGGCCGCGGTCTGGGCCGAGCTTTCCTCGATCAATCGGTCGCCGACTGGCGGCGGGTGATCGACACCAATGTCACCGGGACAGTCTATCTGCTCCAGCAGGTGCTGAGGCAGATGGTCGCGCGCGACACGGGCCGCATCCTCGTGACCGGCTCGATCGCCGGCTATATGCCTGGCGCGTTCAACGCCGTATACAACGGCACTAAGGCGTTCATCGACAATTTCACCGACGCGATCCGTAATGAGATCAAGGACAATCAGGGCGTGACGATCACCACCCTGATGCCCGGCCCCACCGAGACCGAATTTTTCGACCGCGCAGACCTGCTCGATACCAAGGTGGGTCAGCAGGACAAGGACGATGCGGGCAAGGTCGCGCGCGACGGCTGGGAAGCGATGTTCAAGGGTGATGCGCACATCGTGTCGGGCTGGAAGAACAAGGCCCAGAAAACGCTGGCCAATGTCACCCCGGCGTCGACGCTGGCCGAAATGCACCGCAACATGGCCGAACCCGGTTCGGCCGACTGACCATTGGAGCTCCGTTGCGCCTGCGGCGTTCCCTGCGAACGAAGGGAGCTATGAGATGGAAAAGCAAGTCATTGGCCGCGCCATCGGTATCGCGAGTTTGACGTTCGGCATTACCGATATCCTGCTGGGCCGGAGGTTTGGACGGGGTATAGGCGCGGGCGCGGATATGGGCGGGCGGCTGTTCCAGATCGTCGGCGCGCGCGAGGTCGTCACGGGGATTGCTGGTCTGGTCGCACCCGGTAGCGCCGCTCCGGTGCAATGGCGCCTTGCCGGTGACGTGTTCGACCTGGCGGCGCTTGGCTATATCGCCGCTCCCGCCAATCCGAAGCGCAAGATGGCGCTGCTGGCGCTGGGCATCGTCGCCGCGGTTGCCGTCGTCGATCTCATTGGTGCGCGGGCGCTCGATGGCCGGGGCGCGCGCCGTTCGACAAAGGAATGACAGAATAATCGGTTCCGGCATGGAATAAGGCGGGCATCGGCGCGTACGTGTCTGCATGGACCGCTGGACCACCGTCGATATCCACGAGCAATTACCGCGCCTGCGTGGCTATGCGCGCGCGCTGACACGCGACACGGGAGCAGCGGACGACCTCGTCCAGGAAGCGTTGCTGCGCGCCTATGAGCGCGCCGCCACCTACCGCCCCGGCAACTCGCTGCGATCGTGGCTGCTGTCGATCGTCCACAACCTTTTCATCGATCATAAACGACGCGAGGCGAGCGAGCAGAAGCGCAACGCGCGGCTGATCGAAGCCAGCGAAGGCATGGTCGAGCACGGCCAACAAGAACAGGCCGTCTATCTCGCCGAAATCGCGACGCGCTTCGCCGCGCTGCCTGAGGAGCACCGCGCCGTGCTGAGCCTGATCGGCGTGCAGGGGCTAAGCTATCAGGAGGCCGCGACGACGCTGGGTGTGCCGGTCGGCACCGTCATGTCGCGGCTGCACCGGGCGCGCGCCGCTCTGCGCGAGCCCGAAGCGATCAACGACGTGGGGCGGTTACACATCATCGGAGGCACGGATGCGTCCTGAAACCATCACCGAGGCCGAGATCCATGCCTATCTCGATGGCGAACTTGAACTAAGCCGGCGCTATGCGGTCGAGAACCATCTGGCCGGACATCCCGCCGACGCGGCGCGGTTCATGGCCGATCTGAGGCTGCGGACATCGCTGCGCATGATCGCCAACGAAGCCGGGGAGCCCCCGCACTCTATGGTCGAGGCTGCCGCAAGGTTGGGCACGCGCCTCAACGAGCGGCCGGCCTGGGGCTTCCGGATGTTCCGCAGCGGCCCGGTGATGCGGAGCCTCGCGGCGGCGGCGATGCTGGTGCTGATCCTGATCCCGGCGCGGAACGTACTGGCGAGCCCCCCCGATTTCATCGGCGATGCGGTCGATGCCTATCGCACTGGATTGCTGCGCGCGCGGATGGCGTCCCAGATCGAGAGTCCCCATTTCGATGCCCGGGAGGTTCAGCGCACCACCCACATCCGCCTGCCCCGCCTGCCGGCGCGCTGGGTCGTCACCGATGCGCAGATCTTCCCTTCGGAAAAGGGGCCGGCGCTGCAGCTGATGGTCAGCACGCCGACCGACGAGAAGATGTCGATCTTTGCGGTGCGTGCGTCGACCGATTCACCCGAGGAGCCGACGACTGTGCGGCATGAGGGCACATCGGTGGCCTATTGGCGGGAGGGCGATATGTCCTACGCGCTGACCGGTGACGAGGCGCCCGAGGCGGTCGATTCGGTCGCCGACGATATCGCAGCCGATCAGAGTTGATTTTCATGGATATCAGCGAACGAGCATGACCACCCAATTATCGCCGGGTGACGCCGCCCCCTGGTTCCGCGCGCCGACGCTGGACGGATCACAGGCATTCTCCTTCGATTCGGTCGCCGGCCGCTACGTCGTGCTGCTGTTCGTAGGCAGCGCCGGTTCGGACGAAGGCCAGGCCGCCCTGCGCACGCTCGCGGCGAACCGCGCCCTGTTCGACGATCGGCATGTAACGTTTTTCGGGGTGACATGCGATCCGGCGGATGCCGCCGAAGGCCGTATCGAGAAGATGCTGCCGGGCGTCCGCTGGTTTCTCGATTACGACCGCCGGGTGTCGCGGAGCTATGGCGCGATGGACGGCGGCGGAACGGCGCATCCCCATTGGCTGCTGCTCGATCGCGCCTTGCGTGTGGCCGACCGCACCGATGTGGCGAACGGCGCGCGCCTCCTCGCCAATCTCTCCAGCCTGGTCACGCAGCCGCGCGACGAGGGATTCGCACCGGTGCTGGTCGTCCCGCGCGTCTTCGGCGGCGACCTATGCCGGCGGCTGATCGATCTGTACGACACCCATGGAGGCACGCTCTCTGGCTTCATGCGCGAAGTCGACGGCAAGACCGTGGGGATCGTCGACAAATCGTTCAAGCGCCGTTCCGACTATACGCTGGAAGAAACGTCGGAGCTACGCACGGAGGTCAATCGGCAACTCGCTCGAACGCTGCTCCCGCAGATCCAACGCGCCTTTCAGTTCCGCGCAACCCGCATCGAACGCTATATCGTCGCCTGCTACGACGGCGAGGGCGATGGCGGTTATTTTCGGGCGCATCGCGACAATACCACGGCCGGCACCGCGCACCGACGGTTCGCCTGCACGATCAACCTGAATGCCGGCGACTATGACGGCGGCGACTTGATTTTTCCCGAATATGGCGACCGGCGCTACCGCGCACCGACTGGCGGTGCGGTCGTCTTCTCCTGCTCGCTGCTGCATGAGGCGATGCCGGTCACGCGCGGCAGACGCTACGCCTATCTGCCCTTTCTCTACGACGACGCGGCGGCGCAGGTGCGCGAGGCGAACGCGAAGAGCGGCAGGGTGTCGAGCGAGCTGGCGAGCTACCGCGCCTGAGCCTAGCGAACGGGGCAGACCGCTCCGCTATCGGCCCATGCCTTGAACAAGGCGCCGAACTGCGCCTGGGTGCCCGGCGCGGGGGTCCGCTTGCCGCCCGGGTTCCAGCCCCATCCGACCAGCTCGTCCTCTGCCATGTGATGGATCATCTCGGGCATCGACTTGCCGCCGTTCCTGCTCTTGTCCTTGAGCTGGGCGCAAATCTGGCCAAGCGTCTTGCCCTGCCACGCCATCTCGGCGGGCGCGAGCTGCCATTTCGGGTTACCGGGCACACCGGCCACGTCGTAATTCCGATCGTGATGACAGGTCTGGCAGCGCAGTCCGGCCGCCCCCATGCCGGTGTCGGCGCGGACCACCAGCGGCATGTGTGGCCGCATCGCGTCGGTCTGGGTCGGTCGGTCGGTGCGCGGATGGCAGTTGAGGCAGCGCGGATGCTGCAACACCTTGCCCACCTCCTCGAACAGCGCGACCGACCGTGCCTTGCGATCCTTGATCCCCGCGAAGTCCGTCACGGGCTTCAGGCTCGTCGCCATCGGCGGGACCGAAACATCCTTGTCGGCGGCGATCGCCGCGCCGGTGACGGCGAGCAGCAGGATCCCGGCCGCGGCGATGATCCGCGCGCTCATGCGACCCGCACCATCGGCAGGCGGCTCGGCCGGCTATGGCCCAGCGCCGCCAGCGCGTTGGCGACCGCGGGCGCGAGCGGAGGGACGCCCGGCTCGCCGATCCCTGTCGGCGCCGCATTCGACGGAACGATCACCACCTCGATCTCCGGCATCTCGTTGATCCTCAGCGAACGATAATCGTTGAAATTGGACACGGTCGGCAGCCCGGCCTTCAGCGGCACTTCCGCATAGAGCGAGTGGCCGAGCGCATAGCCGACGCCACCCTCGACCTGCGCCTTGATGATGTCGGGATTGACCGCGACGCCGCAATCGACCGCGGCCCACACCTTGTGCACGCGGGGCTCGCCGTCCTCTCCCACCGATACTTCCGCGATCTGCGCTACGAAACTGTCGAAGCTTTTGACCACGGCGACGCCGCGCGCGCGGCCATTGCCGGGCTGGGGTCCCTTCCACTGTGCGAGCTCGGCCACCGCCTTGAGCACACCAGCCGCGCGAGGATGGTTGCCGATCATCGCAAGCCGGCCCGCAACGGGATCCTGCCCCGCCGCGACCAACAGCTGATCAACGAAGCATTCGATGGCATAGCCGGTATGCGTATGCCCGACCGAGCGCCAGAAAGAGGTGCTGACCGGCGATTTGGCGACATGCGCGTCGCAACGGAAGTCGGGGACGTCATAGAGCAGTTCTCTGGCGCCCTCGGTCATCGATCCGTCGACGCCGTCCTTGACCACGAACGGCTCGAAGGGTGAGCCGATCATGAAGCTCTGTCCGACCGCCGTACTGGCCCAGGCGGTGATGCGGCCTTTGTCGACCTTGCCGCGAAAGCGGTGAACGAACAGCGGCCTGTAATAGCCACCATGGAGATCGTCCTCGCGGGTCCACACCAGCTTGACCGGCGTGCCGACCGGCATCGCCTTGGCAACCTCGGCCAGTTCGACCGCGAGCTGGGCGTCGGTCTGCGCGCGGCGGCCGAAGCTGCCGCCGGCATAGAGGGTTTCGATCTCGACCTTATCGACCGGGATACCGAAAACCTTGGCGATTCCGCCCTGATCCAGGGTCTGAGCCTGCGAACCGAAGCGAGCCCGCGCGGTGGTGCCGTCCCAGATCATGAAACCATCGAGCGGCTCCATCGGTGCATGGGCGAGATAGGGGAAGACATAGTCGACCTCGACCAGCTGGCCCGTGGCGGCGGCCAGAGCGGCGTCGACATCGCCATGCGCCTTGTGGACCTTTCCGGTGGTACGGCTCTGGGCGAGATATTCGGCGACGATCGTGTCGGTGTCGCGCATCTCGGCCTTGCTGTCGTCCCACTGGATCGTCAGCGCCTTGCGGCCCTTCAGCGCGGGCCACATTCCCTTCGCATAGACCGCGACGCCGTTGCTGATCGGTTTGACGGCGACGACGCCCCTGATCTTGAGCGCCGCGCTCGCGTCGAAGCTGGCGAGCTTGCCACCGAAGCGCGGGCTGCGCGCGACGACCACCGTCAGCATGTCGGGCTCGGCGATGTCGATCGTGAAGATGGCGCGGCCGGTCGATTTGGCGGCGCTGTCCACCTTCGGAACCCCGGCCGTCTTGCCGATCAGGGTGAAAGCCGATGGATCCTTAAGTATGACAGTCCGGGGCATCGGCAACTTGGCCGCCGCTGTCGCGAACTCGCCGAAGCGTGCGGATCGGCCACTGGCGGCATGGCTGATCACGCCTTTCGTGACGCTGATCGCGGCGGGCTCGACCTTCCATGCGGTCGCTGCTGCCTGGACGAGCATCGCGCGCGCCATCGCCCCCGCGCGGCGAAGCTGGTCATAGCTGTTGGCGATGGCCGATGATCCACCCGTCAGCTGTGCTCCCAGCTGGAGATTGGCGTAGAGCGTGGCATTGGCCGGCGCGGCGACGACCCGGACCGTGGACCAGTCGGCGTCGAGCTCCTCGGCCGCGATCGTCGCCAGTCCCGTAAAGGGCCCCTGGCCGAATTCGATATGCTTGCTGAGGATCGTCACGCTGTCGTCCGCGCCGATCCGGACGAAAGCGTTGGGATGGATCGGCGGCGGCCCCTTGGCCGGCTGCGCCGCCCGCGCGCCGCCGATCGGCAGGCACAAGCCGATGGTCAGCGCGCCAGCGGCCTTGAGCGTGTCGCGGCGGGAAAGGCGGGTGTCGTGGGCGCCCATCATCAAACCTCCAGCGCTTTGGCCGCGTCGTGGATCGCGGCGCGGATGCGGACATAGGTTGCGCAGCGGCAGATATTGCCGTTCATGGCGAGGTCGATGTCGCGATCGCTGGGCTTCGGATTTTCACGCAGCAGCGCCACCGCGCTCATCACCTGCCCCGACTGGCAATAGCCGCATTGCGGTACGTCGCGCGCGACCCATGCAGCCTGTACCGCCTTCGCTTCAGGGCCTTCGACCGCTTCGATGGTTGTCACCTCGCCGCTGACCGCCGACACCGGAATCGAGCAGGACCGCATCGGCTGACCATCGACATGAACCGTGCAGGCGCCGCACATCGCCACACCACAACCGAATTTCGTGCCGGTCAGGCCCAGGTCGTCGCGGATCACCCAGAGCAAAGGGGTATCGTCGTCGACATCGACGTTGCGCTCGGCGCCATTGACTTTGAGTGTGAAGGCCATGGCGGGATCCCGATGTTACGATGAGTAACATCGATAGCCGCCCCTGACAGCCTTGTCATCCATTTTGAGCTATATTCCTATGGCTATAGCGACGCCCGAGGCTGTGGATGGAACCGTCACGACCGGCTATCGTCTAGTCTCTGATGAACCATTGGATCGAAGCTTCACCGCAGGGAATCTATGTCCGGCCGGCGGATGCCTGGATCGATCCATCGATCCCGGTCGATCGCGCGCTGATAACCCATGGCCATGCCGATCATGCGCGCGGCGGACATGGCATGAGCTGGGCCACCCCCGAGACGCTGGCGATCATGGCGCTGCGCTACGGCACGACCGAAGGCACGCCGGTAGGCTATGGCGAGACTATCCGGTTGGGGGGGGTCGATATCAGCTATGTGCCGGCGGGCCATGTGCTCGGGTCGGCACAGATATTGCTCGAACATGCCGGCGAGCGGGTGGTCGTTACTGGCGACTATAAGCGCCGCGACGATCCAACCTGCGCGCCGTTCGAACCCGTGCCCTGCGATATCTTCATCACCGAAGCGACCTTCGGCTTGCCCGTCTTCCGCCATCCCGACATCGGGCAGGAGATGGACCGGCTGCTTGGCGCGCTCCACGCCGCCCCCGACCGCTGTGTGCTCGTCGGCGCTTATGCGCTGGGCAAGGCGCAGCGGGTGATCGCCGAACTGCGCGCGCATGGTCATGGCGATCCGATCTACATCCACGGCGCGATGGAACGGATGTGCGACCTCTATCGCGACTTCGGGGTCGACCTCGGCGAGCTCCATCCGGCGACCGCCGCCTCGGCCGACCAGCTGCGCGGCAAGATCGTGGTGTCCCCGCCCTCGGCGCTCAACGACCGCTGGTCGCGCCGGCTGCCCGACCCGATCACCGCGATGGCATCGGGCTGGATGCGGGTGCGCCAGCGCGCCCGGCAGAAGAATGTCGAACTGCCGCTGGTCATATCCGACCATGCCGATTGGGACGAACTCACCGCGACGATCCGCGAGGTCGCGCCATCCGAGATCTGGGTGACTCATGGCCGCGAGGAAGCGCTGGTCCATTGGTGCGGCATGCACCAGATGAAGGCGCGCGCGCTCGCCCTGGTCGGCTATGAAGACGAGGATGAGGGATGACGGCTACATGTCCTTGCCAACCAGACCGTTATCCCGGACGTGATCCGGAACCCCGGATGACGACTGGCGGTGGGATAGCTGCGCTCGAGAGCGACGGAATCCTCTGCTGATGCGCGCCTTCTCCCAGCTTCTCGACGGCCTCGTCTACACCCGCTCGCGCAACGCCAAGCTCGCGCTGATCGCCGACTATATGCGCGAGGCACCCGATCCCGATCGCGGCTGGGCGCTGGCGGCGCTGACTGGCGATCTGAGCCTACCCGCGGTCAAGAGCGCGGCGATCCACGCGATCGTTGACGAGCGGGTCGATCCGATCCTGTTCCGGATGAGCCGCGACTATGTCGGCGACCTTGCCGAGACGGTCGCGCTGATCTGGCCCAAGCGGATCGACCAGCCCGCCGAGATCGACGACGGCTCGCTGACCCTCGCGGCCGTGGTCGATCGGCTGGCCAGGCTGGGTCGCGCCGATGCGCCCGCCGCGCTTGGCGAGATGCTCGACCATCTCGACTCCAGCGGGCGCTTCGCGCTGCTGAAGCTGGCGACCGGCGGCCTGCGCGTCGGCATCTCGGCGCGGCTCGCAAAGACCGGACTGGCGCAGGCTTTCGGGCTTGATGTCGATGCGGTCGAGGAGGTGTGGCACGCTCTGAAGCCCCCCTATGCCGAACTCTTCGCCTGGGGCAGCGGCGGGGAGCGGCCCGATCCGCGCGGCACGCCCTTTTTCCGTCCGTTCATGCTCGCGCATCCACTGGAGGACGGTACGGTCGATCTCGCCGACTATGCCGCCGAATGGAAATGGGACGGCATCCGCGTCCAGATCGTCGGCGCGGGTGGCGAGATTCGTCTTTACAGCCGAGCGGGCGACGACATCACCGCGACCTTCCCGGACATCGCCCGCGCCGCCGAAGGGATCACCGGGGTGCTCGATGGCGAGATGCTGGTGCAAGGCGAAGCGCAGGGCGCCGCCGAGCATGGCGGATCCGCGGCATCGTTCAACGCGCTCCAGCAGCGGCTGGGCCGCAAGAATGTCTCGGCAAAGATGCTCGCCGACTATCCGGCCTTCGTGAGGCTCTACGATCTGCTGATCGATGGCCAGGAGGATTTGCGCGAGCTACCGTGGGAGACGCGGCGTACGCGGCTGGAGGCGTTCGCCGGGCGATTGGATCCCGCGCGGTTCGACGTCTCGGCGGTGATCGCGGCGCGCGACTTCGATGACCTCGCCGAAACCCGCGCAGGCGCGCGCGACGCGGCGATCGAGGGGGTGATGCTCAAGCGGCGCGACAGCCCCTATGTGGCGGGACGGCGCACCGGCCTCTGGTACAAATGGAAGCGCGATCCGCTAAGCGTCGACTGCGTCATGATGTACGCCCAGCGCGGCCACGGGAAGCGATCCAGCTTCTATTCGGACTATACCTTCGGCTGCTGGTCGGATGAGGACGAACTTCTGCCCGTCGCCAAGGCCTATTCGGGATTTACCGACGAGGAGCTGAAGTGGCTCGACAGCTTTGTCCGCAATAATACGGTCAACCGCTTCGGCCCGGTCCGCGAGGTGCAGAAAACGCTGGTGATCGAGCTCGCCTTCGACAGCATCCATGAGAGCAAGCGCCACAAATCAGGGGTAGCGATGCGCTTTCCCCGGATTGCGCGGATCAGGAAGGACAAGCCGCCCGAAGAGGCAGATAGGATCGCCAATCTTCGCAAGATGATCGTCTGACACAGGCGCTCGCGCGAAGCCGGGTTCGCCATCGAAAATCAAGTGAAAATCGCATCGGAAATGGCGGAATACCGCGTTTTTCTGTTGCAACAATGTGACAGCGGCAGGGCGATGTCGTTTCGTGGACGCATCCTTGTTGCCAGCCGCCGCACAGTCGCCTAGGGGGCGGCCCCGCTGCGTCGTAACCGCAGCAGATTAAAGGGGAATTTATGAAGAAGTATGTTCTGGCGGCTGCTCTCGCGGCTGGTTTTGCCGCACCCGCCATGGCGCAGGACAACGCCGCGTTCACAGGTTTCCGCGTGGAAGCGCTGCTTGGCTATGACAATGTCAACGTGTCCGGCCTGAAGAACCCCGATGGTGTCCTGTTTGGCGTCGGCATCGGCTATGATCTCGCCGTTGGCGGCGTGGTTGTCGGCCTTGAAGCCGATGCGACCGATTCGACCTCCAAGTTCAAGCTGGTCGGCCCGGACATCCAGACCGACCGCGATCTCTACATCGGTGGCCGCGTCGGCACCGTCGTCGGCTCGGGCCTGCTCTATGTGAAGGCGGGCTACACCAATGCGCGCCTTGAGCAGAACGGCTCCGGCGGCAGCAATGGCGACGGCGTCCGCGCCGGCCTCGGCTACGAATATGCGCTTTCGGGCAAGAGCTTCGTCAAGGCCGAGTATCGCTACTCGAACTACGAAGCCGGCCTGAGCCGCAACCAGGCGGTCGCCGCTTTCGGCATCCGCTTCTGATCATGTGGGGCGTCGGCCATGTGCCGGCCCCAGCATAGCAAAGACCCTCTCCGGCCATGGCCGGGGAGGGTTTTTCAATCGAGATAGGCAAATTCGAGATTGCCCCAGCGCCGGCCCCTGATGTGCAGCGGCAGGCAGACGCTCTTGACCGGGCGATAGCGGCCTCCGCCGAGATCCTGACGATAGGTCTCCATCACGAAGGGCGCGTCGCTCTTCAGGTTGGTGTGCTCCTGCTCGCCGAGCAGATCGGTCGCGGCCTGGCGAAGCTGTCCCAGCAGTTCGGCCTGCGCGGCGATCCTGTCGCCGACGCCCTCTACATCGCCGTCGCCGCCGACATCGCTGCATTCGATCGCGAAACGGCCACACCCCCGCGAGATCTCCCCGATCGCGTCGCGCAGCTCGCGCCTCTCCGTCCTGATCGGGCTGAACTCCATCGGGGCAGAAGTAATCCGAAGATGGTAACAGATTATTGCCGTTGCGGCGATGCATGGAGCCGGAGGGAACGTTCGGGGCGCTCGCGGTTTGAATCCCGCGCATCGTTCCGCAGGAGAATCATCATGGCCGCGCGTGCCTATTGGCAGGGGCAGATCCGCCTCGCGCTCGTCTCGATCCCGGTCGAGATCTACAATGCGACCAGCAGCACCGCGTCAATCGCCTTCCATCAGATTCACGAGCCATCGGGCAAGCGGATCAAATATGAGAAGGTCGTTCCCGGCGTAGGCGCGGTCGAAGCCGACGACATCGTCAAGGGCTACGAGGTGTCGAAGGGCAATTACGTCCTGCTCGAACAGGACGAGATCGACGCGGTCAAGCTGGAGAGCAAACGCACGCTCGAGCTGATCCAGTTCGTCGACGCCGACGAGATCGACGTGCTCTACTTCGAGAAGCCCTATTATGTCGTTCCCGCCGATGAGCTGGCCGAGGAGGCGTTCATCGTGCTGCGCGAGGCGTTGCGGCGAACAAGGAAGGTGGCGCTCGGCCAGCTCGCGATGCGCGGGCGCGAATATATCGTCAGCCTGAAACCATGCGGTCGCGGCATCGTCCTCGAAACGCTGCGCTATGCCGAAGAGGTCAAGAAGGCGCAGAGCTACTTCCGCGATATTCCCGACAGCAAACCCGACGACGATCTGCTCGATCTCGCCGAAACGCTGATCGAGAAGAAGACGGCGAAATTCGATCCGACCGACTTCCACGATCGCTATGTCGATGCGCTCAAGAGCCTGATCGAGAAGAAAAAGAAGACCAAGAGCAAGAAGATCATTGAGGATGTCGAGGAACCCGCGACAGGCCGCAAGAGCAACGTCATCGACCTGATGGCGGCGCTCAAGAAGTCGGTCGACGGCGGCGGCCGCGCGCCAGCCAAGGCGGCGGCGAAGACCGCTCCGGCGAAGAAGCCGGCCGCGCGCAAGGCGGGGGCCAAACCGGCGGCGGAAAAGTCCCCGGCGCGCAAGCGCGCTTGAGAGGCCCGACATGGCGCGTTCCACTCTCGCCGACTATAATCGCAAGCGCGACTTCAAGCGGACAGCCGAGCCTGCGGGCAAGGTGGAAAAAGGCGCCGGCCGGCGCTTCATCGTGCAGAAGCATGACGCGACGCGGCTGCATTACGACTTTCGCCTGGAGATGGACGGCGTACTGAAAAGCTGGGCGGTGACGCGCGGGCCCAGCCTCAATCCCGAAGACAAGCGCCTTGCGGTGCGTACCGAAGATCATCCGGTTTCCTATGCCGAGTTCGAGGGTTCGATCCCCAAGGGGGAATATGGCGGCGGCACGGTCATGCTGTGGGACAAGGGGACCTGGGCGCCGATCGCCGGCAAGAGCGAGCGCGATCTCGACGAGGGACATCTCCACTTCACCCTCGATGGCGAGCGGATGAAGGGCGAATGGCTGCTGGTGCGGATGAAGCCCCGCCCCGGCGAACGCCACGAGAACTGGCTGCTCCGCAAGATCGACGACGAAGCCGCCGGCGGCAGCGACGATCTCGTCTCGCGCGCGCTGACCAGCGTCAAGACCGGCCGGACGATGGCCGAGATCGCCGCCGACAAACAGGGTGAGGCGAGCTTGAAGGGCAAGCGCGGCAAGGCGTTCGACGCGATCATGGCAAAGGCTGACGATCATGTCCGCGCCAAGGCGAAACCGCGCGCCAGGATCGGCAAACTCCCTGAGTTCCGTAAGCCGCAGCTGGCGACCCTGGTCGATCATGTGCCCGCTGGCAGCCAGTGGATTCATGAGATCAAGTTCGACGGCTATCGCGCACTGATCGCCGCCGCAGGCGACAAGGTGAAGATATACACCCGCACCGGACTCGACTGGACCGACAAGTTCCGGCCAGTCGCCGATGCGATCGCCGCGCTCGATCTACCGCCCGCACTGATCGATGGCGAGATCGTCAGCCTCGACGCCGGTGGCAATCCCAGCTTCTCGGCCTTGCAGAAAGCGATCAAGGGCGATGGCGGCGCCTTCGAGCTTTTCGCTTTCGATCTGCTGTCGCTGAACGGCAAGGACCTGACGAAGCTCGGCAATGTCGAGCGCAAGGCGAAGCTTGCGGGGCTGCTGACCGGCGATCACCCGACGATCCACTATGCCGATCATGTGGTCGGCGCCGGCGAGAAGCTGTTCGCCGCGATGTGCGAGGCCGGGCAGGAAGGCATCATCTCGAAAAAAGCGGATGCGGCCTATCGCGGCGAGCGGACCACCGGCTGGGTCAAGGTCAAATGCACCCGCCGGCAGGAGTTCGTCATCATCGGCTGGAGCAGCAGCGACAAGAGCGGCCGCCGCTTCCGCGCGCTGCTGCTGGCCCAGCACAAGGACGGCAAGCTCGTCTATGCCGGCAAGGTCGGCACCGGCTTCAATCAGGACAGCATGGAGATGCTGTCGGAAGAATTCGCCACGCGGTCGCGCGAGACTCCGGCCGCCGATGTGCCACGGGCCGAACGTCGCGGCGCGCATTGGGTAAAGCCCGACCTCGTCGCGGAAATTGCCTTTGCCGAATTCACCCATGACGATGTGCTTCGTCACGCCAGCTTCCTCGGCCTGCGCTCGGACAAGGAGGCCGCCGAGGTGAAACGCGAGGAGACCGTACCGGTGGAAGATGTCGAAGAGGCCGAGCCTGTCACGATCAGCAATCGCGACCGGGTGATCTTCCCCGAAGCCAAGGCCACGAAGGGCGATCTCGCCGACTATTATCAGGCGATCGGGCCCCTCATCCTGCCCTGGCTGGCCCGCCGCCCGGTGAGCCTGGTTCGCTGTCCGCAGGGGCGGGCCAAGCATTGCTTCTTCCAGAAGCATGACTCGGGCAGTTTCGGCGAGGCGGTGCACCATATTCCCGTGCGCGAGAAGAACGGCGACACCGAGGATTATCTCTATGTCGAGGATGTCGTCGGAATCCTGAGCTGCGTGCAGATGGGGACGATCGAGTTCCACGTCTGGGGCTCGCTGGTGGCGGATATCGAGAAACCCGAGCGGATCATCTTCGATCTCGATCCCGATGTCGGGCTCGACTTCAACGACGTGAAAAAGGCGGCGAAGGATATTCGCGCCATGCTGGCCGATATCGGGCTGGTCAGCTTCCCGATGCTGTCCGGCGGCAAGGGCATTCATGTCATCGTGCCGCTGACCCCGCAGGCCGAATGGCCCCTGGTCAAGGATTTCACCCATCGCTTCGCCGAGGCGCTGGCGCAGGCCGAGCCGGACCGCTTTGTCGCCAACATGGCCAAGGCCAAGCGGGTGGGCCGCATCTTCATCGACTATCTGCGCAATCAGCGCGGGGCGACCGCGGTGACTCCCTACAGCGCAAGGGCGCGGGAAAATGCGCCGGTCGCCGTTCCGATAAGCTGGGACGAGCTCGACGGTTTCGACAGGGCCAGCGCGTTCACGATCAGGGACGGAGCCCAGTTGATGAAGCGCGCGTCGTCAAAGGCGCTCAAGGGCTGGGGCATCGCGGACCAGGCGCTGCCCGACCTCTGATCAACTCGCCACGCGGCGAAGGCGCCTAACCCGTCGCGCTTTTCATCATGCGTTGCGGGCTCAGCTGTTCGGTTTCGATCGGTTCGTCGAAAGCGATGCCGAAGCGATCCTCATCGGCCCAGCGGATCACGCCCTTCACCGGCACGCCATCGCCGAAATCGAGGGTCATGCTTTCGCCCGGCCGAAATCCGATGCCGCATTCGATCATCGCGCCCGAGCGCGACAGATTGCGGATACGGCCGACCTCGGCGCCGCGCGGACTGCGGATCGTCGCCGCGCGCAGGACGGCGACGCGCGGATCGCGGGTGACGACGAGGCTGGGCATGACCAGCTTGCCCGAACCCGCGACTCGCGCGCGCGCCTCGTCCGACAGCATCGGCTTGCCGAAGATATAGCCCTGGATGTGGCTGCAGCCGAGCGACCGGATCAGCGCCAGCTCCTCGGGGGTCTCGGCTCCCTCGGCAGTGGTCTCCATCTCCAGGCTCTCGGCCAGCGCGACGATGGCGCGGATGATCGCGGCGTTGCGGTTGCCGGGCACCGCAGCGCCGCGCACGAAGCTCTGGTCGATCTTGATCTTGTTGAACGGCGCTTTCTTCAGATAGCCAAGCGACGAATAGCCGGTGCCGAAATCGTCGAGCGCGAAACGCACCCCGATCGCCTTCAGTCGCGCGAACATCGCATCGGTCGTGGCGTCGTCGTTAAGGAAGACGCCCTCGGTGATCTCCAGTTCGAGCCTATGCGGTGGCAGCTGCGATGCGGCCAGCGCGCTCATCACGATGCCGGGCAGCGACGGATTGGCGAACTGGATCGGCGAAATATTGACCGCGACCCGTACCGAAGCCGGCCAGTTAGCGGCTTCAAGGCAGGCAGTGCGCAGCACCCATTCGCCGATCTGCGGGATCAGCCCGATCTCTTCAGCGATCGGGATGAATTCACCAGGCGATACCGGCCCGCGCGTCGGGTGATTCCATCGTGCCAGCGCCTCGAAGCCGACGATCGCCTCGCTGTCCGCGTTGACCACGGGCTGATAGACGAGATGCAGACCGCTCTCGTTCATCACGTTGCGCAGGTCCATTTCGAGCAGCCGCCGGTCCTTGGCGTTGGCGTGCATTTCGGGCTCGTAGAAGCGGTGCACGCCCTTGCCATCGGCCTTCGCGGCATAGAGGGCGAGATCGGCGTTGCGGACCAGCGCGTCGGCAGTCGCGCCGTCATCGGGCGCGACCGCGATGCCGATCGATGCGCCGATCGAAACGTGCGATCCCTCGATCAGATAGGCTTTCGACACCTCGTCGATGATCGCCCGCGCGAGATTGGCCAAGCGGTGCTTTTCGACGATCCCGGGCAGCACGACGTTGAACTCGTCGCCGCCCAGGCGGCCGACCTGGCCGTCATTCTGAACGACGCGCTGGAGCCGCTCGGCGACCTCCCGCAGCAACACATCGCCGACCGGATGGCCGAGCGTATCATTGACGGTCTTGAAGCGATCGAGATCGAGCATGAACAGCGCGGTGCGCTTCGGCCTTCCGGCGATATCACGCAGCGACTCGTCGAGCGTGCGGCGCATCAGGATGCGGTTGGGAAGCCCCGTCAGTGGATCATAGCTGGCGAGCCGCTTCACCTCGGCCTCCGAGCGTCGCATCTCGGTCAGGTCGGTGCCGCTGCCGCGAAAGCCCAGGAAGGCGCCATATTCGTCGAAAGCAGGGCGCCCCGAGAGCGACCACCAGCGAATGTCGGTCCCCGCCGCCGCGCGCACCGCGATCTCCGAAAAGGCGAGCCGGGTCGACAGGTGGAAGCCCAGCGTGCGTTCGCCGTCGCCGGTGCCGCCATCGCTTTTCTCATGCAGGACGAGGCCGGTCATCGTGGTGCCAAGGAGTTCCTCGACCGGAACTTCGATCGCTGCCGCGATCTGCGGCGAAATATAGGTGAGCAGGCCACGAGCATCGGTTTCCCAGAACCAGCCGCGCCTATTCTCCTCGAACTCGCGCAGCAGCACCGCAGCCTTGAGCGCGGTTGTCGCATTGGCAAGCCAGCGGCGCGAGGCCAGATAGCTGCGCTCCGAGATACCGCCCAGCGCGACCGCCGCGATGACGAGCAAGGGCAACAACATGGCAAGCGCCATCCACTGCCCGGCCGCTGCCGTCGCGGTGATCGACAGCGTCAGCCACAATGCCAGCGCCGCGGTCGGAACCGGCGCGAAGGCCAGCGTGGTGATGACGAGCAACGCCGAATAGGCGATCGCCGCGACCGGCCAGTTGTTGGAGGTCATGTCGGCGCCGGCGCCGACCATCCAGCCGGACCATGCCAGGCCTTGTGCGAAACCGAACAGCGTGACGATGCCGTGCATCCGCTCGGGCGATGATTTTCCGTCGCGCTTGTGGCGGATGAGCAGGCGCACTCCGAGCCCCGCGACGATGATGAGCGCCAGGGGAATGGCGAGCAGCATGAAGCCCGTGCCGCCGGGATCGGGGCGGCGGATCAGCCAGAGTCCGGCAACCACCACGACGTTGGCCAGCAACAGCATCGGCAGTGCGTCGGCCGCCATGCGGACCCGGTTGCCGATCGATTGCTGGTCATGCGTATCGGCGCGCGGAAACAGCCCGCGGATAAAGCGCGGCCGCTCGGTCCCGTTCTCTTCCATATTCTCGACCGCAAGGGCCGATCTTCCCCGCACGCGCCGCATTCGGCCTGCCCCCTGAGCTGCGAAGCATTCCGCCGACGGCCCGATTTCCGGACTATCGGCGCTGCTCCGAGTCGAGGCTTAACCCAAGGTGCTTAATTTCGTTTGAACTTCGCCGTCGACGACGCTGGCGCGCAACAGCCATCGCCGCTCGCCCTCCAGCCCCAGCGCGGTCAGGACGCCGCTGCGATAGGCGCCCGTGTCGATACCGATGCGGTTGGTCTGGATGTCGGGTTCGGTCGAAATCGAATGGCCATGGACGATATAGGCGCCCAGTTCCCCGCGATGTTCGAGAAATTCGGTGCGGATCCAGCGCATATCAGCGGAATTCTGGTCCTCGAGCGCAACGCCCGGCCGGATTCCGGCATGGACCAGCACATAATCGCCAAACCGCATCGCATCAGGCAGGTTGTCGAGGAACAGCCGGTGACGCTCGGGAACATATTGCCGCAACGTCTCGATCGGCGGGATTTCGTCGCCCAGCGACGAGACCGGCACGCCATAGCTGGCCAGCGTTTCATAGCCGCCGAATTTCAGCCAGAGATTCTGGCTGCGATCCTCGAGCGGATCGAGCGCGCGCAGCATCGCTTCCTCATGGTTGCCCATCAGGATGTGGAAGGTGGCGAAATTCGGCAGTCCACTGATCGCATATTCCAGCGTTTCCGCCGAATAAGGGCCACGATCGACCAGATCGCCGAGCAGGACCACATGATTGTCGGCGATCGAGCGGGCCGCGATATCATCGCGGATATGCGCGAGCAGCGGGATCAGCAGGTCGAGCCGGCCATGCACGTCCCCGATCGCATAGACCCGCTGCCCCGCCGGCACCTGCGGCCGCACGACATCGCCACGCCGCGCCGTCAGCGTGTTCATCCGCTGCAGCCAGCCCCTGTCGCCGCCTTGACCTGGTCCCGGTTGGTTCAAATCATATCTCCGAACCGAAGAATATGGCGTTGCCCCGGCGAATTGGCAATGCGAGCGGCGGCAAGGGGCAAGAGCGCAGCAATCTTCTGATTAAGCAATTTATGGTAGCTCCAAAACACCTGATCCAAATATATTACTTGAACACCTGCATCTCATGCCGGTGTCCGTTATTTTTTCAATGCGCGCGCTGGGCGAGATGTTAGCTGGATTGAAAGCTTCAACCCGGCCCCTTGGAACACCAATCCAGCGCATTATATCGCCGTGAAAGAAGCCGCGTCAGGTCGTTTGTAGAGCGTTTAGGCGGCACGGATCTATGCGGTTGAAACATTGACCCAGTGCGCCCATAGACGACCCGCCCGTATGACGATCAATGCACCGATACCAGCAGCCTCATCGCCGCAAGACGGAACCCCGCTGCTTCGTAAGTGGGGCGCTCTCTGGCGGCATGTCTGGCGCGATCTACGCGCCTTCCCTTATCGCAGCCGCGCGCCGCTCGCGCTGAATCCTTTTTCTTTCTGGCCGGGCCACGCAAGCGCGTTGGCCGATACGGCGGGGCATATGCCGCCAATCGTGCCGGGCTACGCCTTCCATACCGATTACATACCTTCGGCCGGCGGGCGCATTCGCTTCAAGATCCGGCTCAACGGCTTGCGCGCCAACAAGGGAGATTTGGTGGTCGCGATCAACCGGCTCAACGGCCAGGGCGGGATCGCGGACCCCAAGATCAAGACGATATCGCTGGCATCGCTAGTAGAGCGTAACAGCGAAGTCAGTATCTCGATGCGCGGCGGACTGGGTTTTAGCTACGCTGTGATGGGTACCGTGAGTGATGACGCCGATGCGTCGGCAGACGGCATCGAGATCAATGTGACCGGTGCCGAAAGCAGCGATGCGCTGCACCGCCGCTTCGAGACTGCCCGACGCGAATTCCTCTCTGAGCCAGGCAGCGGCGCGCTCGCAGCCGTGATCGTCGAGCGCCGCGCGACCCTCGCGGAACCGATCTCGCAGATGTGCACGGCGCATCAGATCGACGAGCCCCTCTATGCCGAATGGTGCGCACGAATCGGGCAAGCACCTTCGCGGCATCGCAAGCAGTGGGAATTCGTCTTTATCTGCAGGACGCTGGAACATTACGGTGTCTTGCGGAGCGGATCGCGAGGCCTCGGCTTCGGCGTGGGGATTGAGCCGCTCTCGTCGGCGTTCGCCGCAACCGGGTGCCACATCGTCGCGACCGATCTCGCCGCTGACGACGATCGGGCCCAGGCATGGAACAAAACGGACCAACTCGGCGCGAATTTACGCCAGATCTATCATCCCCATTTATGTGAAGAGAAAGCGTTCTTTGATCGGGTGCGCTTCCGCGAAGTTGACATGAATGCCATTCCCGCCGATCTGCGCGATTTCGATTTCACCTGGTCGTCCTGCGCTTATGAACATCTCGGCTCGATCCAGGCTGGCCTCGATTTTTTCGAGAATTCGCTCCGATGCCTGAAACCGGGCGGGATCGCGGTGCACACCACCGAACTTAACCTGAGCTCAAACACCGACACGCTGGACGACGGGGCGACCGTCATTTTTCGGCGCCGCGATTTCGAACAGCTTGCAATTCGCCTGATCCGTCAGGGCCATGAGGTCATTCCGCTCACATTCGACAGCGGCGAAAGCGAACTCGACCGGGTCATCGACCTTCCGCCCTATTCGAGCGGTCCTCATCTCCGGCTTGCGCTGCTGCGCTGGGTGGCCACATCCTTCGGCATGATCGTCCGAAAAAAGGCCTGACAGCCAAGGTATCCGGCCTGCGGCTACGTCCATAACAGCGGACCCGAGACCATTTTGGTGCGTTGCCGCAATTAATATGTTGCAACAAATGCATGCGCGGCTATTTTCGCGGCGCGCAGTGGGGCCAGGGAGACGAGCGTGATAACACACGACATCCGGTCCGAAGCGGCCAATCATATCATTCTTGAACGTGGCCGGCAGGTATTGCGGGCCGAGATCGACGCACTGGTCCAGCTTGAGGCGCTGCTCGACGACAGCTTCAGCGCCGCCGTCCGGCTGCTCGATTCGACCGAGGGACGCATCGTCGTCACCGGTATGGGCAAGTCAGGCCATATCGCCCGCAAGATCGCGGCGACCTTGTCCGCCACCGGATCGCCCGCGATCTTCATTCATCCCGCCGAAGCCGCGCATGGCGACCTCGGCATGGTGCGCCATGGCGACACGCTGATCGTCCTGTCCAACTCGGGCGCGACCACCGAGCTTACCCCGGTGATGCAGCATTGCCGCCATCTTCGCATCCGCATCATCGGCGTCGCCTCACGGCTCGATTCGCCGGTCATGCAGGCGGCCGACGTCCGGCTGCTGCTTCCGCAGGTGCGTGAAGCCTGCCCCAGCAATATCGCGCCGACCAGTTCGACCGTGATGATGCTGGCGCTCGGCGACGCGCTGGCGATGGCGCTGATGGACGTGCGCGGCATCGCGCGCGACAGCCTGAAGCAGCTTCACCCCGGTGGCGCGATCGGCCTGCGCCTGATGGCGGTGAGCGAGATGATGCACAGCGGCGCGAGCCTGCCGCTCGTCGATCTCGGCACGCCGATGCGCGAAGTGATCATGACAATGACTTCGATCGGCTTCGGCGTCGCGGGCGTCGTCGATGGCGACAGACGGCTGGTCGGGGTGATCACCGACGGCGATCTTCGCCGCCATATCGGCGATCTGCTCGACGGCACCGCCGCGGTGGTGATGACGCCGAACCCGAAGACGGTGCCGCTCGACATGCTGGCGGAAGACGCGCTGATGATCATGAACGACTGCAAGATCACCACGGTCTTCGTGATGGATGAAGAACGCCCCGATTATCCGGCAGGCATCGTCCATATTCACGATTTCGTCCGCTACGGCCTGAGCTGAGCGGCGAGGATC
Organism: Sphingomonas sp. SRS2; assembly: GCF_000971055.1. Taxonomy (GTDB): domain Bacteria; phylum Pseudomonadota; class Alphaproteobacteria; order Sphingomonadales; family Sphingomonadaceae; genus Rhizorhabdus. Next base: position 54,390 of record NZ_LARW01000112.1, read on the forward strand.
TGGCGTGACCGACGTCGCGGTCATCATTCCCGCACGGTATAAGTCCTCGCGCTATCCGGCCAAGCCGCTGGCGGCGCTGGTCGGCGCGACGGGCACCACCAAGCCACTGATCCAGCGCAGCTGGGAATGCGCGATGGCGATCGCCGACCCCGCCTCGATCTGGGTCGCCACGGACGACGACCGCATCGCCGACGCAGTGCGGGTCTTCGGCGGCCAGGTGGTGATGACCGCCGAGAGCTGCGCCAACGGCACCGAACGCTGCGCCGATGCGATCGCGCGGCTGGGCATCGAGCCGGAGGTGGTCGTCAATCTCCAGGGCGATGCGCCGCTCACCCCCGCCCATGTCGTCACTGCGCTGGTCGACGCGCTGCGCGCCGCGCCCGAGCTTGCGATGATGACCCCCGCGATCCGCTGCGCGCAGAGCACCTACGCGCATCTCGTGGAGGATCAGGCGCAAGGTCGCGTCGGCGGGACCACGGTGGTGTTCGGCGGCGACCGCCGCGCGCTCTATTTCTCGAAGCGCGTGATCCCGCATCTTCCGCCCGACGCGGCGGCCCTCCCCTTCCCGCCGGTCCATCTCCACCTCGGCGTATACGCCTATCGGCCAGATGCGCTGCGCCGCTATGTCGCGTTGGGGGTCTCGGAAATCGAGCAGCTCGAAGGGCTCGAACAGCTGCGTTTCCTCGCGGGTGGCATCGCCGTAGGGGTTGTTCCCTTCGAGCCGATCGACTGGGATGCGATCGAACTCAACAACCCCACCGATGTCGCGCCCATCGAAGCCATCCTCAAATCGCGCGGGATCGCCTAAACAGCCTCCATGTCTCCGATTCTGCGTTTGCTTCTCGCGCCCTGGTGGGCGGCGCAACTGCTCACCGGAGCCAAGTCCTTCCTCGACAATCCGCTTATCGGATCACCCCGCCTCAACCGGCGCGGGCTGCATGCGCACCGCGTCCGCCTCGCCCGCGCGATGGCCGAGCGGCGGCGCGCCGGGCTGGCTGCGGCGGTCGACCCTGCCGACCTCGCCGCGTTCGAGCGCGATGGCTTCGTGGTAAAGCGGGATTTTCTTCCGTCCGAGGCCTTCGCCGCATTGCGCGGCCAGCTGCGAGACTGGTCTGGGCCTGCGCGGGAGATGGTGCAGGGCGATACCGTGACCCGCCGCTATGCGGTCGACCCCGCAATGATCCGTGAGGTGCCGGCGATCCGCGCCTTCCTGCGCGACTCCCGCTGGCGATCGCTGGCCCGCTACGTCGCCAGCTTCGACATCGAGCCACTGCTGTACGTCCAGTCGATCCTGAGCAATCGCCATGACGCCGCGCCAGACCCCCAGACCAACATCCATGCCGACACCTTTCATCCCTCCATGAAGGCATGGCTGTTCCTGGAGGATGTCGACGCCGAGGACGGCCCGCTCACCTATGTCGCGGGCTCGCACCGGCTGACGCCCGAGCGGCTTGCCTGGGAACGGGCGCGCAGCCTCGCCGTTCGCGACGAGGGAGATTATCTCTCGGCCCGCGGCTCCTTCCGGATCGACGCCGGAGCGCTCGCCGAGCTCGGCCTGCCCCAGCCGACGGCCTTCGCTGTACCCGCGAACACGCTGGTGGTGGCGGACACCTTCGGCTTCCACGCCCGCGCCGGTACGAGCCGCCCGAGCACGCGGGTCGAGCTGTTTGCCTACAGCCGCCGCAACCCCTTCCTGCCGTTCAGCGGCCTGGACCCGTGGAGCCTGCCCGGTATAGCGCCGCACCGTGTGCCGCTGCTCTGGCTCACCCATGACATCTACCGCCGCTGGATCGGCCAGCCCTGGGCCAAGGCCGGGCGTAAGCGACCGGCCGATGACTAAGCCAGCACCACTTCCGCCACGACGCATCCGGTCCTAAAGAGCCCCCATGTCGGAAAGCGAAAATCAGGAACTGGTACGCGAGCTCGATCCATTCGGGTTCATGGTCGGCCATAGCAGCGCAATCAAGCCGCTGGGCGGCGAGGAGCGCGGCCCCGATCCGCGCTATGTCTTCCACACGCCCTATATCGCTTTCCATCCCGGCCGCGTGACCTTCACGATCAAGTTCGACAAGCTGTTGGCGACCTTCGGCGAGTTGCGCGTCCACATCAACGCATTCGTCCAGGGCAGCGGCCGCGACGCCATCTTCGTCACATCGTCACGGCTCGACCTGGCCGACCGCACGGCCGCGGAGCGCGGCATGACGATATCGGTCCTTGCCGTCGCCGGGGCGACCTATGCGGCCTTCGGCTTCTGCTCGGAGGGCACCGACGCCCGGGCCGCAGATCTCACCATCATCGCGGAGGAAATCGGCGGCGCCGACGGGGCGATCGCCGAGCAATATCTCCTCCCGACTCAGTTAGGCACGCAGGCTCTCGACACGCCGTTCCGGCTCGTCGGTGACGAACCACCGCTGCTACGCGATCCGGTATCCCAACCGATGACAGACGACCAGCTTGCAGAGCCCGAATATGGACAATGGGCGACGGCACTCGGCACCGATGCGAGCGACCGCCGCCATAGCTGGCAGCTCGCCTTCGTCGCCCAGACGCTCGAGCGTTACGGCATGCTCCAGCCCGGAGCGCGCGGGCTGGCGCTCGGGCGGCGGGCGGCGGCGCTCGCCCCGGTCATGGCGGCGCATAAATGCCATGCGATGGTCGCCACCGTCGCCGCCCCGGGTAGCGCCGGCATCCCGTGGCACGCACTGCCCTGCTCGCCGATCGACGCGGTGCCGGGCCCCGACGGCCTGCTGCCCGGCATTCCGCTGTCGATATCCGATCAGCCCGCCAGCGAGCGCGGTTTCGATTTCCTGTGGTCGCTTGGCGCTGCCGGCCGCCTCCACATGACCGGCAACACTTCCAGCTTCCTGATCGAGGCGATGATGATGCTGCGGCCGGGCGGCTATGCGGTGCATATGTTTGACCTCGCCACCGGTCCCGGTGCAGCGCCAAACGCCATTCCGCGCTCCGATGTTGAACGGATCGCGGTCATGCTGATCTCGCGCAGCTTTTCGGTCGCGCAGCTCAATTTCGCTCCGGGCACCGCGCTCGATCAACCGTCGACGCCCTTTGGGCTGATCATCCGCAAGGGCTGACGATGAGTCTGGAATCGGTCCAAGCCTATTTCGCCGCAAACGCCCCCGACATCGCGATCATCAGCCAGTCGGCGAGCACCGCGACCGTCGCCGAGGCCGCCGAAACGCTGGGCGTGCTGCCGGGCCAGATCGCGAAGACGCTGTCGGTGCGGGTGAACGATATGGTCATGCTGGTGGTTGCGCGCGGTGACGCCCGGCTCGACAATCGCAAGACCAAGGATGCCCTGGGCGGCCGCCCCCGCATGCTCGGCGCGCAGGAGGTCGAGACGCTGACCGGGCATCCCGTGGGCGGAGTTTGCCCCTTCGGGCTGGCGACGCCCCTGCCGGTCTATTGCGATGTGTCGCTTCGCGATTTCGAGCTGGTCTATCCGGCGGCGGGGTCACGCACGGCTTCGGTCTGCCTCAGCCCCGATCGGCTGGCACTGCTGACCGGCGCGGCCTGGGTCGATATCTGCCAGCCGCCCGCATGAAAAAGGCCGGCGGAGCAATGCTCCACCGGCCCAATGACTGTAAGAGAGGGACTCAGGCCTTGCAGCTCTGCGCCGCCTTGCCGGGCGCCGCGATCTCGACCTGCGGCCCGTCGCCGCTGATCGAATAGCCTTCGGCGATATAGGGCTTGCCCGCTTCGGCGGCAGTCAGAGTGGTCGCTGCGCCTTCCTTCTCGGTCTTGTACGCAGCAGTGTTGTTGCTGAAGAAATCGACATAGACGAGGCTGGCATCCTTGCAGCGATAGGTCCGGCTGCGGAGCACCATCGGCGGCAATTCGACCGGCGCGGCGGCGTTGATCGTCGCGGCGTCGGGATCGTTATCGCCCGAGGTGATGGTCTCGGGCTTACCGCAAGCGGTGAGCAGGAGGGCGGAGCCGAGAACGGCGGCGGTGATAAAGCGGGAATGATTGTGCATAGCGGCGATGTCTTGGAGTCCTTGTGTGCACTGCGTCAAGTAGAGGAACGCGATGAAGCCAGGATGAACTGAAGATTCTGCCTCATCGTTGGGCGGAATCTTTCAAAGGCCTCAGAAATTGCCGAATTTTTGCCCAGTCATGCAATTTTGCAGCATAGTTGAGCGTATATGCAGGGCTGCTGGACGGCAGGTCGATAAGCACGATGCCAGCCGGCTCGCCAATCATCTTCCGCCCGATTCGCGCCGCAGTTGCACCATTGAATCCGATCGCCCGCAACACGGGCAGCGAGGCGACCAGCGCGGCGAGATCATTAGGCCGATGATCGCGGATCGCTCCATCCAGGCTGCCCTGCCGCACCGCATCGGCGACCACGTCCCACAGACCTACCCCCGCCGCCGCAAGCGCGGCGAGCCGATTGGGATAGTCGAGGCCGGGAAGCCCCTCATCGCCGATCACTGCGCCCACCAGCCGCCAGAACTGGTTCTGCGGATGCGCATAATAGCGCGCCGCGCGTAGCGATGCCTCACCCGGCAGGCTGCCGAGGAACAACACGCGGGTGTCCTGATCGACGATCGGCGGGAAACTGGTCTTGCGCGCATCCATAAGGGGCAAAGCAGCACAGACGAGCGCCAAAGAGAAGCTATGTTGGCAAGCGCGATCGCGCTCGGCTAGGGAACCGCCATGGCAAGTGACAAGATTGCGCCCGACGCGCTCGCGCTGATCGGCAATACCCCGCTGGTCCGGCTCAAGGGGCCGAGCGAGGCGACCGGATGCGAAATCCTCGCCAAGTGCGAGTTCATGAACCCCGGCGGCTCGGTGAAGGATCGCGCCGCGCTGGCGATCATCACCGACGCCGAGGAACGGGGTCTGATCCAGCCCGGCGGCATCATCGTCGAGGGGACCGCAGGCAATACCGGCATCGGCCTGGCGCTGGTCGGCAATGCGCGGGGCTACCGCACCATCATCGTGATGACCGACACCCAGAGCCAGGAGAAGCAGCAGACGCTGCGCGCACTGGGCGCCGAGCTGGTGCTGGTCGCTCCCACCGCCTATTCGAATCCCGCCCATTATGTGCACACTTCGCGGCGTATCGCCGAGGAGACTCCCGGCGCGCTCTGGGCCAACCAGTTCGACAACACCGCCAACCGGCTTGCGCATATCCGCACCACCGCGCCCGAGATCTGGGCGCAGACCGGGGGCGGGATCGACGGCTTCACCTGCGCGGTCGGCACCGGCGGTACGCTGGCGGGCGTCGGTCTCGGACTGAAGGAGTTCCGTGAGGACGTCGTGATCGGGCTGACCGATCCACATGGCGCCGCACTCTTCAATTATTTCGCTCATGGCGAACTCAAGGCCGAGGGTAGCAGCGTCGCCGAAGGAATCGGCCAGAGCCGCATCACCGCCAATCTCGATGGCGCACCGATCGACACCCAGTTCCGCATCTCGGACGAGGCGGGCCTGGAGCAGGTCTATGCGCTGCTCGAACATGAGGGCCTGTGCGTCGGGCTGTCGTCCGGGATCAACGTCGCCGGCGCGATCGCGCTTGCGAAGGAGATGGGACCGGGCAAGACGATCGTGACGATCCTGTGCGATTCGGGGATGCGCTACCTGTCGTCGCTGTTCAATCCGGCCTGGCTCGAGGCCAGAGGCCTGCCGGTCCCGGCGCTACTGCGACGCTGAGGCGTCTGAAATTTTCCATCCTGCACCGCAAAATATTGGCGATTGACCTCGGCGGCAGGCTGTCGGAAATTAGCGCCCATGGGGATCACCGCCTGATGCAGCGCGTACGGATCGGCATAACGGGCCTTGCGGTCGTGTTTCTGGTCGTCCTGCTGGCGGCTGCGATCGTCGGATTCCATTCCAAGGATAAGACCGGCAACGCCGGCTCGGTTGCTGGCGCCGGCAATAGCGCGGAGGCCCCGCCCGCCGACCCCCTGGCCGAACTCGGCGTCGCCCCGGGCGG